>CAWAQL010000009.1:0-86658 GCA_963784295.1 uncultured beta proteobacterium
CAGCATCACGGTCGGAGGGCCAACCACGTCGTGCGCGCGCATCAACGCCTGATGGCTCGGTGCGTTGTCGGTCACATCGGCGCGGAGCAGACGCATGCCGGCCAGCGCACGCTGCACCTGCGGATCGCCAAAAACGTGTGCTTCGATCGCCTTGCAGGTAACACACCAGTCGGCATAGAAATCGACCAGCGTGGCCTGACCTTTGGCATGGGCTTCGGCCAGCTTCAGCTGCAGGTCGGTTTCGCTGGCGACCGACTCGAAGCGTGAGCCGGTGGCCGTCACCGACGCAACAGCCATGGGCGCCCCGGCAAATTGCAACGGCTGCCAGGGATCGGCCGCCCCGCCCGCAGCGCCCAGCACCATCGCACCCCCCAAAGGCCAGCCACCGCAGCCACGGTTCGGGTGACCAGCTGCACCGGGGTGCGGCTCGGCCTCACGCCGTCGACCTGGGGCTTCGCTTCATGCCAAAGCGTCAGCGCCACGGCAAGCAGCAGCGCGCCCCACATCAGCACCACCAAAGGCGCGGCCACCACGCGCTCGAGCATCCACACCGCGGTGGCCAACAGCACAAAACCAAGGGCCGTCTTGACGCGGTCCATCCAGGGGCCTGGCTGGGGAGGAAACGCGCGCCCACGGTACCCACCACCAGCAACGGCATGCCCATTCCGAGCCCGAGCGCGAGCAGGAGCGACGCACCCTGTGCCACGTTTCCGCTCTGGGCAATGTAGAGCAGCGCACCGGCCAGCGGCGCCGTCATGCACGGACCGACAGGAGCGCCGACAACACGCCCATGGCGACTGCGCCGCCGATCGTGCCGCCTGTCTGCGCGCGGCTGGCGCTGTCGAGCCGGTTGCGCAGGAACGTCGGCAGTTGCAGCGTAAACACGCCAAACATGCCGAGCGCAAGCACGGCATAAACACCGCCGAGCATGAGCATCGTCCAGCGATTCTGCAGCATGGCCTGCAGGTTGGCCCCGGCCAGCGCAGCGGCGATGCCCAGCAGCGCGTAGGTGAGCGCCATCGGCAATACGAAAGCCAGCGAAAGCGCCCATGCGCGCCGCGGCGGTGGCCGACTGCCGACGACGATGCCGGAGATGATCGGCAGCATCGGCAACACGCAAGGCGTGAATGCGAGTGCGATGCCAAGCAGAAAAAAGAGCGGCAACGTCAGACCGAGCGTCCGTTCCCTGAGCCACCGCGTGATTTGCACGTCGCTGCCCATGTCTGCTCGCCAAGAAGCCAGCCCGGCGGATGTGCCAAGCCGGTCCTGAGTCCCCGACGGCGTGGTGCCCGAGGTGGCTGCTGGCGCTGCGGTCGCAGTCGGCGTGGCATCGACGGGGATCCGCTGGTGTTGCGGTGGGTAGCACAGCCCGGCCTCGGCACACCCTTGCCATGCGATGTCGAGCGCGGCTGCGCCGGCAGGAGAAACGGTCATCGTCACGGCGTCGTGATAGACCTCGGACACGCCGAAATTCGGGTCGTCCTTGCGCACGCCAGGCGGGAGCCGAACCGTCAAACGGGCGCCGGAAGGCGACGCTACCGCGGAGAGCCGGTCACGGTACAGGTAGTAGCCGGGAGCGATCGACCAAGTCAGTGCCAGTGCATCGTTGCCCGATCCGGCCACCGAAAGGCGAAAGGCCTGCTCAGGCGGAAGAAACTCTGACTCGGCCTGCGTCACCCCGGCAGCGCCCATGGATAGCAGCAACGCAGCGAGCAGGGTCCTCAGCGCGCTTCGGGCTAAATCAGTCCAGGGGTTCATGGGTTGGCTTCAAGGCGTGACATCACGTCACCGGAGCGCAATGTTGTGGCGGCTGGATTAAGGCAGCGTTAACGCCCTTGAAACACCCATGTGGGGACTAGCCTGGTGTCCGAGCACGCACAATGCATCCATAAATACACGAGATGACCATGGGCAGCGCTGTCTGCATCGCTGCCGCTGATTGAGCGGCGCGCGGTGACGTCTGCGCCGAAGTACGTAGCACACCATCGCATTGAAAACGCTGCAAACTCGCTGATTTCGGCCACCGTCGGCGCATCGGCAGGCGCATGGCACAGGCAACACCACCGCGCTGCTCGATGAACCACCCGATGAGAGGACGATCGACATGCATGTGTTGCTGGTGGAAGACGATCCCCTGGTTGCCAGCGGGATCGTCGCCGGACTCCGGCTGCTGGGGTTGACGGTCGACGCCGTATCGACTGCAGCGAGGGCTCGCGCGGCGCTTGCCGCGTCACCGTTCGATGTCTGCGTGCTCGATCTGGGCCTGCCCGACGAGGACGGCATGGTGTTGCTCTCGAGCTGGCGCGCCTGCGGGCAGTCGATTCCGGTGCTGGTGCTGACTGCCCGCGACGCCCTTGCGTACCGTGTGGAAGGCCTGCGCGCAGGCGCGGACGATTACCTGCTGAAGCCTTTCGAACTCGACGAATTGGTGGCGCGCCTGCATGCGCTGGTGCGCCGTGCCAGCGGCCGCAGCAGCGATACCGTGGCACACGGCGCCCTGTCGTTCAGCGCGTCGGCCGGAGAGGTTCGCCTGCACGGCGTGCCCATCGATCTGTCGCGACGCGAGATGGCCTTGCTGCGCGCCTTGCTGAACAACCCGGGCCGCATCCTCAGCGCGGAGCAGTTGCAGGCAAGCCTCTATGGATTCGAAACCGATGTCGAAAGCAACGCGGTGAACGTCCATATTCACCACCTGCGCCGCAAACTCGGCGCAGCCATCGTGGAAACCGTGCGTGGCCTGGGCTACCGGCTCGGTTCAGCCGCAGCGCGTGAAAGCCCGGCATGACGAGTTTGCGGCTGCGCCTTGTCGGCGGCATCGGAGCATCTCTGACCGTGCTTTGGAGCGTGCTCGCGGTATGGATGTTCATGGATGTGCGCCAGCAGGTGCACGGGACCCTTGACGATCGACTGGCCGCCTCGGCACGCATGGTGGCAGGTCTTGTCGCACAGTTGCCGCCAGAACGTCTGCAAGTGGCTGGGCCGCAAGAATTGCCACTGCATGTGATTGCGCGCGATGCGCTGGCCTGCGAAGTCAGCCTGGTTCGCGGCGAAGTGGCGGTCCAGCCGATCGCGCGAACCGTCACCAGCCCGGGGCTTGAGGAAGCCACACCCGGCTTCAGCACGCACTTTGCAGGCGGAAAGCTTTGGCGCACCTATGTGCTTATGGACGGCGACATTCGCATCGCCACAGCCGATCGCATCGATGCGCGTGCCGGCTTGTTGCATGAGATCGCACTCAGCGCAGCGGTTCCATTCGGCGTGGCCATGCTCGGAAGCCTTGTCTTGCTCTGGATTGGCGTCGGGCGTGGCTTGGTGCCGTTCGAACGCGTACGGGCGGCGCTGTTGGCATCGTCGTGTCGATGCCGAAGCGCCACTGCCCCCGCTCGATCCGCCACCCGAACTGCAGCCTCTGATCGACACCATCGGCCACCTGTTGCGCCGGGTTCAGCAGGCCATCGAGCATGAACGACGTTTCACCGACGATGCCGCCCACGAATTGCGCACGCCATTAACGGTCGTCAAGACGCATTTGCAGGTATTGCGTCTGGCGTGCGCCAACATCCCGCTGGATGACGTTGCGGGGCAAGCTCTTTCCAATGCAGAACATGGCGTGGCACGTCTGCATCGCACGCTGGAGCAATTGTTTGTGCTGGCTCGACTTGAAGGCAGCACACAGACCAGTCCGCCCGCCAAGACCGACGCCCTGCATGCGGCGCGACAGGCAATTGATGACTCGGCGACAGAAATCGCCGCCGATTGCCGGGTGAGTTTGCAGACAACTCTTGCCAGCGCAAATCTTGCGGTTTCGGAGCCTCTGTTGGTGTCAGCCCTGCGCAACCTGCTTGACAACGCACTGCGCCATTCACCGCACCCCGGATCCGTTGCGCTCCGTATCGAAGCGCTGTCTGGTGAAGTCGTTTTCAGTGTGCTTGATGCGGGCCCAGGGATGGTGCCGGATGAGCGGGCGCATGCGTTGCAACGATTTTGGCGGCGTGGTGATGGCAACGGCAGCGGGCTGGGCTTGTCAATAGTTGATGCGATCGCAACGCGGCATGGCGGTCAGCTCCGTCTGCTGCCTCGCAACGGTGGTGGCTTGGAGGCTCGGCTGTGCTTGCCGATGGTTTGACGCAGTGAGTGCGCAACCCGAATGAATGAGGATGTGGTGGCGTGGTTGTGGCAATCTCCTGATATCCACCTTTCGCCTGCACGGCCACATCCTGGGACGCTGCCGAGGTTTCCATCGTGACCGCCTTTTGAGCTGCTGAAGCGCCTGGTGCGCAAGCGCACCGATCTGAGTTCGTGCACCGCTGCGTGCGCTCGGGTCGTGCTGACCCACGCTGGATATGTACTGAGCAGCAGGTGTTTGCTTGAGGTGACGATAACTCCTGATAGCAGAGATAGCCGTGACATTAGGATTCGGTCAACGCTTGCGCACACCCTCGCGACCGCGTGCCTGAGCAACGCCGGACCAGGGAATCTCTCGTTCCGCCGCACGGACGACTTGCGAGGGGCGTCGACCCAATGCCCTGGCAATCGCTTCAAGCGTGTCAATGGCAGGGGCACTTCGGCCGCGTTCGATGAGGCTGATCATGTTGACGTGAAGATCAGATAACTCCGCCAGTCGCTCCTGTGTCAGCCCGCTGCGCTTACGTTCTCGACGAATCACCCTCCCCAGTGCTTCTCGGAGATCCATGACTGCCGGTATTCCATGCGGCGAGTCTGTATGGCATCATGTGAGAACTCCACACAAAATATTGTGTTCTTGTATGCAGAATATCGATCTTCTCCTGAGAACAGACATCCACGACCAACGCGACCTCGGCTGGAAACGCCGGGGGAGCCGCTATTGGATTCAGGCCGAACTTCGCGCCGAAATGTTCTTCATCGTGGAAGGGCGCATCGAGGGGGGTCAAGGCCATCGGCCTCGGCGCTTCATCACTGCCGATCTTTCGGAGGCGCTTCGGATCCCTGATCAGTACGAGCTCAAGCAAACCGACCTCATCGCTTGCATATTCGGCCGTGACGGGCAGCGGCGGCTCGAGTCAGTGGACGAGGCCTATGTCAATTCGGAAACAGATCAGACTGCGGTGAAGCTCGGCTCGGGAGAAGTGATTTTGGGAACCGGGTAACCGGTCGGACAGAAGCTTCGCCGTGGAATTTCGGTGTTCCCCAGGCGTACATCCGATAAATCCGCTGGCGACGTCGGCCGCGCCGACCTCTTTTGCCGCGCACGCCGCCACCACACGGTGCACGACTGGTGGCAATGCAACCGAGACGGCAAGCTGATGATTGGCCGTCGCTGACCGAGCCCGCAACTTTGCGGTCATCGACGCTTGCGTGGCAAGGAAGGGGATGGGAGACGGCTTTGCTTCTGGGGAAAGGACCAGCCGTGGCTCAGCAAGCAACCTTTTGACTGCCTTCTCGTACTCACGCTCCTTCGGCTAAAACAATGAAACAAAACCCCGCAGTTCAAGATAAATGCAACTTTTTGTGCTACCAGAGGACAGAAAACCCCGCATTTATTGCAACTTTATGACAACCGCGCGAGGGGCGCTCGCTCATTCCACCGTCACGCTCTTCGCCAGGTTGCGCGGCTTGTCCACATCCGTCCCCCGCGCGCAAGCCGTGTGATACGCCAGCAGCTGCAGCGGCACCACGTGCAGCATCGGCGACAGCGCGCCGTAGTGCTCGGGCATGCGGATCACGTGGATGCCTTCGCCGCTCTCGATGCGCGTGTCGGCATCGGCCAGCACGTAGAGCACGCCGCCGCGCGCGCGCACTTCCTGCAGGTTGCTCTTGAGCTTTTCGAGCAGCGTGTCGTTCGGCGCCACGGTGACGACCGGCATGTCGCTGGTCACCAGCGCCAGCGGGCCGTGCTTGAGTTCGCCGGCGGCGTAGGCCTCGGCGTGGATGTAGGTGATCTCCTTGAGCTTGAGCGCGCCTTCCAGCGCGATCGGGTAGTGCAGGCCGCGGCCGAGGAACAGCGCGTTTTCCTTGCGCGCGAAGTCCTCGGCCCAGCCGATGATCTGCGGCTCCAGCGCCAGCACCGACTGCAGCGCGACGGGCAGGTGGCGCATCGCCTTCAGGTGTAGCGGCTTCTTGCGCTTCGCTCAAGCCGCCCTTGGCTTGCGCCAGCGCCAGCGTCAGCAGGAACAGGCCGGCCAGCTGCGTGGTGAAGGCCTTGGTCGAGGCCACGCCGATCTCGACGCCGGCGCGCGTGATGTAGGCCAGCTTGCATTCGCGCACCATCGCGCGGTGGCGACGTTGCAGATGGTCAGCGTGTGCTCCATGCCGAGCGACTGCGCGTGGCGCAGCGCGGCCAGCGTGTCGGCGGTTTCGCCCGACTGGGTGATGGTGACGACCAGCGTGCGCGGGTTGGGCACCGATTCGCGGTAGCGGTATTCGCTGGCGATCTCGACCTGCGTCGGGATCTTGGCGATGCCCTCGAGCCAGTACTTGGCGGTGCAGCCGCTGTAGTAGCTGGTGCCGCAGGCCAGGATCAGCACCTAGTCGATCTCCTTGAACACGTCGGTAGCGCGCTGTCGCCGAACAGCTCGGGCACGATCGCCTGCACGCCTTCGAGCGTGTCGGCGATGGCGCGCGGCTGCTCGAAGATTTCCTTCTGCATGTAGTGGCGGTAGGGCCCGAGTTCGGCCGCGCCGCTGTGTGCGCCGCACGGTCCGCACCGGCGCGCTCGACCGCGTGGCCCTGTGTGTCGCGGTCGACGATCCAGTACTTGCCCAGCTGCAGGTCGACCACGTCGCCTTCTTCCAGGTAGACGATCTGGTCGGTCACGCCGGCCAGCGCCATCGCGTCGCTGGCCAGGAAGTGTTCGCTGCCGTCCTCGCCCACGCCCAGGATCAGCGGCGAGCCGGCGCGCGCGCCGACCACGCGGTGCGGCTCGTCCTTGCAGAACACCGCGATGGCGTAGGCGCCGTGCAGCTGCGGCACGCGCGGCCTTCACCGCCTCGAACAGATCGCCGTCGTAGAGGCTGTCGATCAGGTGGGCGATGACTTCGGTGTCGGTCTGGCTGGCGAACACGTAGCCGCTTGCCTTGAGCGCGGCGCGCAGCTCGTCGTGGTTTTCGATGATGCCGTTGTGCACCAGCGCAACGCTGCCCGGCGCTGCGCCACGCGCGTCCCAGACGCCCGGGCCGTGGCTGAAATGCGGATGCGCGTTGTGCACGGCCGGCGCGCCGTGCGTGGCCCAGCGCGTGTGCGCGATGCCGGTGCTGCCTTCGAGGTGTTCGTCGTCGACCTGCTCGAGCAGTTCGGCCACGCGCGCGGTGCTGCGCGCGCGGCGCGGTCGAGGCCGCCTCGGCGATGCGACGCTGCACGCACGCCGCAGGAGTCGTAGCCGCGGTATTCGAGCCGCTGCAGGCCCTGCACCAGGATCGGGACGATGTTGCGCTGCGAGACCGCGCCGACGATGCCGCACATGGGAATCCCTTTCAAGGAGGTTGCTGCGCGCTGTAGGAGCGTGCGCAGGGAAAACCCTAAATGATACGGTCGCCGGCCACATCGGATTGGGCGCCGCTTGCGTATTGCTCGATATCGGCAACTTGATTGCTCCGTTTCAGATCGCGGCAGGGAATGCTTATTGGCATTGTCACCGCGCCTCGCCGACCTGCCCGCACACCGTCATGAAACCGTCCAATTGCCGTCCGGCATTTCCGTTCCTGCCCTCGGTCAGGGCACCTGGATGATGGCGGACGACCCGGCCGCGCGGCCGGAATATTGGCCACCCTGCAGCTCGGGCTGGATCATCGGCTTGGCGCTGATCGACACGGCCGAGATGTACGGCGACGGGCGCAGCGAGGCGCTGGTCGGCGCGGCGATCGCGGGCCGACGCGACGACGTGTTCCTGGTCAGCAAGGTGCTGCCACACATCGCCGCCAAGGCCTGCACGTCGCCGCGTGCAGCGCAGCCTGCGCCGGCTGCAGACCGACCGCGTCGACCTTTACCTGCTGCACTGGCGCGGCGGCGTGCCGCTGGCCGAGACAGTCGATGCGTTCATGCGCTGGCGCGCCGGCAGGATCGGCACTGGGGCGTGAGCAATTTCGACCGGCGACATGCGCGATCTCTGGCACTCGACGCCGGGCAGCAGGCTGCGACCGACAGGTCTGTACAACCTCACGCGGCCCGGCTTCGAATGGACTTGCTGCGTGGCTGCGCGCGACATGCCGGACTACCTGGCGCTGGCGCAGCGCCTGTTCACGCACGACGCCAACGTGCGCAACGTCAAGGCCTTCTTCAGCCTGAAGCGGCGCCAAGTTCGAGCCAGCAAGCGTGCCGCTGCGCGAAGCCTGCAGACCTGGCGCAGCTATCAGCGACGAGTAGCGGAAGCGTGGAAGCGTGCCACGCCGACGCGGGCGAGCCACTGCAGTATCGCGCAGCGCTCAGCGACCCCGGCGGCTTTCTTCACCGGCCGCTTCCCAGTTGGCGGCTCAAGCTGTCGATCTGCCTGCGCCCGCGCGCCACCGTGAGCGCGCCGGGCTCGGTGCTCTTGGTGATGGTCGAGCCGCCGCCCACCGTGCCGCCGGCGCCGATCGTCACCGGCGCCACCAGCACGCAGTTGCTGCCGACGTGCACGTCGTCGCCGATCACGGTGCGGTGCTTGTTGGCGCCGTCGTAGTTGGCGGTGATGCTGCCGGCGCCGTAGTTGACGCGCTCGCCCACCGTGGCGTCGCCCAGGTAGGCCAGGTGGTTGGCCTTGGCGCCGGCGGCCAGCGTCGAGTTCTTGACTTCGACGAAGTTGCCGATGTGCACTTCGGCGCCCAGCCGCGCGCCCGGCCGCAGCCGCGCGAACGGGCCGATCGAGCGCGCCCTCGCCGACCTGCACGCCGGCGCTTCTCGCCGTCGATGTGGGTGAAGGGGTGGATCACCGCGCCGGCGTCGATGCGCGCGTTGGCGATCACGCAGTTCGCGCCGATGCGCACGCCGTCGCCCAGCGACACCGCGCCTTCGAACACGCAGTTGACGTCGATCTCGACGTCCGGCCCGCACTGCCAGCGTGCCGCGCACGTCGAATGCGCGCCGGGTCGGCCAGCCGCACGCCCTGCTCCATCAGCTGCGTGCGCCTGGCGCAGCTGGTAGGCGCGCTCCAGCGCGGCCAGCTGCGCCGGGCTGTTGACGCCGGCCACCTGCAGCCGCGTCGTCGATCCGGTGCGCCACCACCGGCACGCCGTCGGCCGACGGCGAAGCCGACGATGTCGGTCAGGTAGTACTCGCCCTGCGCATTGCGGTTGTCGAGCCGCGCCAGCCAGGCCTTGAGCAGCCGCGCCGGCACGGCCATGATGCCGCTGTAGACCTCGCGGATGGCGCGCTGCTCGGGCGTCGCGTCCTTCTGCTCGACGATGGCGACTGCACGGCGCCGTCGGGCCGCATCGCGCACGATGCGGCCGTAGCCGGTCGGGTCGTCGAATTCGATGGTCAGCAGCGCCAGCCGCTGCGCCGGCGCCTGCGTCGCACCAGCGCGCGCAGCGTGGCCGCCTGCGATCAGCGGCACGTCGCCCGACAGCACGAGCACGGTGCCGTCGTCGGCCAGCAGCGGCACGGCCTGCTGCACCGCGTGGCCGGTGCCCAGCTGCGGCACCTGGCGCACGAACTGCAGCTCGAACCCTGCAGGCGCCCGGCCTGCCTCGCAAGTCTGCTTCGACGTCGCCCGCGCCATGGCCGGTGACCACGACCACCTGGCGCGCATCCAACTGCGCGGCCGTGTCGAGCACGTGACCGCAGCAGCGGCCGCCCCGCCAGGCGGTGCAACACTTTGGGCAGGCTGCTTTTCATGCGCGTGCCCTTGCCGGCCGCCATGATCACCACATCGACCGCCGCCATCGTTGCCCCTCGTTTCTTCATCGCCAGAACAGCGCGAATTATCGGCGCGCTGTTTTTGAGCACGCTGCTGTCGGCGTGCGGTTTCGTGCAGTTGAGCTACAACAACGCGCCCGATCTGATCTATTGGCTGGCTCGACGGCTACGTCGGTTTTGACGATGCACAAAAGCCCCGCGTGCTGGCCGCCGTCGCGCAGTTGCAAGCCTGGCACCGCCGTGAGGAGTTGCCGCGCTATGCACGGCTGCTGGAGCAGTGGGCGCAAGCCGCGCCGCAGGACCTGAACAGCGAGGCGGTCTGCAGCGTGCAACGCGAGGTGCAGGCCCGATTCGATGTGTTGCAGGCGCGCGCCGAGCCGGCGATTGGTGCCCTTGCCAGCGAATTTTCCGCAGGTCAATATCGCCATCTGCAAACCAGGTTCGACAAGCAGAACGCAAAGTTCCGCAGCGAATGGATCGACGCGAAGCCCGCCGAGCGGTTCGACAAAAGGATGAAGCGGGCCGTCGAGCAGGCCGAGCGCCTCTACGGCCGCCTCGATGAACCCCAGCTCGAGGTGTTGCGCGACAACCTGTCGCATTCGCACTTTGACCCGGTGCAGTCGCTGGCCGAGGCGAAGCGGCGCCAGCGCGCCACGCTCGCTGCGATCCGAACAATCTCGGCCCCGGCATCGACCCCCGAAGAACCGCGTGCCGCGGTGCATGGCTGGTTCGAACAGATGCAACGCTCACCCGATCCGACGACGCGCGAACGGCAAGCGGCGTTTGCGACCCAGAGCTGTGCCGACATCGCCAACCTGCACAACAGCACGACGAGCGTGCAACGCGCGCAGGCCGCGCAGCGTCTGCGCGGCTATGCCAGAGATTTTTACGAACTGAGCGGCCAGGCGAGCGGCACCGGCGAGTGAACAGTGGCTGGCCCGGTCAGGGCTTTTGCGGCTGCGCTCCCGTGCCCACGCCTTGACTCAATCGGTCGAGCAGACCGAACAACGCGTCGATCGAATAGCCCGTCAGGAACGCGAACGCGAACGGAACCGACAGCGCGTTGGTCGACTGGAAGCCCGGCAGCACAGCCTGCGAGAACCACCCGATCACAATCCCGGCCACGCCGCCGAGAGCGATCCGCATGGAGATCGAAAACAGGTTCATCGACGGTGTGCGCACATTGGCCACATTGCGCATCACGAAGACGATCGAGCCAAGCACGCCGAAGAAAAACGGCAGGAACCAATCGCTGCGCAGCGACACACGCTCTTCGATTGCACGAAGAAACTTCAGCGTCGAGAGCGGATCGATCGGCATGGCGGCACCGCCGTAGGCCGAAGGCAACGCCTTCAAACCGAAGCTAAAGTCCTGCAAGCGGTCGACCTGCAGCGTGCGAATGGACGGCGGCACGCTGAGACTGCCCTGTTCGTCGTCCTTGCACAGTCCGTCGTCCTCGGAAGCATCGACAATTGCCTCCTGGGGTACCCCCGTGGGTTGAACCAGCCTGTCCAGGGCCACAAGCGGGTGTTCGCCGCGATCCCCACTTTCGAGGTGGCCTGAAAGAGACGGCGACTCAGGTCGACCTATTCGGCGACTTTGGCGCGGTAGGCACTGGCGCTCAGGCTCGCACCTTGGGGCGAACGGCGGTTCAAGCTGCGCCATCTGACGCAACGTGGTGACGGCTGGCTGCACGCGCACCGCCTCCCGTTGCTGCAAGGCTTGCAATCCCGCCTGCTCACCGCGCAGGGAATGCATGAACTGGCCGATCAGAGAGAGCATTGCCAGCGCAAGCATGGCGAGTCGCACCTGCAGCCGCTGCGCAGTGATCCGATTGGCGGGGCTGCAGGGATCGCCCTTGCAGCGCAGATCGGCAATCGTGATCGGTGCGATCCGCACCGCCACCTGGTTGAATGCCGCGGTCAACGCCTGCGGATCCAGTCCCACGTGGCCGTCGCCGCGGCTCTGGCTCGCCAGGTCGAGCTTGCCAAGCACCTGCTCATCACGCAGCAGACCCGCGCGCGCCGCGTACGCCGTTGCGAGCCGCAGGTCACGCACCAACTCATCCGTGTCGACCCAGGATTGGGAATCCGTCATGGCGCTTCGGTCACGCGCTATGTGGCATCGCAGCTCAGTTGTAGACACCGCTGGCGGCCCCGGCCGGCGTCGGACATTTGCAGGGCGTACCCACCTTGCCGGGAGGGCTCGTCCAACACCACAGTCTCGGCGTCGAGCAGATGGTGCCAGGCGCGTGGGGTGGCACTTGGGCAACGGCGAGCGGGGGCAAAAGGGGTGCAACGGCAAACAGCAAGACAAGCTTCCATGGGCGAGGCAGCGGCATCTTGGGACCTCTTTGAGGTTGGTGACAGCACGGCTTTAAGGGCTGGCCCGCCATGCTGTCCATCCCCCGAACACGGGATGCGCCCGACCAGTGGTCCCACAGCGCTTCGTCGCAACGGGCCGGCTGGCGTCGGCCACACGCTGTGGAATCAGGATTGCGGCGCTTCGTGAAAGGCCGATTGCGCCTTTGTGTCGCCCTGATGCTCGGCGACACGCTGCTGCGCTGCCGCCTTCCAGCGCGGCTGGGTCGCACCCACCGTGGCCGCCGGCCAGCCCTCGCGCTGCTTCGAGCGGTCGCCCTCGTCGGCCTCGGTCTGGTCGTGGAACAATTGCACCGAAGTCTCGTACGGCATGTCGATGCCGGCCTTGTCGAGTGCGTTCTTCACCGCCGCAATCACCGCCGCGTGCACGTGCACGACGTCGACCCGCCGGCTGTTCGTCCACCAACGCGCGCGGATCGCGACCCAGCTGGCGGCCAGGTCCCACGGCAGGGCTTCGGGCGCGGGATCGGTTTCGACGTCGGGCACACCCGCGATCGCTTCGCGGATCACGGCGCACGCTTCCTCGATCCGGTCGCCGTAGCCGATGCCGACGTCGTACTGGCTGCGGCGTTTCTCATGCGCGGTGCGCACCACGATCGCGTTCGTGTAGATGTCGCTGTTCGGGATCACGACGCGCTGGCCGTCGTAGGTTTCGATGATGGTGGCGCGCGTCTCGATCCGACGCACCGTACCTTCGAAGCCTTTGACCTCGATCTGGTCGTTCACCTCGAACGGTTGACGCAGCAGGATCAGCAATCCCGCAAGCCAGTTCTGCAGGATGTCCTTGAATGCGAAACCGATCGCGACCGAACTGACGCCAAGGCCGGCGATCAGATCACCCGGTTTCAACGACGGAATCACGATGGTCGCGGCCAGCAGAAATCCGAGCAGCAGCACCACCCATTTGACGAAGCCGCCGAGCACTTCGCCGAGATTGTCCCGGTTGCGGCGCAACGAAGATCGGTTGATGAGCCGCCTGGCCAGCACGGCCAGGCCCCAGAAGATCAGAAACACGATCACCGCGACCGCGATGTTGGGCAACAGCCGGATCGCGCCGTCGATCCAGTTGTTGAGCCGCACAATCGCCGGCCCGAAATGGGAATCGGTGGCGCCGGGCAACACATTGAGCGAGGCGGACGTTTTGCTTGCCGCGGAAACGGCCACAGCGCTGGCTGCAGAAATAGCGGAATCGGCCATGGGTCGGGGATCTCCTTCTAGGGGTTGAGTTCATCTTGCCACGTGCGGTCGGCCAGCCCGGCCGGGCACCGCACAGGCCAGTCGCGCTGCGCATGTCGATGCACCGATGGGCACGCACGACACGAATGCGGGACTGCCAGGCTCACGCACACACGGGATTGGCAGACGTGCCGGCACGGCCAACACTGCGCCCGTTCCCCAACCACCCCAGCCCGAGGAGTCACCATGCAGAACCGCCGACAACAGGCACAGGACGTGCGCGCCGCGGCCGCACAAGCCGCCGCCCTGCGACCGCACCCCGCCCACCGCAGCAACGGCGACGAACAGCGCCAGCGCTTTGAAGACGGGCGACCAAGCTATGTGGGCGACTTCACCAAGTGCCTGCCGCACAACGACGACGGCTTCCTGCGCGATCCGCACGACTACGAAGCGTGGGTGCGCTCGATCGACTCGGCCGATCCGTGCGACCTGCAGGGCTTGCGCATCGGCCCGGGACCGTTCCAGGCGAACGGGGACCTCGAACTCGTCGAATCCACCGCAGCGCGCGATCCGCTGGACCCCATGAGCCCGTTGTTCGAGGCGAAGCTGAATTGGCAATCGACGTATGCGAAACCCCCGAAGCTGCGTGCCTGGGAAAGCCAGGGCGCGGGCTCGACGTTCGATCTGGAAGGGCCCGACGCGCAAAGCCTCACGATGCCGCCGTGTCCGTCGCTCGACAGCCAGGAGTTGATCGCCGAGATGGGGGAGCTCTATCAGATGGCGCTGTGCCGCGACGCGCCGTTTGCCGACTGGGCCACCGATTCGCGCATCGATGCAGCCCGGCAATCGCTCAAGCGGCTCTGGTGGTTCCGCCGGGACCGGACGTCGCAGCTGGACGGCGCCACCGACGCCCTGCCCAGTTCGCTCGGGCGCCGACGCATCCTGAGCGAAAACGGCACGCAGCCGGTGGCGGCCCATCAGCTGTTTCGCGGCGTCACGCACGGCGAGCAGACCGGTCCGTACGTCTCGCAATTTCTGCTGATCGGCAACACCGGCCTGACCGATGCGCAGACGGTGGCCGACGGCATGATCGAATACGGTTCGATGCGCGCCGACCAGCGCGTGCGCCATGCGCTGCCGGGGCAGGATTACATGCTCGACTGGGCCGAATGGCTCGATGTGCAAAACGGCGCGAATCTGCGGCACCGCGAGACGTACGCATCGCCCGCCTACCGCTTCATCGCCACGCCGCGCGATCTTGCGACTTACGTGCATTACGACGCGCTGTATCAAGCCTATCTGAACGCCTGCCTGATTCTGTTGGGCATGGGCACGGCATTCGATCCGGGCCTGCCGTTTCAACAGGAAGATTTCAAAGACAAGCAAACCGCGTTCGCCCAGTTCGGGCCGCCGCACATCCTGACTCTGGTGACCGAAGTGGCCACACGCGCGCTGAAAGCGGTGCGCTTTCAAAAGTACAACGTGCATCGCCGGCTGCGGCCCGAAGCGGTGGGCGGCTGGATGTACCAGCGCCGCAACGCGCGTGCGGAAGTGGTCGCGCGGCTCGCCTCACTCGAAGCCATGGAAGCCGCGTTCGCGGGCAGCGCCGGCGTGGGCGCGCAACTGGAAGCGGCGCACGGCGCCAACAACTGGCTGCTGCCGATGGCATTCACCGAAGGCTCGCCCGTGCACCCGGCCTATGGTGCAGGACATGCGACCGTGGCCGGTGCGTGCGTGACGATTCTGAAAGCCTGGTTCGACAGCGGGCGGCCCCTGCTGCATCCGGCCGACATCCCAGCGAACGCTTCGGCGCCGGCGATTGCCAAGGGCGACCCGATCGCGTATGTCGCGCTGTCCGACGGCAGCGGGCTGGACAACATGAACGCAAGCCTTGCCGCGCCGCTCACGGTCGAAGGCGAGCTCAACAAGCTGGCCGGCAACATCGCGATCGCGCGCAACTGGGGCGGTGTCCATTACCACTCGGACTACTTCGAGTCGCTGCGGCTCGGCGAGCAGATCGCCGTGGGACTGCTCGAAGAGCAGAAGCTCACCTATGCTGAGAACTTTTCGATGACGGTGCCCCTGTTCGACGGCACCTCGGTGCGGATCTGACCGCACGGTGAAAAATCGCGCAGCCCGCACGGCTGCGCGATTCGGAAAAAACAACGGCGCGACGTTCAGCCCTGCAACGCGGCCCACATTTCCTGGTCGCGCTCGGCGGTCCAGATGCGCGGGTTCTTGATGCCCTTGGCTTCGTCGTAAGCGCGGCTCACGTCGAACGGCAGGCAGTGCTCGTAGATGAACACGTGGCCGAACACCGGGTCCATCGCTCTGGCGCGTATGCGCCATCGCGGCCTTCAGGTCCATGTCTGCGGCCGCCGCTTCCTTGCCGGCCTGGAACAGCGTCTCGACCCAGCGCTTGGTGTAGTCGAGCGCCTTGTTTACATCGGCGCTGCCCTTCATCGCTTCGCCGCGGCCGGGCACGATGGCTTCGGCCTTCAGCGCGCGCAACGCTTCGAGCGTGGCCGGCCACTCTTCGAGTTGCGCGTCGCCGGTGTAGACGCCCGCCTCGTATTCGACCAGGTCGCCCGAGAACAGCACCTTCTCCTCCTCGACCCAGGCGATCGTGTCGCCGCGCGTGTGCCCGGGCCGGGCGACCAGATCTGCACCTTGACGCCGCCGAGGTCGACCGTGAGCTTGCCCGGCGCCTCGCCTTTCGTCGGGTCACCGCCGCCGATCACGAGCGTCGGCCAGGTCAGCCCGGGCACCTGGTCGCCGCCGCGAAACAGGCGCGGGAAGCGTTCCATCTCGGACACCATGTCCTGCGCGCCGCGCTCGTTGATGAGGTCGAGCGTGCCTTGGCTGGCGATGACTTCGGTCGCGCCTTCCGCCACGTACGCGCTCGCGCCGAGCACGCGCACCGCGTGGTAGTGGGTGAGCAGCACATATTTGATCGGCTTGTCGCTGATCTTCCGGATCTTGCGGATCAGATCGCGCGCCATGTCGGGCGTGGCCGTGGTGTCGCTGACCATCACGAACCGGTCGCCGATGATCACGCCCGAGTTCGGGTCGCCTTCCGCGGTGTAGGCCCAGCAGTGCTTGCTGAGCTGCTCGAACGTGATCTTTTTTTCCGCCAGATCGGCCTGGCTGGCGAATGCTTTGCTGGACACTTGAATCCCCTTTTCGTTTGCGAATGGATGGATCAGGCCGTGGGGCCGGACGCTGCCGCGCGGCCCGGGTCGCGCAGCCATTGTGCGATGCGCGCGGCCAGCGCATCGATCGGCAACGTGCCGTCGACCACCAGCACGCGCGGCTCGTGACACGGGTCTTCCAGGGCTTCGAACTGACTCGCGACCAGACTCGGCGGATAGAAATGTCCGGGGCGTGACGACACGCGGCGCTGCGACTCGGCGAGTGTGATCGCCAACTGCGCGAACGCGAGCGTTGGCATGGCCTGCCTGAGCGTGTCGCGATAGCGGCGCTTGAGTGCCGAGCAGGTGAGCACCGCCCCGCCGGGACGCTGGTGCAGTTCGCGCCCGAGCGCCTCGAGCCAACCCGCACGGTCCGCGTCGTCCAGCGCCTGCCCGCGCGCCATCTTGCCGACGTTCGCCGCCGGGTGAAAGTCATCGCCTTCGATCAGCGGCAAGCCGAGCAACCGCGCGACCCGCTGGCCGACCACGGACTTGCCGCAGCCAGCGACTCCCATCACGACAAGGTGCGTCGGCTCGGTCATTCTTCGGCGCCTTCCTGTTTCCGTGGCTTCGCGGGCACGACCGCCACAAGCGCGCTGCACATGAACGCGCTGCAGGGGTCCGGTTTGTCGTGGTCGAACGGCGCGGTATCCGCAAAGCCGAAACGCCCGTACCAACGCCGCGCGGGCGCGAATTCGACTTGCGAGCCGGTTTCGCGGCTGAGCCGGTTGTGGCCGCGCCGCTGCGCCACTTCAATGATCTGCATGAGCATCGTGTGCGCCACACCGCGGCCTCGATGCGCTTTTCTCCTGCGCATCGACTTGAGCTCGCCATGCTGCACATCGATCTGCCGCAACTCGCCACTGCCGAGCAAATCGTCGGCGTCCCAGACCGTCCCAAATGCGATGTCCGGTGCACGCAGACGCGCCAGATCGAGCGCGCGCACGCTCTCAGGCGGCGAGATCGCGTGCATGCTCTGCAGATGCTCCGCCCGCAGTGCGCGAATCTCGGGGCCGCTCGGGTCGTCGCGTCGGAAGTGCATGAACGTGGATGGCGGTGGGGCGTGTCCGGCGATGTATCGGGATGCGCGCCTGCCTGAAGGCCGGGTCGCAGCGCCTGGCTGCAGCGCAAGTGGAATATTGCTCGGTCGGCGCTTCCAAGATTACCGCAGCGGCGGAGCCGAGCACGGCCCGTTCCAGGAAACAGCCATCGTCCGCGGCAGCTTTCCAGCCCAACTGCCCTCAAGCTCTTACCAGTTCTTCATTACTTGCTATTCGATTTATAGCAAAATCGGCTCACTCCGCTGGCGAGTCGGTCAGCCGCCGCAACCGATTCCGCGCACGCGCAGCCAACTGCCCCACGTTCGCCCACCACTGTTGCGCCAACGCGTGCCGGGGCAGGCTGAACACGGGCTCGAGATCGAACCGCGCGGCGGCCTCGTCCCCCACCGCTTCCAGCACGGCCGCTTCGCCGGACGGCAAACCGATCCGGTCGCCGGCTGCGACGAAGTGATCGCCGTTGCGCGGCGCAAGGCCGTTCGCGGGCGCTTCGAACGTGATCCAGAGCCGCCCGGTGGCGAGGTTCAACCGGGTGTCTTCGCGCGGCGAAATCGTCATCGCCCGGCCCCGCGGCAACAGCACAGCTTGGTGCGCCCGCTCGATCGGCGGCGGCGTCAGCACCGATGCCCGGCTTGTGCGGCATGCCGCTGGCCTCATCGGTGTGGGTGCCGTGCCGGATGGACAGGTCAGCGTGGTTGCAGACATTGCTCGCTCCTTGCAGATCATTGATGCATCGAAGTCCGATGGTGCGGTCAGCCGCCTGCGCGGTCCAATGAAAACGGGCTACGCTATTGAGAACGTTCCTGCATCAATCGTGGAGCCAGTCGATGGCCAGTTTCAGCGAACCGCAACCGCCCGGCCGCCTGCGTTCGCGCCCGATCGCCGTCGGCCAACTGCGCGCGTTCGCCGCCGTGGCGCGACATCTGAATTTCCGGGCAGCGGCGGAGGAACTGGCACTTACGCAGTCGGCGGTGAGCCGGCAGATTCAGGCGCTCGAAGACGACGTCGGCGTGGCGCTGCTTCGCCGCCACACGCGCGCGGCCGAGCTGACCGGCGCGGGCGCTTCGTTGTTGCGTGCCCTGCAACCGTCACTCGAGCGCATCGACAGCGCGGTGCGGCAGATTCGGCACAGCGCGGGACGCAAGAGCGTCGCGATCACGACCTGGGCATCGTTTGCGTCGATGTGGCTGATCCCGCGGCTCGAAGCGTTTCAGCGCGAGCACCCCGACATCGACATTCGCATCGATGCGAGCGATGCAATGGTCGACCTGGACACCGCCGACATCGATCTGGCGCTGCGCTGCGCCGCACCCGGCGCGGTGCCGGCCAAGGCCGAGCGGTTGTTCGGTGAACAGCTCGCCGTCGTGGCGAGCCCGTGGCTGCTGAAAAGCGGCGCGCGGCTCGACCGGCCGGCCGATCTCGCCGCATTCACGCTGATCGAAGCCAGCGACGACTACAGCCACCTGCACATGGACTGGCTCAGCTGGCAGCGCTGGATCGGCGCACACGCGCCGAAGCGATTCGAGCCGCGGCGCTGGCTGTACTTCAACTATGCGAACCAGATCGCCCAGGCCGCATTGACTGGCCAGGGCGTCGCGCTGGCCCGCCTGCCGCTGGTGGCCGACAGCTTGGCCAGCGGCGATCTGGTCGAGCTGCTGCCCGCCACGCGGCTCGACACACCGCTCGCCTACTGGTTGATGGTCGGAAGGCAAAGCCGCGACCGCGCGGAAGTCGCCGCGTTCTGCAACTGGTTGCGCGCGCAGGCGCGGATTACGAGAGAGACGATCGGCGAGGTGCCCGACCCGGAGCTGCGCGACGATCCGGTTTAGGCCGCGGCTGCGGAGCAGCCGAACGGTTGCCATGAGCGGCGGCGCAAAAGGCGCGAAGCGGCCTTTGCGACGTCCGCTCGATGGAGTGGTCAGCGGTCAGGGTTTTGACAGGCACATTCGCCATTACCACAAGAAGGACGCCCTCAGAGCGCGCACAAGGCGTACACGAGAGCGCCGTGGACACCCCCGGACCTGGGTGCCTCCGCTTCGGTTTGTCAAGCCGCAAGGCCACAGCTATTGGTCGATGGATCGAAGAAAACCAGGCAGTCGCCTACTTCCCAGACGATCGATACGTTGCCTGCGAGGTCGGGTGGTGCGAATGCGCGATCTGAACCAAGAATTCGCAGGAGTGAGCGATAGAGAAATACGAGATCTGACTTTCGACGGTCGAGGCAATCGGCGACCTGTTGCGCCGACCAAGGTGTGCCGATCGTTGATCCCGGCGTCGCTGGATCGTAAGCGTAGTTCGCAAGCCGGTCATTGACGTTGGCCTCGGTCGCGAATGATTCGGTGGCGCTCAGGGCGCCGGACTCAGGCGTTCTGCATCGAAGGGCTGCGCGGGTTCGCAGGGGAGGCCAAGGCCGATGCCTGCGGCGACCTTCGATGCGCGGCAAGCCCCACGTCCACTCAGATCGGCCAGACCACGCCGTTGTCGTTGAGGATCGCGTCCAGCGGCAGGTCGTGCGGCTCGGGCTCGAAGTCGTCGAGGAAGCCCTGCGTGAAGCCCAGGCCCACCGTGAAGGGCCTGGGCTGCAGCGTCGCCAGCGTGCGGTCGTAGAAGCCGCCGCCGTAGCCCAGCCGGTAGCCGCCCGCGCCGTAGCCCACGCAGGGCACGAACAGCAGCGTCGGCACGATCAGCTCGGTGTCCTTGGGCTTGGGGATGCCGTAGGCGTCTTCTTCCATCGGGCAGCCCGGGTACCAGGCGTGGAAGGTCAGCGTCTTGTGCACGCTTGTCGACCACCGGCAGGCCGATGCGGCGCGGCTGCGGCTCGTCGAGCAGTTCGCCGTCTTCCTTCCAGCGGTGCAGCGCCGGCAGCGGATCGAACTCGCCCTTGATCGGCCAGTAGGCGCCGATCACGGTGTCGGGCCGGCCGACCAGCCAGATGCGCATCACCCGCTGCAGCAGGTCGGCGCGCTGCTCAGGCGGTCGGGCAGTGCAGACGCTGCTCGACGCAGACGCGCTTGTCGCAGCGGCTTTCTTGGTCCTCTGACTTGTCCATAATCTCCCAGATGAAGTTACGAGCGATTCTGACATCTGATCTTGCTGTGCGCTGGCGCTTGCCACTGCGCACTGGCTGCGCAGATCCAGGGTCGGCGACGACGTGCTGCTCCAGATGGCCAGGCCTTCCAGCGCGGCGACAAGGCCCGCCTGGCGCGCTGCTGCCGCAGGCGCGCGGCCATGCGCTCGAGCCCTGGGCCGCCTACTGGGAACTGAAGGCGCGCCTTGACGAAGCACAGCCCGCCGAGGTCCAGGACTTCTTGGCGCGCTACGCCGGCACCTACCAGGAAGACCGGCTGCGCAACGACTGGCTGCTGCTGCTCGGCCAGCGCCGCGACTGGGACGCGCTTCGCGCGCTGCACCCGCAGTTCCGCATGAGCGACGACCGCGAGGTGCGCTGCTACGCGCTGCTGATCGACACGCTCAGCGCAACGGCCAGCGGCCATGCCGAAGCTGGCCGACGAGGTGCGCGGCAACTGGTTCGCCCAGCGCGACGCCGACGACGGCTGCACTGAGGCCGCCGCCGACTGCATGGTCGCCGCCGGCCCGCAGCGCATCCGGCCGACGACGCCTGGCGCAAGGCGCGCCTGGCGATCGAGGCCAACCGGCCGCAGGCCGCGCGCGCCGCGGTCGAGCTCGTCGCGCCCGACGCGCTGCCGATCATTCGACGCAGATGAACGCCAGCCCGCCAAGTTCCTGCCGGCGCGCCGCGGCCGCGTTCGGCCACGTGCCGCAAGGAGCTGGTCGTGCTGGCGCTGATCAAGCTGGCCATCGCCGACCCCGACAGGCGGCCGCGTCCAGCTGGACAGCAAATGGGGCCCGAAGCTGTCGCCCGAGGAGCGCAACTGGCTCTGGGGCGTGATCGGCAAGCAGACGCCGACCAAGCTGTCGGCCGCGCATGCGCTGCTCTTCGCCAAGGTCACCAAGGACCGCGACCTGACCGACGACATGCTCGGCTGGAAGGTGCGCGCCGCCCTGCGCCGACCGGCAACCAGTGGAAAGAGGTGCTGAGCGCCGATCGACTGCCATGAGCGACGAGGGCAGCAAGCGACCCGACCTGGGTCTACTGGAAGGCGCGCGCGCTGCTCGGCCTAGCGGCGGCGACGAGCGCCGCGCGCGCGCAAAGCGCGCGGCCGCTTGCTCGAAGGCATCGCCGGCACGCGCGGCTTCTACGAACAGCTGGCGCTCGAAGAACTGGGCCAGCAGATCACGGTGCCGACCCGACCCGCGCCGCTGACGGCCGCCGAGGAGAAGGCCGCGCGCGCACAACCCGTCGCCTGAAGCGCGCGCTCTACGCCATCCGATCGGCCTGCGCTCCGAAGGCATGCGCGAGTGGAACTACGCCACCAACTGCCAGCGCACGGGCGGCATGGGCGACCGCGAACTGCTGGCCGCCGCCGAGTTCGCCTGCGAGCGCGAGGTCTGGGACCGCTGCATCAACACCAGCGAGCGCACCGAGAACGTGATCGACGCTCGACGCAGCGCTTTCCGATGCCGTTTCGCGACACGGTGGTGCGCGCGAGCCGCGACATCGGCCTCGACCCGGCCTACGTGTACGGCCTGATCCGCCAGGAAAGCCGCTTCATCATGGACGCGCGCTCGCGGCGTCGGCGCCTCCGGCCTGATGCAGGTGATGCCGGCCACCGCGCGCTGGACCGCCAACAAGATCGGCCTGACCGGCTTCACGCCGGACCAGATCAACGACCGCGACACCAACATCGCCATCGGCACCGAACTACCTCAAGCTGGCGCTGGACGATTTCGACGGCTCGATGCCGCTGGCCGCCGCCGCCTACAACGCCGGCCCGGGCCGGCCGCGCAACTGGCGCAACGGCCCGGTGATCGAAGCCGCCATCTGGGCCGAGAACGTGCCCTTCACCGAAACCCGCGACTACGTGAAGAAGGTGCTGGCCAACACCACCAACTACGCCGCGCATCCTCAGCGGCCAGCCGCAGTCGCTGAAGGAGCGGCTGGGCGACGTCGGCCCGCGGCCGTCCGCCGAACCGCCCCCGAACAAGGATTTGCCATAGTCGGATGGCTCGGTCGAGACGCCGAGCAGGCGTGCCAAGCCAACTGGCCGGCTCAAGCTTCCGTCTCGACCGCTTTGAACAGCGCTGGCACCTTGCGGCGCGACTTGATGTTGGCCGAAATGCCGCGGCTGGCGGTGGGGGCTGAGCGCGCGGCTGCCTCCCAGGCGGGTGCGTTCTTGACCACCTCAGGCGGCTGATAAGGCTTCTCGAAGAACGGATCAAGCGGCGCCAAGCGCGTCGGCCGATTGCCGGTCGGACGCGCCGGACGGGCGCCCGCTGCGCTGGCCGTGTCCTCGCGCGGTGCATCCAGCACATCGCGCGGATCGTCACCGCCCCACGCGCGCCGGCCGTCGTTGATGCGCCCGGCGGGGCGGTCTTCGTCGTACTCGATCGGCTCGAGATCGATTTTCTTGCCGATCAGCTTTTCAATGTCGGCGACCAAGCGAACGTCATTTTTGCCGCCCGCAAAGCTGACCGCGAGACCCGACTGCCCGGCCCGACCGGTGCGACCAATCCGGTGCACGTAGTCTTCCGCATTGAACGGGATGTCGAAGTTGAACACCGCGGGCACGTCCTTGATGTCGAGCCCGCGCGCGGCGACATCGGTGCAGACCAGCAGGTCAACGTCGCCCGACTTGAACGCTTCGAGCGCCTTGAGACGCTCGTCCTGACTTTTGTCGCCGTGCAGCGCGGTGGTCTTCAGACCTTCACGCTCGAGCGAGCGCGCAAGCCGCGCACAGCCGAGCTTGCTGTTGACGAACACGAACGCCTGTTTCAGCTGGCGGCTGCGCAGGATCTGATGCAACGCACGCCGCTTGTCGTCGTCCGCCACGCTGTAGAAATGCTGCTCCACGGTGGACGCGGTCGTGTTCGAGCGTGCCACTTCGATCGTGACCGGATCGCGCAGATAGCTGTTGGCCAGCCGCTTGATCTCGGGCGAGAACGTCGCTGAAAACAGCAGCGTGGTGCGCTGCTTCGGGAGGTAGCTCAGGATGCGCTGCAGATCGGGCAGAAAGCCGATGTCCAGCATGCGGTCCGCCTCGTCGAGCACGACGTACTCGACCTGGTTCAGCACCGCGTTCTTGGCTTCGATGTGATCGAGCAGACGGCCCGGCGTGGCGACCAGCACTTCGACCCCACGCTTCAATTCGAGCGTCTGCGGCTTCATGTCCATGCCGCCGAACACGACCGTGCTGCGCAGCGCCGTGTATTTGGCATACAGCTCGACTTGCTGCGCCACCTGCACGGCGAGTTCGCGGGTGGGCAGCAGCACCAGCGCGCGCACCGGATGGCGCGCGGGCGATGCGGAAGTGTTTTCGTGTTTCAGCAACCGCTGCAGCAGTGGCAGCGAAAAAGCCGCCGTCTTGCCGGTGCCGGTTTGCGCTGCGCCCATCACGTCGCGGCCTTCGAGCACCACGGGAATCGCTTCCGCCTGGATCGGCGTCATGGATTCGTAGCCCATTTCGGCCACGGCGCGGGACAACGGCTCCGCCAGGAAGAGATTTGAAAAAGAGTTTGTCATGAACCCGCGATTGTCTCATTTCGGCCGGTTTTCCGCGGCCAAGCGCACAATCCGGCGCATGGGCGGGCGAACGTCGATGCAAGCGCCGAGAAGCGATCGACGCTCCAGCACCGCGACAAGTCCGCCCACTTGCGGATCCGCTGCAGAACACAGACGGATGAGCGGACATCCGTTCTTCGAAGCCGACCGGGTGACCTGGCTCGGCCCGCGGATCAATCGTTTGCCAGCCCCTTCCAGGTTTCAATCACGCTGTCCGGGTTCAGCGAGATCGACTCGATGCCCTGGTCGGCGAGCCAGCGCGCGAAGTCCGGATGGTCGCTCGGGCCCTGGCCGCAGATGCCGACGTATTTGCCCTGGCGCTTGCATTCGGCGATGACTTGGGACAACAGCGCCGTTACGGCCGGGTCCCGCTCGTCGAAGTCGGCCGCGAGCAGTTCGAGCCCCGAATCGCGATCGAGCCCGAGCGTGAGCTGCGTCAGGTCGTTCGAGCCGATCGAGAAACCGTCGAAGTAGTCGAGAAACTCCTTGGCCAGCACCGCGTTGCTGGGCACCTCGCACATCATCACGATCTTCAACTCGTCGCGGCCACGCTCCAGACCTTGCTCGGCCAGCAGCTTGAGCACACGGTCGGCCTGACTCAAGGTGCGCACGAACGGCACCATCACCCAGACGTTGGTCAGGCCCATTTCATTGCGCACGCGCACCAGCGCCTCGCACTCCATCGCAAACGCTTCACGAAACTCCTCGCTGACGTAGCGTGCGGCGCCGCGAAAACCCAGCATCGGGTTCTCCTCCTCCGGCTCGTACCGGCTGCCACCGATCAACTTGCGGTACTCGTTGCTCTTGAAGTCCGACAGCCGCACGATGACGGGCTTTGGCCAGAACGCAGCCGCAATCGTCGCGATGCCTTCCGTCACTTTGTCGACGTAGAACGCGCGTGGCGATGCATGGCCGCGTGCCACCGACTCGACCGCCGTCATCAAATCCGCAGCGATGTTCGGATAGTCAAGGATCGCCTTCGGATGCACGCCGATGTTGTTGTTGATGATGAACTCGAGCCGCGCGAGGCCGACGCCGTGGTTCGGCAGCTGGCAGAAGTCGAACGCGAGCTGCGGGTTGCCGATGTTCATCGTGATCTTGGTCGCGATCTCGGGCATGGAGCCGCGCTCGACTTGCGTGACTTCGGTCTCCAGCAAGCCCTCGTAGATGTAGCCGGTATCGCCTTCCGCGCAGCTCACCGTTACCTGCGTGCCGTCTTTCAGCAGGTCGGTCGCGTCGCCGCAGCCGACCACGGCCGGGATCCCGAGCTCGCGCGCGATGATGGCCGCGTGGCAAGTGCGGCCGCCACGGTTGGTGACGATCGCCGCCGCGCGCTTCATCACCGGCTCCCAGTTCGGATCGGTCATGTCGGTGACGAGCACGTCGCCGGGCTGCACCTGATCCATCTCGGAGACGTTGGCAACCAGCCGTACCGGGCCGCTGCCGATTTTTTGCCCGATTGCGCGGCCTTCGACCAGCACGGCGCCTTTGCCCTTGAGCTTGAAGCGCTGCTCCGCGGTGTCGCGGCTTTGGCTCTTCACGGTCTCGGGCCGCGCCTGCAGGATATAGAGCTGGCCGTCGTTGCCGTCCTTGCCCCACTCGATGTCCATGGGCCGGCCGTAGTGGCGTTCGATCACCAGCGCGTAGCGGGCGAGCTGTTCGACGTCTTCGTCGCTGAGCGAATATCGGTGGCGCTGCTCGGTCGGCACATCGATGGTCTTGACCGGCTTGCCGGTCTTGGCCTTCTCTTCCAAAGAAGCAAACACCATCTGGACCTGCTTGGAGCCCAGGTTGCGCCGCACCACCGCGCGCTTGCCGGCGTCCAGCATCGGCTTGTGCACATAGAACTCGTCTGGGTTCACGGCGCCCTGCACCACCGTCTCGCCGAGGCCGTAGCTCGATGTGATGAACACGACCTGGTCGAAACCCGACTCGGTGTCGAGCGTGAACATCACGCCGGCTGCCCCGAGGTCGGACCGCACCATGCGCTGCACGCCGGCCGACAGCGCCACGTCGGCATGCGCGAAGCCCTGATGTACGCGGTAGCTGATCGCGCGGTCGTTGTAGAGCGAAGCGAACACTTCGCGCATCTTGTGCAGCACATCCTGGATGCCGACCACGTTCAAGAACGTTTCTTGCTGGCCCGCGAACGAGGCATCCGGCAGGTCTTCCGCGGTGGCCGACGAGCGCACCGCGAAGCTGGCCTGGGCGTTTTCTGCGCTCAGCACCGAGAACGCCTGCTCGACCGCGCGCTGCAGGTCGGCCGGGAACGGCTGGTTTTCCACCATCGCGCGGATCTCGGCACCTGCTTTGGCCAGGGCACGCACGTCTTCGGTGTCAAGCTGCTCCAGCGTTGTGTTGATGCGGTCGGCCAGCCCATCGTGCTGCAGAAACTGGCGGAACGCATGCGCGGTGGTGGCAAAGCCGGTCGGCACGCGCACGCCGTCGGGCAGTTGCGAAATCATCTCGCCCAGGCTCGCGTTCTTGCCGCCGACCGCGTCCACGTCGGTCATGCGCAATTTCTCAAACGGCACGACCAGATCGGTGGGGCTGAACAGTTCGGACATAGGGGAATGCTCCAGAGGGAAATGAGATGGATGCCGAGCCTGCAGCAGGCAGTTCGGCTTGCGGGGCAAGCGATTGCGCGAGATTCTAGGCTGCAGCAATTCGAGGTTTCTCAGCAGCTGGGTGCGGTGGTCTTGCCGGGTTGAAGCCGCCGCGTACACTGCGCCGACCCTGAATACCTGCCCTGTGGACGACGGAGTTCCAAGCCATGCCGAGCCTCACCGTGTATTTCATCTCCGATGGCACCGGCATCACGGCCGAGACGTTCGGCAACGCGATCCTCGCGCAGTTCGATTTGACACCCAACCACGTGCGGCTGCCGTTCATCGACACGGTCGACAAGGCGCATCAGGTGGTGCGCCAGATCAATCACCGCGCCGAGCACGAAGGCAAAAAACCAATCGTCTTCACGACGCTGGTCGACATGCGCATCCTGCAGGTGATCGAAGGCGAGGCGAAGGCGATGGTGCTCGACATGTTCGGCACCTTCGTGCGGCCAATCGAACAGGAACTCGGCATCAAGTCGCATCACCGCGTCGGCCGATTCGTCGACGTGAGCAAAAGCAAGGCCTATCACGACCGGATCGAAGCGATCAACTTCAGCCTGGAGCACGACGATGGCCAGTCGCATCGCGATCTCGAGCAGTCCGACGTGATCCTGGTGGGGGTGAGCCGCAGCGGCAAGACGCCGACGTCGTTGTATCTGGCCATGCAGCACGGCCTCAAGGCGTCCAACTATCCACTGATCCCGGAAGACTTCGACCGACGTCAGTTACCGCCCGCACTGCTGCCACATCGCAACAAAATCTTCGGCTTGTCGATCCAGCCGGAGCGCCTGAGCGAGATCCGCAACGAACGCCGGCCTGGCTCGAAGTACGCGAGTTTGGAGAACTGCCAGCACGAGATCGGCGAAGCCGAAGCCATGATGCGGCGCGCCGGCATCCGGTGGCTGTCGACCACCACGAAGTCGATCGAAGAGATCGCCACCACGATCCTGCAGGAGATTCGGCCCGAGCGGCTGGACTACTAGCGCCGGCACAGCATGCATAAATGCGGGCGTCAACGCGGATTGATGGATGAACCGCGTCAACTCAGTTGCCCCCAAGATGCAGCGTGCGCGCCGAACATGTGCGTCCGGTGGTCAACTGCATGAGCCGCACCAACCGAGGCTGGTGTTGCTGCGACATATTGATGGCATGATTACCACACGCTTGCGCCTCGTATTGCGGCAGGACAAGCACCAGCGATCGATCCCACAAACAGGCGTTGATCCCAGATAGGTTGACGGCATGACGATATCCACACAGCGATCAGCAATTGAGCTTGCATGAGATCGCGCTTTGCTGCAAATCGGATTGCAATTCAACGCCGCTCCAACCTCGACGCCAGCACGCGACTGCAGCATGCAGCGGCCGGAGATTTCAGAGGCTGTGCGGGAAAGAATCCGACCCATCCTCCAGCGTCACAGTTGCTCAGGTGAAGCGCCCAGTGCCACTGCTATCGTAGGAAATGTATGGCCTGCCTTGTGAGGCGGCGCCACCAGCGCAGTGGCCACCTTCCCCTGGCCGAAATCACTCGACTCGGGCGTCGGTGTCTTTCACAACCTTGGCCCACTTCGCTTGCTCGGACAGCATCAGCCTGGTGAAATCCGCGCTGCCGAGCACGCTTGGATCGACACCGGCCGCGGCCAGTGCGCCGCGAGTTTCGGGCGCATTGACGATCTTTGAGACTTCTGTGTGAAGCCGATCGACTATGGCCTGCGGCGTGCCTGCCGGTGCCAGCAGACCCAGCCAGACGCTTGCGTCGTAGCCTCTGACGCCGGCCTCATCGAGCGTCGGCACATCGGGCAGCTGCGCCGAGCGCTTGGCGCTGGTGACGGCAAGCGCGCGCAGACGCCCGGCCTGCGACTGCTGGATCGCGACCGGTGTACCCATGAAACCGTACTGCACGATGCCACCCGCCAGATCGGTTGCCGCTTGACCGCTGCCACGGTACGGCACGTGATTGGCGACGATGCCAGCTTCGGTGTTGAACAGCGCGGCCATCATGTGCTGCGCGCTGCCGTTGCCCGAGGATGCGTAGTCGAGCTTGCCCGGCTCGCTCTTGCCGAGCGCCACCAGTTCCGCGACGTTTTTTGCCGGGACCTGCGCATTCACGACCAGCACGTAAGGCGCCTCGGCAATCTTGGCGACTGGCGTGAACGACCTGATCGGGTCATACGGCAGGTTCTTGTACAGCGCGTCCGAAATCACGTGCGTGGTCGACACCATCAGCAATCGGTAGCCGTCCGGCGCCGACTTGGCAACCAGGTCGGTGCCGAGCGTGGAGCCGGCGCCGGGGCGGTTGTCGATTACGACCGATTGGCCGAGTGCCTTGGCCAGTCCCTGCGTGAGCACGCGCGCGACGACATCGGTGAACCCGCCAGCGGCGAACGGCACCACCAGCGTGATGCTGCGCGAGGGATATACGTCCTGCGCCGCTGCGCTGGCGCAGCACAGCATCGCGGCGCTGCCAACCACAGTCGCAGCCAGAAAACGCAGAGCCGGTATGCGACGAGTAGCCATTTCACGCCTCCGGATAAACAGTGGCCGGCTCGGTGAAGAACGCATGCAGCAGGTGATAGACGAGCCGGTAGTTCTTCTGCTGAAAACTTGCATGCGAGATGCCGCGCATGAACACGAACTGCTTGTCCTTATTGGGCAGCCGCGCGAAGAAGTCGAACAAGTCTTCTTCCGACGCGATGCCGTCGTACTCGCCGCGCATCACGATGATCGGTAGATCGAGCTTGGCCGGATCAACCAGCGGCAGCCGACTCGTCATGTCGACGTAGGTACCGGTCGGCATCGAGTCATCGAGCGTGAGAATTGCGTCGGCGAACGCTTCGATCGTCGCATCGTCGGCAGTACCCGGATGGTCGCGATTGAAGATGCTGAACACGAACGCGCGGTCGATTGGCCGGCGCAGCATTTTCTTGAACTCGGGCAGCCGCTTGGCGCGCTCGATCAGCGTCGGACTGCCTTCGCCCGTCCAGACGAACGCGTCAAGCGCGAGCCGCGCAACACGCTCGGGGTGGTTCTGCGCAAACAAAGCAGCTTTCAGTGCGCCCGACGAGATGCCGTAGACGAGCAGCTTTCGGTCCTGGCTGCTCTTGAGGATGTACTCAGAGCCGACGGCCAGATCCTGCGCGCCGTTGTCGATGTCGCAGTTGATCGCACGCTCTTTGGACGAGCGGCCGTAGCCTTCGTTGTCCATCGTCCAGCAGTCGAAGCCGCACGCGGCAAACCAGTCCATCGCCGACGAGTCGGCGCGGCCCGGCACGGTCAGATCGAAGGTCGGCTGCGATGCCATCGACGAGCCGTGCACGAACAAGATGGTGCCCGCGAACTCGGTGCCGGGATGGCGCCTTTTCTCCCACAGGAACAGGCGTACCCCGCCCTGTTTTTCGACCCAATGTTCGTGGCCACCCGTCCATTGGACGGCAGTAGGGGCTGATGACGTTGGTTGCGTTTGCATAGACCGCTTTTTTCTACAGAAATCGAGTTGCCCGACCAGCCGGACGGCGGCCTTGGGCAACTCAGTCTAGAGCCGGGCAATCTGCTTTGACATTGGCGAAATCCCTGCCGCTTGTCACTCAGCCATGACGAGCCTTGAGCAAGCGCGAACTCAAGCCGGCGCCGACGTGCGGATCAAATGATCGAACGCGCCAAGCGCCGCCTTCGCACCATCGCCCGCGGCGATGATGATCTGCTTGAACGGCACGGTCGTCGCATCGCCCGCTGCGAACACGCCCGGCAACGACGTCGCGCCTTTGTTGTCCACAATGATTTCGCCGTGGCGCGACAACTCGATCGTGCCTTTCAGCCAGTCGGTGTTGGGGACCAGACCGATCTGGATGAACACGCCTTCGAGCTCCACCTTCTTGATCTCGTCGGTTGCGCGGTCCCTGTACGTCAGGCCGTTGACCTTCTGGTCGCCGGTGATCTCGGTGGTCTGCGCGTTGGCGATCACGGTGACGTTGTGCAGGCTGTGCAGTTTTTTCTGCAGTACCGCATCCGCACGCAGCTGCTTGTCGAACTCGATCAAGGTGACGTGACCGACCACACCGGCCAAGTCGATCGCCGCTTCCACGCCCGAATTGCCGCCTCCGATCACCGCCACGCGCTTGCCTTTGAACAGCGGACCGTCGCAGTGCGGGCAGTAAGCCACGCCCTTGTTTTTGAACTCGAACTCGCCCGGCACGTTGATGTTGCGCCAGCGCGCGCCGGTGGAGATCACGACCGACCGGCTCTTGAGCGAGGCGCCGCTCTCCAGCTGGATTTCGATCATGCCGTCGTGCGGCACCAGCGCCTTGGCGCGCTGCAGATTCATGATGTCAACTTCGTAATGGCGCACGTGCTCTTCGAGCGCGAGCGCAAACCTCGGGCCTTCGGTTTCCTTGATCGAGATGAAGTTCTCGATGCCGAGTGTGTCCAGCACCTGGCCGCCGAAACGCTCGGACGCGACACCGGTGCGAATGCCCTTGCGCGCCGCATAAACCGCAGCCGCCGCACCGGCCGGGCCGCCGCCGACGATCAGCACGTCGAACGGTTCCTTGGCATCGATCTTCTTGGCTTCGCGCTCCACGCCGCTGGTGTCGATCTTGGCCAGGATTTCTTCCAGGCTCATGCGGCCCTGACCGAACTCGGTGCCGTTCAAGTACACCGTCGGCACTGCCATCACCTGACGCTCCTTGACCTCGTCCTGGAAAAGCGCGCCGTCGATCATCGTCGCCTTGATGCGCGGGTTCTGGACGGCCATCAAATTCAACGCCTGCACCACGTCCGGGCAGTTGTGACAGGTCAGCGAAATGTAGATTTCGAAGTCGAAGTCGCCATCGAGCGCGCGGATCTGCTCGAGCACCGCGTCATCGACTTTGGGCGGATAGCCACCGATTTGCAGCAGCGCGAGGATGAGCGACGTGAACTCGTGCCCCATCGGCAGGCCGGCAAAGCGCGGGCCGTGGTTTTCGCCGGGGCGGTTGATCGAGAACGACGGCTTGCGCTGGATGTCGTCCAGGCTTTCGGTGACCTTCACCAGCTTGGAGGCCTGCGCCACGTTGGCCAACAACGAACGCAGATCGGCCGACCCCTTGCTGTCGTCAAGCGAGGCGACGATCTCGACCGGCTGGCTGATGCGGTCGAGGTAACTTTTGAGTTGCGACTGGGTGGCGGCGTCGAGCATTTCGAAGGTCCTTGAACGAAATTGGAAGGGGCGAAGACAAGGCGAACCCGGCGAGTTGCACCGCGTTGGTCCGCCCAGCTTCGAACAGAAAAACAAAAAGCCCGGTCACGCACCGCGCGCCCGGGCTTCGAGCGCCTGCAGCGCGAGGGTCAGATCTTGCCGACCAGGTCGAACGACGGCTTCAGCGTGTCCGCGCCTTCCGTCCACTTGGCGGGGCAGACTTCTCCCGGATGCGCAGCCACGTACTGCGCGGCCTTCACGCGGCGCAGCAGCTCGGCGGCGTCGCGGCCGATGCCGTTGTCGTGAATCTCGATCGTCTTGATCACGCCTTCCGGGTCGAGCACGAACGTGCCGCGATAGCACAGGCCAGCGTCTTCACCGGACTCGATCAGCACCTGGAACGCGCGCGCCAGTTGGTGGCTTGGGTCGCCAATCAGTGCGTAGGTGACTTTGCCGATCGTGTCCGACGTGTCGTGCCAAGCCTTGTGCGTGAAGTGCGTGTCGCCGGAGACGCCATACACCTCGACACCGAGCTTCTGGAATTCGGCGTAGTGATCGGCCACGTCACCGAGTTCGGTCGGGCACACGAAGGTGAAGTCGGCCGGATAAAACACCAGCACGGACCATTTGCCCTTCATGCTCTCGTCGCTGACGGGCACGAATTTGCCGTTCTTGTAGGCAGTTGCTTGAAACGGCTGAATTTTGGAATTGATCAATGACATGGAGGAAATCCTTTTCAGTTGCTGGAAGAAATGAACAGAACCACGGACGATTGCTGTCGGGCGATTCTGCTGCTTGCGGCAATTGTAGGTTAAATACTATTGAAATTACATTGTCAATAGTTATCGTCTAAATCAAGCCCGGCTATGGTGGGTCGTGCGCTCACACTGCCCGACTGCTGCCAACCAACGCGAAAACTCGCCCGCTTATGGGCGAACGGCGACAATCGACGAAGCGGACGCGGCAGACGTTATGCCGCCCACTTCGCTGGTTGTCGCGCAGCCGCCATTCCCGACCAGACGTGGATCGCATCCGCGACCAAGACATTCTCGACATCACCTTTTCGGTCGATGCAAATCACAAGGAATCGAACATGAAAGGCGACCCCCAGGTCATCGCACAGCTGCAAGCCCAGCTGAAGAACGAGCTGACCGCGATCAACCAGTACTTTCTGCATCACCGCATCCTCAATCATTGGGGACTCGCCAAGCTGGCGAAGAAGGAGTACGCCGAGTCGATCGGCGAGATGAAGCACGCCGACTGGCTGATGGACCGCATCCTGATGCTCGACGGCCTGCCGAACCTGCAGGACCTGGGCAAGTTGATGATCGGCGAGGACGTGCCCGAAATGCTTGCGTGCGACCTGCGCATGGAGCAGGGCGCGCAGGCCACCATCAAAGACGGCATCGCCACCGCCGAGGCGGCGCGCGACTACATCTCACGCGATCTGCTGCGCCGCATCCTCAACGACACCGAGGAACACATCGATTTCCTGGAAACCCAGATCGATCTGGTGGCCCGGGTCGGCTTGCAGAACTATCTGCAAAGTCAGATGGAAGAACTCGGCTGAGTGCGATGCAGGGTACCGCGCCGGATCAGCGCGGTTCCGGAGCGGCATCGATGGCCGACCGGCGCGGCACCAGAAATTGACTGGCGGAGGTCAGCGCGATCAACACCGCACCGATCAGGTCGGACAACCAGCCCGGCTTGATCAGCGCCAGCGCCGCGGCCACCAGCATCACACGCTCCCAGACCCGCGTCGGGCCGAAGAAAAAATAGCGGTGCAGCCCGCCGGCCAGGCAGATCACGCCAACCGTTGCGGAGACCACCGCGAGCGCCACGGTCGGCCAGTCACCGATCAACAGCAGTGACGGCGCGAACACGAACATGAACGGAATGATGTAGCCGGTCAGACCCAGCTTCACGGCCGCCCAACTCGTCTGCATCAGGCTGGCGCGCGAGATGCCGTTGGCCGCATACACCGCCATCGCCACCGGCGGAGTGATGGCCGACAGCACCGCAAAATACAGCACGAACAAGTGTGCGGCTTCGACCGCCACGCCGAGTTTGACGAGCGCGGGCACAAGCAACGCCACCTGAACGATGTAGGCCGGCGTCGTCGGCAGTCCCATGCCCAGCAGGATGCCCGCCAACATGGTCAGCACCAGCGCCGCGAGCAGCGAGTGGCCGGAAAACGCCAGCACCACGCCAGTGAATTCCAGCCCCAGGCCGGTCAAGGTGATGGTGCCTATCACGATGCCGGCGGACGCGCAGGCCAGTGCCACCACCAACGTATTGCGCGCGCCGCTGGCCAGTGCATCGATGACCAACGCGGGCGTGAATGTGCGCCGGGTGCTCGCGCGCAGCCAGGTCGTCGGGATGACCGAACCGATGCCGCACAACGCAGAGAAAGCTGCGCTGTAGCCCGACAACAGCACCGCCACGATCACGACCAGCGGCAAAAACAGGTGACCGCGCTCGATCAGCACGTCTTTCAGCCGAGGAAGATCGGCCTTGGGCAGACCGACCAGCCCGATGCGGCGCGCTTCGAAGTGCACCGCCGTGAACACCGCTACGTAGTAGAGCAGCGCGGGCAGCAATGCGAACGCCGCCACCGTCAGATATGACACGCCCAGAAATTCGGCCATCACGAACGCAGCCGCGCCCATGATGGGCGGCATCAACTGGCCACCGGTGGAAGCCACCGCTTCCACCGCACCGCAAAACGCCGGCCGGTAGCCGGTGCGGATCATGAGCGGGATCGTGAACGTGCCCGTCGTCATCACGTTGGCCACTGCGCTGCCGGACACAGTGCCGAACAGGCTGCTGGTGATCACGGCCACCTTGGCCGGGCCGCCCGAGGTGTGCCCGGCCAACGCGAGCGCAAAGTCCATGAACAACTGACCGGCGCCACTTTTCTCGACGAATGCGCCGAACAGAATGAACAACATCACATACGTCGCCGACACGTAGAGTGGGATGCCGAAGATGCCCTCGGTCGTCAAATACAGCTGGTCGAGCATCATGCCGAACGACTGGTTGCCGAGCGTGAGTCCGTACAGCAAAAAGACGCCGGCCGTAATCGGCAGCGCCCACCCGGTCGCGCGCCGCGTCGCTTCCAGCACCAGTGCGATCAACCCGATGCCGAACACGTAGTCGGCCGCGCGCGGATCGTCCACGTAGTACATGCGGTTTTGGATATAGCTGAGCACCGCACTCGGATACAGCGCGCAGGCCGCCGCCGCGAAAACCAGCAACAGGTCGTACCACGCCACGCGGCCGGTTGCCGCACCGCGACTGGGCATCAATAGAAAAGCCAGCGCCAGTGCAAACGCCAAGTGCGAGCCCCGGAACACATAAGCGTCCGGCGGCCCGACGAATGCCACATAGAGATGAAAAACCGCCATCGCAACCGCGACGACGGTGACCACGCGACCGGTGATCGTGGCGGGCAGGGACAGGGTCATGGGCTTTGGCTCGGACGAGGCGATCGAAACGGTCGGCGCCGGGTGAGCCCGACGCCTCGAGGGGAGCAACGCCCAGGCGAGCGCGTCGATTGGCGCTTATGGCTCGGCAGTCAGAGCACGCCCGCTTCTTTGTAGAAACGCTCGGCACCCTTGTGCAGCGGCACGCCGATGTCTTCGGCCATCATCTTCGGTGTGGTGGCCGACATCGCCTTGGCGATCGAGACCAGATCGGCCTTGCTGTCCATCATCTGCTTGAGCATCTGATAGACGACTTTCTCATCCAGATCGCAGCGCGCGATCATGTGCGTGGCGTAGCCGATCGTCTGCACGTCCTGAGTCTGTTTCGGATAGCTGTTCGCCGGAATTACGAGCTGGGTGTAGCCGGGGTTCAGCTTTTTCATCGCCTGGAACTTTTCGTCGGGAATTGCTACCAGCTTGATGTCGCGCGCGGACGCCAAGTCCATGATCGACGACGCCGGCACCGTGGTGCCCAGCGTGAACGCCTTCGCGTTGTTGTCTTTCATCAGCGACACCGCGTCGGTGTAGGACACGAAGCTGACCCGGCCGAGCTCTGGATACTTGAGGCCGTACACCTCGAGCGCCTGCTGCGTGATGAATTCGGCCGTGTTGCCCTTGGGTTGCACCGCGACTGGTTGGCCTTTGAAGTCGCCAATCGAATTGATGCCCGCGTCGGCGTTGGCCACCACCTGAAAGTACTGTGGATACAGCGTGGCGACGTTGCAGACGTTGTCTGCCTTCGCGTCGAACGGGGCACGGCCGGCCACGCCGTCCACGGTGGAGATCGAGTTGGCGAAGCCCATGTCGGCCTTGCCGCCCTGCACCGCTTTGACGTTGGCGATGCCCGCGCCCGGCAACACCTGCACCTTGATGCCGGCCTTGTTCGCCATGTTGGCGATCGCCCCGCCGAGTGGATACCAGGAGCCGCCTTGCGGCCCGGTCATCAACTTGACCTGCTGGGCCTGGCCGGCAGCCGAGGCGCAGCAAAGCAGGGCACCGAGGGTGAACGAAGAAAAGATGTGGCGAGGCGTTTGCATGATTCGGGTCTCCCGTAGGTGGATTCGCGCTACCGCCAGGGACTGAGCAGACCCGAGCGGTGGTTGTTTTGTGCTTTCTCTTCTGTTGTCCAGTTCATGATCCCAGGCATCACCCCCTGTGGCAATTAGGGCTTGGCCCTACAGTGCCGGCCCGTCGAATGCGGTCTCAGGCTGGCTTTGATGGCTAAGCAACCCCGTGACGCTCGGGTGCCACAACGCCCTGATCAACAGGTCCCGTCGCCACCGCCTCGTTGAGGGCGCGAACCCCATCCCGTACCGGACCCTGCTCAGGGATGAGGCCGAACGGGGGTCCGGAAGTTCGGACAGCGATCAAGCACCGCGCCGCCCGTTGGGAGAAAAGCATGGCAGATGAGTTGGTTGACAGGCGAACCAGCCAGTCCGGCCGAGCCGAAGCGTCTGCACCGAAGCCATAGCAACCTCGGAAGGACAAGGCAATTGCAAATGCGATCGATTCGCATTTATACTGGCTGGCGTCGACTGTCTGCTTTGCGCAGACCACCGCCCTCAACGTTTCTACGACCCGTCCATGATCGTTTGTGTCTGCAACCGAATTTCCGATCGCGAGATCGCTCGTCATGCGCACGCCGGCATGAGCTTCGACGACATCCAGCTCGAGCTCGGCGTGGCCACTGTCTGCGGAAGCTGCGAGCGCTGCGCACGCGATGTGGTCGAACAGTGTTCGTCTTCGCACCCGGCTTGCGCGGTGGAGAAAATCGATTTGGCGCACCCGCGCACCGCCTGGAATTTGACCAGCGCTTCGCTCGACACCCCTCCCGTGCGTTGGCTTCGAATCGGCACCGCTGCCTGACGTCGGCACTTCGGCCTGCTCGGCGCGTGCACGACGACGCGGATGGTTCCGTTGCGGCGTCGCCTGCCGGTTTCGCATCACACCGACTCCGGCTGTTAAAAATACCTTGCGCGACGCGCTGACATTTGCGCCCGATCGGCCCATCGATCGACCTGCTTTAAGCTCGCCTCACTCTGACCATTGCCGCAACGCCTGCCCGATTGGCCGCATGTACCCGATGGCACAGCCACCGTGCAGTTCCTGTATTGAACGAGGACAGCAGCGCCGAGCAGCAATCGAGCGCATGCAATTCGGCATCAAACGCTTTTTAGACCGCCGCATGCGGCGCTTCTCCTTTGATTCAGACCCGACGCTTCACGGTGCATCGGACACCCCGAAATGACCGTGTCGATCGCTGAAACCCATGCCCCGTGGACCGGTCGCACGTTTGCGGTACTCGGCGGCGTCGCGCTGCTCCACGCAGCGGTGCTGTGGGGCCTGCAGCAAGGGCTGATACGGCCTTTGACCAAAATCGAAGAGCCCGTTGTCGTGCTGGCCGAGCTGGTGAGTGCACCGCCGCCCGCGCTGGCTCCCGCTGCTGAACCGGACGTCCCGGTCTTGGCACCGCCACCGACCACCACCACCACCACCGCCACCACCACCACCACCACCACCACCACCGCCACCACCACCGCCACCACCACCGCCACCACCACCGCCACCACCACCGCCACCGCCACCGCCACCGCCACCGCCACCAGTTTTGGAACCTGTTCCAACTCTGTCACCTCCACCTCCGCTCGCTCCTCCGAAGCTCCCGCGTCCCGCACCGCGCCCCGCACCGCGCCCCCCACCGCCCAAGCCACGCCCAGCGCCGCGGCCGGCCCCTGCGCCGCTCGCGCCTGTGATCGAGCGCGCGCCGGTGCCGGCGCCACCAGCGCCCGTGACCGCGCCACCTGAGCCAGTGCCCGCGCCGCCGGTTGCACCTGTGGCCGCCCCTTCACCCGCTCCGGTGCCGCCCCAGAAGGTCGAGATGCCATCGAGCAATGCTTCCTATTTGCAGAACCCGCCGCCGCCCTACCCCGCGATGAGCCGGCGGCTGGGCGAACAGGGCAAGGTGATCGTGCGCGTGTTGATCGGCACCGACGGACGTGCGGCCAATGCCGAGATCGGGCGCTCGAGCGGCTTCGACCGACTGGATCGCACCGCGCTGGAAACCGCACTGCGCTGGCGTTATGTGCCCGGCAAACGCGGCGGGGTGCCGGAATCGATGTGGTTCAACGTGCCGATCAATTTCGTTCTCGAATAATCGGTGTTAGCCGCCGTGTTTTTTCACCTTTTTGCCTGAAAGCCCCACCCTCATGGATACGCAGTTTGGCCTTGTCCACGTCTGGACCCAAGGCGACATCGTCACCCGCGTGACCGCCGTGTTGTTGCTGATCATGTCGATGTCGTCCTGGTGCGTGATCGCACTGAAGACACTGGACCTGCTCAAGTTCCGGCGACTGGCGCGGCAGGCGGAGCGGTTCTGGCAAGGCACGGACTTTGCAGCCGGCGTCGAGCGGCTGGGCGGTGGGCCTGCCAACCCGTTTCGACTGCTGGCACTGGAAAGCCGGGAAGCGGCCGTGCACCACCGCAACGCAAGCGCTCAGCTGGAGGGCGGCCTGAACGCCAGCGACTGGGTGTCCCGCACGCTGCGCAACACGATCGATGCGTTCACCGCGCGGCTGCAGTCGGGTCTGGCCGTGCTCGCCTCGGTCGGCTCGACGGCGCCGTTCGTGGGTCTGTTCGGCACCGTCTGGGGCATCTACCACGCGCTTCTGGCGATCGGCCTGGCCGGCACGGCAACGATTGACAAGGTGGCCGGCCCGATCGGGGAGGCGTTGATCATGACCGCGCTCGGGCTGGTGGTCGCCATCCCCGCCGTGCTTGGCTACAACGCGCTGGTGCGCGGCAACAAGTCGGTGCTGGGCCGGCTCAACCACTTTGCGTTCGACCTGCACGCGCTGCTGGTGACCGGTGCGCGCATCCCTTCCGGCGCGGCTGCGCCGGACCTGCGGTCACGCCAACCGGGCTGAGTCACATGGCTTTCGGAACCCAGGACGACACCGACGAGGTGATGAACGAAATCAACATGACGCCGATGGTCGACGTGATGCTGGTGTTGCTGATCATCTTCATCATCACCGTGCCGGTGCTCAAGCACGCGGTCAACATCGAGCTGCCGGCGGCCAGCAACGTCCGGGAGGTGGACAAGCCCGAGACCGTGCAGCTCACGGTCGATGCGCAGGGTGGTTATTTCTGGAATGGCGAACCGGTGGCCGATGCGATGCTCACAAGCCGGCTCGATGCGCTCTCGCAGCTGAAACCGCCGCCGGCGTTGCACATCCGCGGCGACAAGGACGTGCGCTACGAACGCATAGCGCAGGTCATGGCGATGGCGCAGCGTGCCGGTGTTCGGCGCATCGGCTTCGTGACGGAGCCGGTCAAGCCCTGAGCCGCGACACCGCCTGTCCGCACGTTTCGGACGTTGATGTGGGCGGTGCCGACACCGCGCCTTCGTTCAGGCGTCCGGCTGCGCCGCTGCGGCCACGCCGGCGCTGGCGACCTGCGCGTCCTCGGGCGCTTTCACGCCACTGACACCCACCGCGCCCAGGCATTGCCCGTCGCGCATGATGGGCACGCCGCCTTCGAGCATCCCGGTCAGGCCGGGTGCGCTCAAAAACGCGTTGCGGCCGCCGTTGATCATCTGCTCGTATTCGGCCGAAGCGCGTCGGCCCAGCGCGGCCGTCACCGCTTTGGCGGTGGCGATCTGCGCGGCGATCGGCGCCACGCCGTCGAGTCGTTGCAGCCACCACAGATGGCCACCGTCGTCGACCACGGCGATCGCGACCGCCCATTGGTTTTTCAGCGCGCACGCTTCCGCTGCAGCCGCGACGGCCTTGACATCGGCCAGTTCGAGAAATGGTTTGGTTTTCATTTGGTGGGACCCGCAGATGCTGCGCCCGATGCGATCTTTCAAGCGATCGGCCGCATGGAAAGCGAAGCGCCCAGCATAGCGAAGCCGCACGGCCTGCTCTTGGCCTCGCCTTGCTTGGGCCATGGCGGATGCACCGCTCAACATTTCCAACAACGTCTCTACAATGATTCGAGCCATCGAATTGAGAGTGGGTCGACCCGATCTGCTTTGCCTTGGTCACTCATCCTCATTGAAGGAGGCAACCGTCTCATGAACGACAACCTGCAAACCCTCGACCGCATCACTGGCGAGGGCAGTTCACTGCCGGCCGAGCGCCAGCGCGTGATGCGCAATACTTACTGGCTGCTCGCGCTCAGCATGTTGCCGACCGTGCTCGGCGCGTGGGTCGGCGTCGCCACGGGCATTACCCAGAGCCTGACGGGCGGGCTGGGGCTCGTCGTTTTCCTGGGGGGCGCGTTCGGCTTCATGTATGCGATCGAGAAAACCAAGAACTCGGCCGCGGGCGTGCCGGTGTTGCTCGCGTTCACATTCTTCATGGGGCTGATGCTGTCGCGGATGATTGCGGCGGTGCTCGGTTTCTCGAACGGTACGCAACTCGTCATGACCGCGTTCGGCGGCACGGCGGGCGTATTCTTCGTGATGGCCAGCCTGGCCAGCGTGATCAAGCGCGATCTGTCGGGCATGGGCAAGTGGTTGATGGTCGGCGCGCTGGTGCTCATCGTCGGCTCGGTGGTTAATATTTTTGTCGGCTCCACGGCCGGGATGCTCGCGATCTCGGTGGCCGCCATCGGCATCTTCAGCGCGTTCATGCTGTACGACCTGAAGCAGGTTCTGGACGGCGGCGAGACCAATTACATCAGCGCCACGCTGCGGCTGTATCTCGACTTGTTCAACGTGTTTCAGAGCCTGCTGGTGCTGCTTGGCATCACGAGCGGCGACAGCGACTGACAGCAAGCGGCCGAATCGGGCCTGCTTCGATGAGTCGGCAGAGGTGCCGACGACCGTTCTCCAGTGCCCTGCCCTTGTGCAGGGTTTTTTCTGTGCGATTGGTTCTTGGCATGTCTTGAATCGGATGCGCCCGTCCCCAGTTGCTCGATAACGGCATCGAACAGGGGTTCGGTGACGGCGTCCCACCCACTCGACCTAGGACCTGCTTCATGTGGAATTTCGCCCGTTTGTGGCTTCGTTTCAAAAATGAAATTGCGCTTGCCCTTGCACTGGTGCGCGACCCACGGGCGCCGCTGGCGTCGAAGCTGCTGATCGGTGCGGCGGTGCTTTACGTGCTCATGCCATTCGATCTGATACCGGACATCCCGCTCATCGGCTGGCTTGACGACGGTCTGATCGCGTATGTGTTGCTGCAACTGTCCACCAAGCTGCTGCCGCCGGAGTTGCTGGCCGCGCTGCGTGCGAGGGTCGACGGCGCACGCAGCGCTGCACCTCAGCGTCCGATGCACGGCTGAATCCGGCGCGGATGTCCGTCTTGGCCACGCTGCGCAGCCTGTTGCAGCGCGTGCCCCAGCCGTTCCAACAAAATCCAAAAACGCGAGAAAAAGCAATGAGCGATCCTGTGCCGACCGATTCCGGCCGACCCACCCAGCCCGCATGGCAATCATCGAAGTCGCCCGCCACCGGTGCGTCGTCGGGTGGTCAAGCGCCCGAATCGCCTGGCGCCGCTGCCGCGCCCGACCGCCTGTCGGCAGCCATTGACCCGAGCCACGCCGATGATTCACCATCCAGCGATTCGGCCGAAGCCGCCGGCACAGAGACGATGGCGGCGCTGCAGGCCGAGTTGGCCGCACTGAAAGCCAAAACCGGTGAGTTGGCCGACCAGTACCTGCGCGCCAAAGCCGATGTGGAGAACGCCCGGCGCCGTGCGGACGAGGAGGTGACCAAGGCACGCAAGTTCGCGGTCGAAGCGTTTGCCGAGAGCCTGTTGCCCGTGCTCGACAGCCTGGAGGCGGGCCTTGCAATCAAGGAAGCCACCGTGGAGCAGATCCGCGACGGCTCGCAGGGCACGCTGCAGCAATTGAAGTCCGCGCTGGAGCGCAACAAGGTGCTGCCGATCGATCCGTCGCCCGGCGAGAAATTCGACCCCAACCGCCATCACGCGATCAGCGTCGCGGCGCCTGCGGCCGGTCAATCCGAGTTGAGCCCGAACAGCGTGGTGGCGGTGCTGCAAAAGGGCTACACGATCGCCGAGCGCGTGTTGCGGCCCGCGCTCGTGACGGTATCGGCGCCGAGCTGACGAGACTTTACCAGTGTGCGCTGGCAGGTTGTCGGCGTCCGCTCTTGAACTCGGGGCGAGCACCCCTCAAATTTGCATCGATGGGACAGCAGTCCTCCACACTTTCTTAAAAGCATTCATCCTTTTCGGAGCTTAGACAAAATGGCAAGAATCATCGGCATCGACCTCGGCACGACCAACAGCTGTGTCTCGATCATGGAAGGCAACACCACGCGTGTGATCGAGAACAGCGAAGGTGCGCGCACCACGCCGTCCATCGTGGCTTACCAGGAAAACGGCGAAATCATCGTCGGCGCGTCGGCCAAACGTCAGGCCGTGACAAACCCGAAGAACACGATCTATGCAGTCAAGCGGCTGATTGGCCGCAAGTTCGACGAAAAAGAAGTGCAGAAGGACATCGACCTGATGCCCTATCAGATCATCAAGGCCGACAACGGCGATGCCTGGGTCGATGCGCGTGGACAAAAGCTTGCGCCGCAGCAGGTCAGCGCGGAAATCCTGCGCAAGATGAAAAAGACCGCAGAAGACTTCCTTGGCGAGCCGGTCACCGAAGCCGTGATCACGGTGCCGGCTTACTTCAACGACAGCCAGCGCCAGGCCACGAAAGACGCCGGCCGCATCGCCGGCCTCGATGTGAAGCGGATCATCAACGAGCCGACTGCGGCCGCGCTGGCGTTCGGCCTCGACAAGCAGGACAAGCGCGATCGCAAGATCGCGGTGTACGACCTGGGCGGCGGCACGTTCGACGTGTCGATCATCGAGATTGCCGATGTCGATGGCGAAAAGCAGTTCGAGGTGTTGTCCACCAACGGCGACACGTTCCTGGGGGGCGAGGACTTCGACCAGCGCATCATCGATTTCATTATTGCCGAGTTCAAGAAAGACCAGGGCGTCGATTTGGGCAAGGACGTGCTCGCATTGCAGCGCTTGAAGGAAGCGGCCGAGAAGGCCAAGATCGAGTTGTCCAACAGCTCGCAGACCGACATCAACCTGCCCTACATCACGGCGGACGCGAGCGGACCGAAGCATCTGAACATCAAGCTTACGCGCGCCAAGTTCGAGTCGCTGGTCGATGAGCTGATCGAGCGCACGATCGCACCGTGTCGCACGGCAATCAAGGACGCGGGCGTGGATGTGAGCGCGATCGACGACGTGATCCTGGTTGGTGGCATGACGCGCATGCCCAAGGTGCAGGACAAGGTCAAGGCGTTCTTCGGCAAGGAGCCGAGAAAAGACGTGAACCCGGACGAAGCGGTGGCCGTGGGTGCTGCCATCCAGGGCCAGGTGCTGTCCGGTGACAGGAAGGACGTGTTGCTGCTCGACGTGACGCCGTTGTCGCTCGGCATCGAGACGCTCGGCGGCGTGATGACCAAGATGATCACGAAGAACACCACCATCCCGACCAAGTTCGCACAGACATTCTCGACCGCCGACGACAACCAGCCTGCCGTAACCATCAAGGTGTACCAGGGCGAGCGTGAGATCGCGACCGCGAACAAGCTGCTCGGTGAGTTCAACCTCGAAGGCATCCCGCCGGCATCGCGCGGCATGCCGCAGATCGAAGTGTCGTTCGACATCGACGCCAACGGCATCCTGCACGTCGGCGCGAAGGACAAGGGCACCGGTAAGGAAAACAAGATCACGATCAAGGCAAACACCGGCCTGTCGGAGGCCGAGATTCAGCAGATGGTGAAAGATGCCGAGCTGAACGCGGCCGACGACAAGAAGAAGCTCGAGATCGTGCAGGCGCGCAATCAGGGCGAAGCGACCCTGCACAGCGTGAGAAAGAGCATGACCGAGCACGGCGACAAGCTCGAATCGGATGAAAAGCAGAAGATCGAGTCGGCGATTGCCGAGCTGGAAATGGCTCTCAAAGGCGACGACAGGACCGCGATCGAGGAGAAGTCGACCGCTGTGATGACGGCCAGCCAGAAACTCGGCGAGAAAATGTATGCCGACATGCAGGCGGATGAAGCAACCGCCGGTGCAGCAGCTGGCATGGGTGCGGCTGCAGCAGCCGGCGCTGCCCCGGGCACTGGCTCGACACGTGGTGGTCAAGCAACCGACGACGTGGTCGATGCCGAAGTGCGGGAAGTGAAGAAGTAAACGCGCTTCGTTGTCCTGAATCCCCGCGCCACGCCGGCCGTTCGATGCACTCGGACGGCCGGCGCTGGTGTTTTGGGACGCGCGCGCGGATACACCGACCATCCAGCTTGCATTCGGCCCAGGCGCGTCCCACTTTCACTGCTTCTCTTTTCCCCAGAACCGATCTGTTTTATGGCAACCACGAACAGCAAGCGCGACTACTACGAAACGCTCGGCGTCCCAAAGAACGCAAGCGATGACGAACTCCGGAAGGCCTATCGCAAACTCGCGATGAAACACCACCCGGACCGCAACCAGGGCGACGGCAAGGCATCGGAGGAAAAATTCAAGGAAGCCAAGGAAGCCTACGAAATGCTGTCGGACCCGCAAAAGCGCGCGGCCTACGACCAGATGGGCCATGCGGGTGTGGACCCCAACATGCGGGGTGGGCCGGGCACGGAAGGCTTCGGCGGTTTTGCCGAAGCGTTCGGCGACATCTTCGGCGACATGTTCAATCAGCAGCAGGCACGCGGTGGCCGGCCTGGGGGGCGCCAGGTGTTTCGCGGCGCCGACCTGAGCTATGCGATGGAGGTCACGCTCGAAGAAGCGGCCGACGGCAAGGAAGCGCAGATTCGCATCCCGAGTTGGGAAGCTTGCGACACCTGCCAGGGCACTGGCGCCAAGCCCGGCACGTCGGCCAAGACCTGCGGTACCTGCCAGGGCGCAGGTGCGGTGCAAATGCGCCAAGGCTTCTTCAGCGTGCAGCAGACTTGCCCGACCTGTCGCGGCAGCGGCAAGATCGTGCCCGATCCGTGCCTGACCTGCCGTGGTCAAGGCAAGGTCAAAAAGCAGAAGACGCTCGAAGTCAACATCCCGGCCGGCATCGACGAAGGCATGCGCATTCGCAGCGTCGGCAATGGCGAGCCGGGCGCCAACGGCGGGCCGCCCGGCGATCTCTACATCGAGATCCGGATGAAAAAGCACGATGTGTTCGAGCGCGACGGCGACGACCTGCATTGCACCGTGCCCGTGGGTTTTGCAACCGCTGCGATCGGTGGTGAAATCGAAGTGCCGACGCTCGCCGGCAAAGCGGCGATCGACATCCCGGAGGGCACGCAAACAGGCAAGCAGTTCCGGCTGCGTGGCAAGGGCATCAAGGGCGTGCGTTCCAGCCTGCCTGGCGACCTGTATTGCCACGTGCTGCTGGAAACCCCGGTCAAGCTGACCGAGCACCAGCGCAAGCTGCTGAAAGAGTTCGACGAGTCGTTGACCAAAGGCGGCAGCAAGCACTCGCCAGCCGGGGACAGTTGGAAGGAGAAGCTGCGCAAGAGCTTTTTCGGCGATTGAGAGATTGGCCGCGGCTGCGATCACTGCGCGGCGCGGTTGGCGCGTCCGGACGTATCGGTTTTCGGACGTTGCGGCGCGATCAATTCCATCCAGTGTTCCGGGGCTTGCGCAAGCCCGACTTCGTCTAGTACTTCCGCGCGTTGCATTTGCAGCGTCAGCCAACCGCACAACAACGCGCTGCGCCTGCGGCAGCTGCGGGATACGTACCGACGCATCGGGTGCGAGTGCTCCGGCCAGAGGGTCGGCGTGGGCGTTTTGGGTGCCGGGGGCCAACACTTGGTGCACCGACTCGAAGCCGGTGCAAGGCTAGGTTCACCAACGCGGCGACGCGCGCAGCGCATCGGCTCGATGCGGGCGACCAGATCGGCCCGGCCGGTGCGTGAGACGCATTCGCGCGCCCGCTCCGACTCGACCTGCTCGATTCACTGCTTGCCGCTCGGCCATGCTTCGACAAAGTGCTCCGAGGCGTTCGTTGCCTCGACTTTCCAACGCTGTGTGGGCTCGGTGCTGCCGCAAGCGCCCATCGACAATAACAACGGCAAAGTCAAGCACCGGTACGCGATGCCGAGTGGGTGTGGTCGGCGTCGCCGCATGGCAGGCGCACCCGCGGTTCGGCCGAAAACGGCAGCCGCAGGTTACGTTGACGCGCCGGTCCAGATTGTGCAGCCTGCTTTCCACCTCGCCGCACAGCGGGCTCAGGTCCTCAGTGGCGCCGCGCGTGTTGGCGGCGATGCCTTGCGCCTCCTTCAATACCGAGTCGACGCGGGCCAAGCTGCGCTGGGTGGACTGCAGGGTTTTGTTCAGTTGCGACACGGTCGCCTGCGCTTCGCGCGTGAGGCCGTTCTTGACCAACACCTGCGCGCCGGCCTGATGGAGCAATCGGTTCGCGCGGGCCGGCCGCGCATCGGTGCGCTCAAGCACCGAGCCGAGGCGCTCGCGATTCGCGTGGTCGCCGAGCAACGCGCCGACCACCCCGCCGGGCTTGCCGAAGCCGTCGCTCAACGTGCGCACGTTGCCGAGCGTGGACGACAGCGTCGAGTCGCTCGCCGTGGCGTCCTTCAGGTTTCCGATCGGCTCACGCAAGGTTACGACGGACCGCGGAATATCGGCGTGCACGTCGCCGCACAGCAATTTGCGCTGCGCGCCCTCGGGCAGCGCAGGGTCGGTGAGTAAGTCGCTGTAGGCCTCGATGCGGGTGGGGCCGACGATGCCGCACTCCAAGGTCTGCACGCTCGAGCTGCACAGCAGTGCATGTTCTCCAACTCGACGTCGAACACGATGGGCACGCTAGCATCCGGTGCCAGTTCGATGCCACGCACGCGCCCGATCGAAAAATCGGAGAACGTCAAGTCCATGCAGGGCTCGACCCCATCCGAGTTATCGGTGGTCAGCACCAGCGCGCTGGTCGCGTGGAAGACGCCGCGCGCGATCATCAGATAGATCAGCGAGGCGGCCAGCAACAGGCCCGTCACGCAGAGCAGCATCGCCGCCCGAAATTCGAGCCACGTACCGCCGCGACCCCGTGGCGATCCGGTCATGGTCGGCGCGGGCGCGTTCAGGCGCAAACCGCCAGCAGCGCGATGGGCTTGATGACCAACAGCACACTGGTGCGCACCTGCGTCGTCAACCTGAGATCGATTGGGTCGACCCGCTGGCCACGCGGCGGGGTGGTGGCCGCAGCGATCGGCAGCAACAACAACGCGGCGCCGAACGCGATCGTCTTCAGCGTCCAGACGCAGGCTGCGATCGGCTCGATCACACCTCCCAGCACGCGCGCAAAAGCTTGCAGCGCCCACGGCGCAGCGCCGTAGAGCCTCCGGTAGGCAGGCAACAGCGCGACCCAGCTGGCGGACACGCAAAGTAGCAGCGGAGCGACCATGCCGGCCATCGCACGCGGCAGCGCGACCTACCGCAGCACGTCGTGAACTTAGACTTGGACGATTGGAGTTCGAAATGGCATGCGCTGCCTGCTTGAGCCGGCCTGCCGCAGCGACAGCTATGCAGCAGCCGGCAACGTGACTTCGACCAGCACGAACACCGCCGAGAGCAACGGCGGCAACTCAAGCAACAACACGCGCACGATCCGTTCCAACCCGAGCGGCGCCAAACCGTAGACGCGCGCGGCCGATGCGATCAACCGCACCAGCACGCCGCTCAGGCCGGTCGACAGCAGCAAAAAGCGTGACGAGCCCATGCATGGTCGAGCGGTAGGCACGAACGGCAAAGCGGCGGCGTGTCCGGTGCACCGAATAGATCGAGGGTGACAGCAACAGCACGGCCAGCAAGGCGGCCTGTTGCACCAAGACCGCGGCGCGCCGCCGCAGGCAGCCAGCGGTTCGATGATCACGCCCGCATCCAGCGCCCGAGGCATGGCCTATGGCTGGTTCGGACGCGTCGGACGCAGGCTGGTGCTGTTCATGACGGCGCATGATGGGTAAGGCGTTTTTCCACGAACCTTTTTCCTGGGCAGACCCACGATGAAACCCCGCACCTCACCGCCGCGGCCTTCCCACGGCGCCCGCATGCCGGCTTCGCACCGCCGCCCCGCCACGACCGGTGGTGCGCTGGGACGCTTGCCATGATCGATTCCGCACTCGCTGCCGTTCACCGCGTGCATGCCGGTGTGCTGCATATGGCGTTTCACGACGTGGGGAATCCAGACGGCGCACCGGTCGTCTTGCTGCACGGCTTTCCCTACGATGTGCATGCATACGAGCGACGTAGCACCGAGGCTGGCGGAGGCCGGCTGCCGCGTGATCGTGCCGTACCTGCGCGGCTATGGGCCGACCCGGTTCGCCTCCGACCAAACGGTCCGATCCGGCCAGCAGGGTGCGCTCGGCGCCGATCTGCTGGCCTTGCTGGACGCGCTGCACATCGACCGCGCGATGTTGGCTGGCTACGACTGGGGTGGGCGCGCCGCGTGTGTGGTGGCGGCCCTTTGGCCCGAGCGGTGCAGCGGTCTGGTGTCGCTCGGCAGCTACAACATCCAGCAGATTGCCCGTGCGGACGAGCCGATCGAGCTCGCAGACGAGCAACGGCTTTGGTATCAGTATTATTTTTTGACCGAGCGCGGCCGTGCTGCACTGCAGAAGGACCGGAAGCTGTTGTGCCGATTGCTGTGGACACTGTGGTCGCCCGGCTGGGCGTTCGACGAAGCAACGTTCCAGCGCAGCGCGGCGGCGTTCGACAATCCCGACTTCGTTGACGTGGTGATCCACTCCTATCGGCATCGCCACCAGCGCGCTGCGGGCGACCCAGCCCTCGATCCGATCGAAGACAGGCTGGCCAAGCAACTCCCAATTGCGGTGCCCTCGATCACGCTCGACGGCGCTTCGGATGGCGTTGCGCCGCGAGGTGGGACCGCGCAGCACGCGCACCATTTCATCGGCCCGCATCAGCACCGGACGGTCGTCGATGCCGGCCATAATCTGCCGCAGGAGCAGCCGGCGGCGTTTGCCGCGGCCGTGCTCGACCTGCTCAATGCGCGCACCGAAGGAAGTGAAGCAACATCATGATGACCACCATTTCGGAGACGCGCTGCTTCGGCGGGGTGCAACGCGTGCTCGAACAAGACTCGAGCGAAACTGGGCTGCCGATGCGTTGTGGCGTGTATCTGCCGCCCCAGGCCGAGCAGCGCGCGGTCGGTGCCCTGCTCTACCTGGCCGGACTGACCTGCAACGAAGACACGTTCATGACCAAAGCGGGTGCGCAACGCGTCGCGGCCGATCTCGGGCTGGCGCTGATCGCCCCCGACACGAGCCCGCGTGGGGAGGCGGTGGACCGGATCGAAGGCGCGGCCGCGAGTTGGGATTTCGGCATCGGCGCCGGCTTTTATCTCGATGCGACGCAGGCGCCCTGGGCCACGCACTGGCGCATGGAGAGCTGGTTGACGAACGAGCTGTTGGGTGCACTGACAATCGAATTCCCGATTGACGCCGCGCGCATTGGCGTTTTCGGGCACTCGATGGGCGGGCACGGCGCGCTGACGCTCGCGCTGCGCCATCCGGGGCGGTTCCGTTCGGTATCGGCGTTCGCGCCGATCTGCGCGCCGTCGCAATGTCCGTGGGGCGAAAAAGCGTTCGGCGGTTATCTGGGCGAGGACCGCACCACGTGGCTGGCGCACGACGCCAGCGCACTGATGCAGGCCCAGCGCACGGCTCCCTATCCGGAAGGCATCCTGGTGGACCAAGGCCTGGCCGACCAGTTTCTGGCCGATGGACAGTTGCTGCCCGAGCGACTCGAAGCCGCCTGCGATCGGATCGCGCAGCCACTGACACTGCGCCGTCACGACGGCTACGACCACGGCTATTACTTCGTTTCCACCTTCATGGAAGACCATTTGCGACATCACGCTCGGGTGCTCGATCGGGCTTGAGGACGGCGTGTCTACAGATGCTGAGCGCACCTCGTTTTCTTTGAAACCGACTGTTGACCGGCCCGCACCCGAACGGCTGCGGGCGCGCCATCCGGCGGTGCTGGTCCTGTGGGCCAGCCTGTGGATCGCCAGCGTTGGCAACGTGGTTCTGTGGCGCCACTTGGGCGCGCTGCCGGAGCTGCACAGCGCGCGCGGGTTCGTGCTCGGTGTGGCGTTCTTACTGGTTATCGCGGGCGGCTGTACCGCGGTACTGGCGCTGCTGAACTGGCGCGGGGTGCTCAAACCAGCGGTTGCGTTTTTGTTTGTTGCAACAGCGATCGGTGCACACTTCATGCTGTCGTTCGGCGTGGTGCTGGACCCGACGATGATGACAAACGTCGTGCAGACCACCCCTTCCGAAGCGGGCAGCCTGCTTGGCTGGCGCTTCGTCGCATTGGTCGTCGGCATGGGCATGCTGCCCGCGTGGTGGGTTTGGCGTCTGCGTGTGCGCGCGTTGCCCGCCGGTCGACGTGCGGTGGAAAATCTGGCTCTGTTGTTCGGCGCGCTGCTGGTGATGGCGTCCTGTGTGCTGCTCATGTTCCAGGACTTCGCTTCGCTGATGCGCAATCACCCGGCGCTGCGCTACGAGGCCAATCCGTTCAATTCGATCTTCTCGCTGATCGTCGCCGAGGTGGAGCTGCACCAAGCGGAAGACCGGCCGCTGGTGCCGGTCGGCCGCGACGCGCAGCTCGGCAGCGCCTATGCATCGCAGACGCGGCCGCCGCTGTTGCTGCTGGTGCTGGGGGAAACCGCACGGGCCGGCAACTTTGCCGTGAACGGTTACGCGCGTGCAACCACGCCCACGCTGTCCGCGCTGGACGCCGACGGCGATCTGGTCAGCGAGCGCAACGCCTGGTCGTGCGGCACCAACACTGCGGCGTCGCTGCCTTGCATGTTTTCCCATTCGGGGCGCGCCGCGTATGAAGACCGCAGCGAGCACTACGAAAACCTGCTGGACGTGCTGCAACATGCCGGGCTGGCGGTGCTGTGGATCGACAACCAGTCGGGCTGCAAAGGCGTCTGCGACCGCGTGGCCCACGTCTCGACGCAGGAACGCAACGACTCCGCGTCCTGCGCAGGCGGTAGTGTCTCGACGAGATCATGCTCGAGCGCCTCAATGCGGAGATTGCCGAGTTGCCCGCTCGCCGAGTTGTGCGCGGGCGTGGTTGTCGTGCTGCATCAGATGGGCAGCCACGGACCGGCTTATTTTCAGCGGTCACCCGCGGCCGACAAGCGCTTTCTGCCCGAATGCGAGCAGCTCGCGTTGCAGGCCTGCGATCGGCAGGCGCTTGTGAACGCCTATGACAACTCAATCGTCTATACCGACCATTTCCTTGGCGCCGCCATCGACTGGCTGCAGCAGGCGGCAACCCGATTCGACGGTGCGTTGCTCTACGTGTCGGACCACGGCGAGTCGCTGGGAGAAAACCGGCTGTATTTGCACGGCCTGCCCTACACCGTGGCACCGGACGTGCAAAAGCACGTGCCCTGGATCGGCTGGCTGTCGGCGGGGTTAGATCGCGCAGCGGCATCGATATCGACTGCTTGCGGCAACGAGCTGGCGCGCGCATTTCGCACGATTACTACTTCCATTCGGTGCTGGGCCTGATGGACGTCACGACATCGGTGCATCGGTCTGCGCTCGACCTGTATCGACCGTGCGTCGGACCTGGGCGACAGCCGGGTCGGTAAGCCACTCGCAAATGGCGCTGCGGCATCCGCCTGGAGTTCTGCTGGCGACCGGCAAATTGGTACTGCGCACCAATCTGCCGGCCTGCTTGGTGCAACGCAGCGAATCCAGCAGGGCAAGCCAAAAGCCGCCTTACTGCTTTGCGCCGCCCGTTGCGGTGGCCACGTAGTGCGCGATCGACTGGACCTGCTCATCGGTCAGAGTTTTGTACGCCGGCATCACGCCCAAGCCGTTGCGCACGGCTTTCTCGACGCGCGCCGCATCTGGCTTGAGCTCATCCAGCACTGGACCGATCGCGCCGGCAGCACCTGCATCTGCGAGCGTATGGCAAATCGCGCAGGCGGGGGCGGCACCGCCGAGGAACAGTAGCCTGCCTCGCTGCATCGCATCTTCGGCCAGTGCAGGGCCCGACATCGACCACGCACAAGCCGCCACGATCCAGGCGGCCCTTAGCGCAGCCGCCGACCGCTTGCACACCATCGGCATCATGCGACCTGCACCGTGACCGCGTGATCGCGCCAGCTGTTGTTGCTGTAGCCGTGGCTGTTCTCAATGCGCTGCTCGTCCTGCACGTTGCCTTTGGCATCGGTCACGCGCGACATCAGGATGTGCGTGCCGGCGGGCAACTGCGTCTCGAGCGCAAATTGCCGCCAGGCGTAGCGACCCAGGTCTGGGCCCACCAAGCTCGCGGGCTTCCAGTTCGCACCGCCATCGATGGACACGTCCACCTTGGCAACCGCCTGCATGCCGCCCATGGCGACGCCCCCGATCACCACGCGACCGCTTTTGAGTTTGCGGTCGCCGGGCAATGGAGAATTGATCCACGACTTGCTGCCCATCTCCCAAACCGATGGATCGTCCGGCGTGCTGGTTTTGCCTAGGGGCGTCATGCGATAGCTTGTCTGTTGAATCTTGGCCAGACTTTGTTCGGTTGTGAACGCCAAGCGCTTGATGTATTTGACGTTGTTCACGCCGGTGTAGCCGGGCACCACGATGCGCAGCGGACCGCCATGCGCCAACGGCAGCGCTTCGCCGTTGAGTTCCCACGCCAGAATTGCATCGGCCATGGCCACGAGCGGGACCGAGCGCTCGACCATGACACTTTTCGGATCGATGCCGTCTGGAATTTTTTCGCCACCCGTGCTGGTCATGTAGACCATTCCATCGGTCACGCCACCCAGCGCCTGCACGAGCTCGTATACCGGCACGCCGCTCCAGATCACGCAGCCGGCCGCACCGACCATCCAAGGCGTGCCGCTCGGCTTGGAGGGGAAATAGCCGCGGCCATTGCCCGAACATTGCAGCACCGTGGCGACCGTAGCCAAGCCCATTTTTTTAAGCTCGCCGACCGTCAGTTTGGCGGGCTTGCCGACGCCTTCGATGCTGATCTCCCAGGCATCGCGGTCGGCGACGATGTCGTCGGACGGTGCCGGCAGATTGTTGCGGATGTAGAGTTTGTCGTTGGCCGTGATCACGCTGGTGCCGAACGCGTTGCGCCTGGTTTCGATCGTGCTGCCGCTGTGCACGATCACCGCATCGCGATTCTTCCAGTCGACGTACGCAGGCAGCGGCTTGGCGCCGCCGCTGGCTGCTGGCGCTGCAACGGGTTGTGCAATCGCGTTGTTGCCGATGGCGGCAAGCCCGGCCGCCGCCACGGTGGACGCGCTGCCCATCAAGACGGCACGACGGCGGGGATCGGATGGGGTGGAATTCGTTGAAGTCATGGAGAGGTCAAAAAGAACTTGAGAAAGAATAGCCGGCGTCGCGTCGCAGACGATCGGCTGAGCATTAGGCATCGAATGTTTTGCGTGACGCATCGGATCGGGTCAAACGCCCAGGCACTTTCAAGGTACCCGTCACGCGGGCAACAATACATTCATTCGCCCGATGCGGGTGGTGGTTTCGAAGTGGTCACCGTGTCGACCTTCAAGCCTGCCGAGCGCCATTCCGGAAAGCCGCCGCGGAACCAGTAAACCGATTTGTAGCCCGCCTTGATCGCGGCGTGACTGGCTTTGAAGCTCTTCCAGCATTCGGGGCCGTTGCAGGCAAAAATCAACTTCGCTTGATGGTCAGTCCCGAGCCTGGCCACATCGAAACGGTCCTGCGATGCGTCGAAGTCCGCGTCTTTGTCGCTTTTTTCAACATAAGGCACCAACGTTGCGCCCGGTATGTGGCCTTGCTTGAACTCTTCGGCATTGCGGGTGTCGATGATCTTTGCGCCTTCCTGGACGAGGGCAGCCACCGCGCCCGCTTCAAGCACTTCGGCGCCCGGCAACAGGCGAGGCGTGAAGTACCCGAGCGTGGACACATAGTCGAAGTCCGTTCTGCCGAGCGACCTGAACTTCGCGTTGTCGAGCAGCGTGCCCGACCTGCCGATCGCCTTTTCGAGTTCGCTGCGAAACGCAGCCGCGTTCGGCTTTACTCCGTCCTTGATGGCGACGCTGGTGCCCGGTGCCGACTTGGACGTCATCAGCACTTTGAGCTGCTGGCCTTCGGCGATCCAGTGGTCGTAGACGCTGCGCTCGACCGCGATCACGTCGCACCGGCGTATCTGCAGGCACAGCAGCAGCGCGTCCTGGTGGCGGCTGTGATAAACCGAGCCAAAATGGCGAGTCAGCGTGGTGTTTTCGGCATTGAGTTCCCCGCGCACCAGATAGGTGACGAGACTGTCGCGCAGCGGCATGCCAAGCCGCTTGCCGGCTGCGCGGGCCAGGCTGTCGACCGGGCTGGCAGTGGCTGTCACCAACACGGCCTGGGTGGGCTGGTCGATGCCGAGCACCGGGGTATAGCCGTAACGCAGCGCGCTGCCGATCACGTGGGCGGGGCCCACGATCACGTCGTTCAAGCGCGAGCGCGTGCTGCTCAGGTCCTCGGTGGTGCTGGTCGAAACCGTCCAGGTGGGGGTGATCGACCGCTCCGCCCTGAGCGCGGTCTCCGTCAGGCTGCGCCAAGCGCTGTAAACCGCACCGCGCGGCTGCTCGCCCTGATCGCCCGCGTTCACAAGCACCGTGAAGTCCGCCTGCGCCGCATGGGCTGCGCAAGCGGCGAGCGCACCGATGGCGAGGGATCGACGCCACCCCGGCCGACTGAGACCGAAACGATTGGCATGGGACGCGAAATGCGCCGAACGCTGTCTGGTTGACACGATGAGACCTTAAAGAAAAATGAAGGCCTCCTCAATTTAATCGCTGGCAGCGTCGCGGCGAAATCCGCGCCCGATCCCCGTTGCAGGGGGTGTGAAAAATGTCTCAGCCGATTGCGCCGCCACCGATTGCCAAGCGTCCGCGCGCGGCTGCATATTCGCTTTTCAGCCGATCGATGAGCGCGGCGGTGGAGTCCACCTGTTTGATCGCCCCGATCCCCTGGCCACTGCCCCAGATGTCCTTCCAGGCTTTCTTCTTGGACCCTTCACCGCCGCCGAAGCTCATCGCGCTGGGGTCACTGATCGGCAGGTTGTCGGGATCCAGCCCGGCAGCAACGATCGACGGACGCAGATAGTTGCCGTGCACCCCGGTGAACAGGTTGCTATAGACGATGTCGTCCGAATTGCCCGCCACGATCGCGTCCTTGTATTCCTGCGGCGCGCGCGCTTCTTCGGTGGCGATGAACGCGGTGCCGATGTAGCCGAAGTCGGCACCCATTGCCTGCGCGGCGAGCACCGCGCCGCCGGTCGAGATCGAGCCCGACAACGCGATCGGACCGTCGAACCACTCACGGATTTCCTGAATCAGCGCAAACGGGTTTTTGACACCCGCATGGCCGCCCGCGCCTGCTGCCACCGCGATCAGCCCGTCGGCGCCCTTTTCGATTGCCTTGTGCGCAAATTTGTTGTTGATGATGTCGTGCAGCACCACCCCGCCCCACGCATGCACCGCCTGGTTCACATCCTCGCGCGCGCCGAGGCTGGTGATGACGATCGGCACCTTGTATTTGGCGCACATGTCCATGTCGTGCTGCAGCCGGTCGTTGCTCTTGTGCACGATCTGATTGACCGCATACGGTGCGGACGGGCGGTCCGGATGCGCGCGGTCCCAGGCGGCCAGTCCTTCGGTGATTTCGGCCAGCCATTCGTCGAGTTGCTCGGCTGGGCGTGCGTTCAGTGCAGGCATCGAGCCGACCACGCCGTTGATGCACTGCGCGATTACGAGTCTGGGGTTGCTGATGATGAACAGCGGCGAGCCGATCACCGGGAACGGCAGACGATCGAGTGGAGCGGGAAGTCTGGACATGAGCGAACAGGTTCTCAGGTTGATTGGCACATGCGCGCGACGCGGCAAAGTCAAACCGGCGCATTGCCGTCGCCAGCCGTGCTGGGCCGCGAAAGCAAATGCGTCAGAACTGCTCGGCGACCAGCGCGAGCGCGCTCGCGCCGCCGTGGACGATCGCATCGCGCGCGCCCGGCAATGCGGTGAGCACGTGGTCGGCATAGAACCGGGCGGTGGCGATCTTGGCTTGGGCGAACTCAACATCTTCGCCTTCTCGCACCATCTGCTCGGCCGCCAACAACGACCGGCCTAATTGCCAGCCACTGACGAGCTTGGCGGCAAGCATCAGGTAGGGCACCGATCCCGCGAACACCACGTTCGGTTGCGCTTTGCTGTGCTCGACCATGAAACCGACCACGTCCAGGAACGCCTGCCTGGCTGCCGACAATCGATTTCCCACGACTTGGGCGTCGGCACTTCCCACCGCGGCCAATTCTTTTTCGGTCGACTCGATTCGCTCGGCGATCGCGCGCGCGGTCTGGCCGCCGTCGCGCACCGTCTTGCGGCCAACCAAGTCGTTCGCCTGAATCGCGGTGGTGCCTTCGTAGATCGGCAGAATGCGGGCGTCGCGGTAATGCTGGGCGGCGCCGGTTTCCTCGACGAAGCCCATGCCGCCATGCACCTGGATGCCGAGCGACGTGGTCTCCAGACTGATCTCGGTGCAATAGCCCTTGATCAACGGCACGAAAAATTCGTACAGTGCGACATGCAGCTTGCGCACTTCGGGGTCCGGATGGTGATGCGCGGCGTCGTAAGCGGCGGCGGCCGAGGCCGCCATCGCCCGACCGCCCTGGGTGTGCGCACGCATCGTCATCAACATGCGTTGCACGTCGGGATGGTGCACGATCGGGACCGCTTCCTTCACGCTGCCGTCGACGGGGCGGCTCTGCACCCGGTCGTTCGCATAAGCCACCGCTTGCTGGTAGGCGCGCTCGGCGATCGCGACGCCCTGCACGCCGACCGCGAAACGCGCAGCGTTCATCATGATGAACATGTACTCCAGGCCGCGGTTTTCTTCACCGACCAGATAGCCGGTGGCACCGCCGTAGTCGCCGAACTGAAGCACCGCCGTCGGTGAGGCCTTGATGCCGAGCTTGTGCTCGATGCTCACGCACTGCACGTCGTTGCGCGCACCGACCGAGCCGTCGTCGTTCACCAAAAACTTCGGCACCACGAACAGGCTGATGCCCTTCACGCCTTCGGGCGCGCCGGCCACCCGCGCCAGCGTCAGGTGCACGATGTTCTCGGCCATGTCGTGTTCGCCGTAGGTGATATAGATCTTGGTGCCGAACACCTTGTAGCTGCCGTCGCCCTGGGGCTCGGCGCGCGTGCGCACAGCGGCCAGATCGGAGCCGGCTTGCGGCTCGGTCAGGTTCATGGTGCCGGTCCACTGGCCGCTGACCATCTTCTCCAGATAGACCGCCTTCAGCGCATCGGAGCCGGCCGTCAGCAATGCTTCGATTGCACCGTCCGTCAACAAGGGACACAGCGCAAAACTCATGTTGGCCGAGTTGAGCATTTCGCCGCAGACCGAGCCGATTGCCTTGGGCAGGCCCTGGCCGCCCACGCCGACCGGATGCTGCAGGCCTTGCCAGCCGCCTTCCGCATATCGCCGAAAGGCCTCTTTGAAGCCGGGTGTGGTGGTCACCACCCCCTCCTTCCAGCTCGACGGCTGCCTGTCGCCGGCGACATTCAGCGGCGCCAGCACACCTTCATTGAATTTTGCGCACTCCTCGAGCACGGCTTTCGCGGTGTCGTAGCCTGCGTCCTCGAACCCCGGCAGTTGCGCGATTTGATCGATGCGTGCGATGTGTCGCAGATTGAACAGCATGTCCGGGACCGGGGCGCGATAGCTCATGAAACCTCTTGGTCGTTGTGCGTACGAATGTCAGGCCCGACTGGCGGGCGCAGCGGCCGATTCAGCGCTGCTGCACCCAATGCCGATCAAAGCGCCGCGACGAATTCCGGCACGGCGTTGAACAGATCGGCTTCCAGCCCGTAGTCGGCCACGCTGAAAATGGGGGCTTCGGCGTCCTTGTTGATCGCCACGATGACCTTGCTGTCCTTCATGCCGGCCAAGTGCTGGATTGCGCCGCTGATGCCGCACGCGATGTAGAGCTGCGGCGCCACGATCTTGCCGGTCTGGCCGACTTGCCAGTCGTTCGGTGCGTAGCCGGCGTCCACCGCCGCGCGGCTTGCGCCCAGCGCGGCGCCGAGCTTGTCGGCCAACGGCGTCAGCACGTCGTCGAATTTTTCCGAACTGCCCAACGCGCGCCCGCCGCTCACGATGATCTTGGCTGCGGTCAGCTCGGGCCGGTCGTTCCTGGCGATCTCGGCGCCGATGAAGCTCGACTTGCCACTGTCGGCCACCGCGTCGACCTTTTCCACCGCCGCGCTGCCACCTTCCGCGCTGGCCGCATCGAAGCCGGTCGCACGCGCGGTGATGACCTTCACCGAGTCCCCGCTTTGCTGCAGGGCGATCGCGTTACCGGCGTAGATCGGTCGCTCGAAGGTGTCGGGGCTCTCGACCTTCGTGATGTCGCTGATCTGGCCGACGTCGAGCTTGGCTGCCACGCGCGGCGCGACATTGCGACCGGCTGCGGTGGCCGGAAACAAGATGTGGCTGTAGTCACCGGCCATCGCAACGACTTGCGCCGCAACGTTCTCGGCCAGCCCGTGCGCGAGCGATTCGCCGTCGGCATGGATCACTTTGGAGACGCCTGCGATCTTCGCGGCGGCCTCGGCGGCTGCACCGGCATTGCTGCCGGCGACCAGCACGTGCACGTCGCCGCCGCATTGAACAGCTGCGGTCACGGTGTTGAGCGTCGCGCTTTTGATGGTGCTGTTGTCGTGTTCGGCCACTACAAGTGCGGTCATGTCAGATCACCTTCGCTTCGTTTTTGAGTTTGTCGACCAACGTGGACACGTCGGGCACCTTGATACCGGCGCTGCGCTTGGGCGGCTCGGAAACCTTGAGCGTCTTCAGGCGTGGCGCCACATCGACGCCCAAGTCGGCTGGCTTGATGTTTTCAAGCGGCTTTTTCTTCGCCTTCATGATGTTGGGCAACGTCACGTAGCGCGGCTCGTTCAAGCGAAGGTCGGTCGTGATGATCGCGGGCAGATCGATCGAGATGGTCTCCAGACCACCATCGACTTCGCGCGTGACCCTGGCTTTGTTGCCATCGACCTCGACCTTGGAGGCAAACGTCGCCTGCGGCAGATCGCACAATGCGGCCAGCATCTGGCCAGTCTGGTTGCAGTCGTCATCGATCGCCTGCTTGCCCAGGATCACGAGCTGCGGCTGCTCCTTGTCGACCAGCGCCTTCAGCAGTTTGGCCACCGCCAGCGGCTGCAATTCGTCGGTGGTCTCGACCAGGATGCCGCGGTCCGCACCGATCGCCATCGCAGTGCGCAGTGTCTCCTGGCACTTGGCGTCGCCGCAGGACACCGCAATCACTTCCGTGGCCACGCCCTTTTCCCTCAGCCGCACCGCTTCTTCGACCGCGATCTCGTCGAACGGGTTCATGCTCATCTTGACGTTGGCGATGTCGACGCCGGAGCCGTCCGACTTGACGCGCACCTTGACGTTGTAGTCGACCACGCGTTTTACGGGAACCAGAATCTTCATGTTGGCGTCTCCTGTTGGCCTGTTCTTCGATCGGTCCACTGTCCGGGCACGTCGTTCGAACCGCCAGCCGTGGACCAAAAGATCATTGTAGGTAGCCGGGAAAAAACCCGATGTCTTTGCTGAGACTCGGCCCGCCAGGCATCAGTTCGGCAGCGGCGCGAGCGGCGCGCTGCCCCAGGCGGGCTTGCGTTTGTCGATGAACGCCTGCACGCCTTCCTGCGCGGCCGGGTCGATCATGTTGACCGCCATGGTCTGGCCCGCGAGCTGGTAAGCCGCTTCGGTGCCGAGCTCGCGCTGGCGATAGAACAGTTCTTTGCCGATCGCGATCGCCACGCGCGGCTTGGCCAGGATCGAGGCGACGAACGTTTCGACTTCCGCATTCAGCGCCTCCGCAGCGACCACCCGATTCACCAGTGCTCGCTCCAACGCCTGCGCGGCCGAGATGAAGTCACCGGTCAACAGCATCTCCATCGCGTGCTTTGGCGCGATGTTGCGCACCAGCGGCACGCTCGGTGTGGAACAGAACAGACCGAGCTTGACGCCGCTGACGCCGAATCGCGCTTCGGTCGATGCAACCGCCAGGTCGCACTGCGCAACCAGCTGGCAACCGGCAGCGGTCGCCATGCCCTGGACCCGCGCGATCACCGGCACCGGCAGCCGCTGGATCGTGTTCATGACGCGGCTGCACTGCGCAAACAGTTTTTGGTAGTAGCCGAGCGACGGGTCGGCCATCATCTGCTTCAAATCGTGGCCCGCACAAAATGCAGCGCCGGCCGCGGCCAACACGACCACGCGCGCGGTGTCATCGACCGCCACGGCGTCGAGCGCGTTTTGCAACGCGCTCAACATCGATTCGCTCAGCGCATTGAAGTCGCCCGGGCGATTCAGCGTCAGCGTGACGACGCCGCGTGTGTCCGTTGTGGTCAACAACAGGTCGTCATAGCCAGCCATCGCGTTCTCCGAAATTTCCGAGCTAGACGCCAGCCAGCACGCGCAGATGCGCTTCCACGCTGCGACCCAGCGCGCTGAGCGAATAGCCTCCTTCGAGGCAGGAGACGATGCGCCCGCCGGCGTGCCGGTCCGCCACTTCCTTCAACCGCTGCGTGATCCATGCATAGTCCTGCTCGACCAAGCCGAGCTGCGCGAGCTGGTCTTCGCGGTGTGCATCAAAGCCCGCGCTGATGAAGATCATCTCGGGCGCGAACGCGTCCAGCCGCGGCAGCCATTCGCGCTCCACCAAATCGCGCACCGCATCGCCCTTGCTGTAGGCCGCCAGCGGCACGTTGACCATGTTGTCGGCCGGATGCTGCGTGCCCGAGTGCGGATAGAACGGATGCTGAAAAAAGCTCACCATCAGGATGCGCTCATCGCCCGCGCAGATGTCTTCGGTGCCGTTGCCGTGGTGCACGTCGAAGTCGACGATCGCCACCCGTTGGAGGCCGTGCCGCTCCAGCGCGTGGCGGGCGGCGATCGCCACCGTGTTGAAGATGCAAAAACCCATTGCCCGGTCGTGGCACGCGTGGTGGCCGGGCGGCCGCACCGCACAGAACGCGTTGGCCGCTTCACCGGCGATCACGGCGTCGGTCGCACCGATCGCCGCCCCCACCGCAGCGAGCGCGGCGTCCAGACTGTGCGGATTGATCGCAGTGTCCGGATCGAGATAGGTGTAAGCGGGGCCGCTGTCGGCGGCCTCTTGCTGCTGCAGCCGCTCGTGCATGCCGTGCAGCCGGGCGATATAAGCCGGGTCGTGCGCGAGAGCCAGATCGGCGGGTGTGGCGGGTTTCGCCTCGCGCCGGTCGAGCGCGATGTCCAGGCCGCTGACGAGCAACCGGTCTTCGATCGCCGTCAAGCGTTCGGGCCGCTCGGGGTGCCCCGCGCCCATCTCGTGCCGCAGGCAGGCGGCGGGGTTGAAATATGCGGTATTGCTCACTGCTGCACGGTCCCGTGTCTCGTTTTCAGGTATGGTCAATTTCGGTTTGCATTCGCGGCCTGGACCAGCCAGGCCAGCGCGTTCGGCGCAGTGCAACAAAGGGGCTTGTTTTCCCACCTCACGAATGGCTTGATGGACGCACCGCAGAAACTGAAACGTTTGCTAAATCAGCTTAACACGGTGATTGTGGGCAAGCCGGTGCAGGTGCGCGACTGCGTGGCCTGCCTGCTGGCCGGTGGCCACCTGCTGATCGAAGACGTGCCCGGCGTCGGCAAGACCACGTTGGCGCACGCGCTGGCCGGTGCGTTGGGGCTGCACTTCTCGCGCGTGCAGTTCACCGCCGACTTGATGCCGAGCGATCTGTCCGGTGTGTCGGTGTATGAGCGCGCCAAGGAAGCGTTCGTGTTCCATCCGGGTCCGGTGTTTGCCCAAGTGCTGCTGGCCGATGAAATCAATCGCGCGAGTCCGAAGACGCAGAGCGCACTGCTTGAGGCGATGGAAGAAAAGCAGGTCACGATCGAAGGCGAGACGCGGCCGCTGCCCTCGCCGTTTTTTGTGATCGCGACGCAGAACCCGAACGACCAACTCGGCACATTTGCGCTGCCCGAGTCGCAGCTTGATCGGTTCTTGATGCGCATCTCGCTCGGCTACCCGGATCGGGCGGCCGAGCGCCAGTTGCTCAGCGGCAGCGACCGGCGCGACATGGCGCACGCACTGTCCGCGGTGCTGACCCCCGTCGAACTGGTCGAATTGCAGGGGATGGTGCAGCGCATCCACACGTCGGAGCCATTGCTCGACTACGTGCAGGAGCTGCTCGCGGCCACCCGTTCGGGCCGCTGGTTCGCCCAGGGCTTGAGCCCGCGCGCCGGCATCGCGTTGTTGCGGGCCGCGAAAGCCCAGGCGCTGCTTGCCGGACGCGATTACGTCGCGCCGGACGACGTGCGCGACATCCTGCCGCAGACGGTTGCGCATCGGCTGGTGCCGGTCGGAAGCGCCGGGCGCGGGCCGCGCGAGCAGGTCAGCGCGATGATCGATGCGGTCGCGATCCGGTGAGCGCGGCGCGTGGCGGCGCGTCAACGAGATATCGCGGTCGGTTCACGAGCGCCGGGTCCCGTGTTCGACCTCGGCGGCAGACTACGGGCCACGCGTCGGGAAGGCGGACCTGCCCGTGCCGGCAACGGCCGATGCGGCTCGACGCACCCAGGCTGGGCACTTGTCCCAGCTCCACCGGCCAGCGCGCTGCATGCAGTTGCTTCGATGAGCGTCTCCTCCACCCTGTTCGGTGACCTGGGAACGCCGCCGGTTGGTGCACGCCGCTGGCTCAACCCGGTGGCAATGCTGCGCCGACGCATCCACGCGTGGGCCATGGGACGCTTGCCGATCACCGACACGTTGACGCTTGCGCAGAACAACATCTACATCCTGCCGTCACGCGCCGGCTTGATGCTGGGCGCCACGTTGCTCGTGTTGCTGGTCGCCTCCATCAACTACCAGCTCAACCTCGGCTATCTGCTGACGTTTTTGCTCGCGGGCTGCGCCGTGATCGGCATGCATGTCTCGCACGGCACGCTGCGCGCGCTGCAGTTGAGCGTGTCGTCGCCGATACCGCAGTTCATGGGCACCGGCGCTTCATTCGACGTAACGCTAATCAATCGACGCCGCGCGACCCGTTACGGCATCGGCCTGGCGGTGCTCGATCAGGCGCTGCTCGGCCATTGGGCCTGGACCGATGTGCCCGCGCAAGGCATGTGCAGCGTGCGCATCGCGTTTCAGCCACGCCGGCGCGGCCGTCAGCGGTTGCCGGCGTTGAATGCCGAGACGCGCTATCCACTGGGCACGTTTCGGGTCTGGAGCGTCTGGCGACCGGCAGCTCTGGTGCTGATCTATCCGCCGATCGAGCCGAACCCGCCGCCGCTGCCGTTGGGCGAATCGCGCCACGCGATCAACGCGTCGTCGAGCCGGCAATCGAACGACGAATTCGACGGCGTACGCGCGTATCGCCGCGGCGATCCATTGAAGCGCGTGATCTGGAAAAAAGCCGCCAAGACCGGGGATCTCGTTACGCGCGAAGCGACGCCCCTGGCGCGGGACGAGTTGTGGCTCGATTTCTCTGCCACCGGCCTGATCGATACCGAAGATCGGCTGGCGCGCCTGTGTGCGTGGGTGCTGCAGGCCGAAGCGCAAGGGCTCGACTACGGCTTGCGGCTGCCCGGGCAGCGTCTGGCGCCGGCCAGCGGTCATACCCACCAGCAGCGCTGTCTCGAAACACTGGCGATGTTTTAGCGAGCCGCAGGAGATCGATGCCGGACCGCTTTGGTCACCTTCAGGTCCGAACGCGATGCCCGGTCTCGAAATCGTTCTTGCCGCTGCGGTCTACCCCGCACAACAACCACAGCGGGCGATTCGCGAAGTCGACCGCCACCCCGGTCTGGCCGTCGGCGGGCCGCAGGCTTCGGTCGAACACGGACGTCGACGGCATGTAGCGCAGCGCGACACCGGTGCGGCGCTTGCTCGAGGTGTTCGCCTTGGCGCCGTGGATCATGTAGACGTCGTGCAGCGACATCTGGCCCGCGTCAAGTTCGATGTCCACCGCTTGCGCTTCGTCGAAACTGCCGGCAACGATGCGCTGGTTCAAAGTCAGGTCGTCGCGGTCTTCGCGCAGGTGCGGATGCAGCAGCTGGCCCAGGTGGGACCTTGGGATCACACGCAGGCAGCCGTTTTCGATCGTTGAGTCTTCGAGCGCGACCCAGACCGTGCAGTTGGCCAGCGGCCGGATCGGCCAATAGTGGCCATCCTGGTGCCACGGCGTCTCGAAGCCCCGCTCCGGCGGCTTGCAAAAGACATGGCAGCCCCACAGCACGACGTCTTCGCCGATCACGCCCGAGACCAGCTCCACGATCTCCGGGTCGCGCGCCAAGTCGAGGAACGCGCTGCTGCCACGCACGCCTTCGCCGTTGTCGCCCGCGACGTGGGCGGATACGAGCTTTTCGGGCCGCACGCCGGGGTTGTCGCGGATCAACGCGTCGAGCGCTTCGCGCATCGCCGCCACACGCCTCGCTGGCAATCGGTAGGTTGGAATCACCCAGCCATCGTGTCGGTATGCGTCAATTTCATGGTGTGACAACTGGGCCATGGCGTCTCCTTGGGTGGTCTCGCGATGCCGCGTGTTTTCAGCACATGCGCGCCACCTGCAAGTGCGTTCATACCAACACTTCGACGCAGGCTGGGTGCCCGAGAAATTCTGCCGGACTCGCACTGCGTCCGTAGGCGCCCGACTGGAAGATCACGACCAGGTCGCCCTCCTCGGCCACCGGCAGGTCCATCCGGTCGGCCAGCAAATCCAGAGGCGTGCACAGCGGGCCCACCACCGAGGCCGTCTCGCGCGCAGCCGACTGCGGCTTGCTGCCGATCGCCACCGGATAGTTCTTGCGGATGACTTGACCGAAATTGCCCGATGCCGACAAATGATGGTTCAGCCCGCCGTCGGTCACCAGAAACACCTGGCCGCGAGACACCTTGCGGTCCACCACACGCGTTACGTAAACCCCCGCTTCGCCGACCAGATAGCGGCCAAGCTCGATCACCAGCGACGCCTGCGGCAGTTCGCTTTTCGCGCGCTCGGCCAGCGCGCGCCAGGTTGGCACCGATCGGGCCGAGGTCGAGCCGCTGCTCGCCTGGGAAATACGGAATGCCGAAGCCACCGCCCAAGTTCAGAAATTTGACCGGGGCGGGCGCCGTTGCGGCCAACCGCACGGCCAGCTCGAACGACTTTTGCTGCGCTTCGCAGATCGAATCGGCTTTGAGGTTCTGCGAACCGGCGAACAAATGAAAACCTTCGAACGCGACGTGTGGGCGGTGCCCGACGGCTTCGAGCAGCTCAGGCATCTGCTCGACGTCGATGCCGAACTGCTTGGGCCCGCCGCCCATGCGCATGCCGGAGCCTTTCAACTCGAAGTCCGGGTTCACGCGGACAGCGATCCGTGCCGAGGTGCCGAGTTCGGCCGCGATGGTCTCGAGCAGCGTGACTTCGCGCATCGACTCGACGTTGATCAGCACCCGCGCGGCGACCGCCTGACGCAACTCGGCCGCGCGCTTGCCGGGGCCGGCAAAGCTGATTTCGCCCGGGTCGGCGCCCGCGTCGAGCGCGACTTTGAGCTCACCCGCCGACGCGACGTCGATGCCTTCGACCAAGCCCGCCATCAACTGCACGAGCGCGGGCATCGGGTTGGCCTTCATCGCGTAGTGCAGCTTGATCGAGGCCGGCAGCGCCGCACGCAGCTCGGCCACGCGCCGGCTCAGCAGCGCCCGGTCGTAGGCGTAGAACGGCGTGCTGCCGACGCGCGCGGCGAGCAAGCTCAGCCGCTCGTTGCCGATCACGAGTTCCCCGTCTTCGGTGGTGTGGAAGTGTTCACGCAGCGCGTGAATCGGGGGAATGCGATCGGGTGAGGACATGGATGCGGTTCGGTCCGGCAAGAAATATGAAAATGGCAAAGACCGTGCTACAAGCGCAGCGGTCGATGGCTGTCGACGGCTCAATCCGTGGCGGTCGATGTCTATCGGCTGATGTCGGGCTGTCGAGCTGCAGCTCGGTGGCCGCGGGACTGGGCGGCGCCCGCAGCGACTGCGATCGGCGCCAGACACAGTTCGACCCGTTGGTCGGTGCGCCAGTTCACAGCGAACCCGGGCGTTACGGAAGCCGCCATGATCTCAAGCCGCCAAAGCTTGAGAAAACTCGCCACGCCCAGGCGAACCGCGCCCAGTTGCGCATGCGCGCGCCGCGAGCCCACGTTGAAACGGTTCACCCGGCTGAACGTGTGGGTCACGCCCCGCTCGCCGAGCATTGCATTCGCGCCGTGCCAGACCGCCACGAATGCGGTGCCCATACGGAACTCGGGAAACACGTACATGTCGAAGTCGAACACCGACTGCTCGGGCCGCATCAGCCGGTAGGTGCAACGCACCTCGTCTTCTTCGTACGCGGGCGCACAAAACCAGACAAAGCCGATCAGCGTGTCGTTGCGGTAGGCGCCGAGGCATTCGGCGCCTTGCGCAAAACGCAGCGCCTTGATATCGGTGCGCGCGGGCATCTGGTCGATCTCGGGTTGCCCGCGGCAAATCGGCGCAAAGCGCAGCTTCTTCAATCGGTTCGGCGACAACAGCGGCTGGTCTGCGATTGGCTGCTCCATCAGGTCGTAAATGTAGAGCCCGCACCGTCCGGCCGAAGCACTGCGCAGCACGCGATCGGCCGCATACAGCGTGCCGTCGATCCAGCCGAACTCGCGAAAAGGGCCGGCCGCTCTGCTCCATCCACGCCGAAGCCGATCGATCACGTACGCGCAGCCGGGCTCACCGATCGCCCTGCGGCACCCACTGGCTCGTCAGCAGTTTGCGGTCGATCTTGCCATTTGGATTGCGCGGCAACGGCCCGGGCACCACATCGATGCCTGCGGGCACCATGTAGGCCGGCATGCGCGTGCGGCATTCGGCCAGCAGCCCGTCGATGTCGATCGTTGCCTGCCCATCCGGCGCGGTGACGATCACCCGAATCGCCTGGCCGAGCGTCGGATGCTCGACACCGAACGCCGCGCATTCGCCCACACGGCGCGTCGCGTACAAAAATTCCTCGACCTCCGTCGGGCTCACGCGGTAGCCGGAGGTCTTCATCATCTCGTCGCGCCGACCGATGAAGTACAGGAATCCTTCCGCGTCGCGTCGCACCGTGTCGCCCGAGAACACCGCATATTCGGGCAGCTGCAGGCCCGGCTGACGGCCACCTGCGCCGTCGGGCAGGAGCCGGTAGCGCTCGGCGGTTTTTTCGGCATCGTTCCAGTAGCCTAGGCCAACCAACGCGCCGCGGTGCACGAGTTCACCGGGTTCGTCCGCCTCGCAGGCGGTGCCGTCGTCGCGCAGCACGAGAATCTCCGCGTTCGGAATCGCACAGCCGATCGAATCAGGCCGGCGGTCGACTTCGCTCGGGCGGCAGATAGGTAGAGCGGAACGCCTCCGTCAGCCCGTACATCAGAAACGGCTGGGCGCTCGGGACCCGCTCGCGCAGCAGTTGCAGCGTCGCCCGCGGCATGCGGCCACCGGTGTTGGCGAAATAGCGCAGGTGCTGGTCGATCTCAGCCGGCCAGTCGAGCTGCGTGAGCTGGATGTAGAGCGGCGGCACTGCGGTCAGTCCGGTCACCCGCTCGCGCTGCATGCATTGAGCACGTCGCGCGGCAGCAGGTAATTCAACAGCACCACACGCGCCCCACTGTGAAACGCGGTCGTCAGCTGGCTGAAGCCTGCGTCGAACGACAGCGGCAACGCGGCCAGCAGCACATCGTCTGCATGGTTTTCCAGATAGGAGGCGACGCTTTTGCCGCCCGCCACCATGTTGCGATGCGACAGCACCACGCCTTTGGGCTTGCCGGTGCTGCCCGAGGTGTAGAGGATCGCCGCCATGTCGGTGTCGATCACGCGGTGGCCGCGCTGCGCAGGCGCTTCCTGCAGCGTTTGCCAGTCGTGCAACGCCAGGCCGGGCTCGGCGGGCACCGACGCCGCGCGTTCGGTGAGGACCACATGCCGGAGATCGGGGCAGTCGCCGAGCACGGTTCGCAGCGCATCGAGCCGCTCGGGCGACGTGACGAGTGCGCGCACATTGCAGTCGCGCAGGATGAAGCCGACTTGGGTCGCCTTCAGCAGCGGGTTTAGCGGCACGAACACCATGCCTGCGGCCGCCGCGCCGAAGCTCGCGATCACGGTCTCGAACCGCTTTTCGAGATAGATGCCGACGCGGTCTCCCCGTGTCAGACCCAATTGCATCAGGCCGGCAGCGAACGCCTGCACGGCGTCGTGCAACTCGCGGTAGGCAAGCGTGGTGCTGCCGTGGGTCAGCGCGGCCACCTTGGGCGACCGAGCGGCTGCGACCTCGATCAGTTCGTGCAGCAGGTTGGATTCGGGCATGGCGGCGGTCGGATGGGCCAGCGGGCACTCAGAAGGTAGCGCTGCAGGGGCCGGGTGTTTTCCACGCAAAAGTATCGCACACCCCCTCTCGAACAATGCGCCATGCAGCTGCGCGGAGAATTCTAAAATCGTGCGGTCCTGCGCATTTTTTTCATCAAGTTCATCATGTCCTTTTCCATTTCACGTCCGCCCTTTGTGGGGGCAGTCATCGGCTCCAGCTCCCGTGGGCGAACGGTGGCTGCTTGACCATGCCGCCGCCGTTGCAGGCGTTCCACCTTGCGGTGGCACCGGGGCAGCGCTTTTGCCTGTTCCATTCGGCGCGCGGCTCGGCACCGCGCGGTCGGGTGCTGTACGTCCATCCATTTGCGGAAGAGATGAACAAGTCCCGCCGCATGGCCGCGTTGCAGGCCCGTGCGCTCGCGGCGGCCGGGTTTGCCGTGTTGCAAATCGATCTGTACGGGTGCGGCGACAGCAGCGGCGACGTGGCCGATGCCAGCTGGAGCGGTTGGGTCGATGATCTGGTGGCCGCGCAGGCGTGGCTTTGTGCCCATGCCGAAGGCCCGACCTGGTTGTGGGGTCTGCGCGCGGGCTGCCTGCTGGCGGTGCAGGCCGCCGCACGCATCGAGGAACCTTGCGGCTTTCTGTTTTGGCAACCGGCCCTCTCAGGCAAATCGCTGGTACAGCAGTTTCTGCGGTTGAAAGCGGCCAACGAGTTGATCGGGGGCGCGGGCAAAGGCGTGATCGCGCAATTGCGACAACGGCTGGATTCGGGCGTTGCGGTGCAAGTGGCCGGCTACGAACTATCACCGGCTTTGGTGAGCGGCTTCGAGGCGGCCACGCTCGCGCCGCCTTCTCGCGGAGTGCTTGGCGGTCGAGTCGAATGGATCGACGTGTCCGCTCAAGTCGCATCGGATGCATCGGCCGAGTCAGGTATTTCCCCCGCTTCGGCCACGGCGCTGGCACGCTGGCGCGCGGCGGGCTGGGATGTACGGGCGCAAGTCGTTGCCGGCCCCGCGTTTTGGCAGTCCACGGAAATCGAGGAAGCGCCGCGCCTGCTCGAGGCCAGCGTTGGCGCGCTGTGCGGAGATTTACCGGCTTGTGAAACGCCGACGCACCATGGAGGCTGAACCGTACACCCCCACCAGCTGGGACGAGCAAGCGCTGTTGTTCGACTGTGCGGGCGACACGCTGGTCGGGGTGCTCGCACGGCCCGCTGTGCCGCGCAAGCCGTTGCGGCTTGGAGTCTTGATCGTCGTGGGTGGGCCGCAGTACCGCGCGGGCAGTCACCGGCAGTTCGTGACGCTTGCACGGTCGCTGGCCGCCGCTGGGCACGCGGTGCTGCGTTTCGACTACCGCGGCATGGGCGACAGCAGCGGCACGGCGCGTGATTTCCTGTGTGTTGACGACGACATCGAAGCGGCGATCGATGCGATGCAGGCAGCGGTGCCTGACGTGCATGGCGTCGCGCTCTGGGGCCTGTGCGACGGCGCATCGGCCGCGTTGCTCTACAGCGGCAGGCCGGCGCGCGATGCCCGCGTCGAGCGGCTGGTTCTGCTCAACCCCTGGGTGCGTTCGGCGCAAGGTCTGGCGCGCATGCAGGTCACGCACTACTACCGACAGCGGCTGCGCGAGCCGGCTTTCTGGCGCAAGCTGCTGAGCGGCCGGGTGGCGCGCAACGCGCTTGCTGACCTTGTTCGGGCCGTTCGCATCGCGTTCGCTGGCCGGGGCGCATCGGCCGATCGCTCGGCTGCGGTGGTGTCGACCAAGCCGTTCCCGGTGCGCATGGCGCAGGCATGGCACGGCTACCAAGGCACCATTTTTTTGCTGCTGAGTGAAAATGATTACACCGCCAAAGAGTTCCTCGCCCTGGCGTCGAGCGACCCCAGCTGGCAGCGCGCACTCTCGCGCGGCGTGCATGTGCAGCAAGAAATTGCCGGTGCCGATCACACGTTGTCGGACCCTGCGCACGCGCGAACCATGGAGCGCGGTGTGGCTACCTGGCTGACATCCGACGCACAGCCGGCCACAATGGCGCTTGCGCCGAGCGCCTCGCTCCGGGGTGCTCGATCGACCCCTTGACACGTCAGCAGGAGAACCGCGATGAATCGATCAACCATCCCGTCCGCGCATTGGTCGCCGGCCGGCGTCGCAACGGGTGCACTGCTTACCAAGGTCTGGTCCTGGTGCCTTGCTGCGTTGCTGACGTTGGCTGCACCGCTTGCTTTCTCCCAGGAATCGGCCTGCGGGCCGCTGGGCAACGGGTATGGGCCATTCGACTATCGCAGCGTGCGCGGCAGCGAGCTGGAGGTGGTCGAACGCCATCACTTCACGCCACCGGTCGAGGCACTGCTCAGCGGTGCGACAGGCAAGGTCGGCGGCGACCTCGACTACACGCTGCGCGCGTTTCCGAACCACCACCGGGCGCTGCTGTCGGTGATGAAGCTCGCGCAACGCGCAGCCGGTCCGCGCGACATGGCAATGAACTACCCGTTCGAGTGCTATTTCGAGCGGGCGATTCGCTTTCAGCGCGACGACCCGATTCCGCGCATGATTTATGCGACTTATCTGGGCAAGCAAGGGCGGCTGAACGATGCCAAAGCACAGCTGAAAGAAGCCGCCCGCGGCACCGACGGCAGCCCATTCACTTTTTACAATGTCGGTATGGTGTATGTCGATCTGAAGCAGTACGACGAAGCCCTGGCGATGGCGCACAAGGCGTATGCGATGGGTTTTCCGAAGCCCGATCTGCGCGACCGACTGCGTGCGGTTGGCAAATGGCAGGACGCGCCAAAGGCGAAGTGATCATTCGCCAGTCGCCCGCGACCACCCAGCGACGCGTGGTCACTGCGGGATGCGCACCACAAGCCGCCCGCGCACTTTGCCGTTCATCAACTCGGCCGCTTTGGCAATCGCATCGCCGAGCGGGATCTCGGTTGTCATCGATTCGAGCCGCTTCGGCATCGAGATCGATGGCCAGCCGGTGCCAGGCGGCCTGCCGGCTCGCCAGTGGCGCCATCACCGAGTCGATGCCGCGCAGCGTGACCCCACGCAGGATGAACGGCGCCATGTTCGCGGGCAGGTCCATGCCCTGAGCAAGCCCGCAGGCGGCCGCTACGCCGCCATAACGCAACTGCGCGAGCACATTGGCCAGCGTGTGGGAGCCGACCGCGTCCACCGCAGCCGCCCAGCGCTCTTTTTGCAGCGGCTTGCCGGCGGCGGCAAACTCCGCGCGGTCCAGGACGCGGCTGGCGCCGAGCGCTTTCAGATACGCTTCTTCCGTCGCCCTGCCCGTGGCGGCCACCACGGTGTGACCGAGCTTGGCGAGCAGCGCAATCGCCACGCTGCCGACGCCGCCGGTGGCGCCGGTGACCAGCACCTCGCCGTCGCCCGGCTGCACGCCGTGTCGCTCCAACGCGAGCACACACAACATCGCGGTGTAGCCCGCGGTGCCGATCGCCATCGCCTGACGCGAATCAAAGGCGGGCGGCAGCTTCGACGAGCCAGTCGCCCTGCAACCGTGCACGTTGCGCGAGGCATCCCCAACGGGTTTCGCCAACGCCCCAGCCGTTGTGCACGAAGCGGTCGCCCGGCTTCCACGACGGATGCGAAGACTCGAGCACGGTGCCGGCGCCGTCGATGCCGGCCACCATCGGCCACTGGCGCACCACCGGGCCACGTTGCGTGATCGCCAGCCCGTCCTTGTAATTCAAGCTCGAGTAATCGACCTGCACCAGCACGTCGCCTTCGGGCAGGCTGGCTTCGTCCAGATCGGTGATTCGGGCGCTGAACGCCTCCTCGTGTTTTTCGAGCAACAAGGCTTTGAACATGGGGTCGTCTCCGTTATCAAGGTGGCAGGATGCGGTGTTCGATCATGCGCCACCGCTGCGAGCGATGCATGCATTGGCATCGCACACGCAATGTCTTGTCACCCGCTCGATACCTGCTCATCATCTATTCACCGTGAAATATCAAATAAATCAACGGTTTGCATCGCATTCCTCAATCATCTATCATCCCCACTTCCAAAGCTTTACGTCGCCGTGGGGCCACGCAACACCTCATGCTCAAACGAACGTTGGCCTGCACGCTGTTGATGACCGGATGCACGTTGGCCGCAGCGGCGCCGGACGATCCGCTCGACCAGTTGATCAATCAACAAGGATGGGACCAGACACTGGCAGAAAAACTGCAGCAGGTTCGCCAAACCTTTGCGCAGACCGCCACCGTGGTCTCGGAGCGCACCTCCAACCTGATCGTCACCGCGCTGGGATTTCTGGGCGTGCCTTATCGCTACGGCGGCAACACCGCCGAGAACGGCTTCGATTGCAGTGGTTTCGTGCGCGCGATGTACGAGCAGACCGCAGGGCTCATGCTGCCGCGTCGCTCGGACGAGCAGGCCGCCGCCACGCAGGCGATCGACCCCAGCGAGCTTGCACCCGGCGACCTCGTGTTCTTCAACACCACCCGCCGGGCTTTCAGCCACGTGGGCATCTACATGGGCGACGGCAAATTCATCCACGCGCCGCGCACCGGCGCGGTGGTGCGGGTCGAAAACATGAGCGGCTCCTATTGGCAGACTCGCTTCGACGGCGCGCGCCGGGTGCTGGTCGCAACCGGCACCGCGCCCGGGTTGCGCTGATCAGTGGCCATCTGCCAAGGCAGCTCAACCGGCGAACCGACACGATGCGTTCGCGATGACGGCCTACCACAGCAACCGCTGCCTCGCGGTCACGTTCTACCGCTTCTTCGCGCTGACCGATCCAGCCGGTTTTGCTGCAGCGCTGCGCGCGCTTTGCGAGCCGCTCGACATCAAGGGCACGGTGGTGCTCGCCTGCGAAGGCATCAACGCGACGGTGGCGGGCCGCGTGGACGCACTTGACAAGCTGCTGCGGTGGTTGCGAGCGGATGCCCGTCTGCACGACTTGGCCTACACCGCACTGCCCTGTGAAGCGGCGCCCTTTCAGCGACTCAAAATTCGCGTGAAGCCCGAGATCGTGACGTTCCGCCAGGGCCCGCTTGCCGCGCAGACACTTGTCGGCACGTCGGTGCCACCCAACCAGTGGAATGCGTTGCTGGACAGGGCGCCCAATCTGTTGCTGCTCGACACGCGCAACGCGTTTGAAGTCGCTGCTGGCAGTTTCGTCGGCGCTGTGGACCCGGGCATCGCCTCGTTTTCCGAACTGCCGCACTGGATCGAGGTGCAGCGCAGCGCGGGTGGCCTGCTCGCCGGCAAACCGCCGGTGGCGATGTTTTGCACCGGCGGTATCCGCTGCGAGAAATCCACCGCGTATTTGCGCGCGCAGGGCTTCGATACGGTTTTTCAGTTGCGCGGCGGCATCTTGCGGTATCTGGCCGAAGTACCAACGGAATCGAGCCGCTGGCGGGGCGACTGCTTCGTCTTCGATGCGCGCGTCCAGGTCGGTCAAGGCCTTCGGGCCGAGCTGATCGAGCCCAGCCCGTCGACCGCGATTTCCAGTCGCTGACCAGGCCGCAACCCAACCGTTACAAGCAGCAACCAAGCGGGTTGCCGGTGCACCAACCCGCGAGCGCATGCGGTATCGTTCGTCTCGGGACACATGGCGTCGTCCGGCGCTGGTAAAGAACCCGTCCATCTGAAGATCCCCCCTCTAGGAGTCACCCCGTGATGAATGTCAAGTCGCCCCTATCGATCGGCCACGTGTTCGTAGCCACTGCCGCTGCGTTGGTGTTGACGGCTGCCGGTCCCGCCGCCAGCCAGCAGATGAAGAGCAAGACCATGCACAGCCAAAGCATGCAGAAGTCTGCAGCGCGCACTTCCGGCGCGTGTGACGGCGGCGGCACTTGGCAAGACACGACGACCTGCCGCAAGGAAGGCGCAGCCGCCAAGTCGGAAGCCCAACGTGGCCGGCTCGCCACCGGTGAAGACGCAAACTTCGAGCGCAACCGCACCTTGCGCTGTCAGGGCCTGCCGGCCGGCGACCGCGATGCGTGCGTGGCGCGCATGGCCCAACCGTCGGACGTGAGTGGCAGCGTGACCGAAGGCGGCATCCTGTACCAAGCCACCCAAACCGTACCGGCCGGCTCGGCAAGCGGCACCACAATGGAACGCGCTCCGGCGCGCAGCACGATGCCGCGCGCCCAGCAACGCTCGATGCAGCAACGCAACAAAGCGATGCCGAAGCAGCCGCCCCTGCAGTAAGCGACAAGAACGTCGGCATGAAGTCTGTCTTGTGGACAGACGGTCCGACCGCGATGGGCTGCGGCGATTCGGCATGATGCCGCAGCCCCATCAAAACAAAGCCCGAACACCGTCAGGTCGTTCGGGCTTTGTTTTTGGCGGCGCAAAGCGGCCGTGCGGGAGCTCCTGCCAACGCAGCGCGCTTATCGCGAGTTGGCCAAACCAGCCGCCGCCCGGGCTCGATGCGCAGGGCTACTTGCGGACCGGTGGCAGGTCGGTGCACGCCCCATGCGCGACCTCGGCGGCCATGCCGATGCTCTCGCCGAGTGTCGGGTGCGGATGGATGGTCTTGCCAATGTCGACCACGTCGGCACCCATCTCGATGGCCAGCGCGATCTCCCCGATCATGTCGCCTGCATGCGTACCGACGATGCCGCCGCCCAAGATGCGGCCGTGGCCGTGCGCCTGCGGTGAATCGTCGAACAGCAGTTTGGTAAATCCTTCGTCGCGTCCGTTTGCGATCGCCCGGCCAGAAGCGGACCAAGGGAACAGTCCTTTTTTGATCCGAATGCCTTGCACCTTCGCCTGCTCTTCGGTCAGGCCGACCCAGGCGACTTCCGGATCGGTATAGGCCACGCTCGGGATCACCCGCGCGTTGAACGCGGCAGACGCGAGTTCCGCATTGCCCTGCAGTTCACCGGCAATCACTTCGGCCGCCACGTGTGCCTCGTGCACGGCCTTGTGCGCGAGCATCGGCTGGCCGATCACGTCGCCGATGGCGAAGATATGCGGCACATTGGTCCGCAGTTGGACGTCGACTGGGATGAAGCCGCGATCCGTTACCTTCACGCCGGCCACGTCCGCGCCGATCTTGCCGCCGTTCGGGCTGCGGCCGACCGCCTGCAGCACGAGGTCATAGGTCTGCGGCGCGGGCGCGCCTTCGCCTTCGAACGTGACTTCGATGCCCGCATCGGTGGCTTTTGCGGCCACCGTCTTGGTCTTCAGCATGATGTGGTCGAAGCGCGCCGCATTCATCTTTTGCCAGACTTTCACCAGATCCCGGTCGGCGCCCTGCATCAGCCCGTCCTGCATCTCCACCACGTCGAGGCGTGCGCCGAGCGTGTTGTAGACGGTACCCATCTCGAGGCCGATGATGCCGCCGCCCAGGATCAACATGCGCTTCGGAATCTCCCGCAAGCCCAACGCGCCGGTGCTGTCGACGACCCGCGGGTCGTCGTTCGGCATAAACGGCAACTGCACGGGCTGGGAGCCGGCTGCGATGATGCAGTGCTTGAAGCCGACGACCTGTTTCCTGCCGGTCAGCGCCCAACTGGTGCCGGTGCTCTCCTCGACTTCGACGTGGTGGGCGCCGACGAATTTGCCGTAGCCGCGCACGGTGATGACCTTGCGCATCTTGGCCATCGCAGCCAGCCCACCGGTCAGCTTGCCTACCACTTTTTCCTTGTGTGCGCGCAACTTGTCGATGTCGACCGCGGGGGCGGAGAACGTCACGCCGAGCTTCTCGAAATGCTTGACCTCGTCCATCACCGAGGCGACGTGCAGCAACGCCTTCGACGGGATGCAGCCGACGTTCAGGCAGACGCCGCCCAGCGTCGCATAACGCTCCACCAGCACGACCTTCAGGCCCAGATCGGCGGCGCGAAACGCAGCCGAGTAGCCGCCCGGCCCCGCACCGAGCACCAGCACATCGCAATCCAGATCGGTTCGGCCGCTGTAGGTGGCGGCAACGGGCGCTGGTGCGGCGGCCACGGGCGCAGGTGCCGGGGCTTGCGACTCGCCCTGCGTGGCAGCGGCGCTGGCGGATGCGTTGGCAGCCGGCGCGTTGCCTGCAGGCGCTTCGCGGCGGGCGCTGCACGGCAGCCGCTGCGACCGTCGCTGCCGCAGGGGCCGGCGCGGCGGCGGCGTCCGCTTCCACCGTCAGACCAGCGATCCCTGCCTGACCTTGTCGCCCAGCTTGACGCTGAGCGCCTGCACCACGCCACCCGCACTGGCCGGAATCTCCATCGACGCCTTGTCCGACTCGACCGTGATCAGGCTTTGCTCGGGCGAGATCGTGTCGCCGGGCTTGACCAGCAACTCGATCACGGTCACTTCGTCGAAGTCGCCGATGTCGGGAACCTTGAGCTCGATCGTTGCCATCTTGGGGTTGTCTCCGTCTGCAATTGGGTTGGCGTCACAGCAGCACGCGACGGAAGTCGCTGAGCAGCTGGGCGAGGTAGGTCGCGAAGCGCGCAGCCGAGGCACCGTCGATCACGCGGTGGTCGTACGACAGCGACAGCGGCAGCATCAGGCGCGGCACGAACGCTTGCCGTCCCAGCGCGGCTCGGTGGTCGAAGTGCCGACAGCCCATGATCGCGACTTCGGGCGCGTTGATGATCGGCGTGAAATACTTCGCCGCCGATGCCGCCGAGCGACGAGATCGAGAAACACGCGCCGGTCATATCGGCCGGCCCGAGTTTGCCGTCTCGCGCTTTCTTGGCCAGATCGCCCATTTCTTTGGAGATCTGCATCACGCCTTCTTGGTCGGCGTCGCGGATCACAGGCACGACCAGACCGTTCGGGGTGTCGGCTGCAAAGCCGATGTGGAAGTACTTCTTCAACACCAGTTGATCGCCGTCGAGCGAGCTGTTGAAGTCGGGGTATTTCTTCAGGCCGGCGACCGCCGCCTTGATCATGAAGGCGAGCATCGTGACCTTGACGCCGGCTTTCTCGTTTTCCTTGTTGGTGGTCACCCGGAATGCTTCGAGCTCGGTGATGTCGCTGTCGTCGTGATGCGTGACGTGCGGAATCATGACCCAGTTGCGGTGCAGGTTCGCGCCGCTGATCTTCTTGATGCGGCACAGGTCCTTGCGCTCGGTCTCACCGAACTTGTTGAAGTCGACCTTGGGCCACGGCAGAAGGTCGAGCCCACTGCCCCCACCGCTGCCGCTGCCGCGAGCCGGTGCTTTCGCAGCCGCCGCCCTGGTCTGTGCCGCGCCCGACATCACGGACCGCGTGAAGCCCTGCAGGTCTTCCTGCGTGATGCGGCCTTTCGGGCCCGAGCCTTTGACCTCGTCAAGCGGCACGCCGAGCTCGCGCGCGAACTTGCGCACCGACGGGGACGCGTGGGCCAGGCCCGGCTTCATTGCAGCCGAAGGATCGTGCGCGGGCATCGGTTGGCGCTCGGCCGCGAGGGCCGGTATGGCGGGCGCCTGCGACGCTACAGCAGGCTTCGATGCCAGCGGTGCGGCCGCAGGCGCGCTGCGGGTCCGCCATGGGCGCGGGCGACGCGATTGGCTCGGCACCGCTTCCCGCGCCTTCGAGCAACGCCAACAGATCGCCCTGGTTGACCTTGTCGCCCACCTTGACCGTGAGTTCTTTCAACACGCCGGCCGCGCTCGACGGGATTTCCATCGCCGCCTTGTCGGATTCGACCGTGATCAGGCTCTGCTCGGCCCGGATCGTGTCGCCCGGGTTTGCCAGCAGCTCGATCACGGCCACATCGGTGAAGTCGCCAATGTCGGGCACATGGACCTCCACCGTGCCGCCGGCGCGCGGCGCGGGTGCAGGCTCAGGCGCCGCGGCGCGGCGCCGGTGCCGGTGCCGCGGGCGTCGGCGCAGCGGCCACTGCGGCGCGGCAGCCGGCGCATCGCCGCCGCCCGCGGCTTCCACCGTCAGCACGACCGAGCCCTGCTTGACCTTGTCGCCGAACGCGACTTTCAGCTCCTTGACCACACCGGCCTGGCTCGACGGAATCTCCATCGACGCCTTGTCCGACTCGACCGTGATCAACGACTGCTCGGCTTGAATCGTGTCGCCGGGCTTGACCAGCAGTTCGATGACCGCCACTTCGTCGAAGTCGCCGATGTCCGGAACCTTCACTTCTACCAATGCCATGGGATTTCTCCGGAGTTGTTTTTTCGACCGCGTCGGGCTGCGGCTCAGGCGTAGAGCGGGTTGACCTTGTCGGCGTCGATCTCGTACTTGCGGATCGCATCGGCCACCTTTTTGCCTCGAGCATGCCGTCGTCGGCCAGCGCCTTGAGCGCCGCGACCACGATGTAGTGCCGGTCGATCTCGAAGTGCGCCGCAGCCGCGTGCGGAAGTCGCTGCGACCGAAGCCATCGGTGCCCAGCACCTTGTAGCTGCGGCCCTTCGGGATGAACGGACGGATCTGCTCGGCATATGCCTTCATGTAGTCGGTCGAAGCGACCACCGGGCCCGCTGCTGGTCTGCAGCTGCTGCTCGACGAACGATCGCGCGGCGTCTCGGTCGGGTGCAGCAGGTTCCAGCGCTCGGTGTCCTGGCCGTCGCGCGCGAGTTCGTTGAAGCTCGGGCAGCTCCAGACGGCGGCGGCGACGCCCCAGTCCTTCTCGAGCAGCTCTTGCGCGGCAAAGCTCTCGCGCAGGATCGTGCCGCTGCCCAGCAGCTGCACGGTCAGCGCCTCTTTGCTTCGCCCTTGGTCGGCCGGATCGACGGCGCCTGCTTGCACAGGTACATGCCCTTCAGGATCTGCTCCTCGGTGCCCGGCTGCAGGCCGGGCATCGGGTAGTTCTCGTTCAGCAGCGTCAGGTAGTAGAAGACGTTCTCCTGCTTTTCCACCATGCGCTTCAGGCCGTGCGTGAATGATCACGCCGACTTCGTGCGCGAACGTCGGGTCGTAGCTGATGCAGTTCGGGATCGTGCCGGCCAGGATGTGGCTGTGACCGTCTTCGTGCTGCAGGCCTTCGCCGTTCAGCGTGGTGCGCCCCGACGTGCCGCCGAGCAGGAAGCCGCGCGCCTGCATGTCGCCGGCGGCCCAGGCCAGGTCGCCGACGCGCTGGAAGCCGAACATCGAGTAGTACACGTAGAACGGCATCATGATGCGGTTGTTCGTGCTGTAGGACGTGGCCGCTGCGATCCAGCTCGACATGCCGCCGGCTTCGTTGATGCCCTCCTGCAGGATCTGGCCGGCCTTGTCTTCCTTGTAGTACATGACCTGTTCGCGGTCGACCGGCGTGTAGAGCTGGCCTTTCGGGTTGTAGATGCCGACCTGGCGGAACAGACCCTCCATGCCGAACGTGCGCGCCTCGTCCACGAGGATCGGCACCACGCGCGGGCCGAGCGCCTTGTCGCGCAGCAGCTGCGTCAGAAAGCGCACGAACGCCTGCGTGGTCGAGATTTCGCGGCCTTCGGCGGTCGGTTCGAGCACCGACTTGAAGGTCTCCAGCGGCGGAATGGTGAAGCTCTCGTCGGCCTTCGGCGCGGCGCCGGCAGATAGCCGCCGAGCGCCTTGCGACGCTCCTGCAGATATTGCATCTCCGGCGTGTCGTCGGCCGGCTTGTAGAACGGCAGCTCGGCGAGCTGGCTGTCGGGGATCGGGATGTTGAAGCGGTCGCGGAACGCCTTGATCACGTCGTCGTCGAGCTTCTTGGTCTGGTGGACGTTGTTCTTGCCCTCGCCGACCTCGCCCATGCCAAAGCCCTTGACGGTCTTGATCAGCAGCACCGTCGGCTGGCCCTTGTGCTTGACCGCCGCGTCGAACGCGGCATAGACCTTCTGCGGGTCGTGGCCGCCGCGGCGCAGGTTCCAGATCTCGTCGTCGGTCATGTGCGCGACCATCTCGAGCGTGCGCGGGTCGCGGCCGAAGAAGTTCTTGCGCACAAACGCGCCGTCGTTGGCCTTGAAGGCCTGGTAGTCGCCGTCCAGCGTGTCCATCATCAGCTTGCGCAGCGCGCCGTCCTTGTCCTTGGCCAGCAGCGGGTCCCAGCTCCTTGCCCCAGAGCAGCTTGATCACGTTCCAGCCGCGAGCCGCGGAATTCGCCTTCGAGCTCCTGCACGATCTTGCCGTTGCCGCGCACCGGGCCATCGAGCCGCTGCAGGTTGCAGTTGATGACGAACACCAGGTTGTCGAGGTTCTCGCGCGCGGCCAGGCCGATCGCGCCCATCGACTCCGGCTCGTCCATCTCGCCGTCGCCGCAGAACACCCAGACCTTGCGGTTTTCGGTGTTGGCGATGCCGCGCGCATGCAGGTATTTCAGAAAGCGCGCCTGGTAGATCGCCATCAGCGGGCCGAGGCCCATCGAGACGGTCGGGAACTGCCAGAACTCGGGCATCAGCTTGGGATGCGGGTAGCTCGACAGGCCCTTGCCGTCGACTTCCTGGCGGAAGTTGAGCAGCTGCTCTTCGGTCAAGCGGCCCTCAAGGTAGGCGCGTGCATAGATGCCGGGCGAGAATGGCCCTGGATGTAGAGCAGGTCGCCGCCGTGCTTTTCGTTCGCGCCATGCCAGAAATGGTTGAAGCCGGCGCCGAACATCTGCGCGAGCGACGCGAACGAGCCGATGTGGCCGCCGAGGTCGCCGCCGTCTTCCGGGTGCAGCCGGTTGGCCTTGACCACCATTGCCATCGCGTTCCAGCGCATATAGGAGCGCAGCCGCTCTTCGATCTCGAGGTTGCCCGGTGAGCGCGCTTCCTGCCCCGGCTCGATCGTGTTGACATAACCGGTGTTGGCCGAAAACGGCTTGTCGATGCTGTTGCTGGCGCGCGGGCTCGAGCAATTGGTCGAGCAGGAAGTGCGCGCGCTCCGGGCCTTCGCTCGCGATCACGGCGGACAGTGCATCGGTCCATTCGCGGGTTTCTTGCGGATCGGTGTCCTGCGGCGCTGCGTTGCCGGCCGCTGTTGGGTTGGCTGACATGGCTGAATATCTCCTGAATCTTGTGGATCGTTGCGCGGCGCTGGTGCGGGTCCGCACCGGGGTTGCAAGCCGTACGTCGAATGTATCCGCACGTGCGCGCCGATCGACGCACAAGCGGTGAAAGGCTGCACCCCGTGGGCGGCTTGGCTGCCCACGGGCGCGCACATCTTAAACTTGGCCGCAATGGCCCATTCCGTGTTTCACCCGGAGATCGAGGAGCGTCCGGCGCCCGGTTTTATGAACTGGTGCAGGCGCTGGTGGCAACGCCAATCGCCCGGCCTGCAGGACAACCTCGCGCTGCTCGCGCCGCTGGCTTCGGTGGTGGTGTTTCTGGTCGCGGTCGCGACCGCACTCTGGTACCTGCGCGCCGAAGAGATGGACCGTGAGCACGATTCGGTGCGGCGCGATGTCGAATACGCGCACCAGCAGGTGCGGCTGCGACTGCTCGAACGCCAGGAGCAGCTGATGCTGCTGGCGCGCGACATCGTGAACGTGCAGGTCGGGCCCGTGCGATTCGCCGAGCGGGCCGATCAGCTGTTGCTCGAGCACCCGGAGTTGATTTCGCTGAGCTGGCTCGACCCGAGCGGCGTGGCGGTCGCGACGCAAGCCGGTCCGAGCGTGCTGGCCTGGCAGCGCCGCATGCCCGGCCAGCCGCTGCACAACGTCGAAGTTGAAAATACCTTTGCTCTCGCCCGCGATCTGAAGCAGCCGGTCTATTCGCAGGCCAGCGCCGGCGCGCCTGTGGCAGCGCCACTGCAATTGCACATTCCACTCTACAACACCACGCAATTCACCGGCGACCTGTTTGCAGAGATCTCATTGGACGGGCTGATGCGCTATGGCGTGCCGGCCGACATCGCCAGCAAGTACGCGGTGTCGTTCCTGGACCGCGACGGCGCGGTGCTGGCCGGCGCTGCGCTGTTCCGCGCAGGCCCAGCCGCGCTGGGTTGGCTCGGCCGGCGCGCCGTACCGCTACGACGTGCCGGTGTCCCCGGTCGGCAACGGACTGCGACTGAGCGCGCAGCCGTATCGCACCTCGCAGGGCGTGATCGGCAGCAGCCTGTTCTGGCTGGTGGGTGCGTTGAGCCTGCTCACCTCGTGGATGCTCGTGGCCACGTCACGCCACACCCGACGCCGGCTGCAGGCGCAGCAGGCGCTCGTGGCCGAGACGAACTTTCGCCGCGCGATGGAAAACTCGATCCTGACCGGAATGCGCGCGCTTGACCTGCAGGGCCGCATCACGTATGTGAACGCCGCGTTCTGCCAGATGACCGGCTGGAACGAAGGCGATCTGGTCAACCAGACCGCACCGTTTCCCTACTGGCCGGAGGCCGACCGCGAGGCGCTCACAGCGCGCCTCGACGACGAAATCAATGGCCGCACCGGGCCTGGCGGCATGCAGGTGCGCGTGCAGCGGCGCGACGGCACCTTGTTCGATGCACGCATGTACGTGTCGCCTCTGATCGATGCGCGCGGCGTGCAGGCCGGCTGGATGACCTCGATGACCGACATCACCGAGCCGAACCGCATTCGCGAGCAACTGTCAGCGTCGTACGAGCGGTTCACGATCGTGCTCGAATCGCTCGATGCGTCCGTGTCGGTTGCGCCACTGGGCAGCGCCGAACTGGTGTTTGCGAACAAGCTCTACCGCCAGTGGTTCGGCGCGCAGGCGCAAGGCCATCTGGCACTGATCATGGAAGCCGGCGCGCCCGCCAAACCCGACGTGGATCAGCCGCAGGACGACGTGGACTCGATGGCGGGCCTGCCTTCCAGCACGCTGACCACCGCCGAGTCCGGCAGCGCCGAGATCTTCGTGCCCGACCTTGGCAAGTGGCTCGAAGTGCGTTCGCGCTACCTGAACTGGGTCGACGGCCGCCTCGCACAAATGGTGATTGCGACCGACATCACGCCGCGCCGACTCGCCGAAGCACTGTCGGCCGCGCAGGCCGAACGTGCGCAGTCGGCCAGCCGCCTCATCACGATGGGCGAGATGGTCTCCAGCGTCGCGCACGAGCTGAACCAGCCGCTGACCGCAATCAACAACTACTGCAACGGCATGGTCACGCGGATTCACGCACAGCAGATCGACGAGGCTGCGTTGCTGGTGGCGTTGAAGAAGACTTCGCATCAGGCACAACGTGCCGGTCAAATCATTCAACGCATTCGCTCGTTCGTGAAGCGCAGCGAACCCAACCGTACCGCATCCAACGTGCACTTGATCGTGCAGGAGGCAGTCGAGCTGGTTGAGATCGAACTGCGGCGTCGCCACGTGCGCCTGAACCACCGCGTCGAGTTCGGCTTGCCGCCGTTGTGGGTCGATCCGATCCTGATCGAGCAGGTGCTCGTGAACCTGCTGAAAAACGCGGTGGAAGCGATCGACCACGCCCAGCGCCCGAACGCGAAGCGCAACGTCGGGCTGCGCGTGACGGCCGTGACGGTTGCCGGCCAGCCGATGGTTGAATTCACCGTGACCGACACCGGCACCGGGCTGAGTTCCGAAGTGCTCGACCGGCTCTATGAAGCGTTCTTCTCGACCAAGGCCGAAGGCATGGGCATCGGGCTGAATCTGTGCCGCAGCATCGTCGAATCGCACCAAGGCCGCATGACGGCGGACAACCTCTATACTGGCGCCGAAATTTCGGGCTGCCGATTCTCCTTCTGGCTTCCGGCCAGCGCGCCGCACACCGTCTTGCAGCGCCCGCCCGAGGCGGGCCCGCTCGGCAACATCGAGACCACCACCCCATGAGTCTGACATCAGAAAAGGCACCGTCTATGTGGTGGACGACGACGAAGCCGTGCGCGATTCGTTGCAATGGTTGCTTGAGGGCAAGGACTATTACGTGCGCTGCTTCGAGTCGGCCGAATCGTTCTTGAACCGCTACGACCCGCGCGAAGTCGCCTGCGTACTGATCGACATCCGCATGGGCGGCATGAGCGGCCTCGAATTGCAGGACAAACTGATCGAGCGCAAATCGCCGCTGCCGATCGTGTTCGTGACCGGTCACGGCGATGTGCCGATGGCGGTCGACACGATGAAAAAAGGTGCGATGGACTTCATCCAGAAGCCGTTTGACGAAGTGCAGCTGTTGTCCCTGGTGGAGCGGATGCTCGACCATGCGCGCGGCGCGTTCGTCGACCAGCAGCAGGCCGCGAGCCGCGACGCCCTGCTCGCGCGCCTGACCACCCGCGAAGCGCAGGTACTCGAGCGCATCGTCGCTGGCCGGCTCAACAAGCAGATCGCCGACGACCTCGGGATCAGCATCAAGACGGTGGAAGCGCACCGCGCCAACATCATGGAAAAACTCAACGCCAACACGGTCGCCGATCTGCTGAAGACTGCTTTGGGTCAGCCCGGCACGACCAAGGTCTGATGTCGTTGCAGCCAACCCGGGATTCGACATGCCGGCCACACTGATCGACGGCGCCGCGGTTGCGCGCACGGTGCGCGCGCAAGTCGCACAGCGCTGCGCAGCTTATGTCGCACGGCACGGCCACGCGCCCGGTTTGGCGGTGCTGCTGGTGGGCGACGACCCGGCCAGTGCGGTCTATGTGCGACACAAGGTCACCGACAGCGAGGAAGTCGGACTGCGTTCGCTGCTGGAACGGCACCCGGCCACGATGAGCGAAGCCGACCTCCTCACGCGGGTGCACGCACTGAATGCCGACCGCCAAGTGCACGGCATCCTCGTACAGCTGCCGTTGCCGCCACAGATCGATCCGCAGCGCGTGATCGAAGCGATCAATCCGGCAAAAGACGTCGACGGCTTTCACGCAGCAAGCGCCGGCGCGCTGCTGGTCGGCCGCCCGGGCTTCGTGCCCTGCACGCCGTACGGATGCATGAAGCTGATCGACAGCTTGCATGGCGGTGCTGCGGTCAGTTTGCGTGGCAAGCACGCGGTTGTGATCGGCCGCAGCAACACGGTCGGCAAGCCGATGGCCCTGTTGCTGCTGCAGCGAGACGCCACCGTCACGATCTGTCACAGCGGCACGCCCGACCTCGCTGCGCAGACACGCCAAGCCGATCTGATCGTCGCCGCGGTGGGCCGGCAACACCTTGTCACCGCCGACATGGTGAAGCCCGGTGCGATCGTGCTGGACGTCGGGATGAACCGTGATGCGCATGGCAGCCTGTGCGGCGACGTTGACTTCGAAGCGGTGCGCGACGTCGCCGGCTACCTCACGCCAGTGCCGGGCGGCGTCGGCCCGATGACGCGTGCGATGTTGCTGTCGAACACGATGGACGCGGCCGAGCAGCGGGTTCCGCGCGCCTGACTCATGCCGCTCGGTCGCACGAAAGCGCAGGGCTAAAATCCCGACTCTTCAACAGGGAAGCGTGGCAGAGCGGTTGAATGCACCGGTCTTGAAAACCGGCGATGTTTTGCGACATCCGTGAGTTCGAATCTCACCGCTTCCGCCAGACCTCTAGCATCTATGCGGCTTACGGGGGGTTATTGGAAAACTACCCACGTTTTAACCCCCGCCGCTGCGTTGCATACGCTCAGCGCTTGACCTTGTACCGTCCGTAAATGGCATGGGCGGTCGTGTGAATCTCATGTCGTTGATTAGCATGCGACCGATCAGCACCTGAAGCGGTTTCTTGCTCTGTACCTATGGGCGACCATGCAGCACCGCGGTCAGTTGTGCAGCCCCTTCGGCGTCAGTTGCGCTAAAGAAATGCCGAGATAGTTTTGTGCTGCTGCTGACACTCTCCCTGGGTTGGCCGGAACAAACCTCGGAAGCCGATAAAACCTACTCGGGGATGGTCAAGATCGTCAGCAAGGGAATGAACAGTTCCCCGGCCTGCCGGGGCTGTAACTCTCGGCTGGATTGTTAGCAAGCTGTCGGCAATGTACGCAACGCTCAATGCCTCTCCCCCATCGCTCCCAATGGCGCAATCGCGCCTCCTCAGTGCAGCCGTGCGT
>CAWAQL010000010.1:0-181401 GCA_963784295.1 uncultured beta proteobacterium
CTCTTGCGCCATGCGATCCCCACGCGCGCTGATCTTGTCCCTGGTTTGCACGAGCCTGGTTGTCGTGGGCTGCGGCACCGCCCCGTCCTCGGCGCCGCCACCGGCGCGTCCCGAGGACGGTGCGCGCGCGCATCGCCGGGCTGCTGCCGCAAACCGTGGCCGATCGTCCCGGCTGGGCGGTCGACATCTACGCGGCGTTCGACGCCCTGCGCATCGAGCCCAGCCTCGGCAACGTCTGCGCGGTGCTGGCCGTCACCGAGCAGGAGTCGACCTACCGCGCCGACCCCGCGGTGCCCGGGCTCGGCCGGATCGCGCGCGAGGAGATCGATCGCCGCGCCGAGCGCGCCGGCGTGCCGCAGGTGCTCGTGCGCGCCGCGCTGGCAGCTGCGCTCGCCCGACAGCCGCACCTGGAGCGAGCGCATCGACGCCGCCCGCAGCGAGCGCGAGCTGAGCGACCTGTTCGAGGACTTCATCGGGCAGGTGCCGCTGGGGCAGCGCTTCCTTGCCGGCTACAACCCGGTGCGCACCGGCGGGCCCATGCAGGTGAGCGTCGAGTTTGCCGAAGCGCAAGTGAAGACCCACCCCTATCCGTACCGAATGAGCGGATCGATCCGCAACGAGGTGTTCTCGCGCCGCGGCGGCCTGTACTTCGGCATCGCCCACCTGCTCGACTACCCGGCGTCGTATGACCAGCCGCTCTACCGCTTCGCCGACTTCAACGCCGGCCAGTACGCGAGCCGCAACGCCGCGTTCCAGAGCGCGGTGGGCGCGCTCGCCGGGACCCCTCTCGACCTCGACGGCGACCTGGTCGCGCCGGGCAGCGATGCGGCCCAGGTGGGCCGCACCGAGGCCGCCGTGCGCGCGATCGGCCCGCGCCTGGGGCTGAGCGACGGCCAGATCCGCCAGGCGCTCGAGCAGGAAGGCCAAGCGTCGCTCGAACAGACGCGGCTGTGGACGCGCGTCTTCGAGCTCGCCGACGCGCAGGCGCGGCGGCCGGTGGCCGCGCGCGGTGCTGCCGCGCATCCGGCTGCACAGCCCGAAGATCACGCGCGCGCTGACCACCGAGTGGTTTGCGCGGCGCGTGGACGAGCGCTATCAGCGCTGCCGGGGCAGGGGCGGCTGAGTCGGGACGAAGCGGCCGACGGGTGAATATTCGGGAGAGACCGATGCCTAGCGCGACGCAAACGGCTTTGGCGCATCGTCGGCGAACATCCGGATCAGCACATCACGAAAGTGCCCATTCCAGATGTCGTCGTGGTCTGCCATGATCGAAGAATCGACGCGAATGTTCCAGAACGGGCCGTTGTAGATCGGCTGCTGATCTGCATCCGTGCCCAGGTGCTTGATCGCAATGTGGTCGCGCGTGACGCACCAAGACCAGCCAGGCTCCCCATATCGATCGACGCCGTCGACAGGAACCAGCGGATGGCCATTTGAAGGCTTCTTGCACCCGTCCGGATCGCGCCTCATATGGTGCGTCTGATAGCGGCCGTCCCAGCCGATGGTGTGACGGTTCGCGTATTTCTGTTCTGCGCTGATTTCGTTCTGGAACACGTTGGCGATCGTGGCAGCTACTGGAAAGGCCTTTTGCGTTGCCCAGTCGCCTTCCGACTGAAAGATGGCCAACACGGGCGACTGGTAAGCGGGTTGATCGCAGAGCGGCTTGCCGGACTTTATGCAAACAGCGCGCCGCTGGAGTGCCGAGCGACGCAGGGCCTCGAACCGCGACGCCTCAATTGCCGGATTCACCAGCACCAGCATGTCGATGAAGCGTGAAACCGATGCGGCGTCCGTATCCAGATCGTTGGTGAAGCTTTCGATCATCGACTGCGAAAGCGCCCGAAACGCGATCGAACTGCCGAAGCTGTGCGCGATCACGTAAGTGCGCAGCACCGCTTCGTCCCGCGTGCGGGGCTGCTTGGTGACGAGTCGGGTGTCCTGCTGTGGCGGCGCGGGGCGGAAGCCCGACAGGGCATGCAGACGACTGAACAGTTCGCGCACCGAGCCTTGCGCGATCTGCTCCGCAGCCCTTTTGCGGTCCCAGAAGGTCAGTGAGGCGAACGGCTCTATGCCCCGGATCGGCAGGCCGCGCCAGCCGACATAGATGCCAATGACTTTCGCACCGTTGGCCACCTTGGCCATCTCTTTGAGGAACAGGCGGAACTCTTGCACGTTGGAGTCATCGGACGCCGCGAAATGACGCCAGCCATGGATGTAGATGAACAGCCTGACTTTCTCGCCAGCGTTGAGCGTCGATTTGATCTGGTCAATGGCGGAGTCGATCTGCTTATCGGCAGTCGACGAGTCGTTTGATTGATGGACCCAGCCCTGGTCGTCGAACTCGGTGATATGCAAGTCGTAGAACGCACTGTGTTCGGTGTACAGCGGCGCACACGCGCCGCTTACGGTGCCGGGGCGGACGCCTTGCTGCTGCGGATCGTCCGGCATGACGGGTTCGCAAAGGGTCGCACCCCCGTCGCTCTGGGGTCGATAGGGATCGGTCTGGGCGCAGCCGGCGACCAGCACGAGCGCCGCCAAGCAACCGATGGCGCTGGCCCAATCTCGCTTGCTCGGGAAATACATATCGCTTCTCCGGCACTCGGTAGAGGAGATGCGTCAGTTCCGCAGCGGGCGCCTGAGGCGGAAAACGGGCCGCCGCGGGCGACCGCTTTGAAAGCGTGGGAACGTAAAAGAAAATGGGTACGCTGACGCACGCGCAGTCTGGCACATCGAACAGGGGTGGCGCATCCCGCTTTCGAATGATTGACAGCGGACTCGGCCCCCAGCAAGCCGCGCGTCTCCCCCCGATGCGCCAAAATATGCCTCGACTCACCTCGCGAGAGCGCAAGGTTGCCCGCATCGATGAGGCATAGAAGGAAAGACTTCTGCTTCCCCAGTCGGCTCGACGGCGCGTCGCATCGTGGAACCCTACAGCACGCCCGGGTCCTTGGGCATTGGGTCGACGAACTCGGCCGTGGCGGTGCCGACCATGGCACGCACCCGATGCGCAGGACCAAGGCGACGCTGCCCATCAGCGCACGAAGAACCTGCGCCCCGTGGAACTGCTACTGGGGTCTTCCGTGTTGGAGTCGACCGCGAGATACCAGGGCATCGAGGCCGAAGACGCTCTCGAGATCTCCAAGCAGACGGAGATCTGAGGCGGTCGACAGCAGTTGCGCCGGCGATCGCACCTGCGCAGCTGCCCCGGTGGCGGCTTTGCGGCGCCGGACCGAACGTTCGGTCTCGGCCAGAAGCGGCCGTCAGGTTGCTCGCCGCTACGTCGCGGGAGCCGCTCGATCGCGTTGTCCTTCCGCTGGGTAGCGCGTGTGGGCGAATCAAGGCGGACCCCATGGAGTCCGACGCGTCGACGTGTGTAGGTGCAGTGCCGAGTTCAACGTCAGCTGGAATTAGCCGGTCCTACCTTCTCGCACTAAACTCGCTGCGACCCAACCAGTGGAGACAACGATGGCGAAACAACAAATGTTTCTGGCAGTCTCGATCGCAGCGTTTGGCTGCCTTGCGCTGTCGTCGGCGCAGGCGCAAGGCGACAGTGCTTCATCCGTGGATGCGCACATTGCCAAGGCACGCCAGTTGGCCGGAAGCGACCTCAGCCACCTGTTGCCCCTGTGCCGGCCGCAACCGGCCGAGCGGGCCAAGCCAGGCACCGCGATGGACGAGGGGCTGCGCAAGCTGATTGACAAGCCCGCGCCGCCTGCCACGCAGGTGTTCGACAACCTCTACTTCGTTGGGGCCGACTGGGTGAGTGCGTGGGTTCTGAAGACGTCCGAGGGACTGATCCTTCTGGATGCGCTGAACAACACCAAGGAGGCTGCGGAGCTGATCGAAGGCGGCATGGCCAAGCTTGGGCTGGATCCGAAGCAGATCAAATACATCGTGGTCACGCACGGACACGGGGACCACTATGGTGGCGCGAAATACCTTCAGGGTAAATACAAGACCCGTGTCGTCGCCAGCGATGCCGACTGGAACATGATGGGAGGCGAACTTGAGTTCAACTCTGGCGCGTGGGACGAGCCACCGGCACGCGACATTTCGGTGAAGGACGGTGACAACCTGACGCTGGGTGACACCACGCTTACATTCCAGGTCACCTCGGGCCATACGCTGGGCACGCTGTCCCCCACCTTCGCCGTTCGCAGCGGCAGCCAGACGTGGAACGCCGTGCTGTGGGGTGGCACTTCGTTCAACTTTGGCAAGGACTTCAGCAGGCTGAAGTCCTACTCGGCCAACACCATCCGCATGCGGACGCTGGCCGCTCAGATGCCGATCGACGTGTTCCTCTCCAACCATGCAGGCTGGGACGCGACAGTCCCCAAGTTGAATGCCCTGCGCGCCGCGCAGCCGGGCGCAGCCAACCCGTTCGTACCGGCGCCAAGTCAGTGGATCGGGCCTTCCAGGTGATGGACGAGTGCGCACGGGCCCAGTCGGCACGATTCGGGTTTCCAGAAACGGAACTCTGAGCGTCGGTGTGAAGTCTTCACCGTGCCGGTGGAACAGGTCGGCGACACCGCTTCGCTGCTCCCTGTAGTGAGCGGCCAGCCTGTTGTTTATGCGGCCGGGCTTTTTAAGGCCCAATGATCGCAACCTCGCCAGGGAGGCTCTGGTGCAAATTTCTCCGTCCAATCGGTTGCGCTGGAAGGCACTGAAGGTCAGCGATGAGCAAGCTCAATAGCATCGGGGGTCGCCACTTCGACCGCGAAGTCATCATCGTGTGCGTGCGGTGGTAGCTACGGTTCAAGCTGAGCCTGCGAGACTTGGTGGAGATGATGGCCGAGCGGGGACCGTCGCTTGCGCACACGACGATCATGCGTTGGATGCAGCGCTACGCACCTTAGTTCGTCGATCACTGGAACCGATCGGGTAGACCGGTGGGACGGTCCTGGCGCGTTGACGAAACGTATGTGAAGATTCGAGGCGAGTGGTGCTACCTGTACCGCTATGTCGACCGGGCGGGCAGGACAGTCGACTTCCACCTGAACGCCAAACGGGACGTCGCTGCGGCCAAGGCCTTCATCGGCAAAGCGATCAAGAACTAGGGTGTGCCTCAGACAATCACGCTGGATGGTTACGCGGCCTCGCATCGCGTGGTGCGCGAGCTGAAGGCCGATGGCTCATTGCCTGCGAACACAAAGCTGGCGCTCCTGGAAGTACCTGAACAATTTGATCGAGCAGGACCACCGAAGCATCAAGCAGCGCATCGGTTCGATGCTCGGTTTCAAGCAATTGAAGGAATGCAGCAATCACGATTGCTGGCATCGAACTGATGCATCGCATCCGCAAAGGCCAGTTCGCACTCCCACGTCTGGGCGCTCAGGGCCGAGTTGCGCCTGCAGTCTGGAATGCGGTGCTTGGGACTTGAAAAGCCACACAAGACAACGGAGTTCGCTCAACCATACCGGCTATTTGCATCAGAACCCGGACGTTCGTTGTGCGCAGCGACCTGCGAAGCTCCCCCTTTTTTAGACGTTTCGCAGAAGCCTCCAAATTAGCCAGGCCGAGAGGGACCCGAACGAAGAACACGCCCGTCGTTTTCTGGTACAAGCGCGCCGGTCTTGCTGCGGACATCCAGGTGGACCCCTGAAATGGACCCCCGGACGTAAGAAAACCCCTTGTAGATCATTGATCTATAAGGGGTTTTGTGATTGGTGGCGCTTCACGGACTCGAACCGCGGACCTGTGGATTATGATTCCATCGCTCTAACCGACTGAGCTAAAGCGCCGTATAGGTGGCGACGATTATAGCGAGACGGGCGGCGGGTTTTTCCTCCGCCAATGCGCTTGGGTGTGGCCTCTGCCAAGGAGAATTTCCTCAATGAACGACGCCATCAACGCCGCCGACGTCAGCACAGCAGCAGCCCAAGAAGATGATGTTTTGTACCGAACCGAATGCGAAGGGGCGGTCGCCGTTCTCACGTTGAACCGGCCGCACGCGCTCAACAGCTTCACGCGCCGCATGCATCGGGACCTGTGGGCGGCGCTGGATCGGGCCGAATCCGATCCCGTGGTGCGTGCACTTGTACTGACCGGCGCTGGCCGCGGCTTTTGCGCAGGCGCCGATCTGTCCGAGTTCGACTTGGCGCCGGGGCCGGATCGGGTCGAGCGGGCCGATCCGGGTCCGGTCATCGAGCAGGCGTTCAATCCGACCGCGCGGCGGTTTGCGGCGCTGAAGATGCCTTCGGTTGCAGCGATCAACGGCGTCGCAGCGGGGGCGGGTGCGTCGCTGGCGATGAGCTGCGACCTCGTGATCGCGGCACCGAGCGCAAGCTTCATTCAAGCATTCGGCAAGATCGGCCTGATCCCGGATGCGGGCAGTTCGTGGTTGCTGCCGAACCGGCTCGGCGCCGCCCGCGCGTTGGCGTTGGCGATGACGGGCGACAAGCTGTCCGCCGCTCAGGCAAAAGAATGGGGAATGATCTGGGACGTGGCCGACGATGCGCTGGGTGCGGCGATCGCGCTGGCCGAGCGGCTCAGCCAGATGCCGACGCGGGCGCTGGTGGCCACACGGGAATTGATGCTGGGCAGCAGCACGCGCAGCTTCGATGCGCAGCTCGACGTGGAGCGCGACACACAATCGGCGCTCGGCCGCACGCACGACTATCTCGAAGGCGTCACGGCTTTCCTGGAGAAGCGCCCCGCGCGGTTTACCGGCAGTTAGGCCGGACCGCGGCCGCGCAGACAGCCGGCTCAGGCAGCGCAGCCCGACAACCACCCGCGGGCTTGTGCCGCATCGCGCAGCGACAGCCGCCAGGTGCGGTCGTCTGCAGGCAGCTCGAATGGCAGTTCGAGCAGGCGTCGATCGCGCGCCACCAGTGCGGTGAAAGCGATGGCTTCGCCCAAGTACATCGGCAGTTCGTCGAGCTTGCGCAATCGCCAGGCTGTGCCGCTTTTGCTGCTGGGCGTGGCTGAATCTGCGGCACCGGCGGGGGCGCGTGGGAATGCATCGAAGCTGCTGCCCGGCAGCCGAACGCCAATCCATTCGTCTCCCGCGGCCAGGCCGGCCCGCTCGGCCGCGCCTGCGGTCAGCACGGTCTTCACGACGATGCCGTGAGCTGCCGCCGCGCCTTCGGCCACGCGCAAACCGAGTCGCTGCGCAAGTTGCGACGGCTCTTCGAGCACCGCGACGCCTTGCGTGGCGAGCAGCCGCTGCAGCGGCAACTCCTCTGTGCCGTGCACCCAGGCCGCCAACTCCGCCGCGAAGCTGCGTCCGCCGATGCGCTCCAGCACGGCCATCAAGTCCGCTTCGCTCATGGGGCCGGCCCGGCAATCCGCCCACAGCGCGCGCATCACCTGGTCCAGATCGGCCCCGGCTTCCGAACGCAACGTCAGGTCCAGGCACAGCGCGACCAGCGCCCCCTTGCCGTAGTAGCTGACGGTGCCATTTGGCGTGCCTTCGTCCGGCCGGTAATACTTGACCCAGGCATCGAAGCTGGCCTGCGCGACCGATTGCACGAGCCGCCCGGGGGTCTGCCGCAACTGGTTGATCGACTTGCCCAGCAGCTTCAGATAGACCGCATCGGTCACAAGGCCCGCGCGGCGCAGCAGCAGGTCGTCGTAGTAGCTCGTGAAGCCTTCGAAAAACCAGAGCAGCTCGGTGTAGTTCTCGCGGGTGTAGTCGTAGCGCGCGAACTCGGCTGGGCGCAGCCGCTTCACGTTCCAGCTGTGAAAGTACTCGTGGCTGATCAGGCCGAGCAGCGTGACGTAGCCGTCTTGCTGGGTCGGCGCAGCGACCGCTTCGGCGCCCGCACGGGCAGCGGCCACCAGCGCATGGTGCAGTGGGTTCGGCTCGGCACTGTCTTTGGCTGTGGCTGCTTCGCCGGGCCTGTCTGCGGTGGGCCGCGCTGCCGCCATGCTGGGCAGACTGCCTCCTGGCGTGCCCCCCAACTGCGGCAGGTCGGCGCGATTGGCAATCAGCGCGGTGGAGTTTTTGTGCTCGAGCCCGCCGTAGCCGTCACCGACCGTGTTCAACAGAAACAGGTAATTGTCGAACGGCGCTGCGTCGTTGTCCGGATGCCAGAAGTCAAGCTGGGTCTCGCAGATTTTTTGCGCATCGGCCAGCAGCCGCGCGGCGTCGAACGCCGGCGGCGCGCCAGCCACCACGAAGCGGTGCGGCACGCTGCGGGCGTCGAACGCACCGCTGAAAAACCCGCCGAGCTCGACCGGGCAATCCACCAGTTCGTCGTAATTTTGCGCGCGGTAGCGGCCGAAGCCCTGCGCATCGATCTGCAGCGCTCGCAGGCCGGTCGCGACCTGCCAGTCGGCCGGCGCGTTGCGTGCGGTCAATTCCAGTTCGTGCGGCAGCTCACATTGCCCGTCGACGGCCAGACACAGGCTGGTGCCATTGAAAAACCCGCGCTGCGCATCGAGCCAGGCGCTGCGCACCGAGTTGTCGAACGCATAGACCACATAGCGCAGCAGCAGCGGCGCAGCCGGGTCGGCCTCGATCTGCCAGCGGTGCTTGTCGAGCTGGCGCAGCGGCACCGGCTGGCCGCGTTGGCAGGCGGTGAGATGGCGCAGATTCTTCGAGAACTCGCGCACCAGATAGCTGCCGGGAATCCAAACCGGCAACGCGATCTGCTGAGTGGCAGCCGGCTTTGCCACCGTCAGCTCGACGCCGAACAGATGGCCGTGCAGGTTTTCGATTTCAACGCGCAGGTGAACGGCGGTGGTGTCGCACGGCTCGATCGTTTGCGAGGTCTGCCGAGAGGCCGCGCTGGTTGCAGACAAGTCCGTTTTCATGGTCTTATTGTGTCCGCTGGGAGCGCTGGTTGGCAGGCGCCGCTGGCAAATTCAATGCCAAGTGCCTGCCCTGCGCCGCTCGCGCCACCCGTCCGCTTGGTGCAGCGGTGCCGTCGCAGCGGTTGGCTCGCCGACGGCCGATGCCAAAGCAAGGCTGGCATCCGCGCGGTTCGCGTGCAACTGCACGCGTGGCCTCAACCATTCGCGCGACCGGCGTTTATTTCTTCGCCGCGGCCAGCAGCTCTTCAACCTGTTTGGCGTTGATCGCACCGGGCACGCGCTGGCCATCGGCAAAGATCAAGGTCGGCGTGCCGGTGATCTTGTGCTTGCGGCCGAATTCCAGATTGCGCTCGATCGCGGCGGTGTTGCAGCTGGCCGCGGCAATCGGTTTTTCGGCCAGCATCCAGCCGTTGAAGGCGTCGGCGGGCAACTTGGCGCACCAGATGTTCTTTGACTTCTCGACCGAGTCGGCGCTCAGGATCGGGTAGAGAAACAGCTGCACCGTCACGTTGTCGACGTTTTGCAGCTCCCGTTCGAAGCGTTTGCAATACCCGCAGTTCGGGTCCTCGAATACGGCCAGCTTGCGTTCGCCGTTGCCGCGCACGATCGTGAAGGCGTCTTTCAGCGGCAACTCGGAGAATTCGATCGCGCTCAACTGGGTCACGCGCTCTTCCGTCAGGTTGCGCTTGGCACGCGTGTCGATCAGGTTGCCATGGATCAGGTAGTTGGCCTGCGCGTCGGTGTAGAAGATGTCGGTGCCGTTCACGCGCACTTCGTAGAGCCCGGGCATCGCGCTTTTGCTGACTTCGTCGATCTGCTCGATCTGCGGGATGCGCGCCTTCAGGTTGGTGCGGATCGCCGCTTCGGCCGGGTCGCTGGCCGCCTGCACGGAGAAAGTGGCTGCTGCCAGCAGCAGGGCCGAGCCGATCGAGCGGGCGAGGGGGCGAGGTGAGTGCATCGTCATGACGGGTGAGACCGCGTGGCGGCCCGATTGGTTCGATTGAAGATGGCATCCGCAGGCTTTGAAGCCTGTTTGATGCGTCGAAGACTCACAGGCCCATGGCTTGGCGCACCGCCCAGGCTTTGAGCGGGCCGCTGCGCTCGAAACCGCGCATGCCCCAGTTGCGCAGCGCCTGCACGGTGTTGTTGTCGTGCGCGAAGAGCCGCTGCAGCGCATCGGTTGCGGTGCGCATCGGCGCGATGCCGGCCTTGCGCGACCGTTCGTAGCGGCGCAGCAGGCGCGGATCGCCGACGCTGCGCCAGTAGTCGCGCTCACGCAGGCATTCGGCCAGCGATGCGGCGTCGGCGAGGCCCAAGTTCAGCCCTTGGCCCGCGAGCGGATGCACTGCGTGCGCAGCGTCGCCCGCAATCGCCCAGGCGCGCGGTTTCTTCAACGTGTCCTCGGCGAAGCGTCCGATCCAGCGCTGCGCCTGCGCGAGCTGCAACGGCCAGCTCGCGCGCTCGTGCGTGAGATCGAGCCGGCCCAGCGCATCGTGGCTGGCCTGCTGCACGCGTTCGGCAAACTCGACGCGCACCCAGCGCGAGCAGAACCGGCGCTTGGGCGTCGTCGACCGACCAGACGACAGCAACATCGTGCCCGGTGGAGCCGCCGAGCGGCAGCAGCGCCAGCACCTGGCCGCCTTCGAACCATTGGCGCGCAATCTGACCGTGCGGCTTGGCGCAGCGCAGGCGCGTGGCGATTGCCTGTTGGCCGTATGAGGCGGTCTCAAACTCAACCGTGAGGTGTTCTCGGCTGGCGCTCACGCGCCCTTCGCAGATCACGGTCAGCGGGGCGGGTACGGGCGCGTCGACGCGCTCCACCAGCGGCTGATAACGCAGCGCGTCGGCAAGCTGCTGCTCGAGCGTCGGGCACATCGACGATCCAGGCGAGTGCCTCGGCGTCTCGATGTGCGTGTGCTGGCCCGTCTGCCGCGCGCCGCTGCATGTCGCCGAACGTGACCTGCCCGCCGTCGTCACCGAACACCTGCATGCCCAACACGGCGGTGATGGGTGGTGCAGTGCCGCTCGCCTGCGGTGCATCCGGCCAACCGCGCACCGATTGCAGCAACGTGCGCGACGCTGCGTTCAACGCATAGGCGCGCACGTCCGGCGGGGCGGCAACGGCGCTCTCAAGGCTCGATTCGTTTGCGTTGTTCGCTGCCTGGGCCGGCAGGACAGAGCCCTTCCGTACCGCAGATCGCCACCTTCAACCGCTCGCGCGCAAGCAGCAACCCCAGCGTGCGGCCGACGACCCCGCTGCCGCGAATGCACACGTCGAAAGCTTGGCCCATGGTGGCCGATTCTAGGCGCGCAGGCAAAATGTCGGGTTCTCCGGCGGTCATCACGGTGGCCTTGGCGTGTGCGCATTTCCTTCAAATCGTGCGCCGCACCGCCAGCGCCCGACCCGCTGCGCCGAATCCCCGTTTTTTCTGCAAGGACACGCCCCCATGAGTTTGAAATGCGGCATCGTCGGCCTGCCCAACGTCGGCAAGTCGACGCTGTTCAACGCGCTGACCAAAGCCAAGGTCGCGGCCGAAAACTATCCGTTTTGCACGATCGACCCGAGCGTCGGTGTGGTCGAAGTCCCCGACCCCCGGCTGGCCGCGCTGGCCGCAATCGTGGCGCCGGAGCGCGTGGTGCCCGCGATCGTCGAGTTCGTCGACATCGCGGGGCTGGTGGCGGGTGCAAGCAAGGGCGAAGGCCTGGGCAATCAGTTTCTTGCGCACATCCGCGAGACCGATGCGATTGTGAACGTCGTGCGCTGCTTTGAAGACCCGAACGTGATTCATGTGGCGAACAAGGTCGATCCGATCGCGGATATCGAGGTGATCCAGACCGAGCTGTGTCTGGCCGATCTGGCCACGGTCGAAAAATCGCTGAACCGCTACACCAAGGCCGCCAAATCCGGCAACGACAAGGAAGCCGCGCGCAACGCCGCCGTGCTGGAGAAATGCCGCGTCGCGCTGGACCAGGTCAAGCCCGTGCGCAGCGTCGATTTCGGCAAGGACGAGCTCGAAGTGCTGAAGCCGTTTTGCCTGATCACCGCCAAGCCAGCAATGTTCGTCGCCAACGTCGCCGAAAACGGCTTTGCCGACAACCCACTGCTCGACCGGCTGCGTGAATACGCGACGGCCCAAGGCGCGCCGGTGGTGGCGATCTGCGCCAAGCTCGAAGCCGAACTGGCCGACATGAGCGACGAAGACCGGCAGTTGTTCTTGTCCGAGCTCGGTCAGGAGGAACCGGGCCTGAACCGCCTGATCCGCGCGGGCTTCGAGCTGCTCGGCCTGCAGACCTACTTCACCGCCGGCGAGAAGGAAGTGCGCGCCTGGACCGTGCGCATCGGCGCCACCGGCCCGCAGGCCGCCGGCGTGATTCACACCGACTTCGAGCGCGGCTACATCCGCGCCCAGACGATCGCCTACGACGACTATCTGAAGTTCAAGGGTGAACACGGCGCAAAGGAGGCCGGCAAGATGCGCTCGGAAGGCAAGGACTATGTGGTGAAAGACGGGGACGTGATGAACTTTTTGTTCAACGTCTGAGCTTGGCGGATTCGCGCGGCACACCGACGTGAGGAGATCGCCGCGTGCTGTGCTCGGTTCCGCAGCAGGGCAGTGCCGCCGGGCTGGCAACTAAGGTCCGAATCACAACGGCGGATTTCCTGCGGTGGGACCGATGGATGTGGATTTGGCTGCCTTGGGTCGGTCCATCCCGCGAATCTCCCGTGCGACGTCCTGAAGTTTCTTGAAAGCCCCAAACTTCGCTTCGTGCAATTCGGCGATCGCACCACCAGCCGGCTGATAGACCTGCTTGATCTGCGACATCGCGGCCATCGCCGTTTGCACGCTGTCGAACATGCCACTCGCCATGCCGCCCAGCATGGCGGCGCCGAGCAGCACCGGTTCTTCGGCCTGCGATTGCGACCACCGGCTTGCCGGTGGCGTCCGCCAGCAGCTGGCGCACCAGGTCAAGCCGGCCCGGCGCCGCCGCTGATGACGACACGCTCGATCGGCGCGCCAGCCTGCGGCCTGCGCCTCGATGATCTGGCGCAGGCCGTAGCCGATGCCGCAGAGGCCGGCGACGTAGAGCGCGACCAGGCTGGCGAGGTCGCTGTCCATGCCGAGGCCGGCGATCACGGCGCGTGCGTGCGGGTCGGCGAACGGCGCGCGGTTGCCGAGGAACTCGGGCACGACGTGCAGGCCGTCGGCGAGCGACGCCGTTGCCGACAGGCTGTCGCGCGCGCTGCGCGCGCCGCTTCGGCCAGCCAGGCCGGCAGCGACTGCCCCGCCGCCTGCGCGCGGCTGTGCGCTTCGCGCGGCGCCGGGTGCAGCGCCAGCAGCTGCTCGATCGCCGCGCCCGCAGCCGACTGCCCGCCCTCGTTGAGCCAGGCGCCGGGCACCATCGCGGAAAAGTACGGCCCCCAGACGCCGGGCACGAAGACCGGCTCGCGTGTCGTCGTCATCGTGCAGGACGAGGTGCCGAAGACATAGGCCAGGCACGACGTCGGGGTCGCCGTCGGCGCCGACGGTGCCGACGCCGCCGGCATGGGCGTCGATCAGCCCGGCGCCGACCGGCGTGCCCGGCGCGAGGCCGAGCTCGGCCGCGGCCTGCGGCGGTCAAGCCCGCTGCCCGAGCGGCGTGCCCGGCTCGACGACGCGCTGGCCGATGCGCGCGAAGCCCTCGTCGGCGAGCTCGCCGAGGCCGATCGTCGCGGAAATAGCTCTCGTCCCAGCGCCGCTCGTGCGCGAGGTAGGTCCATTTGCAGGTGACGGTGCAGGTCGAGCGCGCCAGGTCGCCGGTCGCGCGCCAGGTCAGGAAGTCGGCGAGGTCGAAGAACTGCCAGGCCGCGTCGAAGATCGTCGGGCCGGTTCTCCTTCAGCCAGAGCAGCTTCGGCGTCTCCATCTCGGGCGAGATCGCGGCCGCCGACATAGTCCAGCACGGCGTGGCCGGTCGGCGTTGATGCGCTCGGCCTGGTCGATCGCGCGGTGGTCCATCCAGACGATGATGTTGCGCTCGGGGTCTTCGGACGGGCCCGACCGGCAGCGGCTTGCCGCCCTCGCCGAGCACGACGAGCGAGCAGGTGGCGTCGAAGCCGATGCCCGGCGATCGCGGTCGGGCGCGACGCCGGCCTGCGCCACCGCCTCGCGCACCGCACGCGCAGACCGCGCTGCCAGATGTCGTCGCTCGACTGCTCGACGATCGCGCCCGGCTCGCGGAACAGCGCGATGTCGCGCTTGCGCCGAGGCCAGCATGCGGCCCGCCGGCGTCGAACACGCCGGCGCGCGCGCTGCCGGTGCCGACGTCGACGCCGATGACGATAGCCTCGGTCCTGCTGCGCGTCGCGATCGGCGCTCACAGATCGACGCTGTTGGGCAGGATCACGAGGTCGCGGATCGTCACGTTGCGCGGCCGCGTCAGCATGAACAGCACCGCCTCGGCGACCTCCTTCGGCTGCATCAGGCTGCCGTTGGCCAGCGCCTCCTCCATCTTGGCCTTCGGCCAGTCGTCGAGCAGCGCGGTCACGACCGGGCCCGGGCAGCACCGCGCCGACGCGGATGCCGTGCTTGGCGACCTGGCGGCGCAGCGGTGTGGACGAAGGCCTGCACCGCGAACTTGGAGGCGGTGTAGATCGGCTCCCAGACCACCGGCACGACGCCGGCGATCGAGCTGGTGACGATGATGTCGCCGGACTTCTGCTCGACCATGTGCGGCAGCACCGCGTGGATCGAGCGGAAGGCGGCGTTGACGTTGAGGTTCAGCATCCGGTCCCAGGCGTCGGGATCGCCCTCCGACGACCTCGCCGCCGACATAGGCGCCGGCGTTGGCGTGGAAGATGTCGAGCCGGCCCGCGCGTTCGAGGATGCGCGGCAGCATGCGCGGCGACGCTCGCGCGGCTCGCAGCAGGTCGACCACCAGCGGCATGGCGCGTTCGGCCCGAGCTCGGCGCAGAGCGCGTCGAGCCTGTCCTCGGCGCGGTCGACCAGCACGACGCGTGGCGCCCGCCGCGAGCAGCGCGCGCGCGCAGGCGAGGCCGATGCCCGAGGCCGCGCCGGTGATCGCGGCGACCTTGCCGTTCATGAGTTCAGTCATGCTCGATGCCTCCGGTCCGTCCTGTCAGGCGCGGCCGTGCGAGACGCGGCGACTGGCGCGCGAGCGAGTCGACGATCACCGCGATCGCGAGCACGCCGCCGGTGATCATGTAGCGCAGCGACGACGACAGGTTGAGCAGCGTCAGCCCGTTGGAGATCGACTGGATCACGATGATGCCGAGCAGCGCCGACTAGGCGCTGCCGCGCCCGCCGAAGAGGCTGGTGCCGCCGATCACCGCCGCGGCGATGGCGTTGAGGTTGACGTCGCCGGTGCCGGCCTGCTGGCTGGCCGAGGCGAGCCGCGCCGCGGACAGCACGCCGCCGAGCGCCGCGAACATCGAGCAGAGCACGAAGGCGCTGAGTGTAGATGCGGCGGACGTTGATGCCGGCGCGGCGCGCCGCCTCGCGGTTGCCGCCGACCGCGAACATCGAGCGGCCCCACTTGGTGCGGGTGAAGGCGTAGTCCATGACGACGACGAGGAGCACGAAGAGGCCGAACATCCACGGCACGCCGCGGCCCTGGTTGAGGTAGCAGACGACGACCTCGCAGCAGCGACGGTGAGCGACCAGCGGCCTTGACGATCAGCCCGCCGAGCGACGCCGCCGAAGGTTGGCCGCCTGCGCGCTGCGCCGCGCGTGCGCAGGCCCGATCAGCAGGATCACGCGCGCCGGGCACCAGCGCCAGCGCGATGCGAGAGCCAGCGCGGCATGATCAGGAGCTGCCCGAAGTCGCACGAGCGGCGAGCCGTAGGGCAGGTTGATCGAGCCGGTGGTGCCGAGCAGGTAGAGCTGCAGGCCGAGGAGCGCGAGCAGGCCGGCGAGGGTCGCGACGAAGCTCGGCATGCCGAGCCGGTTGCAGCAGCGGCGCGTAGAGCGCGCCGACCAGCGCGCCGAGCCGCCAGCGCCGCCAGGATCGCGAGCGACAGCGGCCAGCCCTGGTTGACCCAGAGCACGCCGAGGAGCGCCGAGGCGAGCCCGCTCATCGAGCCGACCGACAGGTCGATCTCGCCCGAGCATCAGCACGCAGACGATGCCGAGCGAGATGATGCCGATGGTCGAGCAGTCGAAGAGCAGGTTCACGAGGTTGTTCGGCGACAGGAAGACCGGGTTCAGCGATGGTGAACACGGTCCAGATGAGGACGAGGCCGACGACCACCGGCAGCGATGCCGAGGTCGCCCGAGCGGACCCGGTCGAAGAAGGCGCGCGACGCGCGCCGCCGAGGCCCTCGGCATGCGTGACGCGGCTGTCGCTGCGGTCGAGCAGCGGGCGCGGCGCGGCTGCGTTGGGGTTCGTTGCTCATGCGCGGCTCCTCCTCGGCTGCGGTTCGGCCTGGCGCCGGCCGGCGCGGCGCGAGACGGCGTTCTCGGTGGCGCCGGTGATGGCGGCGACCAGTTCGTGGTTGGACGCGTCGGCGGTGAAGACGCCGTTGTTGCGGCCGAGCCGCAGCACCACGATGCGGTCGGCGACGGCGCGCACGTCCTCCATGTTGTGGCTGATCATGATCACGCCGAGGCCGCGGTCGCGCACCCGCTCGATGAGGTTCAGCACCTCGGCGGTCTGCGCGACGCCGAGCGCCGCGGTCGGCTCGTCGAGCATGATGAGCTTCGGGTCGAGCAGCAGCGAGCGGGCGATGGCGACGGTCTGGCGCTGGCCGCCGGACAGCGAGGCGACCGACTCGCGCACCGAGGGGATGCGCGCGGCGAGCTCGTTGAGCAGGGTCCAGGCGCGGACCTCCATCGCGACCTCGTCGAGCTGCAGCGGGCTCAGTCTCGCGGCCGAGGAAGATGTTGGCGACGACGTCGAGGTTCTCGCAGAGCGCGAGGTCCTGGAACACGGTGGCGATGCCCAGGTCGAGCGCGGCGCCGGGCTGGTCAGCGTGACCGGCTGGCCGTGGAAGGTGATCGTGCCGCGAGGTCGGCTGGTGGACGCCGGCCAGCACCTTGACCAGCGTCGACTTGCCGGCGCCGTTGTCGCCGACCAGGGCCACGACCTCGCCGGCATGGACGTCGAGCTCGATGTCGGTCAGCGCCGAGACCGCGCCGAAGTTCTTGGAGACGCCGCGCAGGCTGAGGACGGGCTCGCCCCGGCCGGGCGCGCGCGGCGGTGGCGCTGTCGTCGTCATGGCGGTCGCCTTCTCGACGTTGCGGGGGACCCGGTCGCGCCCGGCGCCGGGCCGTCCGGTCGCCGGTCGACGTCAGTTCGGCCGACTGATGCCGAGCTTCGTGCAGCCCTCGGCGTAGCGGCCGGTGCAGAGTCCTCGGCGGTCGCGATGCCCTTGTCGAAGATCTCGGCCTTGATGTTCTTCGGCGTGACCACCGCCGGCACGAAGAGCTGCGACGGCGTGTCGTAGAGCGTCGTCTCGGCCTTCGGGCGTCTCGCCGTTCAGGAAGCCGACGGCGACCTTGGCGGCGGCCGCGCGCGACGATCTCGGACGGCTTGGAGATCGTGTTGTACTGGTCGCCCGCGATGATGAGCTGCAGCGCCGCGATGGTCGCGTCGTTGCCGGTGACCGGCGGCACCGGGTTCGACGCCGGCCGCCTTGAACGCCGCGATCGCGCCGCCGCCGGTGCCGTCGTTGGCCGCGACGACGCCGACGATCTCGGCGCCGAAGCGCGTGATCTGGCCCGCTGACCCACTCCTGCGCCTTCGGCGGCGCCCAGTCGGGCGTGTCGAACTCGGCCAGCGTCTTGTAGCCGCTGCCTTCGAGGCCCGCGTGGATGCCGTCGCGGATCAGGCCGGCGGCCGCGTCGGTCGGCGAGCCGTTGATCTGCAGCACGCCGCCCTTGTCGGTCGGCACGCCCTCGTCCTTGAGGTGCTGCGACGAGCGACTCGGCGATCGCCTTGCCGATGCCCTCGTTGTCGAACGAGACGTAGTAGTCGGCCGGCGTCGACGGGATCGGCCGGTCGTAGGCGATGACCTTGACGCCCTGGCGCCTGCGCCATCTTGACCAGCGAGGCGGCGGCGGTCGAGTCGACCGGGTCGAGCACGATCACCTTCGCGCCCTGCGGCGATCACCGAGTTGAACTGCTGCTGCTGCAGCGACACGTCGGCGTTGGCGTTCTGGTAGATCACCGTGCAGTCGGGGCAGAGCTTGGCCATCTCGGCCTTGAAGCCGGGGAAGTCGTGCTGCTCGTAGCGGGTCGAGGCCTGGTCGGGCATCAGGAAGGCGACGGTGCCGCTCGGTGCGGCGAACGCCGCGCTGGCGGCCGTCATGGCGAGGGTCAGCGCGCTGGCCTGGATCCAGGATCGAATGGGCTTGTTCATGAAATGTCTCCTGAGGGAAGAGGGTGGTGCGGCTTGGTGGCCGGTCTGGTTGTAGGAAATGCTGTCGGGGAATCACGGGCTTGCAACGGCGAATGCAGTGGGCTCCTTTCTGGCTGGGTTGTTGCTGGGCGCTGCGGAATTCGCAGCCAGCAGAGCGCGGAAGCGCGACGGCGGCATCTCCTTCTGGCGCAGGAACTGGCGGTTGAAGTTCGAGAGGTTCTTGAAGCCCGCGGCAAAGCAGATGTCGGTGATCGGCCGCGCGGGTTCGCTCATCAGCAGCTGGCAGGCCAGGTTGATGCGCAGCCGGTTCACATAGCAACCAGCGCCATGCCGGTGTGGCGGCGGAAGCTGCGCGAGAAGGCGCCTGGGCTGAGTCCGGCGATCGCCGCGAGGTCCTTCTCGCCGAAGGGCTCGGTCAGGTTGTCGTTGATGTAGGCGAGCGCGACGTTGATGCCGGCCGACATGAAGCCGGACGGGTCGGGGTGGTAGCCCGCGCTGGTCAAGGCGACCGGGCCGCGGCGCGCTGGCTCAAGCGCGCCGAGCACCGCCATGAACAGCTCGACCCGGCGCACGCCGCGCGCCTGTACCAGCTCGGCCAGCAGCGGGCCGACGCGCGCGCCGGTCTCGGCCGTGAACAGCACGCCGCGCCGGCTCAGCTCCAGCAGCGGCAGGAAAGACGACAGCTCGGGCAGCAGCCGCGCCGCGTCATGCATGAACGCTTCGCTGAACTGCACCACGCGGCCGCGCAGCGGCACTTCGCTGCCCGGCGGCAGATCGCTGACCCAGTTGTGCGGCAGGTTCGGGCCGGTCAGCACGAGGTTGCCGGGCTCGAAGCTGCCGATGAAGTCGCCGACGAAGATAGCGCCCGGTGGTCTCGACGACGTGATGCAGCTCGAATTCGGGGTGGAAGTGCCAGCGCACCGTGTGAAACGGATAGCCGTGCTCCCACGCCTTGAACGATTCGCGCGCGCCCGATCTGGACGACTTCGAGGTCCGGTTTCATCGGCATTGCCCCTTTGCGCGTCCCCGGCCGGTGGCTGGTTCGCACAACGTGTCTCCTTGCTTCTTTGTTCTTCCCTTTGCTGGGCTGAAACAAATGCTAGAGGGCCATTTGAGGCGCAACCACTACGAAACGTTCGGCCGACTGGTATTTTTTTGACGTTGGCAGCCGGAAATCGCTGTCCGGTTGCGTTGTGCGGCACACGCCGCTCCGATTCAGCGCACCACGATGCCCGGAAACATTCCCAGCAGCACCGCCGTCATCACGAGATAACGCAGGAACTTGCCGATCGCCATGTAGCCCACGCAGGGCCAGAACGGCAGCTTGAGCCAGCCGGCGACAGCACATAGCGGATCGCCAACGACGGGCAGAAACGAAAACATGCAGGCTTTGGGGCCGAGCCGCTCGAGCCAGGCCAGTGCTTTCAGATGGGTCCTTGAGTCGCGATACCGGTCGACGGCCTTGTGCGCGCCCAGGCCCATCCACCAGTCCACCGCACCGCCAAGCGTGTTGCCGACGGTGGCGACCAGAATCGCTGACCAGAACAGGCCGGGATTCAGCTTGATCAGCCCGAACACGGCCGGCTCCGAACCCAGCGGCAGCAAGGTGGCCGAGACGAACGAGACCACGAACACCGTGCCCAGTCCGAACTGCGGCAGCGCGAGCAGGTCGAGCAGGTGATTCATCCAGTCGGGCATGGGGCGTGGAGGCGATCAGAAGGAGCGGTTCGGGCTGGGAGCCGGCGAGTCCGGACGGCGCGGCCGATGCGACCGCCGGGCAGCGCGTCGAATTGGAAAAACACGCGTCGATGCCTCGGGTGCGGCAATCGAACGGTCCCGCGCCGCCGTTGCAACCAACGAGGCGCGGTGCAAGCGGGCCGGCCAGTATAGGGAGCGGTCTCGCAGCCTGCGCGGGGCACGCGGTCTGCTGAATTTTTGAGCAGATAAAATCGCGCTTCTCGATTGTTCCCGCAGATCGTTTCGGCGCTGCCCAGCCTTCTTTTTTCCTGATGCAGATCGGCCCCTTTACCCCGACGAATCCGGTATTTGCCGCCCCCATGGCCGGGGTGACGGATCGGCCGTACCGGCAACTCGCACGTGCATTCGGCGCCGGCTATGTGGTCAGCGAAATGGTGACGTCGCGGCGCGACCTGTGGGCCACGCTGAAGACCTCGCGCCGCGCGAACCACGACGGCGAGGCCGCGCCGATCGCGGTGCAGATCGCCGGCACCGAGCCGCAGACGATGGCCGACGCCGCCCGCTACAACATCGACCGCGGCGCCCAGGTGATCGACATCAACATGGGTTGCCCGGCCAAGAAAGTTTGCAATCAATGGGCTGGCTCCGCGTTGATGCAGAACGAACCGCTGGCGCTGCAGATCGTCGAAGCGGTGGTGGCCGCCTGCGCACCGCACGGCGTGCCGGTTACGCTGAAAATGCGCACCGGCTGGAACGAGGAAAACCGCAACGCGGTGCGGATCGCCCAGGCGGCCGCGGAAGCCGGCGTGCAGATGCTCAGCGTGCACGGCCGCACGCGCGCGCAGGGGTATCGTGGCGTGGCCGAGTACGACACGGTGCGCGCGGTCAAGCAGGCGGTGTCGGTGCCGGTGGTTGCCAATGGCGACATCGATTCGCCGGCGAAGGCACGCGCGGTGCTGGACCACACGCAGGCCGATGCGGTCATGGTCGGCCGCGCCGGACAGGGGCGGCCCTGGATTTTTCGGGAGATCGCACACTTTCTGGCCACGGGCGAGCTGCTCGCGCCGCCGCTGCTGGCCGAAGTCGCCCGCGCGCTGCACACCCACCTGCACGATCACTACAGCCTCTATGGTTTTGATAGCGGGGTACGCAGCGCCCGCAAGCACATCGGCTGGTATTTGCATGGACTGCCGGGTGCGTCGGAATTTCGCGCGCGCATGAACGCGATCGACGACGCGTCTCAACAGGCGCGGGCGGTCGCCGCGTTCCTCGATGGACTCGGCGCGACGATGGACCGGATGCCGGCGGTTGGCTCAATCGGCGCGCTGTTTGCTCGTAAACCATTTGACCCGGCGATTCAGCCTGAGGCCCCTACCATGGAACCGGTCACATGAGCCGAAACCGCATCGACGAATGTGTCCGATCCAGTCTCGACGAATACTTCCAGGACTTGCGGGGCACGGACCCGGCCAACATGCACGACATGCTGCTGCGGGCAGTCGAAAAACCTTTGCTCGAAGTCGTGATGGAGCGCTGCGGCCAGAACCAGTCGCGCGCCGCGCAGTGGCTGGGCGTCAACCGCAACACGCTGCGCAAGAAACTCGCACAGCATCGGCTGGGTGTCGAGCAGGCGGCAAAATAAGCGCCCGTCCTGTCGCTTATTTCCGCCGCTTATTCGCCGCGCGAACCCACCGCGCGGCGCTCGACCCATGAATGCACTGATTTCCGTCTCCGACAAGACCGGCGTGGCCGATCTTGCCCGCGCGCTGCACGGACTGGGCTGGACGCTCTGGTCCACCGGCGGAACGGCAGCGCTGCTGGCCCAGACCGGTCTGCCGGTGCGCGAAGTGGCCGATGTGACGGGATTCCCCGAAATGCTCGACGGCCGCGTGAAGACGTTGCATCCGAAGGTGCACGGCGGCCTGCTCGCACGCCGTGAGCTGCCCGAGCACGTGGCGGCGATGGCAGCGCACGGCCTCGAGGCGATCGACCTGCTGGTGGTCAACCTCTACCCGTTCGAAGCAACGGTGGCCAAGCCCGGTTGCACGCTCGAAGACGCGATCGAGAACATCGACATCGGCGGCCCGGCGATGGTGCGCAGCGGCGCGAAGAACTGGAAGCATGTCGGCGTGTTGACCGACGCGGCGCAATATCCGGCGGTGCTGGGCGAGTTGCAGGCCGACGGCAAGCTGAGCGACGAAACCCGGTTTGCGCTGGCCGTCGCCGCATTCAACCGCATCAGCAACTACGACGCCGCGATCAGCGACCATCTGTCGCGCATCCGGCCCGATGGCAGCCATGCCGCGTTCCCCGCGCAGGCCAATGGTCGCTTCGTCAAGCTGCAGGATTTGCGCTACGGTGAGAACCCACACCAGCAGGCAGCCGTCTACCGCGATCTGCACCCGGCGCCGGGTTCGATCGTGACCGCGCGCCAGCTGCAGGGCAAGGAACTCAGCTACAACAATCTGGCCGACGCCGATGCGGCCTGGGAATGCGTGAAAAGCTTTTCGGCGCAGGGTCCGGGCGCCGCCTGCGTGATCGTCAAGCACGCGAACCCGTGCGGGGTGGCGCTGGGGGCCGATCCGCTGACCGCGTATCAGAAGGCCTTTCGGACCGATCCGACCTCGGCATTCGGCGGCATCATCGCGTTCAACCACCCGCTCGATGCGGCCGCAGCGCAGGCGGTCGGCAAGCAATTCGTCGAGGTGCTGATGGCGCCGGGCTACAGCGACGAAGCACTGGCGGTGTTCAAAGCCAAGGCGAACATGCGCGTGCTGCAGATCGACCTGCCCGCCGGTGGCGATACCGATTGGCAAAACGGCCGCAACGCGGTGGACCTGAAGCGCATCGGCTCGGGCCTCTTGATGCAGACGGCCGACAACCACCAGCTGCGGGTGACCGACCTCAAGGTCGTCAGCAAGAAGCAGCCGACCGATGCGCAAATCCAGGACCTGATGTTCGCCTGGACGGTCGCGCAGTTCGTCAAAAGCAACGCGATCGTGTTCTGCAAGGACGGCATGACGTTGGGCGTGGGCGCCGGCCAGATGAGCCGGCTCGACTCGGCCCGCATCGCGAGCATCAAGGCCGAACACGCGAAGCTCTCGTTGAACGGCACGGTGGTGGCCAGCGACGCATTCTTTCCGTTTCGCGACGGCCTCGACGTGGTGGTGGATGCGGGCGCGGTCTGCGTGATCCAGCCCGGTGGCTCGATGCGCGACCAGGAGGTGATCGATGCGGCCGACGAGCGCGGGGTGGCGATGCTGTTCACCGGCGTGCGGCACTTCCGGCATTGAAGGCCGGCGCCTTCGACTGCGCTGCAAACCGCCCAAGCCGAATAAAAAAAGCCGGACGGAACCCGGCTTTTTCTTTTTGCATTACTGGGTTGTGATTGGGTCAGCGCCAGCGACCCCGCCCGCCGAAGTACGTAAAGCCCAGACCGATCGACACCGGCGGCCCCACATAAGCCGGCCGCGGGCCGTAAACGGGATAGCCAACGGCCGGATAGGGCACACCCGGATAGGCAGTCGCCGGGTACGGCGCTGCGCCCTCGGGCCACGGGTGCACCGGCAGCGGCGCGGTTGCCACCGGTGCCGCACCGGCGGCGGTGATCTCCAGCGGCACCGTCGCGCCCGGATCGTTCGGCAGCCGTGCCGCGTAGGGCCGGCCTGCGTACTCGTACTCCACGTCCCAGCCCACCGTGCGGTTTTCGGTGAAGTTCTGCACCGAGCAATGTTCGACATCGAACAGCTGCGGTGCGCGCGACGCCTCGATCCGGTCGCCGACCACGGAGCCGGCCAGAAAGCCGAGCATCGTCGCGATCACTTGGCCACCCCCGCCGCCGATCGAGTTGCCGGCCAGGCCACCCACCACCGCGCCGGCCAGCGCGCCGCCGCCGGTCGGGGCGACGTCCAGCAGCATCGGCTCGGTGCTGCAGACCTGGCGCGGGATGCCGACCGTCTCGACCACCTGCTTCGCAGACAGCACGCGGCCGAACTCGGTCGCCTGCGCGTTGCCGAGCGCGGTCAGCGACCACGTGGCGATCAGACAAAGTGGGATGTGCGTGCGTTTCATGACCGTTGTCCTCCTTCGACGATGATGCGATGCGGACCTGGCGATTTTAGTTCCGAGGTAGGTGTGATGCGAGCGCAGGCCGACGAGCAGCGAGCAACACACGCCACAATGGGCAGATCCGTCCCTCTGTGCCGAACCGCCTCGCATGTCGACGACCGCAACTTCCCCCCCGCCGCCGAAGCACCGCGCCTGTTGCCGCTTGGTGACGCGGCGCTGACCGTCGAGTTCGGCAGCACGATCGATGCGGCGACCCACGCCCGGGTGCTCGGCTTCGTGGCCGCGATCGACGAGGCCCAGGCCGCCGGGGCGTTGGCGGCGGTGGCCGAGCGCGTGCCGACGTTTCGCTCGGTCACCGTGCATTTCGATCCGGATCGGGTGGACGCTGCAGCGCTGGCGCAGCAGTTGGATGAACTCGCCCAACACAGCGGCAGCCGGACCGTGGCCGGTCAACGCTGGCAGGTGCCGTTTTGCTGCGACGGCGAGTTCGCGCTCGACCTGGCCGATGTCGCGCAGGCCAAGTCGCTGTCGACGCAGGCGGTGCTCGACCAGCTGACGGCCACCGTGTTTCAGGTCTACATGCTCGGTTTTCTGCCCGGCTTTGCGTTCATGGGCGGGCTGCCGCAAAGCCTCGAGATGCCGCGGCTGTCCTCACCGCGAAAGCGGGTGCCGCCGGGCTCGGTCGCGATTGCGCTGCGGCTGTGCGGCGCGTATCCGTGGGAGAGCCCGGGCGGCTGGCGCGTGCTGGGCCGCACGCCGGTGCCGCTGTTCGACCCGCGCGTATCCGAGCGGCCGACGCTGCTCGCGCCCGGCGATCAGGTGCAGTGGCGCGCGGTGGACCGGGCTGAGTACGACGACATCACCGACCACGTGAAGACCGATCGGTTCGACCGCACGGCGCTGCAGGTCGCGACACCGGGGAGCAGCGCGCGATGACGACCGCGCAGATCGAAGTGGTCGAGCCCGGGCTGGCGGTCGCGCTCCAGGACCGGGGCCGCTTTGGCTGGCGTCGCCTCGGTGTGCCGGTGTCCGGCGCGCTGGACACCGCGTTGCTCGCGATCGCCAACGTGCTGGCCGGCAGCGCAGCAGATGCCGACGCGGCTGCGTTCGAAGTGCTGTTGCAGGGCCCGACGCTGGCCGTGCGGTCGGGGCGCGTGCGCTTCGCGCTGGCCGGGCCGATTGCGGCGGTGGTCGAGCGCGCCGATGGCTGCAGGCACGAGGTGGCCGCCTGGCACACCGCCACGCTCTCGGCGGGCGAGGTGATTCGCGTCGGCGCGGTGGCGGCAGCGCCTGCACCGAACGACGCTGCGCCAGCGGAATGGCCGCTGGCGCTGGCCTATGTCGGCGTCAGCGGCGGCGTGCAGGTGCCGCCGGTGCTGGACAGCCGCTCGACCTATGCACGCGCGGCGCTCGGCGGCATGGAAGGCCGCGCGCTGCGCGCAGGCGATGCGTTGTCGTGCGGCTCGGTGCCCGAGTCCGAGCAGACCGAGCGGCGCGGCAGCAGCGCATTCGTCCATGCCAGCGGGCCGATCGGCGTGTTGCCCGGACCGCAGGACGATCACTTCACGCAAGCCGCGTTCGATGCGCTGTTCGGCACGCCCTACATCGCGCAGCGCGACAGCGACCGCATGGGTCTGCGGCTGGCGGGCGCGAAGCTCGAGCACAGCGCGCTCGGGCCCGACATCGCCTCCGACGGCGTCACGCCAGGTGCGATTCAGGTGCCGGCCGATGGCCAGCCGATCGTGCTGCTCGCCGACTGTCAGACGGTGGGCGGTTATCCGAAGATCGCGACCGTGCAGCGTGCCGATCTGCCGCGCCTGGCGCACGTGCGGCCGGGCGTCGCAGTGCGGTTCGTCGGGGTGGACGCGCTGCAGGCCGCCGCCGCGCGGCAGGCGCTGGCCCAGCGCATCGCGAACTGGTGCGCGGCGATCGAATCGTTCCGACCCGGGGGCGGGCTCGACGAGGCAGCGCTGTACGGCAGCAATCTGGTCAGCGGCATGGTGCGCGGTGATGCGCGCGACTGACTGAGCGGCTGCAATTCGATCGGAAAACACGAGGAGCGTTTCCATGAAACCGTCGATCAACCTGAACGCCGACCTCGGCGAGAGCTTCGGCGCTTGGCCAATGGGGTCCGATGCGCAACTGATGCAGTCGATCGGCTCGGCCAACATCGCGTGCGGTTTCCATGCGGGCGACCCGCTCGTGATGCGCAACACGTTGCGGCTGGCCAAGGAGGCGGGGGTGAGCGTCGGCGCGCATCCGTCGTTTCCAGACCTGCAAGGGTTCGGGCGCCGGCCGATGACGATGAAGCCCGACGAGCTCGAAGCGATGCTGATCTATCAGATCGCGGCGCTCGACGGCATGGCGCGCAGCGAAGGCATGGCGATCGGCCACGTGAAGATTCACGGCGCGCTCAGCAACATGGCGTGCGCCGACGCGGCATTGGCTCAGCAGGTGGTGCGCGCGGTTCTGGCGTTCAATCCGAAGCTGATCCTGCTCGCGCCTGCGTTGTCGGAACTCGCGGTGGCCGGGCGTGCGGCCGGTCTGCCGGTCGTCGATGAAATCTTTGCGGATCGCGCGTACCTGGACGACGGCCAGCTGGTGCCGCGCGCGCGGCCCGACGCGATGGTGCACGGCGCAGAAGCCTCGCTCGCGCACGTGCAAGCGATGCTCGATGCACAGGCGCTGATCTCGGTCGGCGGCAAGCGGCTGACCACGCCGATCGGCAGCATCTGCGTGCACGGCGACGGGCCGGAAGCGGTCGCCACCGCAGCGAAGCTTTGCACGGGGCTCAAGCAGGCGGGCTATGCGTTGCGGCCGTTGACTGCGCTGTCCTGATCGCAGCGGCCCTGACCCCTGCCAGCGCATCACAACGTGGCAAACACCTGATCGGCTGCGGCAATCGTTTCGGCGATCTCGCCCTCGCCATGCGCGCCGCTGACAAATCCCGCTTCGTACAACGCAGGTGCGATGTAGACGCCGCGGTCCAGCAGGCCGTGGAACAACCGATTGAAACGCGCGCCGTCGCTTTTCATGACGCCCGCGTAGTTCGACGGCAACTCGTTCAGCAAGAAAAACCCAAACATGCCGCCCTCGCTGTCGGCGCTGAACGGCACGCCGCGCGCGCGCGCGGCGGCCGTCAAGCCGTCGGCCAGTGAGCGGGTGCGGGCCGACAACGCATCGAAGAAGCCCGGCTTGCGAATCTCTTTCAACGTGGCCAGGCCACAAGCCGTCGCGACCGGATTGCCCGACAACGTGCCGGCCTGATAAACCGGCCCGAGCGGCGCCAATTGCTCCATCACGGCGCGCTTGCCACCGAACGCCGCCAGCGGCATGCCGCCACCGATCACCTTGCCGAGCAGCGTGATGTCCGGCTCGAAGCCGTCGATCTGCTGCGCATAGATGCCTTGCGCGCTGCCCAGGCCGACGCGCAGGCCCGTCATCACTTCGTCGAACAGCAGCAGCGTGCCATGCTGCGTGCACAGCTCCCGGCAGCGGCGCATGAACGGCACGCTGGCGCGCACGAAGTTCATGTTGCCGGCGATCGGCTCGATCGCGAGTGCTGCGATCTCCCTGCCGTGTTCAGCGAACGCCTGCTCGAGTTGCTGCACGTGGTTGTACTCGAGCACCAGCGTGTCCTGCACCACCACCGCCGGCACGCCAGCCGACGTCGGGTTGCGAAACGTCGCCAGGCCCGAGCCGGCCTTGACCAGCAGTGCGTCCGCGTGGCCGTGATAGCAGCCCTCGAACTTGACGATCTTGTCGCGCCCTGTGGCGCCGCGCGCGAGCCGGATTGCGCTCATGCCGGCTTCGGTGCCGGAGCTGACCAGCCGCACCATCTCCATGCTCGGCACGCAATCGATCAGCGCTTCTGCCAACTCGATCTCGCGCTCGGTCGGCGCGCCGTAGGAGAAGCCTTCGCGCATCGCGCGCTCGACCGCGTCCAGCACCGCCGGGTGGCCGTGCCCCAGGATCATCGGGCCCCAGGAGCCGATGTAGTCGATGTAGCGCGTGCCTTCGGCGTCCCAGAAATGCGGACCTTGCGCGCGTTGCACGAATCGTGGTGTGCCACCGACCGCGCGAAACGCACGCACCGGGGAATTCACGCCGCCGGGGATGACCCGGGCGGCGCGTTCGAAGAGGGCTGTGTTGGTGGTGGCAGCAGTCATGCGGTGAATGGGTTGGCGGTTCGCTGAAAGCGCATTGAGAAGGCGTCGAGAAGGCGTCAGTGTTTCATTCCGTGCGGCGGCAGCGCCGTGATGTCGATCGGCGCTGCAGGGTCTGGCAGCACATCGCCGTGGTCGGCGGCCGACGCTTCGCCGTCGTTCTCTTCCTCGTGCTCGTCGCCTTCATCGGGCTGTGCCCAGAACAGGCGGTCAGGCAGGATATGGCCCATGCCGGGCCGAAAGCCGCCGTCCAGGCTGCGGTCGAGGTAGTGCAGGGCTTCACTAAATGCGGTGACCAGATCGCTGCCGCTGGCCAGCAACGCGGCCAGTGCGCCCGACAACGTGTCGCCTGCGCCGGCGAAGCTGCCGTCGAACAGTTCGAACTTTTCGCTGGCCAGCACCGCTTGTGGCGACGCCAGCACGTTGTCGACGAACTGACCGGGCAGCGGCGCCCCGGTGACCAGCGTGTAGGGAACGCCATGCTCGGACGCGGCCTTGGCGATGTCGCGCGCGGTCGGCGGGGCATCGGCCTCCCAATCGGCCAGCAACCAGCGGCGCAGCGTGCTGTGATTGCCGACCAGCACCGTGGTCAGCGGCAGCACCAGTTCCTGGAACGCGTCGTGATACAGCTCGATCTTGGCCGGCTCCCACCAGGAAAGATCGGGCATGTAGGCCACCACGGGCACCTGGTTGTAGTCACCGGCCAGCGAAGCGATCGCGCCCAGATTGTCGAGCGATCCCGCAAAGCCGACCTTGATCACCTGCACCGTGATGTCTTCGAGCACGCCGCGCGCCTGCTCGGCCACGCAGTCGTCGTCGAACGCCACGTGGTCGAACACCTGCGCGGTGTCGCGCAGATAGCTGCCGCAGACCACCGGCAGCGCATGCGCGCCCACCGATGCGGTGGCCGCGACGTCGGCGGCCAGCCCGCCGGCGCCGCACGGATCGTTGCTGTTGAACACCATCACGCAAGCAGGTCGCGTGTCGTCCGTGACACCTTCCACATCGGCGGCATTCGGTGGCGCGTCGACCGTGCTCATGGCGCGTGGAAGCGAGCATTCCGTCTCGCCTCCCAGGGCCTGAAAACGACACCCCTCGATAGAATCATTTCGTGCCCTTCAACTATTTCAGCTGAGTGAATTTAAGTGACTGAAACAACAACCTGGATGTGTCTGATTTGCGGCTGGATTTATGACGAAGCCGACGGCGCGCCGGATCACGGCATTGCGCCCGGTACGCGTTGGGCCGATGTGCCGATGAACTGGACCTGTCCCGAATGCGGCGCGCGCAAAGAAGATTTCGAGATGATCCAAATCTGAATTCCGGGATTTATTGCACACGCCAAATTGCGATCGCGGCGCACAGTCGCAGACATCCCAACCGACGTCATCGGCCACTAGCTGCCGGAGCATGAAACATATGAATATGAACACATCCGCATTCAAGGTGCTGGTGGTGGACGACAGTAACACCATCCGGCGCAGTGCCGAGATTTTCCTGGCCAAAGGCGGCCACAGCGTGTTGCTGGCCGAAGACGGCTTTGATGCGCTGGCCAAAGTCAACGACTGGCAGCCCGATCTGATCTTTTGCGACATTCTGATGCCGCGGCTGGACGGCTACCAGACCTGCGCGATCATCAAACGCAACCCGCGTTTTGCCACGACGCCGGTGATCATGCTGTCGTCGAAAGACGGCGTGTTCGACCGAGCGCGTGGCCGCATGGTCGGCTGCCAGGAGTACCTGACCAAGCCGTTCACCAAGGATCAACTGCTCGACGCCGTGCAGCAGTTCGGTGCGATGGCACTGGGAGTGCCCGCATGAAGGTTCGCAAAGTGCTCGTGGTGGACGACTCCAAGACCGAGTTGATGCACATGACGGCCCTGCTGCAGCAAGACGGCATGCAGGTGCGCACCGCGCAGGGCGCCGAGGAGGCGATGCGCCAGCTGGCCGACGAGAAGCCCGATCTGATCCTGATGGATGTCGTGATGCCTGGCAAGAACGGTTTTCAGCTGACGCGTGCGATTTCGCGCGAGCCGGCGTATGCGGACGTGCCGATCATCATGTGCACCAGCAAGAACGAAGAAACCGATCGCGTCTGGGGCCTGCGTCAGGGTGCGCGCGACTACATCACCAAGCCGGTGACCGTGGTCGAGCTGCGCGCCAAGATCGCGGCGCTCAGCTGAATACGACACGACGAGCGCAACCGTGGCAAACCGAATCGCACTGCGCGAACTCCAGACCCGTCTGGCCACCCGGCTTCAGGCAGCACACGACCAGAACCAATCGGTGTCCTGGCTGGCCGTCGAGTCCGGTGCGTCCCACTACCTGTTTCCGCTGACGCAGGCCGAGGAGATCTTTCCGCGCGCATCGATCCAGTCGGTGCCGTATGCGCACGGCTGGTTCGTCGGCGTTGCCAATCTTCGCGGCGGCTTGTTCGGCGTGATCGATCTGGCGCGCTTCATCGGCGACGCCGACACCGACACCGAGCCCAAGGCCGCACCGGCTGCGACCGAGCCGACGGCATCGAGCATGCGGATGGTCACATTGAATGCCGCACTCGACGTCAACTGCGCGCTGCTGATCGATCGGCTCGCGGGCCTGCGCAGCGTTGATTCGTTTCAAGCTTCACACGAAGCGCCGCAAGGTTCACCCGACTACTTCGGCCATCGATATGTGGACGCAGACGCGGTTCATTGGCAGGAACTGAACCTGCAATCGTTGGTTCATTCCCCCCGGTTTCTGGAAAATCGGCGCTTAAGCCTTTCACCTTCGAGGTTGCGTATGTACATCGTTCAGTTCGGCCGTTTGTTCGGCATCAAGAAGTCCGCGCCGGGCGCCATGGCCGACGACGGCGGGGGCACCCGTTTTGCGCGCGCCCGGGACTCCCGATTCGAGGGACTCCGGCGTGTCCCCACGCGAAGATCTGTCGGTGATGGAGCCGATCACCGAAATCCATGGTGATCCGGCTGCCGGCACCGCCGCAGAAGCCGCACCGGCGGCCGAGCCGAACCGCAATGGCGTCGCGCTGCCGCTGCTGGGCACGCGCTCCGTCGGCGCACATCAGAAAGTCGCTGGGCGGCGGCTTGGCGCTGACGCTGTTGGCGCTGGTCGTCGTCGCTGCATTCGCCCTGCGCGACGGTGAGCGGCAGGCCGAGCACCTGGTCGGTCACGGGCAACGCCCAGACACAGTCGCAGCGACTCGCGAAGTCCACCGCGCTGGCCATATTCGGCAATGCCAAAGCATTCGAAGAGGTGGCGGGCAGCACCGACTCGCTGGTCGCCAGCGTGCGGGAATTGCGCACGGGCGACGCGCAGCTCGGCTACAGCGCGCTCAGCGCCAACGACATGCCGCTGCTCGAAAAGGTGTTGCCGCTGGTCCGAGCGCGCCGAGGCGAGCGCGAAGCAGATCGTGCAGCAAAAGCCCGCATTGACCCAGATGGGGGCGGCGCTGCGCGGCGTGAACAGCGCATCGAGCGAGTTGCTGGAGCTGTCCGAGGCGGTGGCCGCTTCCAAACTGCAGCAAAACGCGCCGTCCGCCGAGATCGCCGCCGCGTCGCAGATGGTCATGCTGACGCAGCGCATCGGCAAGTCCGCCAACGAATTCCAGAGCCTGGAAGGCATCAACCCGGAAGCGGTGTTCCTGCTGGGCAAGGACCTGACGACGTTTCGCGAGCTGGCGCAAGGTTTGCTCAGCGGCAACGCGGAGCTTCGCTTGACGGCCGCGCGCGACGCGGGCGTCAGGGAGAGCCTGACCGCGATCCTCGGCTTGTACCAGGAAATGGAAGCCAAGGCGCGCGGCGTGCTTGACCAACCTGCAAGGCTTGATCGGCGCACGCGAGGCACAGGCCACGGTGACCGAAGACAGCGAGTCGTTGCGCACGGGGCTGGAGGTGTTGCAAAAGCAATTGGCCGCTCGAGACAGCCTGGACGCCGGCCGGATCGCGTTGCTTGCGGTGGCCGGTCTGCTGGCGCTGCTGTGCGCGGCCGGCCTGGTTCGCATCCAGCTGCTCGACAGCCGCAAGCGTCAGCAAGGCGCCGAGCAGTTGATGGTGCAGGCCGGCCAGCAGGAGCACGAAGCCAAGCGGGTGAACGACGCCAACCAGGCCGCGATTCTGCGCTTGATGAACGAATTGCAGACGGTGGCCGAAGGCGACCTCACGCAAGAAGCCACGGTGACCGAAGACATCACGGGCGCCATCGCCGACTCGGTCAACTATACGGTCGAAGAGCTGCGCCTGCTGGTCGGAAACGTGCAGAGGACGGCGACAAGGGTGGCGCACACCACCTCGCAGGTGGACAGCACCTCGACCGAACTGCTGAGTGCCTCGACCGAGCAGCTGCGCGAGATTCGCGACACCGGCCAGTCGGTGCTTGACATGGCGGTGCGGATCAACGACGTGTCCACGCAGGCGCAGGAATCGGCTGCAGTGGCCCGCCAATCGCTGGAAGCCGCAGACACGGGCCTGAAGGCCGTGAACAACGCAATCGGCGGCATGAACGCGATCCGCGACCAGATCCAGGACACCTCCAAGCGGATCAAGCGCCTGGGTGAATCGTCGCAGGAGATCGGCGAGATCACCGACCTGATCTCGGACATCACCGAGCAGACGAACGTGCTGGCTTTGAATGCGGCCATTCAGGCTGCATCGGCCGGCGAAGCCGGTCGCGGCTTCTCGGTGGTGGCCGAAGAGGTGCAGCGGCTGGCCGAACGCTCGGCGGACGCCACGCGCCAGATCTCGGCGCTCGTGAAAGCGATTCAGACCGACACGCAGGATGCGGTGGCCGCCATGGAGCGTTCCACGCAGGGTGTGGTGGAAGGGGCACGGCTGTCGGACTCGGCGGGCTCGGCGCTGTCCAACATCGACCGCGTGTCGCGCCGCCTCGCCGACCTGATCGGCAACATCTCAAGCTCCGCCTTCCATGAAGCCGAACTCGCCAACGTCGCGGCCACCAACATCGAGCGAATCTTCACGGTGACCGAGCACACCACGGACGGCACGCGCAACACCGCGCAGCAGGTGCGTGAGCTCTCGCGGATGGCCGAAGAGCTGCGCCAGTCGGTGTCGCGCTTCAAGATCGCCTGAACCCGCAATCCATCCGCACAGATCGTGAAGCAATGCGTATGTCGCCAGCGGCTGGGCCGCTGCCACGTGCAACGCCCCAGCGACACTGCGGACTGAATCCCCGACCCAGCCGTCGCGCGAGCCGGTGGGTGGACTGACCCAACGAGATTAGGCCCCAGCGTTCGAGCCGGTGGCGCCCACGGGCGGCCCCGGTGTGGCGCAGCCATGCCCGCTTCGTCCGTGCCACCGCACTGCCCTCACGCCCCAAGTTTTCAAGCCCGAAGCAAGACTGGATGCATCCGATGCAATTCAACGAAGACACCCGCACCGCAGAAGCCGCGCCCGCGGCCCATGACCTTGGCCCCCTCGCGTGGGTGCTCGACGAGCTGCGCAAGGTGCTCGACCGCACCGGCAAGACGCTGCGCCGCACGGCACGCGAGCTGCAGGCCGCGCAGGCCGAGGGCTCGGACCCGACACCGATCGCCGCCGCGCTGCAGCCGCTGCCGCAACCGCTGCAGCAATCGGCCGGTGCGTTGCAGATGGTCGAGATGCCTGCGGTGGCCGTGCTGCTGCGCAGCCTCGAAGCCGTCACGCGCCAGCTCATCACACGCCCCGAGCTGTGCACCCCGGAAGTCGCCGCCACAGTCGAGCGCACCAGCGCGGCCATCGTCGAATACCTCGAGTCCGTGCTGGCCGGCGGCGCGATGCCCGCCATCGGCCTGTTTCCGCAATACCGTGAGGTGGTCGAGCTCGGCGACGGCGACAAGGCTCACCCGGCCGACCTCTGGTCGTTCGACTGGCGCTGGGTGAATCCGGGCCTGAGCAAAGCGCCTGCACTGGCCTATGAAGCCGCGGTGCGCGCGCGCATGGACCACGCCGTGCTCAGCATGGTCAGGAGCGGAGACACCGAATCCGCACAGGAAATCTCCGGCTTGAGCCTTCAGCTGGCCGGTGCGCAGACGCACGAGCGGCCCTCGATTTTCTGGCAGGTCAGTGCCGCCTTTTTCGAGGCGTTCGCACGTGGCCTGCTGCCGACGGACCTGTATGTGAAGCGGCTCGCATCGCGCCTGCTGATGCAATACAGCACGCTGGCGCGCGGCGACGACGATGTGCCGCCGGTGCTGCTGCGCGACTTGTTGTTCTTCTGCGCGCAGGCCGGCAGCCGCGGTGCGGATGCGCCCGTGCTGGGCCCCGTGCAGCGCGCGTTCGGCCTGCTCGCACAAACCCCCGTCGATTATGAGAAACGCCACTTTGGCCGCTTCGACGCAGTGCTGCTCGCACAGACGCGCAAGCGCATTCAGGCCGTGGCCGAAACCTGGTCGGCCGTGGCCGGCGGCGACGTGAATCGGCTGCGCGCTGCGGTCGAACAGTTCCAGCAATTGTCCGAGTCGATGGTGCAGATGCAGCCCGAGAGCGCCGACTTCGCGCGCGCGCTCAGCCGGGTGGTGGCCGACACGCAGCGAAGCGGTCGCATGCCGTCGCCGCCGCTCTCCATGGAAGTGGCCACATCGGTGCTGTATCTGCAGGCCGCTTACGACGACCTCGATCAGGACGACGTGCGCCTCGCCGAGCGGCTCACCCATCTGGCCGATCGGCTGCAGCAGGTTCGCTCCGGCGGATTGCCGCAGCCGCTCGAGCCGTGGATGGAAGAACTCTACGGCCGCGTGAGCGACCGGCGCACGATGGGCAGCGTGGTGGCCGAGCTGAAAGCCAGCTTGACCGAAACCGAAAAGCTGCTGGACCAATATTTCCGGGACGGCAGCGACGCAGCCGTGCTGCCCACCGCATCGGGCCGCCTGTCGCAGATGCGCGGCGTGTTGTCGGTGCTGGGCCTGGAGCACGCGTCGCAAGCGGTGATCCAGATGCGCGACGTGATCGACCGGCTCGCATCGAACCCTGCCGATCTCGCACAGGCATCCGAGAAGCTCGGCAACAACCTCGGTGCGCTTGGCTTCTTGATCGACATGCTCGGCTACCAGCCGACGCTGGCCAAGAAGATGTTCGTGTTCAATGAGGCGCGCGGCGAGTTGCTGCCGGTGATGGGCCGCAGCGTGCCAGCCGCCGCCGTGGCCGCGCCGGTCGAGTCGTCGGTCGAGGCGGTTGCGATTGAACAAGCACCATCGGTCATGGAGGCGCCGCTCGTCGAGCTGCCTGTGGCGGTGGAGCCGGTGGCGGTTGCCGAATCGGCAACGCAAGCCGAACCGGTGGATGCCGAGCTGCTCGAGATCTTTCTGGAAGAAGTGCGCGAAGTCATCGACACCGGCGTTGGCGCTGTGGCGGCGCTCGAAGCCAGCCCGGTCGACGCGTCCGAGCACGCCTCGCTGCGGCGCGCATTCCACACGCTCAAAGGCAGCTCGCGCATGGTCGGGCTGATGGCGTTCGGCAACGCGGCCTGGGGATTCGAGCAGTTGCACAACAGCTGGCTGGCCGAGCAAAAACCCGCCAACGCGCCGCTGCTGCAGCTGTCGCGCGACGCGTTGCTGGGCTTTGGCCGTTGGGCCGAAGCGATCGGTGCGAACGCCGCCCAAGCCTGGAGCGCCTCGACGTTCGAGACGTCCGCCGATGCCATGCGCGTCGAAGACCGGCTGGTCGCTTTGCGCTTGCCCGGCTCGGACATCGAGCTGCCGAATGCAGTGCCCGAGTTTGCCGATCTGCCGATGGCCGTCGAGACCGGGGCGTTTGTGCCGTTCGAGGTCGAGTCGGTGCCATCCGAGCCGATCGAGGCGGTCGCCGAGCCGATTGAGTTTTTTGAAGCCGAGCCGTTTGCATCGATCGACGAGCCGATGCCGCTGGAGCCGGTCGATGCGACCGAATCGGTGGAATTCACCGCGATCGAACCCGTCGACGAACCGGTTGCGTTCGAGCCTGTGCTTGAAGTGGCGCGGGATGAGCCCGAGGCGGTCGACATGCCGCTCGACATGGAAGCCCATGTGCTGGTGGCCGATGCCGGGCAGCAGCCGGATGCGGTCGAAGAGGCCATCGAAGCGGTCGCCGCCGAAGCCGGACCGGTCGAGGCTGCCAAGGTCGAAGCGCCCGTCGATTCGATCGAAGCGGTCAAACTCATCGGCATCGACACGTTCGGGCCGATCGAAGTCGTTTCGCAGACGCCCGAACCGATGGCATCGCACGATGAAGCGGCACTTGAAGTTTCAGCCGAGCCGCTGACCGCACCGCAAGACGAGCACGAGCTGGCCACGGCGGATGCCGATGCCGATGTGTTCGGCAGCTTCGAAGAAGCCGTCCGCATGGTCGGCCCGCTGCGCGTGGCCATTCCGCTCTACAACGTCTACCTGGGCGAAGCCGACGAATGGTCGCGCCGCTTGCTCACCGAGATCTCGGAGTGGGCGATGCAGCCCGCGCAGCCGGTGTCCGACACCGCGGTTGAGATGGCGCATGCGCTTGGCGGCAGCTCGAGCACGGTCGGCTTCACCGACCTGGCGATGCTGTCGCGCAAGCTGGAGAAATCGCTAGGTCACATGCAGATCATCGGTTGGGCCAGCGCGGACCAGGTGCAGGTGTGCATGCAGGCGGCGCAGGAAATCGAGAGCCTGCTGCTGCACTTCGCCGCCGGCGAGTTGAGGTCCGCCGACACGAGTGTGCTCAGGGCGCTCGACGACTTGCTCGAGGTCACCAGCGCAGCCGCCGTGCTGGCCGTGACAGCCGATACACGGGCCGCCCAACTCTCGGAAGAGCCGATCGAGATCGATGCATTCGAAGAGCAGCTATCGATCGAGACGGTTGCGTCGACCGAGGACATCGAAGCGGCAGAGATCATCGAAGCCGCTGAGACCGCCGAATTGATCGACGCGAAAGAAACTGCCGACGTCGATGAAGCGTTGGCAGCCGCCGACGAGACCGAAGAAGCAGCCGCCGCCGAAGCGCTGGATGTGCCGGACGTTGCACCGTTGACCGAGACGGTCATGACGGCCGAATCGCCGTTGGCCGCACCGGTGGGCCGCATCGACAACGCAGCACGGCTGCCGCTGATCGAACTCGACGAAGCGATCGACGCCGAAGACGCACTTGACGGTGACCTGTTCCCGATCTTCGAAGACGAAGCGCTGGAATTGTTGCCGCGCCTGAGCTCGGCGCTGCGTCAGTACGTGGCCGAGCCTGCGCACCCGTCGGCGCGCGGCGAAGTGCTGCGCGTGCTGCACACCTTGAAGGGCAGCGCCCGGTTGGCCGGCGCGCTGCGCATGGGCGAATTCGCGCACCGGATGGAGTCGCAACTCGAGCAGCACGCGCACGAGTCGCTGCAGACCGCGCAACTGGAGCCGCTGCTTGGCGGCCTCGACCTGTTGCAAGGCCAGTTCGATGCGCTGCGCGGCTTGACGCCGGCAGACAAACCGGTCGTGGTCGCGCCGGTGATCGACACCACGGCTGCCGCCGTGGCGGTGCCGGCGCCGGTCGAGCGCGGCTTCGTGCGGCCGGCTTCGGCCAGCGTTGCGGTGGCTGCACCGGCGCTGCGAACTGGGCAGCCAGTCGGTGCGGGTACGTGCCCAGTTGCTCGACCGTCTGGTGAATCAGGCCGGCGAGATCATGATGACGCGGGCACGGCTCGAGTCGCACGTGTCGCAGCTGCGCGATTCGTTGTCCGACCTCACCGGCAACCTGGACCGGCTGCGCCAGCAACTGCGCGACGTCGAACTGCAGGCCGAGACTCAGATGCAGTCTCGGCTGGCCCAGTCGAAAGACTTGGGGGCAAGCTTCGATCCGCTTGAATTCGACCGCTTCACGCGGGTGCAGGAGCTGACTCGCATGATGGCCGAGTCGGTGAACGACGTGGCCACCGTGCAGCGCAGCGTGCAGCGATCGGTCGAAGGCGCGGAAGACGACTTGGTCGCGCAAGCCCGCCAGTCGCGTGAATTGCAGCGGGACTTGCTGCGCACACGGATGGTCGAATTCGAAGGCATCTCCGAGCGTCTGTATGGCGTGGTGCGCCAGGCGGCGAAAGATTCGGGCAAACAAGTCAAGCTCGACATCACCGGCGGCAGCATCGAGATGGACCGCGGCATGCTGGACCGGCTCGCACCGGCGTTCGAACACTTGCTGCGCAACGCGGTGGCCCATGGCATCGAGTCGCCCCAGGTGCGCAACGACGCAGGCAAGCCAGCCGTCGGCGCGATCGCTATTCAACTGCGCCAATCGGGCAACGACGTGTCGGTGTCGTTCAAGGACGACGGCGCCGGGCTCGACCTGCAGCAGATTCGGCATCAAGCCGTCGAGCGTGGGCTGCCCGGCTCGGATCAACCGATGACGGACGCGCAAGCCGCGCAATTGATCTTCACGCCAGGCTTCAGCACGGCCAGCACAGTGACCGAGCTGGCCGGCCGCGGCATCGGCATGGACGTGGTGCGCTCGGAGGTCGACGCGTTGGGTGGCCGCATCGAGACCGATTCGACGACCGGTGCAGGCACCGGCTTCACGCTGGTGCTGCCGCTGACCACCGCCGTCACGCAGGTCGTGATGGTGCGGGCCGGCGAGCAGACGATCGGCGTGCCTTCGGCCGTGGTCGAACTGGTGCGACGCGTGCCGGCCCAGGAGGTGGATGAGGCCTATGCAAGCGGCACCCTGGCTTACGGCGGCGAGGACATCCCGTTCTACTGGTGCGGCGCGCTGCTGCAAGCTTCGGCCCGCAGCGTGGCGCCAGTGGCCAAGACGTTCACCGTGCTGGTCATCCGAAGCGCTTCGCAGCGGCTGGCGCTGCACGTCGACGACGTGCTGGGCAACCAGGAGGTGGTGGTCAAGAACCTGGGCCCGCAACTTGCCAAACTGCCCGGACTGGCCGGCATGTCGGTGCTGCCGACCGGCACCGTCGCGCTGATCTACAACCCGGTGGCGCTGGCCACCGTGTACGGCGCGCAGGCACGGCAATGGGCGACTGCCCGCAACGGCGCCGAGCAGCCGTTCGCCGATGCGTCCGGCGGTATTGCGCAGTCGATCGTCGAAGCCGCGCAGCAAATGCCCCTGGTGCTGGTGGTGGACGACTCGATCACGGTGCGCCGGGTCACGCAGCGGCTGCTGCAGCGCGAGGGCTTCCGGGTGGCGCTGGCGACCGACGGCCTGCAGGCGCTCGAGCGGCTCGCCGAGGAGCTGCCGGTGATGGTGTTGTCCGACATCGAGATGCCGCGCATGGACGGGTTCGACCTGGCGCGCAACATCCGCGGCGACGTGCGCACCGCCGACCTGCCGATCGTGATGATCACCTCGCGCATCGGCGACAAGCACCGCGAGCACGCACGGGAGCTCGGGGTGCAGCACTACCTGGGCAAGCCCTACTCGGAAGAGGAACTGCTGCGCCTGACGCGCTACTACGCCCGGCAGCGGGTCGGTGTGGAAGCGCTGTGATGCGGTACTGAAGCAGACCGCACCGGTCTGATAATGCCCTACGGCATGCCGCATGTTGCGGCAGCCGTGGGGGCATTTTTGCCAGACGGGTGCCGCATTGACCGGGAAACTCTCCAAGCCGCCGCAAGCGATCTCGAACCCGAGCCCGCATGCGGCGACAGCTGCTTTGACGGCGGGCGGCGGCTTGCAGCGGCTGTTCCGGTCCGGCTCAGTGCTCCTCACTCCAGCTGAACCCGTCGCGTGCGATCATCGCGCTCGCCGCACTCGGCCCCCAGGTGCCGGCTGCGTAGCGGCGCGGGCTGCGCGCATCGGCCTGCCAGTTCTCCAGAATCGGCTCGACCCAGCGCCAGGCTTCTTCCTGCTCGTCGCTGCGCACGAACAGGTTCAGCCGCCCGTCGATCACGTCGAGCAGCAGCCGTTCGTAGGCGCCCACCCGCTCGGCGCCGAAGCGCTTGTCGAAGTCCAGGTCGAGTTGCACCGGTGCGAGCGGCGCATCGGTCGAGCGGCGCTTGCTCCTGGCCTTGCGCCAGCAGGTGCAGTTCGAGCCCGTCCTTGGCTGCAGGTTGATCACCAGCCGGTTCGCCACGCCCGCGGCGGTGCCTGGAAGATCGCATGCGGCGTCGGCCGGAAATTGATCTCGATGTGCGCGTCGCGCGCGGCCAGGCGCTTGCCGGTGCGGATGTAGAACGGCACGCCGGCCCAGCGCCAGTTCTGCGATCTCGGTGCGCAGCGCGACGAAGGTTTCGGTGCGGCTCGTCCGGATCGACGCCGGGCTCGTCGCGGTAGCCGAGCCACCGGTGCGCCGCCGCTGAGTGCCGGCGCGCGTACTGGCCGCGCACCACATGCGGCTCGAGCGTCGCCGGCGTCCAGCGGCTTCAGCGAGCGCAGCACCTTGAGTTTTTCGTCGCGGATCGCGTCGGCATGCGCGTTGATCGGCGGCTCCATGCCGATCGCGCACAGCAGCTGCAGCGCGTGGTTCTGCACCATGTCGCGCAGCGCGCCGGTCTGATCGTAGAACGCGCCGCGCTTCTCGACGCCGAGGTCTTCGGCGATCGTGATCTGGATGTTGGCGATGTGTTCGCGGCGCCAGAGCGGCTCGAACAGCGCGTTGCCGAAGCGCAGCGCGAACAGGTTCTGCACCGCCGGCTTGCCCAGGTAGTGGTCGATGCGGAAGATCTGCTTCTCGTCGAAGACGGTGCGCACCGTCTCGTTGATCGCGCGGTTCGAGGCGAGGTCGTGGCCCAGCGGCTTCTCCAGCACGATGCGCGTATTGGGGCGGTTCAGGCCGGCTGCGGCGAGCTGCTCGACCACCGTCGTGAAACAGCGTCGGCGCGGTGGCCACATACATCACGACGATGTCGGCATTGCGTTCTGCGAGCGTGGCAGCCAGCGCCGGGTAGTCCTCATCCTGCGACAGGTCCATGCGCTGATAGTACAGCACTTGCGCCGCACGATCGAACTCGTCGCCACCCGGCCGCTTTTCGGGCGCGAGGTCGTCGAAGTGCGACTTGATGCAGCGCGCGGTATTCGGCGTCGCTCAGGTCGTCTCGAGCGACGCCGATGATGCGACCATCCGGTGGCAGCGTGCCGTGGCGATACGCCTGGAACAAGGCCGGGCATCAATTTGCGCCAGGCGAGGTCGCCCGTGCCGCCGAACAAGACGAGATCGAAGCTCATGGGTGCGCTCGGGTTCCAAGTGACGATGCACCCATGGTACTTGCCCGGATTCGAAACGTTGCACGGCCCGGCCCCCGGCTGGCGGGCCGAGGTGAAAACGGGTCGTTCCGGCTCGGTCTGAGCAGCCACCGCGCATGAGGTGCTGGACCGCACATGCACCTTCGTCACCGCAAGGGAAGATCAGCTCACCCGGACGAAGCGCCGCATCGAGTGTTGTCGCGAGGCTTTCCCACACGCGGTTCGATAATGTTTGCACCACCGATTGCCTGCAGCGTGCAGGCCGATTTCAGGAGCCCCCATGACCATGATTCGTTGCGACCATACCGATGCGTGGACCGCACTCGGCATGCATTACGAAGCCGCCGGTGAGGCGTTCGATCTTCGCGATGCGTTCGCCAACGATTCCAGCCGCTTCGCACGATTCAGCCAGGAAGCGCCGCACCTGTTTGCCGACCTGTCGAAGAACCTGATCGACGCCGCACCGAAGACCTGCTGCTGGCGCTGGCGCGCGAAGTGCGGCCTCGAGGCGCATCGCGACGCGATGTTCGCGGGCGAAGCACATCAACGCGCACGGAAGATCGCGCCGTGATGCATTTCCTGTTGCGAAATCCGGCCGCGAGCGCCGCCAGTAGTGCGCCAGCCGCTACAAAAGAAGCATAGCGGACGACACTGGCCGACGGTGCACGCCACGCTCGACGCCATGCTCGCCTATGCCGAGCGCGTGCGGGCCGACCACACCATCACCGACGTGGTGAACATCGGCATCGGCGGCTCCGACCTCGGGCCGCAGATGGTGGTGCGGGGCGCTGGCCGAGTTCGCGGCGCCGGGCAAGCGCTTCCACTTCGTCTCCAACGTCGACGGCCACGAACTCGACGGCGTGCTCAAGGGCCTGGCGCCCGAGCACACGCTGTTCCTGATCGCGTCCAAGACCTTCACCACGGCCGAGACGATGGCCAACGCGCAGTCGGCCAGGCGCTGGTTCGAGCAGTCGGGCGGCAACGACATCGCGCGGCCACTTCGCCGCGCTGACGACCAACGTCGAGGCGGCGCGCGCATTCGGCATCGAAACCACCTTCGGCTTCTGGGACTGGGTCGGCGGGCGCTACTCGCTGTGGTCGGCGATCGGGCTGCCGATCGCGCTGGCGATCGGCGCCGACGGCTTTCGCAGGCTGCTGGCCGGCGCGCACGCGATGGACGAGCACTTCCGCACCGCGCCGCTGGAGCAGAACCTGCCGGTGCGGCTCGGCCTGCTCGATGTCTGGTACCGCAACTTCCACGGCTTCACCAGCCGCTGCATCGCGCCCTACCACAGCGCGCTCGAAGCGGCTGCCGGCCTACCTGCAGCAGCTCGAGATGGAAAGCAACGGCAAGCAGGTGGACATGGACGGCGCAGCCGGTGGCCTTCGGCACGTCGCCGGTGCTGTGGGGCGAGCCGGGCACCAACGGCCAGCACGCGTACTTCCAGATGCTGCACCAGGGCACCGACGTGATCCCGGTCGAGTTCATCGCGGTGCGCGACGCCGCGCACACGCTGGAGGGCCACCATGCCAAGCTGCTGGCCAACGCGCTCGCGCAGGCGCAGGCGCTGATGGTCGGACAAGCCGGATGCCGGCGGCCACCGGAACTTTCCGGGCAACCGGCCGAGCAGCTTTTTCGTGTTCGAGCGGCTGACGCCCGAGGCGCTCGGCGCCTTCCTCGCGCTGTACGAGCACCGCGTGTTCATCAGCGGCGCGCTCTGGGGCATCAACAGCTTCGACCAATGGGGCGTCGAGCTCGGCAAGGTGCTGGCCAAGGACATCGAGCCGCGGCTTGCGTCGGGCGATGCGAGCGGGCTCGACGCCTCGACTGCGGGGCTGCTTGCGCGGTTGCGTAGCCGGTCTCAGGTGTGATCGGACACCGCATTGGACAAGCGGCTTGCCCTCAAACGTTGGACGGTTGTTCTCCGGCCAGTTGTGGGCTCAGGAAACTGCCAGGAGAGGCACCGATGCCGCGGTCCAACGGTGCCTTCTCCGCTCATCACTCATGCCGCCACGTTGCGCTTCGGCAGCACCCAGTCCGTTGCGCGGAAAATGGCAGGTGTAGCCGTTCGGGATGCGCTCGAGATAGTCCTGGTGCTCGGGCTCGGCCTCCCAGAAATCGCCGACCGGCGCGACCTCGGTCACGACCTTGCCGGGCCACAGGCCGCGAGGCGTCGACGTCGGCGATCGTGTCTTCGGCGACCGCCTTCTGCGCGTCGTCGATGTAGTAGATCGCCGAGCGGTAGCTCGCGCCGCGGTCGTTGCCCTGGCGGTTCTTCGTCGTCGGATCGTGGATCTGGAAGAAGAATTCGAGCAGTCTGCGGTAGCTGGTCTGCGCCGGATCGAAGATGATCTCGATCGCCTCGGCATGGGTGCCGTGGTTGCGATAGGTGGCGTTCGGCACGTCGCCGCCGGAGTAGCCGACGCGCGTCGAGACCACGCCGGGCAGCTTGCGGATCAGGTCCTGCATGCCCCAGAAGCAGCCACCGGCCAGTACTGCGCGTTCGTGGTCATTTCAGATGTCCTCCACCTGGTCGAGATAGGCGCCGTAGCCTTCGCGCCTCCATGTCGTCGCGATGGACGAAGCGCAGCGAGGCCGAATTGATGCAGTAGCGCAGGCCGCCGCGGTCCGCGGGCCGTCGGGGAACACATGGCCGAGATGGCTGTCGCCGTGCGTCGAGCGCACCTCGGTGCGGACCATGCCGTGCGACGCGTCGCGCAGCTCGTTGACGTGGGCCGGCTCGATCGGCTTGGTGAAGCTCGGCCAGCCGCAGCCGGATTCGTACTTGTCGGACGAGGCGAACAGCGGCTCGCCCGAGACGATGTCGACGTAGATGCCCGGCTCCTTGTTGTCGAGCAGTTCGCCCGTGCCGGCCGCTCGGTGCCGCTCTGCTGCGTGACGCGGAACTGTTCGGGCGAGAGCTTCGCGATCGCCGCTTCGGTTTTTTCGTATTTCATGGACCTCTCCCTTGATGGCAATAGTTTCGACGGTTTACCGCAACTGGGTACGGCAACGCCGAAAACAACACCACGGCGAAGTCTTTGTGCTGTCCGCTTTTTGTCCGTTTTTTTGCTGTTGGCGCGGCGGGTAAGCGCTGCGAAGCGCAACGACTGGCGTCAAGTTCGACAGGCACAAAAGTCGATGGCCGGGCCTCGGCAGGCGCGGCCATCGATGCTTGTCCGCAGGGACATAGCCCAGCTGGCCTCACTTCTTCATGTCGTCCTTTTTCATGCCGCCCTTGGCCATGTCGTCCTTCTTCATGCTGTCCTTACCCATGTGATCTTTCTTCATATCTTCTTTGCCCATGTGATCTTTCTTCATGCCGTCTTTTTCCATCATGTCTTTGCTCATGCCATCCTTTTTCATCCCGTCCTTCTTCATGTCGTCTGCGGCCATGGCAGAAATGCTGGCGATGGTCAGGCCGGCGGCAATCAGGGTGGAGATCAATTTGCTCATGTCAGTTGTCCAATCAATCGGTCGAGGGTGTGGAGGGAAAAATCGGCAACGGAGTTTTGATGAAACCGTGTGCCTTGCGTGTCGGCGGCGCCAAGCCAACGAAATGGCTCAACTCCCGCCGAACCAGTTGTAGCCCTGGTCTTCCCAGTAGCCACCCGGATATGTCGTTCGTGACAAACATCGCGGTGATCAGTTTCGGATTCTTGTAGCCGAGCTTGGTCGGCATGCGCAGCTTCATCGGGAAGCCGTACTTGGTGGGCAGCGTCTGGCCGTCGTACGTGAGCGTCAGCAGCGTCTGCGGATGCAGCGCGGTCGCCATGTCGATGCTCTGGTAGTAGTCGTCCGCGCATTTGAAGCCGACGTACTTCGCGGTGGTATCGGCGCCGATGCGCTTGAGGAAATCCGAGAACAACACACCGCCCCATTTGCCGACCGCGCTCCAGCCTTCGACGCAGATGTGGCGCGTGATCTGGTCGCGCTGCGGCATCGCGCGCAGCTCGGTCAGGGTCAGGCTTTTTTTGTCTGCAATCAAGCCGCTGAGTTCCAGTTTGTAGCTGGCTTCCTCGACCACCGGCGTCTCGTCTTCGTCGTAGTAGGCATTGAACGGAAACGGCCGCGTGATCATCGATTCCGGATACGTTTCGGCCAGTTGCGTCGGGTCGAACAGCCAGGCCTGCGCCTTGTCGTTGAAGCGCGAGATGCGTTCCAGCGCCGCTTCCACCGTCTTGTTGTCGGAGATGCTGCAGCCCGACAGCAGCGACAGGCCACCCAAGGTAAGCGAGCGTTGCAGAAACATGCGGCGCGCGGGCCGGTCCAGCCGGCGCTGCAGCAGTGAATGCGCTTCGAGCAGCGCTGCTTCGCAGTCGGCACGTGCCAGCAGCAGAGACGGGCGTTGTTGTGGCTTGGTCATGATGTTTTATTGGTGCGGCCGACGAACATGATCGGAAAGGTCTTGGGCACCAGCACCACCATGACCACATGGAGCAAAAAGAACGCGACCAGCGCCGCCATACCGAAGAAGTGAATGCGGCGCGCCATGTCGAAGCCGCCCATCAGGCCAGTCAGCATCGGAAACTGCACCGACTTGAAGATCACGAGGCCCGACAACACCAGCAGCACGATGTCGAGCATGACGAACAGGTAGGCCAGGCGCTGCACGTAGTTGTATTGGCGCACGTCGGCATGCGAGAGCTTGCCGTGCAGCGCAGCCGTCGCGTCGCACCAGATGCCCGCAATCGACAGCGGAAAGAATTTGCGAGCCAGTCGACCGCTTGCGATGTTCAGCGCCAGATAGACCAGCCCGTTGAGTGCGAGCAGCCACATCGCCGCGAAGTGCCACTGGATCGCGCCGGCAAGCCAGCCGCCGAGCGTGATCTGCTTCGGAAACTCGAACCCGAAGATCGGCGACGCGTTGTAGATCTGCCAGCCGCTGGTGACCATGATCACAACCGCGAGCGCATTCAGCCAGTGGGTGATCCGCATCCACAGCGGGTGGATCGGCGCAGGGTTGCCGCGATCGGCGTGGGCATCGAATTTGCGTTTCATGCAGCCATTGTTTCGAGCGGCCGATGACGGTGTCATCACGAACAGATAATCAATTCGTGACAACTGCGCAGCGCGTGGGCTTCGCGGGACAATGGCGCATCCCATGGAAATCGCGAAACGCATTCTGATCGTCGAGGACGATGCGAACATTGCCGACTTGCTGCGTCTGCATCTGCACGACGAAGGCTATGAAGTCGCGCTTGCGGCGGATGGCATTGCTGGCGTCGGCCAGGTCGAACGCGGCAACTGGGACGCGCTGATCCTTGACCTGATGCTGCCCGGCATCGACGGCCTCGAGATCTGTCGGCGGGCAAGGGCGATGACGCGCTATACCCCGATCATCATCACCAGCGCACGCGCCAGCGAGATGCACCGCATCCTGGGCCTCGAGCTCGGCGCCGACGACTACCTGGCCAAACCGTTTTCGGTGCTGGAGCTGGTTGCGCGCGTGCGCGCCCTGCTGCGGCGCGCGGATGCGCTGGAGCGCAACGCGCGCATCGCGAGCGGCAGCCTCTTGATTGGCGACCTGCGCATCGATCCCGTCGCGCGTGAGGTGCTGGTGCGGGGCAAGGCGGTGGAACTCACGCCGCGCGAATTCGATCTGCTGCATTTCTTTGCGCGCCACCCGGGCAAGGTCTATTCGCGGCTCGAACTGCTGAACCAGGTCTGGGGCTACGAGCACGACGGCTACGAGCACACCGTCAACACGCACATCAACCGGCTGCGCATGAAGGTCGAAGCCGATCCGGCGAACCCGCGCCGCATCCTCACGGTCTGGGGGCATGGCTACAAACTCGCGGCCGGGCCGGAGCGGGCGGCGGACGTCGGGGCCGGATGAGAGCCACGCTCGCCACACGCCTGTCGCTCGCATTCTCGGCGCTGCTGCTGGCGTGCTGCGGGGTGTCCGCCTGGTTGCAGTTGCGCGCCGGCGAACAGACCGAACAGGTCACGATTCAGCGCCTGTCCGGCGAACTGGCCGCCCACATCGCGGGCAACCGGACGCTGGTCGGGCAAGGCGGCCTCGACATGGATGCGGTGCGCGAGCTGTTCAATCAGCTGATGGCGGTGAACCCGAGCGTCGAGGTCTATCTGCTGGACCTCGACGGTCGCATCCTGGCCGCATCCGCGCCGCCCGGCCATCTCAAGCGCGATGCGGTCGGTCTGCGGCCGATCCGGCAACTGCTATCGGGCATGGATCTGCCGCTGCTGGGCGATGACCCACGCACCGCGGCGGCGCGCAAGGTGTTCAGCGCGGCTCCGTTGCAGGTCGACGGGCGTACCGCGGGCTACATCTACGTGGTGCTGATGGGCGAAGCGTACGGGGAACTGATGGCCGACATTGCCGCGAGCAGCGCATTGCGCACGACGTTGTGGGCGCTGCTGCTGGTGGCGTTGCTCGGCCTGGCGGCTGGCTGGATAGGGTTGCACTGGATCACCCGGCCACTGCGCCGCCTCACGAGTGCGGTCGAAGGTTTCGAAAAGCAGCCACTGTCTTCCGCCGACGAGGCGCTGCCGGCCATCGTACAGGCGTCGCGTCGCGGGGGCGAGGAGATCGCCACGCTCGGCGAAACCTTTGCGCGGATGGCGCGCCGCACGGCCACGCAGTGGCGCGAGCTGTCGACGCAGGACCAGCAGCGGCGCGAGCTGTATGCGCATCTGTCGCACGACCTGCGCACGCCGCTCACGACGATGCACGGCTGCCTGGAGACGCTGCTCGTGAAGTCGGACGCGCTGGACGAGCCGCAGCGGCGCCACTATCTGGAGCTCGCGCTTGGCGAAAGCCGCCGGGTCGGCCGGCTTTCGCAGGAGCTGTTCGAGCTTGCGCGGCTGGAGTCGGGGCTGGTCAAGCCCGAGAAAGAACGCTTTGCGCTTGCAGAACTGGTGCAGGACTTGTTCCAGAAGCTCGAGCTCGCAGCCGATGCGCGCCAGCAGCGGCTGCGCGCCGAAATCGCGCCGGCGCTGCCCGCGGTCGACGCCGATCTGGGCATGATCGAGCGCGTGCTGACGAACCTGCTGGACAACGCGATTCGCCACACACCGGCCGGCGGTCGGATCGTCGTGAAGCTGCTGACGGGCACGCGCGGCGGCGTCAGGGTCGAAGTCAGCGACACCGGCCCCGGCATTCCAAGCGAGATGCGCGAGGGCCTGTTCAAGCGGCCCATGTTCTCGACGACTGGCACGCGCGGCGGCGGGCTGGGTTTGATGATCGTGCAGCGCATGCTGCAACTGCACAGCAGCGAGATTCGGCTGTTGCAGCAGGCGGACCAGGGCGCGGTGTTCTCGTTCGAACTGGAGGGATGTCCACCGGGCGGCACCGACGTATCTTCTGCCCAGCCAAAGCGATCCTTGGTTGCTCCCGACTAGGGAAATTCACTTGACATCGGTGCAACAAAGTATCGAACGCCGCACTTTCGATACAAAAATTGTCGATACAAAAATTGCTGCGGTCTGCCGCGAGCCGCCGGCGCGGATGCGCTTTGAGCCGCAATCGGCAGCGCGGGACGGACACCGTGAACGCCATCGACGCTTCAAGTCACTGTACCGTGCGGTGAACGGGCATTTCTAGCGGGCGCTGCGCCTGCCGCGGGGCGAACGCGTGCGTTGGCTGCTAGGGGGTTGCCGTTGCCGCAGCGGCAAGCCGGCGCGATTCCTTCGGATCCCGAAACACCAGCGGGTGCATCACGGGTTCCGGCGCATCCCGTGCCCGCTGCGCGCGCTCGACCAGCGCATCCACCTTCGGCCGGTCGGGCGACTTCGCGCAGACCGGATCGGCCATCGCCGGGTCGCCGGCGAGCATGAACGCCTGGCAGCGGCAGCCGCCGAGGTCCTTTTCCTGCTCCGTCGCAGGTGCGGCACGGCTCCTTCATCCAGCCGTTGCCGCGGAAGCGGTTGAAGCCCTCGGACTCGTACCAGATGATCCGCATCGACGCGGTCGCTCACGTTGGGAAAGGCGAGGCCCGGCAGCATGCGCGCGGTGTGGCAGGGCAACGCGGTGCCGTCCGGCGTGACGGTCAGGAACACGTTGCCCCAGCCGTTCATGCACGCTTCGGGCGGTCCTCGTAGTAGTCGGGCACGACGAAGAGGATGCTGCATGCGTTCGCCGAGCGCTGGCGCGGTATTCGTTGGTCGATCCGCTTCGGCGCGCTGGAGTCTGCTCGCGCGACGGCAGCAACTGGTCGCGGTTCAGCTGGGCCCAGGAGTAGAACTGCGAGTTGGCGAGCTCCAGATAGTCGGCGCCGAGCGCGACCGCCATGCTCGATGATGCTCGCCGATGTAGTCGATGTTGAGCCGATGGATCACGCAGTTCAGCACCATCGGCCAGCCGTGGCCCTTGATCATCGCGGCGACGCTGCGCTTCAGCTCGAACGTGCTTGGTGTGCGAGAGAAAGTCGTTCAGCTCGCGCGTCGAATCCTGGAACGACAGCTGGATGTGATCGAGCCCCTGGCGGCTTGAACTCGGTCGACGCGCCGCTCGTGTCAGGCCGATGCCGGACGTCAGCAGGTTGGTGTAGAAGCCCAGGCCGATGCGCTTCGGCCGACCAGTTCTTCGAGGTCGTCACGCACCATCGGCTCGCCGCCCGACAAGCCGCACTGCACGCTGCCAGCCGCACGCGCTTCGCGCAGCACGCGGAGCCAGTCGCTCGGTCGTCGAGTTCCTCGCCGTGCGTCGCAAGTCGACCGGGTTGTAGCAAAACACGCAATGCAGCGGGCAGCGATAGGTCAGCTCGGCCAGCAGCCACAGCGGCGGGCCGGCGGCGGGGCGGTGCAGACGGGAGGTTGGCGGTTGCATTCATGTCGGTGCGCCTCGACGATTCATCGGGCTCGGCTTCGACCCAGCCCTGGCTGCGCGCGATCGCGAGGAACGACTGCACTTCTTCGTCCAGCCCCTGCGTTTCGAACGCATGCTCCAGGTCCTGCGTGATCGCATCCACCGCCGTCGCACCGTCGCAGCGCTTTAAAATTTCGCCCGCGCTGCGGTTCAGCTTGACCATGCCTTCCGGGTACAGCAGCACCCAGCTTTGCTGCGCGTCTTCCCATTGCAGCCGAAACTGCGGCGACAGGCGCGGGCCGTCGCGTGGTGATCGTCATGGGTTGACTCCATATTTGAGCGCCATCGCATCGTTCATCTGCCACAGGATGTCGAGCTTGAACTGCAGGATTTCGAGCGCGCGGCGTTGCCGTTCGGCCGTGTCGAAATACGCGAGCGTGATGCGCAGCCCGTGCTCGACATCGCGCCGTGCCTGGCTCACGCGGTTGCGAAAGTATTGCAGGCCGGTGTCGTCGATCCACGGATAGTACTCAGGCCAGCCGGCCAGCCGCTGCTTGTGGATTTCGGGCGCGAACAGCTCGGTCAGCGATGAACATGCCGCCTCTTGCCACGGTGCGCGGCGTGCGAAGTTGACGTACGCGTCGACCGCGAAGCGCACGCCGGGCAGCACGTGGCGCTGGTCCGTGATTTCTTCGCGCGTGAGACCGGTCGCAGTGCCCAGTTGAATCCAGGCTTCGATGCCGCCTTCGTCTGGTTGCTCGCCAAACGCGACGCCATCGTGATCCAGGATGCGCGTGATCCATTCGCGGCGGAACAGACGGTCATCGCAGTTCGACAAAATCGCCGCGTCCTTGATCGGAATGCGATCTGGTAGTAGTAGCGGTTCGCGGCCCAGCCCTGCATCTGCTCGCGCGTGGCCCGGCCGGTGTTGAGCATCGCGGTTGAACGGATGATGGATGTGATAGCTGCTGCCGCGCTCGCGCAGGCGGGCTTCGAACGTGGCGCGGTCCCAGGGGGCTTCGGCGGTGATGGCGGTCATGGGTCGTTGCTCTTTTTTCCCGATGCGGCTACAGCACGATGTCCATGCCGTCGTGCGCGACTTCGATGCCGTGCTCGGTCAGCACATCGCGCTGTCGGCTGTTCTCATCGAGGATCGGGTTCGTGTTGTTGATGTGGATCAGGATGCGGCGCGTGGCACGCGGCAGCTGGTCCAGCCATTCGATCATGCCGCCGGGTCCGCTTTGCGCCAGGTGGCCCATTGCTCGACCCGTGCGCTTGGATGCACCGAGCGCGATCATCTCGTCGTCGGTCCACAACGTGCCGTCGACCAGCACCACGTCGGCTCGCTGCATGGCGTCCCAGACCGGCGGCGCGATCTCCAGCAGGCCGGGCGCGTAGAACAGGCGCTTGCCGGATGCCACGTCACGCACCGTCACGCCGATGTTGTCGCCCGGCTGCGGTGCGTCGCGGTGCGGCGAGTAGGGCGGGGCGTTGCTCTCGAGTGCGATCGCTTCGAACATCAGTCCGGGCACGGCGGGCACGGCGAATCCAGCCACCCCGTCTTCCACATCGATCCGGTGCCAGTCGACGCCGCAGTAATGTTCGAGCAGCTTGAACAGCGGGTTGCCGTGGGTCAAATCCTGTTGCACCGGCGCCGTGCACCAGATCGGCAGCCGTGCGCGGTGTTCGCGCAGCATGTAGAGGCCGGTGGTGTGGTCGATCTGTGCGTCGATCAGCACGACCCCGGCAATGCCGGTGTCGCGCAATGCGCGGGCCGGCTGCAAGGCAGGGAAGCGGCGGATCTGCTCGAGGATGTCGGGCGATGCATTGAACAACACCCAGGCCGCTTCATTGCCTGCGCTGACCGCAATGGACGACTGCGTGCGCGGCCGCGCCTGAATGCTGCCGCTGCGCTGGCCCGCGCACATCGGGCAATTGCAGTTCCACTGCGGAAAACCGCCGCCGGCGGCGGAGCCTAGAACGTGAACGCGCACCAGAAGGATCTTTCAATCGGCAATTGTTTGAGACAGCCAATCGGCACCAGAGACGTCACCAGAAACGACAACGCGCCCGGTTTGACGGGGCGCGTTGGCAGGTTCTGCATGGCTGCACAAACCCAAAATAGTCCGCCGAGCCGATAGAGGCCGGTCGGCAGATCAGACGCCGTGCTTCAGCGGTTCGCGATGTACATCGTGATTTCGAAACCGAAGCGCAGGTCGGTGGCGGTCGGGGTTTCCCATTTCATGGCGAGGTCCAATCTCAGAAAAATTGCAGGTGAATCGGAGGGGTCATGCGGCGCATCGACCCGTGGGCTCGATGCGCGGCTGCGACCATTCAAGAAGAATCGGGAGCATCCGTTCACGCGACCACCGATCCAGTGTGCAGCCAGCTCGCAAGCCGCACATCGTGCCAACCATGAACCGCGCCTAGCGAAAATCATGAGCCGCCGTCTGAATTGCGCCGCACTAACATGACGCGATGAACCGCTCTGGTGCGACCGATCCCACAGCCGCTTCCTCACCCGAGGCGTTGTTTCCGGCGATCGAGCCGCTCGACCAGTTCATGCTCGATGTCGGTGACGGGCACCGGCTGCAGGTCGAGCAGTGTGGCCGCATCGATGGCGCTCCGGTCATCGTGCTGCACGGCGGCCCGGCCAGTGGCACGTCGCCGTTGCAGAGGCGCTTCTTCGATCCTTCCGTGCATCGCGTGGTGCTGTTCGACCAGCGCGGCAGTGGCCGCAGCACGCCGGCCGGTTCGCTGGCATCGAACACGACCGGTCATCTGATCGCCGACATCGAGGCGATCCGAGCGCAGTTGGGCATCGACCGCTGGCTCGTGTTCGGCGGCTCCTGGGGCGCAAGCCTCGCAGTGGCTTACGCGGCGGCGCATCCCGAGCGCTGTCGCGGCCTGTTGCTGCGCGGCATGTTCCTGACCGGCGACGCCGATCTCGACTGGTTCTTCGGCGCGGCCGGAACGCTGCTGCCGCAGGCCTGGGGTGCGCTCGCGCAGTCGGCAGGCATCCTCGATGCATCGCCCGAGCAGCCCGGCGTTGGGCTCGTGCTGATGAACGCACTGCTGGCCCGGCTGCTGGACAGCGGCGATGCGGGTGCGGCAGGCGCAGCGGCTGTGGCGTGGATGGCCTGGGAGGATGCGTTGAGCCGCGCCTGGCGCGGGCTGGGACCGACACCTGCAGCGGAGGCGAACCAGTCATCATCCGCGAACACCGCAGGGCCGCCGCCTGCTTCCGAACCGCTGAACAAGTACCGCGTGCAGGCCCACTATCTGCGCCACCGCTGCTGGCTCGGCAGCGCCGAACTGCTGCGCATGGCGGGCACGCTCGGGTCGGTGCCAACGCGCATCCTGCATGGCCGGCTCGACTGGATCTGCCGACCTTGCAACGCGCATGCGCTGCATCGCGCGTTGCCCGGCAGCCAACTCGAATGGGTCGACGCGACCGGCCATTCGCCGTTCGACCCACCGATGGCCGAAGCGATTGTGCGGGCCGTGCGGGCGCTGCACGAGGCGGCGGGCCCATGAGCCTGCGCTGGCGCGTGCAGTTGCTCGTGACCGCACTGCTGATCGCGTTCACGGCAGCGTTTGCCGCGATACAGATCGTGAACACACGCAACAGCGTGCGCGAAGAAATCTCGGGCGCCACCCAGGTCGCCGCGCGGCTGCTCGCACGGATCGCGAGCGCTTATGCGCCGACCGGTCCAAGCGGCATGCAGGATTTTTTGCAGCAACTCGGTCGCGTGCGCGCGAACGACCTGACGCTGTTCGACAACGCCGGCAAGGCGCTCTATCACTCGCCCGCGTCGACCTACAAGGCCGGCCGTGCCGCACCGGCGTGGTATGCAGCGCTGGTCGCACCGCAGATCGCAACCCGCGAAATCCCGGTCGGCGCAGGCCGGCTCGTGGTGCGGCCCGATGCATCGCGCGCGGTGCTCGACGGCTGGGACGAACTGGGCACCGCGATGGCCATCGCGCTGATCGGCTTCGTGCTATCGAATCTATTGCTGCTTGTCCTGACCGGGCAAGCGCTGCGGCCGCTTTTGCAGATCAAAGTGGGGCTGAATGCGATGGAGCGCGGCCAGTACGGCGTGCGCCTGCCGCCCATGCCGACGCGCGAGATGGAGCACATCGGCCAGTCGTTCAACCGCATGGCGGCCGCGGTCGCCGGCAGCGTGCAGGCGCGTGAAGCAGAGGCGCACGCACGTGCCGAACTTGCCGAGAACCGGGCGCTCACCGGCATCATCCAGCGCCGCATCGAGCAGGAGCGGGGTGCGATCGCGCGCGAACTGCACGACGAACTCGGCCAGCAGGTCACCGCGATCAAGGCGATCGGGTTGTCGATCGCGCAGCGCACCGCAGCGCATGATGCGGAGAGCGAGCAGGCGGCAAGGCTCGTGATGAAGACCGCCGACGACATCTACGACGTGCTGCATCTGATGATCCCGCGGCTGCGGCCACTCGCGCTCGACCAGTTCGGGCTCGGCGATGCGGTGGACGATATGGTGTCCGACTGGCGCGCGCAGCAGCCGCAGCTGCGTTTCGATGTGCGCGTCGCCGACCTGCCGGACGCCCTGCCCGAACCGATCGCCACGGCCGCCTACCGGATCGTGCAGGAAGCGGTCAACAACGCGATCCGGCATGCCGGGGCCAGCGGCATCGCGATCGAGATCGGGCCGGTGCAGAGCGCCACGGGCGACACGCACGAACCCGATGGCGGAGCCGACGTTGCCGACCTGCGCGTCGCAGTGATCGACGACGGCCGCGGCCTGCCTGAAGATTGGGCACGGGCCGGCCACTTCGGGCTGCTCGGCATGCGCGAGCGGGCCGAGCTGATCGGCGGCAGGCTCGATCTGCTGACGCCGCCCGCGGGTGGTGTGCAAGTGATTGCCTGGTTGCCGCTGGGCGCAATGAGCAGTTTCGTCGACCCTTTCAGCATGGCACGCGCATGAGCATCAAAGTGCTGCTGGCCGACGACCATGCGGTGGTGCGCACCGGCTTCAGACTGCTGCTGCAGGCGAGTGCCGACATCCAAGTCGTGGCCGAAGCCGACTCGGGCGAAGAGGCCTACCGGCTGTTCACCGAACTGCAGCCCGACGTCGTGATCATGGACTTGGCGATGCCCGGCATCGGCGGCATCGAAGCGGTCAAGCGAATCGTTGCGCGAGACCGCAACGCGCGCGTGCTGGCGCTCTCGGCGCATGAGGATTTGAGCCATCCAAAGCGCGTGCTGCAGGCCGGCGCGCTCGGCTACCTGTCCAAGCGCGGCGCACCCGAGGCGCTGATCGACGCGGTGCGCGAGATTGCCGCCGGGCGCCGCGTGATCGATCCGGCACTCGCGCAGAAGATGGCGGTGCAATCGCTGCAAGGTGGGCCGGCCAGCCCGGTCGAACAACTGTCGGAGCGTGAGTTCGCCGTGTTCATCCAGCTCGCACAGGGCGCATCGGTGAACCGCATCGCCGAGCTGCTGTCGCTGTCGCCATCGACCGTCGGCACGCACCTCTACAACATCAAGCAAAAACTCGGGTTGGCGAATCAGTCGGAGATGACGTTGCTTGCAGTGCGGCACGGGCTGATCGTGGCCTGACCGAGCCGCCCCCAAAATGAACTGACCCCTTGAAGTTTGTCCAACTTCTGGGGGTCAGTTCAACCTGGTGGCGCTTCACTACGCCGAGAAGCTCGCGGCACCTCATCCCGAAGGCGTGCTGGTCGACAACCGGCCTGGCGCCGCCGGTCGCATCGCCGTCGGGGCGCTCAAGCAGGCCGCGGCCGACGGCAGCACCTGGCTGCTTGCCCAGGGCGCGGTGGCGACCGTCTCCCCCTGCCTCTATGACGAGCTGCCCTATGACGCCGGCGTCGATCTTCGACCCCTGTGTACTGCGGCCGAAGCCACGCTCGGGCTGGCGGTGGGCCCGGGCGTGCCCCGGCAGATCAAGACGATCGGCGAGATGGTCGAGTGGATGCGCCGCCACCCGAAGCAGGCCGACATCGCCTCGCCAGGGGCGGGCACGCTGCCGCACCTGATGGCGGCGCTGCTCGCGCACGAAGCAAACCTTCCGTGGCAACACGTGCCCTATCAGGGCGGCCCGGCGGCGCTGGTCGATCTGATGGCCGGCCGCGTCTCTGCGCTGGTGCTGCCCGAGGGGCTTCTGCGCCCGTATGCAGTGGCCGGCAAGCTGCGTGTGCTGGCGACCTCGGGCGAATCGCCAAGCGCCTTTCTGCCCGATGTGCCGACGCTGGCGCAGCAGGGGTATCCGACCCTGGTCATGCGCGAATGGTTTGGTTTCTTTGTGCCTGGCTCGACATTGCCGACCGCGGTGCAGGAAGCTGCGCAATCGGTTCGCGAAGTGGCCGCGAACGCGACGCTGCAAGCGGCGTTCGGTGAAATCGGCATGGTCGCCATCGCGAGTACGCCCGCCGAAATGGCCGAGCGCATCGCGGTGGAACAGCGGTACTGGCAGCAGGTGCTGCACGATACCGGCATCAGGGCGCAATGACGATGCCCAGTGCCAGTCGGGTTGCGGCCGTCGCGTGGGATCGGGCCGCCCAGGGCTGGAACGATCATGCGCCACTGATCCGCGCGTGGCTGCAAAACGCCACTGCGGCGATGCTCGACGCCGCACAGATCGAGTCCGGATACAAGGTGCTCGACGTGGCCGCAGGCAGCGGCGATCAGACGCTTGAGATTGCTCGCCGGGTCGGACCCACAGGATCGGTGCTCGCCACCGATTTGTCACCACGTTTTCTGGAACTGGCGGCAGACAACCTCGACGCGTGCGGCTTCGAGCAGGTGCGGTTCCGGGTGGCCAATGCAGAAGCGCTCGGACTTGCGGGCGCTGGCTTCGATGCGGCCGTGTGCCGATTGGGCTTGATGTTCTGCAGGCAGCCGCTCAACGCGCTGCACGAGATTCGTCAGGCGCTGGTGGCAGGCGGTCGTTTCAGTGCATTGGTCTTCTCGCAGCCGTCCGCAAACCCGTGCATCACAACCATGATGCGCACCGCGCTGCGCCATGCCGGCATGGCGTCAGCGGATTCCTTTGCACCGGGCTCGCTGCTGAGCCTCAGCCGTCCTGGATTGTTGTCCGGGCTTCTGGAGCGAGCGGGATTCGTTTCGACCGACGTGACTGCGATGCAGGCACCGTTTCATGCGCCGCGCTGTGCGGACTATGTCGAGTTCGTCCGATCTTCCGGCTCGCCCGTGGTCGAATTGCTCGACGCGTTGCCGCTTGCAGCGCGCGAAGACGCGTGGGCGGATATCGCGCAGCAGCTCGAACGTTATGAGACCGAACGGGGCTGGACAGGACCCAACGAACTGCTGCTGTGCAGTGGCCGCAAACCGTTTGCACGTTGACGCCTGCGCGAGAAGCAACGCGCAAGTCGGGCCAGCAAAAGAAAAAGGCCGGGTTCACCGGCCTTTTTCAACGAGCTGGATTCACTCGAAAAACAAGCTTTTCGAGTGCTTGGCCGTTACATGCCCATGTCGCCCATGCCGCCCATGCCGCCGCCCATGCCGCCCATGCCGCCGCCCATGCCGCCGCCTGGTGCGTCGTCTTTCGGCGACTCGGCCACCATCGCTTCGGTCGTCAGCATCAGCGAAGCAACCGATGCCGCGTTCTGCAGCGCGGTACGGGTCACTTTGGTCGGGTCCAGAATGCCCATCTCGATCATGTCGCCGTACTCGCCATTGGCGGCGTTGTAGCCGTAGTTGCCCTTGCCGGCGAGCACGTTGTTCACCACCACCGACGCTTCGTCGCCGGCGTTGAACACGATTTCGCGCAGCGGCGACTCGACCGCACGCATGATCAGCTTGATGCCGGCGTCCTGGTCCGGGTTGTCGCCCTTGACCGAGCCGACCGACTGACGTGCGCGCAGCAGCGCCACGCCGCCGCCGGCCACGATGCCTTCTTCCACCGCCGCACGGGTGGCGTGCAGTGCGTCTTCGACACGGGCTTTCTTCTCTTTCATCTCGACTTCGGTCGCGGCACCGACCTTGATCACCGCCACACCGCCCGCGAGCTTCGCCACGCGCTCCTGCAGCTTTTCGCGGTCGTAGTCGCTGGTGGCTTCTTCGATTTGCACACGCACCTGTTTGACGCGCGCTTCGATGTCGCCGTTGGCGCCGGCGCCGTCGATGATGATCGTGTTTTCCTTGCCGACTTCGATGCGCTTGGCCTGGCCCAGATCGGCCAACGTGACTTTCTCAAGCGTCAGACCCACTTCTTCGGCAATCACTTTGCCGCCGGTCAAGACAGCGATGTCTTCCAGCATGGCTTTGCGACGGTCGCCGAAGCCAGGCGCCTTGACAGCGACGACTTTCAAGATGCCCCGGATCGTGTTGACGACCAACGTCGCCAGCGCTTCGCCTTCGACTTCTTCGGCGACGATCAACAGCGGCCGGCCGGCCTTGGCCACCGCTTCGAGCGTCGGCAACAGGTCGCGGATCGAGCTGATCTTCTTGTCGAACAGCAGCACGTACGGATCTTCGAGGATCGCAGACTGCTTTTCCGGGTTGTTGATGAAGTACGGCGACAGGTAGCCGCGGTCGAACTGCATGCCTTCGACGACTTCGAGTTCGTTGTCCAGGCTCTTGCCGTCTTCGACCGTGATCACGCCTTCCTTGCCGACCTTGTCCATCGCGTCCGCGATGATCTTGCCGATCGACTCGTCCGAGTTCGCCGAGATCGAGCCGACCTGCGCGATTTCCTTCGACGTGGTGGTGGCTTTGGAGGACTTCTTGAGTTCTTCGACCAGCGCCGTTACGGCTTTGTCGATGCCGCGCTTCAGGTCCATCGGGTTCATGCCCGCAGCCACGTATTTCATGCCTTCGCGCACGATCGACTGCGCCAGCACGGTGGCCGTGGTGGTGCCGTCACCGGCGGCGTCGCTGGTCTTGGAAGCGACTTCCTTGACCATCTGCGCGCCCATGTTCTGCAGCTTGTCCTTGAGTTCGATTTCCTTGGCGACGGACACACCGTCCTTGGTCACCGTGGGCGCGCCGAACGAGCGCTCGAGCACCACGTTGCGGCCTTTCGGGCCCAACGTGACCTTGACCGCATTGGCCAGAATGTTCACGCCTTCGACCATGCGCGCACGGGCGTCGCCGCCAAAAATTACGTCTTTCGATGCCATTTAAATTTCTCCAAAAATTGGGGTTTGATTGATGAGCGGAAGGCTTCGGGAAATTACTTCTCGACGACTGCGAACAGGTCGTCTTCCTTCATCACCAGCAGTTCGTCGCCATCGACCTTGACGGTCTGGCCGCTGTATTTGCCGAACAGCACGCGATCGCCGACCTTCACGCTCATCGGCAGACGCTTGCCGTCGTCGTCGGTCTTGCCGGGGCCGACGGCCTTGATTTCGCCCTGGTCCGGCTTTTCAGCGGCGTTGTCGGGAATCACGATGCCCGAGGCGGTCTTGGTTTCTTGCTCGAGGCGCTTGACGATCACGCGATCGGCGAGGGGGCGCAGGTTCATGGAAAAGGTTCTCCTGAAAGTTGAATTGAAAGGAATCCGGAAGATCGGTGCAAAGCACGGACGCTGCCTCGGCGACAAGGGCACCGGTTCTGCATCGACATGGGGGACCGAAGGGTTTTTGTTAGCACTCGAACCCGACGAGTGCCAATGATAGCGAGATTTCGCGCGAAATCGCTGAATTCGATCGCTTGACTGGCAAAAATCCGAGCACGGCGGGGCACCGTACGGTGCATGAGCGCGCCCCCGGGCCGCTTCCATGCGGCCGGGCGCGCTCAATTCAGCGTCGTCATTCGGCCTCGGCGCCGGTCGGCGCCGAGGCGACACGGTGGCGGCCTGACGGACAAAACGTTGCCGGGCGCTAGCACGATGCCGCGCTCGCTGGCGCGACCGTCGCACCCTGCACACGGTGGCGCGCGATCGACTCCGCAACGAAGCCGCTCGCCTTCATCGCCTCCACGAATTGCTCGAGGTGCGCGTGCACGGGCTCGCCGCGTTGCTTGGCCACGCCCATCGCCTGGTGGATCACCATGAAGCGGCCCGGCAGCAGGCGCACGCCCGAGACGCGAACAGCCGCCTCCACCAGCACTTGGCGCAGGCTGGCCAGCACATCGTGCGTCGCCTGTGCGACGAAGTTTTCCACCATCTGGTTTGCGTTCGGCAGCCGCACCAGTTCGGCCTGCTGGATCGCGCGGGACAGGTGCAGGTCGTACGCGCTGCCGCCTACGACGACGACCTTGTGCCCAGCGCGGTCCACTTCGTCGTTCGACTGCAGCGGTGAGTTGTCTCGGACAAGATAGCTGCCTTCAATCTCAAGATACGGCCGCGTGAACGCGATGTGCTGCCCGCGCTTCGGATCGATCGCGAAGAAGCCGATGTCGGCACGGCCTTGCTCGACCGCTTCGACCGAGGCTTGCGCTTTTTCGAACACGATCAACTCGACCGGTACGCCAAGCCGCTTCGCCAGCTCGCGCGCGAGGTCGACCGATATGCCGGTCGGCTCGGTGTTCCCATCCGTGCGAGTGGCCAGCAGCGGATTGCCGAGATTGATCGATGCGCGCAGCGTGCCGGTGGGCGCGAAGGCGGTCTGAATGGCGTCGGATGATGGGGTCATGAAAGACATGTTGATTGAGGAGGAAGGCGCAGGCGCCGGGTGAATCACCAAACGGTCAGGAGCCAACGCTCAAGGCAGCCGGCGGCCATCGAACAGCAGCTGTTGGCGGGGGCGCAATACCCTGGTGACTTGGTGAACCCGGTAGGTCGGCCCGCGGTCGATCGGAAGCACATCCAGCACCCAGCGATTCTGGGCCCACAAGATCTTGCAATCTCAATCCGCCTTCATGCCCGCCGCCCGTGCCGAGGCGGTCGCACTCCGACCGTGCCAACACCGACAGCTCGGCCGCCCTGGAACTGCGCGCTTGAGAACCGGCTTTCTCCAGCTTTTCCATCAGTTCGGTCAAAGCCAGCGCCTGGGCGGATGTCGGGTCGAGTGTCTCCAGCACCGGTGCCGGCAGCCCGGCCGCGCCGAACACGCCGAATCGGGGCTCGGCCATTGTCAGCACATCCAGGCCGGCTGATCATCGAACATCACACCGACGTTGCCGCCGATCAAGTCGGTGATCGCCGGTCCACCGCCTCTGTGCGGCACGTGGGTGCGTGTCAGGCGGCTCATCTGCGCGAACACCACGCCGGCCAGATGCATCGAGGTGCGGGCGCCCGACGTGGGGTAGGCCAATACGGGTTCCTTCTCCGCGGCGGCGATGGGCGCCAGCACGGTGAGCAGGGCAGACCCAGCCGCTCCTTCGAGCACGAGGGAGGAAATGCCGAGCAGCCCGATCGCGTCGAAATCCGTCCTCGGATCGAACGGCATCGACGCATGCGAGTGCGGATTCAACGCGTTGGTCGAGATCGCACCGAAGCCGATCGTGTGGCCGCCCGGCGCGGCTTTGGCGACCGCATCCATGCCGATGTTGCCGTCCGCACCGGGCCGGTTTCCATGACAACCGGCTGGTCCAACTGCTCGGCCACCTTTTGCCCGACCGTGCGCGCAACCAGGTCCGTGGGCCTGGCTGGGCTGCATGGCGCGATAAAGCGGATCGGCTTGATGGGGAAGTCGGCGGCCGGCGCAGACGGCGACCACAAGCAGGCACCCGGACCCAGCCAAATGCCTCGACCGATGCCATTTGCCAACAGAAAACTTTGCCGTCGATGATGCTTCCCTCCCATCCGCCTGATGAGCGTTCGCAGCCGGTTGTTGCCACTGCATCGGAGGCCACCAAGGCATTCGAGCCGTCATGGGATCGTGCTTCGGCCCGGAAACCGCCCAGTCGGCCGGTATGGGGACCCGCACGACAATCCACCCGTTTGCTGCTACGCTTTTTTTTCGCCCGTTGGCATCGATACTTCCCGCCGAACGCACCCACAGCAAGAAACCATCTTCGGAGACATCGACATGAAGCAACCCAGGCGGGTGCCCCAATGAGGCACCCATCGTTGACCGCACATCGACCGCTGTGCGTGGTCTGCACCGCGTTGGCCGCAGCCGTCTGGCTGCCGGCGGTGCATGCTCAATCGGCCACCACAGCGGCTGCCGATGGCCCGACGCTCGGCGAAGTCACGGTTTCCACCCCGCGCGGCGCCGCGCCGCCTTTTGAGGTGCCGGCGTCCGTCGACCGCGTGGACGGCGAGCAACTGCGCGACGGCAAGCTGCAGGTCAATCTGTCCGAGAGCCTGCTGGCGGTGCCGGGCCTGCAGGTGCAGAACCGGCAGAACTACGCGCAGGACCTGCAGCTGTCGATCCGCGGCTTCGGCGCGCGCTCCACCTTCGGCTGCGCGGCGTGCGGCTGTATGTCGACGGCATCCCGGCCACGATGCCGGACGGCCAGGGCCAGACGTCGAACATCGACATCGGCTCGGCCGACCGCATCGAGGTGCTGCGCGGGCCGTTCTCGGCGCTGTACGGCAACTCATCCGGCGGCGTGGTGCAGGTGTTCACCGAGGACGGTGAAGGGCCGCCGAAGGTTGGCTATTCGATTGCCGGTGGCAGCTACGGCACGCTGCGCCACGAGCCCACGACTAGCGGGCTCGAGCGGTGCGGTCGACTACCTGCTGGCGTGGCAGCCATTTCCGCACCGACGGCTATCGCGACCACAGCGCGGCCAGCGCGACATCGTCAACGGCAAGCTCGGCATCGAGCTGGACGACGGCAGCCAGCTCACGCTGGTCGCTCAACAGCGTGACGCTCGACGCGCAGGACCCGCTGGGCCTGACCGCCGCGCAAGTCGGCGCAGGCGCCGCGCGGCGCCGCCCTGGCCGACGCAGTACGACACGCGCAAGACGGTCGATCAGACGCAGCTCGGCGCGCTGTACGAGAAGCGCATCGACGCGACCAACGACCTGCGCCTGATGGCTCTACGGCGGTCGAGCGCGAGACCACGCAGTTCCAGTCGGTCCCGCCGCGGCGCAGCGGCCCGCTGAGCGCGGGCGGCGTGATCGACCTGACGCGCGACTACGCGGGCTTCGACGTGCGCTGGACGACGCGCCACGCGGCTGGCCGGCCGGCCCGTTCGAGATCGCGGGCGGCCTGGCTTACGACACGCTGCGCGAGAGACGCCGCGGCTACGAGAACTTCCTCGGCAGCGCCCGCGCCGCCCGTGCTCGGCGTGCAGGGCGCGCTGCGACGCGACGAGCGCAACAACGTGTCCAACGTCGACCCGTATCTGCAAGCCGCGCTGGCAGTTCGCCGAGCGCTGGGCGCTGGAAGCCGGGCTTGCGCTGCAGCACCGTGCGCTTCGACTCGCGACGACCGCTACATCGCGCGGCGGCAACGGCGACGACAGCGGTCGGCGCGCGCTACAACAAGCCGCTGCCGGTGCCGCGCTGCGCTATGCGGTGACGCGCGACCTGAACGCTGTACGTCGCGGCCGGCCGCGGCTTCGAGACGCCGACCCTCAACGAACTGTCCTATCGGCCCGGACGGCTGGCCGGCCTCAACTTCGGCGCTGCGGCCCTCGGTGAACGACAGCCTGGAGCTGGGCGCCAAGGCACGGCTCGGCGGCGGGCTGCTGACCGCGCGCCGTGTTCCAGACCCGCACCGATGACGAGATCGTCGATGAACACCAACGTCGGCGGGCGCGCCACGTTCCAGAACGCCGGGCGCACGAGGCGCGACGGCTTCGAGCTCGGCTGGCTGCACGAGACCGCGCGCCACTGGCGCACGCAGGTCGCCTACACCTGGCTCGACGCGAGTTACAGCGATGCGTTCTGCTCGCCGTCGCCGTGCGCGACCGACAACCGTTTCGGCCGGCAACCGCATCCCGGGCATCGCAAAGCAGTCGCTGTTCGTCTCGTTCGGCTACGTGCCGCCCAAGGGCTGGCGCGCCGGCGCGAACTGCGTGCGCTGGCCGCATCGCGGCGAACGACCACAACACCGCCAGCGCGCCCGGCTACGCGCAGTGGGCTTGCAAGCGGGCTATGTGAAGCGCTGGCAGCGCTGGGATTTCAACGCGTTCGCGCGCATCGACAACCTGTTCGACCGCAACATCATCGGCTCGGTGATCGTCAACGAGGGCAACGGCCGGTACTTCGAACCCGCGCCGGGCCGCAACTGGACGGCCGGGCCGGCGCGGTCTACCGGTTCTGAGCGCGCCGTTCGATCAGAGGCCGGCGGCGGCGCGCAGCGCGTGCGGCGCGGTCGGTCGCTCCCAGGTGAACTCGGGCTCTTCGCGGCCGAAGTGGCCATAGGCCGCGGTCTTCTCGTAGATCGGGCGCAGCAGGTCGAGCATCTGGATGATGCCCTTCGGACGCAGGTCGAAATGCTCGCTGCACCAGCGTCGCGATCTGCTCGTCCGGGATCATGCCGGTGCCTTCGGTGTAGACCGTGATGTTCATCGGCTGGGCCACGCCGATCGCATAGGCGACCTGGATCTGGCACTGGCGCGCCAGGCCGGCCGCCACGATGTTCTTGGCCACGTAGCGCGCCGCATAGGCGGCCGAGCGGTCGACCTTGCTCGGGTCCTTGCCGCTAGAACGCGCCGCCGCCGTGCGGGCAGGCGCCGCCGTAGGTGTCGACGATGATCTTGCGGCCGGTCAGCCCGCAGTCGCCCTGCGGCCCGCCGATCACGAAGCGGCCGGTCGGGTTGATCAGGTATTTGGTGTCCTTCAGCCACTCGTCCGGCAGCACCGGCTTGATGATCTCTTCGATGATGGCTTCGGTGAAGCTCGGCCTTCATCTGGGTGGGCGATTCGCTCTGCTCGGGGTCGTGCTGGGTGGAGAGCACCACGGTGTCGATGCTGTGCGGCTTGCCGTCGACGTAGCGCATCGTGACCTGGCTCTTGGCGTCGGGCCGCAGAAACGGCAGGCGGCCGTCCTTGCGCAATTGCGCCTGGCGCTCCACCAGCCGGTGCGCGTAGTAGATCGGCGCGGGCATCAACTCGGGCGTCTCGTCGCAGGCATAGCCGAACATCAGGCCCTGGTCGCCGGCGCCGGTGTTCAGATGGTCGTCGCTCGCATGGTCCACGCCCTGCGCGATGTCGTTGGACTGCTTGTCATAGCAGACCATGACCGCGCAGCCCTTGTAGTCGATGCCGTAATCGGTATTGTCGTAGCCGATGCGCTTGATCGTGTCGCGCGCGACCTGGATGTAGTCGACGTGCGCGTTGGTCGTGATCTCGCCGGCCAGCACGACCAGGCCGGTGTTGCACAGCGTCTCGGCCGCCACGCGGCGACGCTGGGTCTTGCTTGAAGATCGCGTCGAGGATCGCGTCGGAGATCTGGTCGGCCACCTTGTCGGGGTGGCCTTCGGAAACGGATTCGGAAGTGAAGAGAAAGTCGTTCGCCATTTGAATAAACTCCTGTCATGACAAGTGGATTGAGCAAAAGGCGCGTTGCCTTTGCCTTGTCGGAGCTTTCGGCGAACGCTTTAGCAGTGAATTTCTTTAACGTCGCCCTGCAAGTAGTTCATTAACTCAGCGACGACGCGATTTTAACTCGTCATCGTTTTTCAGGTCATCGCCGCTGTGCTTTTCGTTCCAGACCTCGAGGCCAACCACGTGATCACGAACCCGGCGCGATGCTGACGCTGTTCGGGCTGCTCGCGCGCCTGCCGCTGTGGCTGTTGCATGCGATCGGCACGCCGGCCGGCTGGCTGACGTTCTTGCTGTCGCCGACTTATCGGCGCCGCTTCATCGACAACACTGCACAGGCCGGTTATTCATTTGCCGAAGTTGCCGGCGCCGTGGGGCAGGCCGGGCGCATGGCGCTGGAGACCCCGCGGTTGTGGAGCGGCCGGATTCCGACGATCGAATGGCGCGATGTCGAACCGCTGACGTCCGCGTTGCAGTCAGGCCGCGGCGTGCTGTTTCTGACGCCGCATCTGGGCTGTTATGAAGTCACCGCCCAGGCCGTGGCAGCGCGCTACATGACGGCGGAGCGACCGCTGACCGTGCTGTATCGGCCCGCGCGCAAAGCGTGGTTGTCGGCGGTGATGCAGTCCGCACGCCAGCGCCCGGAGTTGGTCGCAGCACCCACGACGCTGGCCGGGGTGCGTCAGATGATTCGTGCACTGCGGCTGGGTTTCGCGGTCGGCCTGTTGCCCGATCAAGTGCCGCCCGAGGGCATGGGCCAGTGGACGCCCTGGTTCGGCAAACCCGCCTACACGATGACCTTGAGCGCGCGGCTTGCGTTGCAGACGGGTGCCACGCTGGTGCTGGTGTTCGGTGAGCGGCTGCCCTGGGGGCGAGGCTATCGGCTGCATTTCCGGCCGCTGGCCAAGCCGCTCGCGCAAGACCTGGACGATGTGCTGCTGCAGATCAACGAGGCCGTCGAAGCGTTGATCCGCGAATGCCCGCAGCAGTATCTGTGGGGCTACGGCCGCTACAAGCAGCCGCGGCGCGTGGCCGGCCCCGAGTCCGCTGCGAACTGAGCACGCAACACCCATGGGTACCCAACTGGGCATCTGGCTGCTGCGCCTGCTCGCACGCCTGCCGCTGGCCTGGTTGCGCGGCATCGGCGGCGCAATCGGCAGCCTGCTGTATCCGCTGATCCCGAAGCGCCGCAAGATCGCGTTGAAGAACCTCGCACTGTGTTTCCCCGAACTCGATGAAGCGGCACGAGAGCGGCTGGCACGGCAGCACTTCCAGGTGTTCGCGCAGACCATGCTGGACCGCGCGTGGCTCTGGCATGCCGACCCGGCCGTGACGCTCGAACGGCTCAACCTGATCGGCGGCATCGGCCAGTTCGACGGCCACGCACCCATCGTGATCTTCGCGCCGCACTTCCTTGGGCTCGACGCGGGCGCCACCGCGCTGTCGCAACAAATCGCGCGCCAGTTCGACACGATCTACACCGAGCAGTCGAACAAGACGGCCGACGCCTGGATCGCACACGGCCGCCAGCGCTTCGGCAACGCGCGGCTGCTGCGCAAGTCTGAAAGTGTCAAGTCGATCGTTGGCGCGATCCGGCGCGGCGAGCCGCTTTATCTGCTGCCGGACATGGACTTTGGCCCGGCCGAGTCGGTGTTCGTGCCGTTCTTCGGTGTGCCGACCGCGACCGTGCCGTCGCTCGCGCGTTTCGCCCGGCTGGGCCGCGCGCAGGTGGTGCCGGTCACGACGCGGCTCACGTCCGCCGGCTACGACATCGTCGTGCATCCGGCCTGGGAGAATTTCCCGACCCATGATCCGGTGGCCGACACCGCCCGCATGAACCGCTGGCTGGAGTCGGTCGTCGTGACCATGCCCGGGCAGTACTACTGGGTGCACAAACGCTTCAAGACGCGGCCCCCCGGCGAGGCGCCCTTTTATTGAGTAGGTAAACCGCCTGCATGGGACAATTCCGCCATGAGCACGACGACCTCCGAGACCTTGAACGCCGACCCGGCCGAACTCGCCAAATTCTCCGACATTGCACACCGCTGGTGGGACCAGAACAGCGAATTCAAGCCGCTGCACCAGATCAATCCGCTGCGGCTCGGCTGGATCGAGCGCCGGGTATCGCTCAAAGGAAAACGGGTGCTCGACGTGGGCTGCGGCGGCGGCATCCTGACCGATTCGATGGCGCGGCGCGGCGTTGAATCCGCGCTCGGCATCGACCTTGCCACCAAAGCACTGAAGGTCGCGCAACTGCACGCGCTCGAAGCCGAAACGCCGAATGTCAAATACCGGGAAGTCAGCGTCGAAGCACTGGCCGAAGAAATGCCCGCGCATTTCGACGCTGTGACCTGCATGGAAATGCTCGAGCACGTGCCCGACCCGGCGGCCGTGGTGCGTGCCTGCGCGGCGTTGGCCAAACCCGGCGGCCACGTGTTTTTCTCGACCATCAACCGCAATCTCAAGTCGTTCCTGTTCGCAATCGTCGGCGCGGAATACGTGCTCGACCTGCTGCCTCGCGGCACGCACGAGTACGCGAAGCTGATCCGCCCGAGCGAGTTGGCTGGTCACTGCCGCACCGCCGGGCTCGGTTTGCTGGAGACACGCGGCCTGGAATACAACCCGCTCACTCAGCGCTATTCGCTCAGCCGAGACAGCAGCGTGAACTATCTGTTCGCGACGCAAAAGCCAGCCGCATGAGCGGACCGATGTTTGGCGACGTGCAGGCCATTCTGTTCGACCTCGACGGCACCCTGATCGACAGCGCGCCGGACCTCGGCGCGGCTGCCGACAAGATGCGCACCGACCGCGGCATGGCCGCGCTGCCGCTGGAAAATTACCGCCATCTGGCCGGCTCCGGCGCACGCGGCATGCTCGGCATCGCGTTTGGCATCACGCCCGACCATGCGGATTTCGCCGCCATGCGCGAAGAGTTCTTCGTCAACTACGAAAACTGCATGACCGAACGCACGTTCGCGTTCGAAGGTGTGGCCGAGCTGATCGAAGCGCTTGCCAACCGCGGCCTTCCCTGGGGTGTGGTCACCAACAAATCGAAGCGCTTTGCCGAGCCGCTCACACGCACGATGCCGCTGTTTGCAGGCTGCCGCACCGTCGTCTGCGGCGACACGACACCGCACGCCAAGCCGCACCCGGAGCCGTTGCTTGAAGCCGCGCGGCGCATGAGTGTCGAGCCTGCTCAATGCCTGTACGTCGGCGACGACGAACGCGACATCGTGGCAGGCCGCGCGGCCGCCATGCGCACGGTCGCCGCCGACTACGGCTACCTCGGCAACGACCGCTCCGTGGCCGACTGGAACGCCGACGCGCGCATCGATCATCCGCTCGCGCTGTTGCAATGGCTGCAACCGGCCTAAAATAGCAAGCTTGGGGCTGCACTGGTTTCGACGCGGGTACGGAATCGCTGTGGTGCATGTCGAGGTTCAGTCACCTCGTTAATCCGCTGAAAAAAAAGTAACTGCAAACGACGAACGTTTCGCACTCGCGGCTTAAACACCCGTGAGCCTTGCAACAGTTGGCCGATGGGCTGGGCAAGGGGGAAGGTGAGGCAACTCACCAACCTCCCGGCTGCAAGGTAATACACATTGGCTGGTTTCCTGCCGGGCGCCTTGGCAGGGGACGAGAAAATAGGACGCTGGCGGCTTGTCTAGCGTGCGACTGCGCGAGGCAAGTGGCGAGACTCAAATCAGACCGCTAAACATGTAGATCTGCTCGAAGAAGGCTTGCGGACGCGGGTTCAATTCCCGCCAGCTCCACCATTTTGTTCGCTTCGAAGAAGCCGCCAGCGCTCCCAATGCTGGCGGCTTTTTTTGTGTGCGGGTTGCCGAATCCACAAGTGCGGCGAGTTCATCGGCGACCGGCTGAAACGCCTTCAGCGCTGCCATCAGGTTCTCGACGATCTGGATCGCGATCTCGTCGGGCGGCGGCAAGCGGCCCACATCATCCAGACGGTTGTCCCTGGGCCGAAAGATGTCCAGGTTTCCGCTTGTCGAGCCCCAGCAGTCGGCAACGTCCACGCGTTTGAAGTGCTCGGACTCATTGCGTTGGTCCATGCCGCTGGCGCTGTAGCAAGCGACGAACTCGTAGCATTCGCCCAGGTCGGGTGGTCGATCCGCAAGACCACGACCTCAGCGCTGCGGACCTGGGGGTGGCAGCAACGACACGATCGGATTGCAGACCGCGTTCAGCGGCATGGAAAGCTGGGACGCACAGAACGCGACCGTCCCTCGCGGCATGAACAAGACGTTGCATCGTGGAACGCAGTTCGGTTTGAGGCCCCTGCGTCCCACCCCAGGTCGCACCGGCATCTGTGCAAATCACCGCGTCTGCAGTAGAGTCCTCTCGCCGGTCAGCGGCCGGTCACCAGCCCGAATCCGGTTCTGATGCGTCGCCTGTGGTCCACCTGAAAGAGATCAATTCATGCCGTTCCTCAGATTCCGCAATTTGGCTCTGCTGTTCGCGGCGACCTTGTTCGCGTACCCCGCGCTGGCGGCCGACCCGATCCCGATTGGCGTCAGCCTCACCCAGTCGCCGCCGGGCTCGGTGGTGCAGGGCACGCAGGTCAAGGATGGCATGGAAATCTTGAAGGACCTCGTCAACGCCAAGGGCGGCGTGCTCGGGCGCCCGCTCAAGCTGATCTACGAGGACAATCAGGGCATCCCCGAGAAGGGGCGCGCGGCGGTCGAGAAGCTGATCACGAGCGACAAGGTTGTGGCGCTGGCCGGCGGCCATCAAAGCTCGGTGTGCCTGGCCGAAATCGAGGTCGCGCACCGCTACAAGGTGCCGTACGTCAACACCAACTGCTGGTCGGACGACGTCCGCAAGCGCGGCTATCCGGAGGTCTTCAACACCTCGCCATACAACACGCTGGTCTCGTCGTCGATGGCCACGACGCTTGCGACGATGGGCGTCAAGCGCGTCGTCGCCTTCGCCGAGAACACCGACTTCGGCATCGGCCAGGCCAAGCTCACCGGCGAGTTGCTCAAGCAGAAGGCGCCGCAGGTCGATTACAAGTACGAGACGCTCGACCGCACCAGCAAGGACTTCACCGCCGCCATCCTGCCGCTGCGCGCCAACCCGCCCGATGTGATCGTGCTGTCGATGCTCCCGCCGGCCGCCTACCTGGTGATGAACCAAGTCTACGAGCAGGGACTGGCGCCGAGCCCGAAGACGATCCTCTACGACGGCAGCAGCTTGGCCGACTATCCGGACTTCTGGCAAAACGTCAAGGAGGCAGGCAAGTACATGCTGTCGTTCGCGCTCTACCACCCGCAGATGCAGCAGACGCCGCTCGCCACGGAGATCGCGGCGGAGTACAAGAAGCGCACCGGCAACGAGATCAATCGGCTCGTGCTGCAGGCCGCCGATTCACTGGAGTTGGTGATCCAGGCGCTGCAGGCGGCCAGTGGCACGGAGCCCGACAAACTCGTCAAGGCGATGCAGACGATGAAATTCGAGAGCCTGCGCGGCGTCTCGAACTTCTCGACGACGCCGGGCTATGGCTTTCAGCAGTGGCTCGACATTCCGTTCGTCAACTACGAACTCACCGCCGAGAAGCAGCCGATCGCGCAGACCGTGCTGATCCAGGCACCGGGACAGAAGTTCGACCCGTCGAAGATCGTTCGCCCCGCCAAGTAAGGCGGCCCGGGCCCCAGTGTCCCGGCAGCGGATGCCGTGCCTGCGGCGGCGTGCCTCCTCCCATCAACGGCGACCTCGAATGCTAGCGCTCGACCTGCTGGCCAACGGCCTGATCTACGGCTGCTTCTACGCGCTGATGGCCGTCGGCCTGGCGATGATCTTCGGCGTGCTGAAGGTCGTGAACTTCGCGCATGGCGAATTCTTCATGATCGGCGCCTACACCTACGTGCTGGTGAGCCTCAAGCTCGGCGTTCCGCCGTGGCTGGCGTTGCCTGGCGCCGCCATCGCCGGCGCGCTGCTCGGCTGGCTGGTCGAGCGCTTGCTGATGCGACCGCTGTACGCGGGTTACGCGAGCTGGGGCTTCATGAAGGATGAGTACGCAGTCGTCGTCACCTTCGGACTCTCGCTGCTGCTGATCAACCTCGTCGACAAGATCGTCGGGCCGTATTCGTTTCGCGGGCCGCCGCTGATCGACGTCGGCCGCTTCGCGCTCGGGCCGGTGATGCTGACCGGGCAGAAGGCGATCGCCGCGGTCGTCGCGATCGCCCTGATGATCGCGCTGGCGCTGTTCATCAAGCGCTCGGTCTGGGGCCTGCAGATCCAGGCGGTGGCGCAAAACCGCCTCGGCGCCTCGCTCGCCGGCATCGACGCGACCCGAACGACGAGCCTGATCTTCGTCGTCTCGGGGATGCTGGCGGCGCTTTCCGGCGCGCTGCTGGCGCCGCTGGTGAATCCGTCGCCCGACATCGGCGCCTTTCCGGCGGTGAAGTCGTACGTGATCGTCGTGCTCGGCGGCATGGGCTCGATCTGGGGCGCGATGATTGCCGCGCTGATCCTCGGGGTCAGCGAAGCGTTCTTCTCGGTCTACGTCTCCTACAACTACCGCGACGCCTTCGGCCTGGTGATTCTGGTCGCGGTGCTGCTGTTGCGGCCTCAAGGTCTGCTCGGCGAGAAGGGGCGCGAGCTGTGAAGCCGCTGCGGCAGCTCTGGACCGATCGCCTGCGCTTCGACATGGGCGCCGCGCTGGCGATCTGCGCCGCCCTGGCGCTGGTGCCGCTGTTCGTCGGCGGACCCTACGTCCTCGGCATCGTCCTCGTCAGCATCTATTTCGCGATCGTCGCGCTGGGCTGGAACCTGCTGGCCGGCTATGCCGGACAGTTCTCGCTCGCGCCGGCGGCGTTCGCGATGATCGGCGGCTACACCACCGCGCTGCTCGACCATTACCTGCAGGTTCCGCTGGCCCTCGGCATTCCGGCGGCGATCCTCAGCGCCGCGCTCTTCGGCTGGGTGCTCGGCAAGCTGGTCCTCAACCTGAGCGGCCCCTACCTGTCGTTGACCACGCTCGCCTTCGCCGAGATCGCCCGCGTCGTGATCGGCAACTCGTACGAGTTCACCCGCGGAGACCAGGGCATGCACGTGGCCACGCTGACGCAGAGCCGGATCGGCTACTACTACATCTTCCTCGGCACGCTGGTCGCCGTGCTGCTGCTGCTGTATCGCATGCTGCGTGGGCGGCTCGGCCGCTTCATGATGGCGGTGCGCGACGATCCGGTCGGTGCCTCGAGCCGCGGCATCGACGTCGTGCGCATCAAGACGATCGCGTTCTGCGTCTCGTGCGCGCTGTGCGGCCTCGCCGGTTCGCTCTACGGCACCTTCAGTCAGCTCGTCAGCCCCGAGCTCGGTCTGCTGCAGCAGACCGGGCTGGTGCTGTCGATGGTGGTCATCGGCGGCATGAGCTCGCTCACCGGCGCGCTGCTCGGCGCGGTGCTGGTCTACCTCAGTTCCGAATGGCTGCGCGGCTTCGGCGATATTCAGATCATCGTCTTCGCGCTGCTCGTGATCCTGTTCGCGCGCTACCTGCCGGGCGGGCTCTGGGGGCTGGCGGCGCGGCAACTGCAGCGGGGGCGGCCCTGAGCCTGCTGTCGGTCCACGACCTGACGGTCCACTTCGGCGGTGTCGCGGCCGTCGACGACGTCAGCTTCGATCTGCATGCCGGCGAGATCCTCGGCCTGATCGGGCCCAACGGCTCCGGCAAGACGACGGTGCTGAACCTGCTGTCGGGCTTTCTCGCGCCGCGCGCCGGCCGCGTGCGGATGGGCGACGACGACATCACCGGGCTGTCGGCCGATCGCCTGGCGCAGCGCGGCGTGTTGCGGATGTTCCAGATGACGCGCGTTTTCTCGCGCATGTCGGCGTTCGACAACCTGCTGACCGCCGGCCTGGCGCGCGGCGTCTCCGAACGCGAATCGCAGCGTCGCGCCGAGGCGCTGGTCGAGGAGCTCACGCTTGGGTCCGTGCAGTTCCTCGACGCCGGACAGCTGTCCGGCGGCCAGAGGAAGCTGCTCGAGTTCGGCATGTGCTTCATCGAGCCGCCGCGCGTGGCGATGCTCGACGAGCCCTTCGCGGCCGTGCACCCGGTGATGCGCGCGGTGATGGCGGCATTCATCCGCAAGCGCCATGCGCAGGGTTCGACCTTCCTGCTCGTGAGCCACGACATGCCGATCATCGTCGACCTCTGCCAGCGCGCGGTCTGCATGAATGCGGGCAAGGTGATCGCGGCGGGCGACATCCACGCGGTGCTGAAGGACCACCAGGTGATCGAGGCCTATCTCGGCGAGACGCCCGACGGCGACGCGACGCCCAGCCTCGAGCTGACCGACAGACCCGCGGAGCAGGCGTGAACACCGCCACGCCGCTGCTGGAGTTGCGCGACGTCACCGCCGGCTATGCGCAGGACATCGACGTGCTGCGTGAGATAAACCTGCGCGTCGACGCCGGTCGCATCACCGGCCTGATCGGGCTGAACGGCGCCGGCAAGTCGACGCTGGTCAAGACCATCTGCGGCTTCCTGCCACCGAAGACCGGCAGCGTGCACTTCGGCGGCGAGGACATTTCCGGCGTCGCGCCGCACCGGCTGATCGATCTCGGGATCTGCTGCATCCCGCAGGAGTCGAGCCTGTTCCCGTACCTGTCGGTGCAGCAGAACCTGATGCTGCCGCTGCTCGGGCGCCCGAAACGCTTCGACGCCGGCATGCGTGCGCGATTGCAGGAGGTGTACGAACTCTTCCCGCCGCTGCAGCAGAAACGGTCGCAGGCCGCGGGCAGCCTGTCCGGTGGCCAGCAGAAGCAGCTCGAGTTCGCGAAGGCGTGGCTGCAGCAGCCCAGGCTGTGCCTGATCGACGAGCCCAGCATCGGGCTGTCGCCGAAGATCGCCGAAGAGGTCTTCGTCTGGATCGAGCGCTTCACCCAGGCCGACATGGGCATTTTGCTGATCGACCACAACGTGCGCCGCGTGGTCCGGATGTCCGACCGCGTCTGCGTGCTCAGCCTGGGTCGGATCACCGCCCAGGGCGACGCCGCGGATTTCCGCGGCAACCTGCACCAGCAGGTGCAGGAGTGGCTCGGCCTGCATTTCTGAGGGCGACGAGCTTGCGGCCGAGAGACTTGCGCGATCGGATTGAAGTTGGGGCGCTGTAGCGCGACAAGTAGCGCAGATTGGTGCCTGCGGTCTCGATGACTTGCTGTACGGCGTGGACCTTGTGCGAGCCGAGGCTGTCCACCACGGCGATGTCGCCGGGACGCAGTTCGGACGCCAGCATCTGCTGGATCCACCCGACAAACGCCTGACTGTCAATGCGGTCGTCCGGCACGCAAGGCAGGGCCAAGCCGCCTTGACGAAGCGCGCACACGAAAGTCGTGATGGGGCCGTGGCTGCAGGGTGTTCGGCCTGGACAGCACTGGCCCCGTGAGCTGCGCCCCCGCGCAGGCGTCGTGCTGGTCGTCGCCCAGGTCTCAGGCGTGAAAGCCAATGTGGTGTTCTTCGACGTCAGGCCCAAAGAAGGCCAGAACCACACCCCAGGCGTGTGGTTCTACGACCTGCGCACCAGCAAGCACTTCACGTTGAAGACGCGCACGTTGAAGTTGAGCGACTTGCAGGATTTCATCACCTGCTTTAACCAGGAAAAATCGCCATGAGCGCGTCGCCACCGAACGCTTCAAGTTCTTCGGCTACCAGGACTAGATGGCCCGCGACAAGGCCAGTCTCCACATTTTCTGGCTGAAGGACGAGAGCCTGGACAATCTGGATCACTTGCCGCCGCCGGATGTGCTGCAGCAAGAAATCATTGAGCACCTCGAAGCTGCACTGGCTTCGTTCCGGGACGTTGCCGTGGGGTTGCAGGGCAAGTGAGTCGGCCGGTGATGGCCATCCAGCCAAGCGGGCCGTTCACTTCGAAGTGCCTGCCTTCCCGCCACCTCGCCCCACCGCGGGCACCGGCAACACCTCCAGCACTCCCACCTCCCGCCGCCCCAACAACTGCTTCAACGCCGGCGGCTCGAACTGGCGCCGCACCGTGATCGCATAGAAGTTCTCCTGCAGGTCCGGCACTGAAGCGTATTCGACCAGCACGCCGCTGCGCAATTCGTCGCGCACGACCACGCTGGGCACCAGCGCGACCGCATCGGTATCGCGCGCGAGCAGCCGCAGCATCGCCATGTCGTCGACTTCGGCGCGCACGCGGGGGTGAATGCCGAGTTGCTCGCAGAGCAGATCGAAGCCGGTGCGGATGTCGTTGCCCCGGCCCGGCAGCAGCAGAGCAACATCGGCCAGGTCCTCGGGAAATTTGAACGCCTTGCGGCCACGGGCGCGCGGGCGGCCGACCAGGCTGACCGGTTGCTGCGCAATGCGGCGGCAGCGCCAGGGGTCGTCGGCGCCGGGCTGCACGCGCTGGTTCGACAGCACCACGTCGAGCGTGTGCACGCGCAGCCGCGCGAGCAGATCGGGCAGCGCGCCGGACTGCAGCACCAGCTCGATCTCGTCACGCCCCAGCAGGGGCAGCAGAAAATTCTCCTGAAAATTGCGCGACAGCGTGGCCACCGCGCCCACGCGCAGCACTTCGCGATGCGCGCGCCGGCCTTCGCGCAGCACCGCCACCAACTCGGCCCCGGCCGCAAAGATCGAATCGGCATAGCCGAGCGCGAGCCGGCCCGCTTCGGTCAGCTGCAACGCGCGGCCGCGCCGCTCGAACAGCGCCTGGCCCAACTGGTCTTCGAGCTGCTTGATCTGCGCGGAGAGCGCCGATTGCGACACATGCAGATGACTGGCCGCGCGGGTCAGATTGCCTTCCTTGGCTACGGCCCAGAAGTAGTGCAGGTGATGAAAATTGACCCGGCGCGACATGGCTCAATCGTTCTGTTTTGATTCACGTTACCTGGCAAACAATGAATTTTACAGATGGACTGCAAACCGCCAAAGTGGCGGTTCGATCGAATCCCCGGGTGGTTCTTCCGCCTGTTTCATTCGCCTGCCGCTTCTGCGGACATCTTGCGCGGTCTGCTCTTCATGTCTCCCCATTTCCTCTTCGATGGCGCTTTCGACGGCCTGCGGCTCGTGCTGCTGCTCGCCCCGGCGCTGATCTTGCTGCTCGCTGCGTTGTGGATCGCGCCGTCCCGTCGCGACTCTGCATGGCGCGTGGCGGCCTGGGCCTGCGCTTCGGTGCTGGGCGCGGTGGCCGCGTCCGGTCTGCTGCTGCTGGTGGCAGGGCCGGTGCGCGTGTTCGGGCTGCACGCGGACGCGGTTGGCCTTGTGATGGCGCTGCTCGTGGCGTTCGTCGGCGCTGTCATCGTGCGCTTTTCGCGGCCGTATCTTGCGACCGAGCGCGCCGCGCCGGGCTATGTGCGCTCGTTGCTGCTGACGCTGGCCGCCGTGCAGATCGTGGTCGTGACGGACCATCTGCTGGTGCTGGCGCTCGCGTGGACCGGCACCAGTCTCGCGCTGCATCGGCTGCTGACGTTCTTCTCGGCTCGGCCCGCGGCGTTGCTGGCCGCGCACAAGAAATTCGTCGTCGCGCGTGCTGCGGATGCCTGCATGCTGCTTGCCTGCGTGCTGCTCTACCTCGCATTCGGCACGCTGTCGATCGCGCAGCTGTCGGCCGCCGGGGTTGCTGGGACCGCGTTGCCGGCAACCGCGCAGGTTGCCGTGCTGCTGATCGTGCTGGCCGCGCTGTTGAAAACCGCGCAACTGCCGCTGCACGGCTGGTTGATCCAGGTGATGGAGGCACCCACACCGGTGTCTGCATTGCTGCATGCGGGCGTCGTGAATCTGGGCGGCTTCGTGCTGATCCGGTTGTATGGGCTGATCGGTGCGGTGCCGGCGGCGATGCTGCTGCTGGTGCTGGCCGGCACCTTCACCGCGGTGGTCGCGGCACTCGTGACGACCACGCGCATCAGCATCAAGGTGTCGCTCGCGTGGTCGACCGCAGCCCAGATGGGCTTCATGCTGCTGCAGTGCGGGTTGGGCTTGTGGTCGATGGCGATGCTGCATCTGGTTGCGCATTCGCTCTACAAGGCGCATGCGTTCTTGAACGCCGGCCAGACGGTGCAACAGGTGCTGGTGCGGCGGCTCGCGCCGGTGCCGGCGCTGCCGGCGCTGGCTTCGTTGCTCGGTGCCGGCGCGGCAGCGCTGCTCGCGCTGGCGATCACCGCCTGGGGGCTCGGCAGCCGGCTGCTCGCGCAGCCCGCGCTGTGGGTCATGGCCGGTGTGTTCGCGCTGGCGCTGGTGCCGATGATCCGGCGCGCTGCAACGCCTTGGGCTGGCTGGCGGTTGCCGATGCTGGCCGCGGCCATGCTGGCGGTCGTCTGGTCCGCACTGCATGCGGCCATGCACGGCTGGGTCGCCCCGGGGGCGACAGCCCCGGCGCTGCCGCTGTGGCCGATCGTCGCCGTTGCCTTCATCGGCTTGTTCGTCGTGCAGTCGGTGCTGCTCGCGCGGCCGCGCGGGGCGCTGGCCCACGCGCTGTACCCGTGGTGTTACGGCGGGCTGTTTCTGGACGAAGCGTTCAATCGCATCGCGTTCCGGCTGCTGCCGACGCCCCGGCGGCCGCTGCCGGGGGATGCGGCGTCGCGCTTGGTCCAACCGGTTCACTTTTCTTGATTCGCGCGTTCGACATGCCCACTTCCCTCCCCATCGATGCACCGCTGGCCGAGGCGATTCGCATCGCCTGCGACCGCATCGCGCCGACCTGGCCGCTGGACCAGTCGATCGCCGTCAACCCGTATTGGGGTTGGCGCCAGCACACGGCAGCGCACGCCTCGGCCAGCCTGGACGTGCTGGCCGGCACGCGCCTGACGATGCCGCGCGCCTGGTTCCGTGCGCAGTGGCTGAGCGGTGGTCTGCGGCAGGAACATCTGGCGCAGGCGGCGGCGCTCGGGGGCGGGCTGGTGTCGAGCGCGCAGGCGATCGAGGCGCTTGCCGCCGATGCGCCGGCGTGCGTCCGGCTGCCGCTCGTGACGGACCTGCTGGATGCGGCCGACCGCCAGACCCTGCATGGCCCGGGCAGCATCGTGCGGCACCAGATCAGCCAGCACTGCGCCGCGTTCTTCGACGACGACCAGGCGCGTTGGCAGCTCGACCGGAGCCCCGGCTTGTACCGCAGCTGGAAGGCCCAGCTCGCGACCGATCGCGCGCTGCTCTGGCGCAGCGGCCGCCGCGCAATGAAGGCGCAGATCGCGGCATTGCCCGAGGAGCCGACCGCGCTGATCGCGGCCGCGTTGTCGGCGCTCGGCCTGCCGCCGCAGGCAGCCGCCAATTACCTGAGTGCGCTGCTGCTCGACATCAGCGGCTGGGCGGCCTGGTGTGCGTGGCTGCGCTGGCAGGCGCGACTTGCCGGTGCGGCGCAGGACGATCGCATCGTGGAGCTGCTCGGCGTTCGGCTCGCCTGGGAATGGCTGCTGCAACACGACACGGGCGCCGCCGCAGCGGCCGATCCAGGCTGGCGCGCTGGCTGGTGCGCGGCCGATGCGCGCATCGCCGAGCTTGCCGCCGCCAGCGCAGGTCGACTGGTTGCTGCAGCGCGCGGTCGAGCTCGCTTACCAGCAGCCGCTGGCCGACGCACTCGCGCATGCGTGCCGCACGCCAGCGCAGCCACGCCGTGCTGCCCCCGTGCCGGCTGCCGCCCCGCGCCCGGCGATGCAGGCGGTGTTTTGCATCGACGTGCGCTCGGAGCCGTTTCGCAGAGCGCTGGAGGCGGCCGACGAATCGATTCGCACGCGCGGCTTCGCGGGCTTCTTCGGCCTGCCGATCGCCTACACGCCGATCGGCAGCGCGTTGACCCGGCCTCAGCTGCCGGGCCTGCTCGCGCCGGGGCTGATCGTGAGCGAATCGCCCGACGCTGCGGTCGGCATCGGCCTGGGTCAGGCGCTGGGCCGGCGTCGGCAACAGGCGCTGGCCTGGAAGCGGCGCTGGAGCGAGCTGCGCAGTGCGGCGTCCTCGGGCTTCGGGTTTGTGGAAGCGTGCGGACTCGCCTACGCGCCGAAGCTGGTCTGCGACAGCCTGCAGTCCAGCAAACCGCTGTCGCGCTGGGAAGACACCGGGCTGCCGGCCCGCGCCGCCGGTCTGCCGCCGCGGCTGCCGAGTGGACGACGCAGGGGCGGTCGATGCAACGGCCGACATGCTGCTCAGGCTGCTTGGCGCGCTCGGCCTGCCGGACCGCAAGGAAGGTTTTGCGCCACTGGTGCTGCTGGCCGGCCACGGCGCGCAGAGCGCGAACAATCCGCTGCAGGCATCGCTCGACTGCGGCGCTTGCGGCGGCCAAAGCGGCGACATCAACGCGCGCGTGCTGGCCGACTTGCTGAACCGGCCAGCGCTGCGCGCCGCGCTGGCCGCGAAGGGCCGTGCGATTCCCGCCGACACGCATTTCATTGCCGGGTTGCACAACACCACGACCGACGACTTCACGTTGTATGAGGCCGATGCGGCCGGTGGCCTGTCTGCGGATGCGGCGCGCGCCTGCAAGCGGCTGCGCGGCGCGCTGGTCGCGGCAGCACAGCGCACGCGGGCCGAACGCGCGCCGTCGCTGGGCTTGGCGTCGCTGGCGGCCAACGACGCGGCGCTCGCCGGATCGATCCGCCAGCGCGCCAACGACTGGGCGCAGGTGCGACCCGAATGGGGGCTGGCCGACAACGCCGCGTTCATCGTTGCGCCGCGCGCAGCGCACCCGGCAGATGCGGCTTGGACGGCCGCAGCTTTCTGCACGACTACGACCACCGTGCCGATGCGGACGGTGCGGTGCTGGAGCTGATCATGACCGCACCGATGGTGGTGACGAACTGGATCAACCTGCAGTACCACGCCTCGACCGTCGACAACGGCCGCTACGGCAGCGGCAACAAGACTGCTGCACAACGTGGTGGGCGGGCGCATCGGCGTGTTCGAGGGCAACGGCGGCGATCTGCGCATCGGGCTGGCGCTGCAGTCGCTGCACGACGGCCAGCGGCTGCGGCACACGCCGCTGCGGCTGTCGGTGTTTATCGAAGCGCCGCGCGCCGATGATCGACCACGTGATGGCGCGCCACGAGGTGGTGCGGCAACTGGTCGAGCACGGCTGGCTGCATCTGCTGCGCATCGACGATGAGCAGGCGCTGGTCGAGCGCCGCTCGAACACCGGCTGGCAGCACGCATCGGCGCTGCCCGGTTCGCCGAACCCGCCGGCGGAAGCGCTGCTGTCGGTCTGAACCGCTGCCCGAACCCGCTGATCTCGACTGCTTGGGTCCGAGCCGCGGCCGCGCGCGGTCAGTGCGACGTCCGGCGCTGCTTCAACCGCTCGTACATCGAGACCAGCGGCTTCACGGAAAACCCATGCACCACGACCGACACCGAAATCACCGCCAGCGTGATGCCGATCAGGTCCGCTGCCACCTCCGTCGGCAGCCCGTGGTTCACCGCATACATCAGGTAGTAGATCGAGCCGATGCCGCGGATGCCGAACCAGCCGATCAAGGCCCGGTGCACGCGTGCGCTGCGGGAGCCGGCCAGCCCGACCAGCACCGCCACCGGCCGGATCACGAGCAACGCCAGCGCGATGAAGACGCTGAGTTCGATCGGCCATTCGATCGTCCAGAGCAGCAAGCCCACCGCAATCACCGCGACGACTTCACCGACGCGCTCGATCTGCTCGGTGAAGCCGAGCATGGCGTGCGCCATGAAGGCCGGCGCGCGGGCCGGGTGCACGGCGCTGTCGTCGGCTTCGCTCTCTGCGGCGTCCGTGGTGGTGGCGTCGCCGGTGTCGCCGGGCGATGAGGACCGCGCATTCGACGTCGTTGCGGTTTCATGCCGTTCCAGCTGGCGCAGCATCACGCCGGCGGCGAACACCGCGAGGAAACCGTAGGCGGCCAGCAGCAACGACAGGCCGTAGGCCAACGCGATCACGCCCAGCGCGAGGAACTGGTCCAGCCCGACGGCTTCGCGATGGGCCCGGCGCAGATGCAGCACCAGCCGACCGACCGCCAGCCCGACTCCGGCACCGATCGCAAGTCCCGCGAACACTGCCCAGACCACGTCGACCGCGAACCAGCGCCAGCCCCATTCACCGATTTCGTGCAGGCCCGAGCAACCCGAGTCCGAGCATGACGACCGGAAATGCGGTGCCGTCGTTCAGCCCGGCCTCGCCGGTCAGGGCGAAGCGCAGCCGGTCCCGGTCTTCGTGGTGATCGACCTGCACATCGGCGGCCAGCACCGGATCGGTCGGCGCCAGCACACCGCCGAGCAGCACCGCCACGCCGATCGACAGCCCGAGCAGGTAGTGCCCGGCCAGCGCGACCAGCGCAACCGTCACGAGCATCGACAGCACTGCAAGCCGCACCGGCAACTTCCAGCGCCCGTCCGACAAGTCGAGCCCCATCTTCATGCCGGATGTAAACAGCGAAATCACCACCACCACCTCGGCCAGCCGCTCGAGCAGCAGCGCCTTGCCGAGCGGCTCGAATTCGACCCAGCCGAAGCCGAGCGGGCTGAGCAACAAGCCGATGCCCAGGTACAGCATCGACGTGCTGAGCGGCAGCCGCTCGATCAACGAGCTGATCAAGGCCATGCCGATCAACAGCAGGCCGGCGAACGCGGACCAGGCGGCAAAACTCATCGGTCAGGCGTGCCCGCGGCGAAACGACGGGATTTGCACCGGAAGGGCGCCGTCGCGTGGTGGGCGTGGCAGTCGGCAGGACATGATGGATTGCAGCGATCGAAAAAGAGCAAAGCGGGGTGGGCGAGGGCCGCGCAGGCTAGCACGGGGTCGATTGACATCGGGCGCACGCTGTCTTTGTCCGGAGGGTGTGGCGACTCGGTGCTGTGGTGGATCTGGCGGATGGCAGCGCATGCGGTCAGGCCGCTGGTTCGGCGTGCTCGACCGCAGCAACGAGCAACGCCCGGCCACCCACGGGCGCCATCGCAGACCGAGCTGCCGACAAATGGCGTGGAACGCAGCGGATCGATCGGCCGCGGCTGCGCCTGCGCTGGCTCGTTCGGCGGCACGCAATTGCCCTTCGCGAGCACGGTGTTCGGACTCGGCTGGCTCACGCCGACAGGATGAGCCTGCGGTTTCGCGGCAGCTGCATTGAAAGAGGGTCTGTCGACCGCTGCCGCATGCCGGGGCTGGGTGCCGACCCTGGACATCACGCATGGCGGCCACCGCACATTCAAGGTCGGTGGACCTCAGAGTCGACTGACCGTGGATTGGCGAGGTCAGTGGCCGGGAGCTGTCGGCTTCGATGGCGGCCAGACCGAAATGTGGCTCGATCTGCCCAAAGGCGACTACGACGCCCAGTTGGATCTGGTCGGCACCACCGCCGCCGACAAACGGATTGCGCGCTCGGAAGCGGTGTCGTTCACGGTGCCTTGATTGCTCGACGCGGGCAGCTTCGGGACCGGGCCGCAAAAATAGCGCGCGCCACTTCCGCAAAGCCGGCACCGCGCTCGGCTTGTGCAATGTAGGCGGGGCAGTCCTGGAGATCGGTTTCGAAGCGCCGGATGTTGGCGACGCCGACGCTGTTGCCGAACGCGCGGAACATCGCCTGATCGTTGGTCGAATCGCCGACGAAGGCCCAGCGGTCGATCTCTGCATTGAGGTCGCGCCCGAACAGTTCCCGCACGATCCAGCGGGCGCCGGACAGCTTGTCGTGGTCCCCGAACCAGCCGTTGATGTGGATGCTGCTGACGCTCGCGTTCATGCCGGCGGCTCGCATGATCGCCACGACGTGCTCGATCTGCGCGGGCGGCAGATGCGTGAACTCGCTGTGGTCGACGGCGATGTCGGTTTCGCGCCCCGGCGAGTCTTGTGCAAGGCGCGCGGTCGGCAGCTCGCGCAGCACCTGGGCGGCGACGGATTGCAGGCGGATCGCATTCAAGGCGCGGGTTTCAACGCTCTGTTGATATATTTTTGATAGCGCCTGCGTATTGCTGGACGAGTGCTTCTGGGCTTTTTTGCTTGAAGAAGCGCCATCCGAGCCGGCGCTGCGGTTCAGCAGGGCGACCGCTCCGTTCTCCGCAACGATCGCGTCCACCGGCCACGGCGCGATGCCGCGTGCTGCGTCGCCGAACGCGAACGGCTCGCTCCAGCCGACGGGTCGCCCGGTGATCGCGATCACGTGCAGGCCGGCACGTCTGCAGGTCGGCCAGCGCCGCCAGCGCATCGGGCGTGATCGCGCCTTCGGTGGTCAGGGTGTCGTCGATGTCGGTGAACACGCCGATGAGCCGGCGGCGGTCTTCAGAGGGCCAGTCGGTCAGTGGGCGCATGGCGGGGAGGTGTGCTCAAGTCGTCCAGTCTTCCAAAGCCATTTATGGCACGCGGGCGGAGTGACGGGCGTTGTGGGTGACCAAAGGCAGGCCAACCACCAGCGCGTGAGCGGCAATCATCGTGTCCATCTTGCCGATCTTCAGGCCTGCCGTCAGCAGGTATGCGGCGATCTCGCCATAGCAATGGGCCGCTTCGGTTGTCCACGCCAGTGTAGGAATTTCGTTCAGCAATGCGTTGATCGATCTGACGCGCTTGTCGTTTGGGTCCATCGGCGACAAGCCGAGGCGGGTCTCCGCGCGCGTGACGGTCGATATCGCAATTTCTCGCCGGTGGAGCGCCAGCGCCATGCGTTGCTGCAGCAGAGGCGGAGGACGCCGGACGAAGTGGTCAAGAATGTTCGTGTCCGCCAGGTAGTGGATCAATCTCCGTCTCCGCGGCGTCTGGCCTGATGCGGCGCCTGGAGGTCTTCCCATTCCGAAAACGGATTGGATGGCGGTTTGTTTTGCCGACGGTCATTGCCCAAGAAGTCATCGGGCACCGGATTGTCCTCAATCGCCTTCAGAACGCAGCAACGCAGCAACGCAGCAATGCGCGCTTCCCGCCCCGCATCGTCCTTCGACTTCAGCGTGATCTCGCCGGTCACCTCGTTCTTGCCGATCCACATCTCCGACACGTCGACACGAAACGCCTTGGGCAGGCGCACCGCCTGGCTGCTGCCGGTGCTGGATACTTTGGCGGTGGCGGTCAAGATGGCCTTTCTGATATATCCACAAAAAAGTGGACGTTTTACGAGGCAATCAGGCGTTGTGCAACGCCAGCCCCGCATGCTCCCGCAGCGGATGAAAGTGGATCTTCGGAAACCGTTCCTGCGCCAACCGAACGTCGTACGGCGACGTGCACAGATAAGCGAGCGTGTTCGCCGCATCGTGTGCCATGCGCTGCGGATAGGCGTCGGTGAACGCACGCAGCTCGGCTGGCGTATCGGCCGTGATCCAGCGCGCGCCGGTGTACTGGCAGCCTTCGAGCCGCACGTCCGCGTCGTATTCGGCCTTCAGCCGGTGCTGCACGACCTCGAACTGCAACTGGCCGACCGCGCCGAGCAGCATCGGGCCGCCGACGTCGGGGCGGAACACCTGGATCGCGCCTTCTTCGCCCAACTGCGCGAGGCCCTGCTGCAACTGCTTGGTGCGCAGCGGGTTCCTCAGCAGCACCGTCATGAACAGCTCGGGCGCGAAGAACGGCAGGCCGGTGAACTGCAGGGCCGCGCCGTCGGTGATCGTGTCGCCCAGCTGCACGCCGCCGTGCGTGGTGAAGCCGATGATGTCGCCCGCATACGCTTCATCGACCGCCTCGCGCCGCTGGCTCAAGAACGTGACGACGGAAGTCGGCCGCAACTCCTTGCGCGGACCGCTGCACCTTGAGCTTCATGCCCGGCGTGTACTTGCCCGACGCCATGCGCACGAACGCGATGCGGTCGCGGTGGTTCGCGTCCATGTTGGCCTGCACCTTGAACACGACGCCCGAGAACGCCGGGTCCTGTGGCTCGATGATCTTCTCCACCGGCTGCTGGTTGACCATCAGCGAACTCTTGCGCGGCCCCGGCGAGGGCGCCAGGTCGACCAGCGCATCGAGCACTTCCATCACGCCGAAGTTGTTCACGCCGGAGCCGAAGAACACCGGCGTCTGCTTGCCCGCGAGGAACGCGGCGTGATCCCAAGTGGGCGACGCGCCGGCGGCGAGTTCCATGCTCTCCATCGCATCTTCGAACTCGCTGCCGAAGCGTTTGGTGAGCCGCTCCGTCTCGGTCAGTGCAATGGTTTCGAACTCCTGCGGCCGGCGCTCGGCGCCGGGTTCGAACACGCTCATCGCAGTCGTGCGCAGATTGATGATGCCGCCGAAGCGCTTGCCCTGGCCGACCGGCCACGTCATCGGCACGCAGGGCATGCCGAGTTCGCGCTCCACCTCATCGAGGATGTCGAGCGGCTCGCGCACTTCGCGGTCCATCTTGTTGACGAACGTGATGATCGGCGTGTCGCGCTGGCGGCAGACTTCGATCAGCCGCCGCGTCTGCGCCTCCACGCCGTTGGCCGCGTCGATCACCATCAGCGCCGAATCCACCGCGGTCAGCACGCGGTACGTGTCTTCGGAGAAATCCTTGTGGCCGGGCGTGTCGAGCAGGTTGATCACGTGGTCGCGGTACAGCATCTGCATGACCGACGATGCGACCGAGATGCCGCGCTGCTTCTCGATCTCCATCCAGTCGGACGTCGCGTGACGGCTTGCCTTGCGCGCCTTCACCGAGCCCGCAATCTGGATCGCGCCCGAGAACAGCAGCAGTTTCTCGGTCAGCGTGGTCTTGCCCGCGTCCGGGTGCGAAATGATCGCAAACGTGCGGCGGCGGCGGGTTTCGGAGGCGAGGGACAAGGAGCGGATTCCTGGGTGGGCAAGCAAAACGCGGCGGTGCAGCCAGCGCGTGGGAGGCAGCACGATTTTATCGGGGGGTGTCTCGACCGGGCCCCCACCGTCACGCGTGGAGCATCCCCGACGAGCCGGTAGAGCCACGAGCCCGAGGCGATCTGGCAAGGGCGTGGTCCTCGATGTGCGCAAGGTGTGACATCAGGAGCGCGTGTGCAGACTGTTGTGCAAGGACCTGCACATGGCCACCCATCTTGCAATCGACTCCGAACCGTTCGACCGCGCACTGGAAGTCAGCGGCGAGCGAACCAACAAGGCCGCTGTCACGAACGGGTTGCAAGTTTTCCTCGTACGCAGGCAATCGCATCGCGTAGCCGACCCGTTCGGCAAGCCCGAATGGGACCACGCGTTCGACCACAAGGCCGGGCGTTCCTGGTCGTGACGCTGCTGGTCAACCCAGGTGTTCGGTCGCTGGCGCTGCGCCGGGACGCCGTCCCAACCGGCCCCGAAATGGTGGCCTTGAATGAGGCGCTGCTCGGAGGGGGAATCGTCGTGACGACCGGGGGGTCCTGCAGGAGCTGCTGCAAGGCTTCGCCGGCCCGAAGGCGCGCGCGCAGATCGTCGAGCGGTTTGCTGCGCTGCCACTGCTGCCTCCCGACCACGACGACCACATCGTGGCCGCTGAATTGCGCAACACACGACGCCGAGCCGGTGTGCAGCTCGCCACCGTGGATGCGTTGATCGCCCGGCTGTGCATCCGCCACGGTTTGATGCTGCTCAGCATGGGCCGGGATTTCGCTCATCCGGTCAAGCACCGTGCGCTCAGGCTTTGGCAGGCGTTTGCGCAGGCTGGCAAGACATAAAAAACGCGCCAAACGAAAATGCGCGTACCGGATCAAGCGGTTGTCGGCTTGGTCTGAAGCAGGGGTGGCCCGTGCAAGCCGCATCGCGGGCCTGGACGCTCCGAAAAAATTCGTCGTCGAACCGAGCGCTGTCGTACCGACCCACGCAGCGAAACCGATTGCCGAGCGAGGCGTCGTTGCCAGGTCCCAACCCCAGGCCACGCGCTTCGGTTAGTCTCCCGCCCCAATGTGGACCTTATCTTCTCTCGCCATCGGCTCCTTGTCCGGCCACGCGGTGCTCGTCATCGCGTTCGCTGCCATCGTTTTTGCGGTCTTCATCTGGGACCATTTCGAGATCAGCTCGGTGTGCCTGGCCATTCTGCTGCTGCTGCCGGCCACGTTCTTCCTTTTCCCGCTGCCAAACGTCGAACCGTACCGCTTCTTCGCGGGTTTTGGCCATCCGGCGTTGGTCGCGATCTTTGCGCTGATGGTGCTCGGCCACGCGTTGGTGCTGACCGGCGCGCTGGCGCCCGCAGCCCGGCGGCTGGCGTGGCTTGTGCAGAAGTCGCCGAGCCTGGCGCTGCTGGCGGTGCTGGTCGGCGCCGGCGCGGCCAGCTGCGTGATGAACGACACGCCGGTCGTGGTGCTGTTGATCCCGTTGCTGGTCGCTGCGTTGCAGCGCGCGGGCAAGGCACCCGGGCGGATGCTGCTGCCGATGAACTACGCGGTGCTGATGGGCGGCATGGCCACGACGATCGGCACGTCGACGAATCTGATCGTTGTCTCGCTCGCCACCGGTCTTGGCCTGCAGCGCTTCACGGTGTTCGAATTCTTCCCGCTCGTGGCGATGGCCGCAGTGCCTGCGGTGCTGTACTTGTGGCTGGTCGCGCCGCTGTTGCTGCGGCGGCTGAAGCCGATGCAGGAGACAACCCTCCAGCCCGCGTTCGAGGCCGAGTTGAGCGTGAATGCCGACACTTGGCTTGACGGTGCGCAGGTGCGCGAAGTCGTCGAGCGGGCGGGCGGCAGCCTGCCGCTGGTGCGCATCCGTCGCCACAACGGCGCCGAGATGGTCCCGCTGCCCACGGCAAAACTGCGCGCCGGCGACCGCCTGGTCGTGCGCGACACGGCGGAGAACCTGAAGGAACATGAAGCGCGGCTCGAAGCCCCACTGCACTCGCACGGAGAGACGACCGACGCCGGGCGATCTCAGGACGAAGTCGAGGACGACGACACCGAGCCGATGCTCGCCGCGCAGCTCGTCGTCACGCCCGATTCGCCGCTGGTGGCCAGCACGCTGCGGCGCGAACACCTGACGGGTCGCTACGACCTCGCCGTGATCGGCCTGAAACGCGCGCGCGCCGATTCGGCGGTGCAGCGCGGCGACCTGCAGGACATGAAGGTCCGCGCCGGCGATGTGGTGTTGATGCAGGGCCAGAAAGCCGCGCTGCAAAAAGTGCAGACCGACGGCTACGGGCTGCTGCTCGACCAGCAGCTTGCGCTGCCGCGTCAGCGCAAATCGACCATCGCGCTGTTGACGCTGGCGGCCGTGGTGGCGGCGGCCAGCCTGGGCGGCGTGTCGATTGCGGTGGCGGCGCTCGGCGGCGTGCTGGTGCTGCTGGCCACGCGCACGCTGGCTTGGCACGACATCGGCGGCGCGTTGTCGATCAAGGTCGCGTTGCTGGTCGCAGCCAGCCTGGCGCTCGGCGATGCGCTGACGCTGACCGGCGGCACGCAGTTCTTCGCGGCGAGCTTCGTCGGCCTCGTCAACGGCTGGCCCGGCGCCTGGGTGCTCGGGCTGCTGATGGGGCTGATGGGGTTGATGACGAACTTCGTCTCGAACAACGCAGCGGCGGCGGTCGGCACACCGCTGGCGGTGGAGATCGCGCGCGCGCTGGGCCTCCCGCCCGAGCCTTATGTGCTGGCGGTGCTGTTCGGCTGCAACCTCTGCTACTTGACGCCAATGGGCTATCAGACGAACCTGCTCGTGATGAACGCGGGCGGCTACCGCTTCAGCGACTTCGTGAAAGTCGGCACGCCGCTGTTTCTGATCATGTGGATCGGGCTGTCGCTGCTGCTCGCGCAGCGGTTCGGCCTGGAGCTCGGGTTCGGTGGCTGACGCACGCCCATGCTGCGAAACAAAAAGGAGATCGTCATGACCCAGGTGCCCGGGCTCGTCGTCACCCACGCCAGGGACGCGGCGTTTGAGCGTGGCCTGCGTTCGTTCTTCGAGTATCGCCATCTCGGCATCGAAGCGGCAACGGACGGCCGCGTTGCCGCGCATGTGATCCGGGCGGCGGCCGGCACCGAGTTTTCGAGCCAGCCGCATCGGCACAACCTGACGTTTCAACTGGTCTACGTGCTCAAAGGCTGGATCGAATTCGACTACGAAGGCCACGGCCCGGTGCGGCTCGAAGCCGGCTCCTGCGTGCATCAGCCGCCCGGCATCCGGCACCGCGAGCTCGGCCACAGCGAGGACATCGAGATGCTCGAGATCGTGATGCCCGCGGGCTTCGATACCTCGGAGGTCTCAGCGGTTTGACGGCCGCGACCGACTCTGGCCTTCACGTCGCGTACCCGCCCGACCAGCGCATCGCTCCAGCAACGGTCGGCGTCCGCCCGCTCCCAGGCTCAGCGCCCGTACACGTCCTCGAACCGCACGATGTCGTCTTCGCCCAGGTAGGAGCCCGACTGCACTTCGATCATCTCGAGCGGCAGTCGGCCCGGGTTTTCCAACCGATGCCGGGTGCCGAGCGGGATGTAGGTCGATTCGTTCTCGCTGACCAGAAACACCGCATCGCCCTTGGTGACCTTGGCGGTGCCGCTGACAACGATCCAGTGCTCGGCGCGGTGGTGATGCATCTGCAGCGACAGCGTGCCCCCCGGCTTGACCACGATGCGCTTGACCTGAAAGCGGCTGCCGTTGTCCACGCTGTCGTACCAGCCCCACGGGCGAAACACCTTGCGGTGCGTCTGGCCTTCGCCGCGCTTCGTGGCCTTCAGCTGCTCGACCACCTTCTTCACGTCCTGCGTGCGGTCCTTGTGCGAGACGAGGATGGCGTCGGGGGTCTCCACCACCACCACGTCCTGCATGCCGATGCAGGCCACCAGCCGCCCGCCCGACAGCGCGAGCACGTCGCGGCAGTCGTGCAGCAGCACGTCGCCGGCGATCGCGTTGCCCGCGTCGTCTTTGGGCAGCACGCGCCACAGCGCGTCCCACGCGCCGACGTCGGACCAGCCGGCGGACAGGGGGAGCACGACACCGCGCGGCAAGCCGGCGTTCTCATGGCTTAGGCCGCGCGGCGGGTCGCAATCGGCCCGGCCAGCGCCGGCTGCAAGCCGCTCCATCACCGCATAGTCGATCGAATCGGACGGACAGGCCGCGAACGCCGCACGGTCCACGCGCACGAATTCGCCGTCGGTCGTGCCTTGCTCGACCGCCTGCGTGCACGCTTGCAGGATGTCGGCGCGGCAGGTTTTCATCGCGGCCAGCCAGACGGAAGCGCGCATCATGAACAGGCCGCTGTTCCAGTAGTAGCCCCCCGCGTCGAGATACCGCTGCGCGGTCGCCGCATCGGGCTTTTCGACGAAGCGAGCGATCTCGAATTGCGCTGCCGTTGCTTGTTGCCGGTCGCTGGCCAGCGACGCACCCGCCTGGATGTAGCCGTAGCCGGTCTCCGGCGCATCCGGCGTGATGCCGAAGGTCACGATCGCGTGCGCGCGGGTGGCCAGTTCCGCGCCGGCACTGACCACCGCCTGGAACGCCTCGACGTCGGTGATCACGTGATCGGCCGGCATCACGAGGAGCACCGGGTCGAGGCCCGCGCCGCCGCGTGCCGCAATCAATGCAGCCAGCGTCAACGCCGGTGCGGTGTTGCGACCGGTGGGCTCCAGCACCACGCTGCCGGGCCGGCCCATCAGGCGCAGCTGCTCGGCGATGACGAAGCGGTATTCCTCGTTGCAGACGATCATCGGCGGGGCGACCTGGGCACCCGCGAGGTTTTCGAGCCGCCGCACAGTCGCCTGCAGCATCGAATCGTCGCCGGTCAACGGCAGCAACTGCTTCGGGTACTTTTCGCGCGACAACGGCCACAGCCGGGTGCCGGAGCCCCCGGACAAGACGACGGGTTGAATCATCATGAGGATGGAAACAGGCAAGGGGGGTGGATGAACACGGTACGGCAACTGAAGGTATCTGGACACAAATGGCCGGTGTGCGAAACGCACTGGGCCCAATTATCCGACCCACTGCCTTCACGTTGGACGCTACTAAAAATGTAGCTATAGCCGCAGTGTAGAGCAGCGCTCTCGCGTGCTGTGTTGAAAACCGCACAGACTTTGAGATGGCGTGTCATCGATAATCGGCGCATGCCCGAACTGATCTTGATTCGTCACGGAGAAACCGACTGGAACCGCGAGTTGCGCTTTCAAGGGCAGGTCGATGTCCCGTTGAACGAGGCCGGTCGGGTGCAGGCACGGCGGGTGGCCGAGCGGCTGGGCTCAGCGCCAATTGACCATCTCTACAGCAGCGATTTGTTGCGCACGCGCCAAACCGCGGCGCCACTGGCGGGATGCCATGTCCGCAGCGTGACCGAATTGCCCGGTCTGCGCGAGCAGCATTTCGGCCGCATCGACGGCATGCGCGTGGCCGACATCCAGGCGCAGCACCCGGCCGACTGGGCCGCCTGGCTGCGCTTCGATGCCGATCATGCGTTCGACGGCGGCGGCGAGAGCACGCGCAGCTTCTACCTGCGCGTACAGGCCACCCTGCGGCAGCTCGCACTGGCCCATCCGCACGAGACGCTCGCCGTGTTTACCCACGGCGGCGTGCTCGACATGATCCGGCGCGGCGTGCGGGGCCTGCCGCTCAGCGGCCCGCGCGAGGGGCTGGTGCCCAACGGGGCGATCGGGCGGGTGCGTGTGGACGCCGCGGGGCATGTCGACATCGTGCAGTGGGCCGATGCCCAGCACCTCGAAGGGTTGCCGGCGCAGCCGGTCTATCACCCGCCGCGGCCCGTGGCCCCGGCGCCGCGGTTGCGCCACCCGTTGGTGCAGCCGCTCGGCTTGGCGCCTGACCTGCGTCGCGCGGCCTGACGCAGTGCCGTTGCGCTGCCGGCACGGCCGCTGTGCCCCAGCCGATCAGACCACCGGACAGCGCGGCACCGAAGGCCAAGCCGCTTGCGGTCCGCGCAGCAGCTCATACGCGCGCGCCACGCGCAGCACACCGAGGTCGTCGAACCGTTGGCCCGCGATCTGCAACCCGATCGGCATGCCGTCGGCCGAGAAGGTTCCGCAGTTGATGCTGGCGGCCGGCTGCTCGCTCATGTTGAATGGCACCGTGAATGCGATGTGTTCGAGCGCGCGCAGTGGATCGTTGGTGGGCGAAGGCCAGTCGGCGGCGAACGCGGGCACTGGCGACACCGGCGACAGCACATAGTCGAACGCCGCGCAGCCCTGCACCGCCGCCACGCGGCTCGCATGAATCTGGCTGAACGCGCGGAACAATGCAGGCCCGCTCATGCCCGCCGCGCTGTCGGCCCAGTCGCAGATCGCCGGCAGCACTTTGGCGCGCAGCTCGGGCGCGAGCGCGGCCAAGTCGAGGTGCGAACGCATGCGCCAGAACCGGTCGATGCCGCCGAGCATCTCGGCAGTCAGGATCGGCAACATCGGCTCGATGACCGCACCGGCCGCGGCAAACGTCTGCGCCGCTTGCTCGACCGCAGCACGCGTCTGCGGATGCACGTCGAGCCCGCAGCCTGCATTCAGCAGCAGTCCGATGCGCAGGCCGCGCAAGTGCTCTGTGCCCCGATCGAATGCGGCCCAATCGATGGCCTGCGGCGGCAGATTCATGCTGTCGCGTGCATCGGGCTCGCTGAGCACCTGCATCAAGAGCGCCGAATCGCCCACGCTGCGCGTCATCGGCCCGGCCACGCGGCCGATGGTGGGCGGATCGATCGGCACGCGGCCCAGACTCGGCTTCAACCCGAACACGCCGCACCAACCGGCCGGCAACCGGATCGAGCCGCCGATGTCGGTGCCAATGTGCAGCGGCCCATAACCGGCGGCGGCCGCCGCGCCGGCGCCCGCGCTCGAGCCGCCGGGCGTCTTGTCGGTGTGCCACGGATTGCGCGCCGGCGTGTGAAAACTCGACAAGCCCGAAGACAGCATGCCGTAATCCGGCATCGTCGTCTTGCCGATCAGCACCGCACCCGCCTCGCGCAGCCGCGCGGCCGGCGGCGCATCGCACACCGCCGGCCGCAACGTCGTGGCCGCCGTGCCGAGCGGCATCGGGTCGCCGAGGGTTGCGATGTTTTCCTTGATCGTGACGGGCACGCCGTCGAGCAATCCGCTCGGCTCGCCGCGCTGCCAGCGCGCTTCCGACGCGCGTGCGGCCGCCAGTGCCTCGTCTGGCCGCAGCAAGTAAGTCGCATGCAGCTGCGGCTCGCACTGCTCGATGCGCGCGAGCACCGACCGCACCACCTCGACCGGCGACAGTCGCTTCGCACGGTAACGCGCGAGCAACTCGACCGCGCTCAGATCACAAAGGGAAGATTCCGACATGGAAAGACTCCGAAACGAACATCGAATCGTGAACGCACTGCACGTTGCTCAGCGGAGCTCAATACCACCGGCGCATGCAACATGCGATTTGACGCGCTGCCAGGGGCAGCCGCGGCAGTTGAAAAGCAAGCGGATGCGCAACCCTTCAAAACAACGCTTGCTGCTGTTCCATCAGACGCCGCGGACCTGGCTTTGCCAGTCCGCAGGCGTCGCCCCCGGTGGGGGTAGCCGAAAGCCGAGCGCAGCGAGCGAAGTCTGGAGGAGAGCCAATCCTTCAGCAGGCGCCGCGGAGCCGGCTCCGCCGGTCCGCCAGCGCCGCCCCTGGCAGGGGAAGCCGAAAGCCGACCGGAGGGAGCGAAGGCTGGGGGCGCGCTCTACGTCCAGGACAACATGCCGAGGTCGTTCACGAACAACGGCATGTCCTTCCAGAATCCCTTCAAGCCCTTGTTCGTCACCGTGATCCACTGCGGCTGAAACAAATACACATTGGCCGCATCCTCGGCCAGCAGTTTCTGTGCCTCGCCGAGCAGGGCATTGCGTTCAGCGCCTGCAGCGGTGATACGAATCTTGTCGTACAGCGCGTTGAATTTCGGCGACTGGTAGCCCCAGTAGTAGTCCGCTTTCGCGTAGTTGCCGAGGTCGAACGGCTCGACGTGCGAGATGATCGTCAGGTCGTAGTTCTTGTTTTTGAACGTACCCGACAACCACTGTGCCCATTCGACGTTTTCGGTCTTCACCGCGATGCCGATCTTGGCGAGTTCGGCCGCGATCACTTCGCCGCCCTGGCGGGCGTAGGGCGTCGGCGGCAGCGTCATGGTCAGCGTCAGCGGGGTCTGCACACCGGCCTCGGCAAGCAATGCCTTCGCCTTGTCGACGTTGAACGGGTTCACGCCCGTGGTGTCGACATAGCCGTCGGCGCCCGGCACGTAGTGGCTGCCGATCGGCACGCCGTAGCCTTCCACCGCGCCTTCGATGACGGCTTTGCGGTCGATCGCAGCCGAGATCGCACGGCGCACGCGCACGTCGTCGAGCGGCTTCTTCGCATGGTTGAGCGCGAGGATCGTCTTCGCGCGCGAGCCGCTCACGATCACCGCGAAGCGCGGATCGGCCTTGAACTGCGCGACCCCGCGCGGCGTCACGCGCACGTATGCATCGACGTCGCCGGACAGCAGCGAAGCGACCTGCGCGGCCGGATCGGGGATGAAGCGGAACGTCGCTTTCTTGATCGCGATCGATGCAGCGTCGCGATAGCCGTCCCATGCGGTCAGCGTCACGGCCGCGCCCTTGCTCCAGTTCTCCAGCTTGTAGGGACCGGTGCCGACCGGCATCGTCGCATTCGTCGCGACGCTTTTCGGCTCGACGACGATGGCGGTCGCCTGGCCCATCAGGAACAAAAAGTCCGGGTCGATTTCCTTGACCGCGATGGTCACCGTGTGCTCATCCGTTGCCTGCACACTCTCCATGCCGGTGAACGTGCGCTTGTCCTTGTTCGTGCTTTTCTCGTCCGCTGCGCGGGTGAACGAGAACTTCACCGCTTCGGCGTTGAACGGTTCGCCGTTTTGAAACTTCACGCCCTTCTTCAGCTTGAACGTGTAGCGCTTCAGGTCCGGCGACACCTCCCAGCTCTCTGCGAGCAGCGGGGTGACGTGTCCGTCTGCGTTGATCTTGGTCAGCGTCTCGAAGATGTTGTAGAGCGTGACCTCGGCGATCGACGACGCCGCGCCCGCGGTCGGGTCCAGGCCCGGCGGCTCCAGCGTCATGCCGAGCACCACGGTGTCTTTGCGGCGCGACTGTGCAAAGGCGGCGAACGGCGTGCTGGCCAAGCCCACGGCAGCGGCAGCGGACAGAGAAAAATCGCGGCGTTTCATCGGGAGGACACCTCTTGATGGCGGGTTGAGATAGGCAAAAAATGATCGTAGCGCAGCGCGTGGCATCGACCGGTTTGCAGGCAGCGACGGGGGCGCCCGCTCAGGCTCCGCTGCGCATCGCCTGCCGGATCACTTTGGACACCGTGAGCCCCTGCACCAGGATCGAGAACACCACCACGCAGTAGGTGAGCGCGAGGATCACATCGCGCTCCGGCCCGGCCGGGACCGACAAGGCGAGCGCCACCGAGATGCCGCCGCGCAACCCGCCCCAGGTCAGCACGCGCCAGGAGCCGGGCGGCAGCTTGAAAGTCTGCGTCAACGCCCCCACCGGCAGCCCCACCACCAGCGTGCGCGCCAGCAGCGTCAGCACAATCGCGCCCGCGCCGGCGAACAGCACGTTGTTCGGGAACGCCACCACCAGCACCTCCATGCCGATCAGCACGAACAGCACTGCATTCAGGATCTCGTCGATCAGCTCCCAGAACATGTCGACGTAGTTGCGCGTGATGTCCGACATGCCGTGGCTGCGGCCCGGGTTGCCGATCATCACGCCGGCCACCACCATGGCCAGCGGCCCCGAGATGTGCAGCCATGTGCAAAGCGCATAGCCGCCCACGACGGCTGCCAGCGTCAGCAACACTTCGACCTGATACTGGTCGATGCTCTTGATGAGCCGGTACGTGACGTAGCCGAGCACCAGGCCGAACACGATGCCGCCGCCGGCTTCGTGCAGCAGCAGCATCAGCCCTTCGCCCGCGGTGGGCACCACGCCGCTTGCCGCCACGCCCAGCAGCATTGAAAACAGCACCACGCCGAGCCCGTCGTTGAACAGCGATTCGCCGGTGATCACCGTCTCCAGGTTCTTCGGCGCGCCCGCGGTGCGCAGGATGCCCATCACCGCCACCGGGTCGGTCGGCGAAATCAGTGCACCGAACAGCAGGCAATACGGCAGCCCCAGGCTCAGGCCCAGCAACGGCAGCATGTAGTGGAGCGAAAAGCCCACCACCAGCGTGGAGGCAATCGTGCCGATGATGGCCAGCGCGCCAATCTGCCAGCGATATTCCTTCAAATCGTCCAGATGCACATGCAGTGCACCTGCGAACAGCAAAAACGACAGCATGCCGTCGAGCAGCACGTCGCGGAAGTCGATCGAGCGCAGCAGCTTTTCTTCCGCCGCGAACAGGTCCTGCGCCACGCCCAGTGCGTTCAGGCCCACGATGGCGAGCGACAGCGCCAGCGCCGTCGCCATCACGCCAATCGCCGTCGGCAATCCGACGAAACGATGGTTCAGGTACGCGAGCAGCGCGGTGATGACGAGGCAAAGGGCAACGATGTCGAGCATGACGGCAAGCCTAATCGATTGAGGTGGCAGCGCGATTGAACAGCAGCGGCCCCAGCCCCGGCCTGAACCGGCCGCAAATTGCACGTTGGATGAGATAGAGGCTGTGCGGGGTTCAACTTGACCGATCGACATCCTGGCGATTCAAATAGGACGAATGGCACGCACCCGGTTTTCAAATGGCGCCTGAACAATCTGCAAGGAGGCTGCTCCCTTGACGGCCATCAACGACGATCCCGTCTTGATCGATGTGACCGACCGCGTCGCCGTGGTCCGGTTGAACCGCCCAAATGTATTGAACGCGGTAAACGATGCCTTGCGCGCTGCGCTGACCGACGCTTTGCCGATGCTCGACGCCGATGATGCAGTGGATGCGATCGTGTTGACCGGCAGCGGCGCGCGCGCATTCTGCAGCGGGCAGGACCTGGATGAGTCGGCCACGCTCGATGCGCAAACGCTCAGCGGCTGGCTCGACCGGCAGCACGCGATGTACCGGGCGGTGCGCAACGTCACCAAGCCGATCGTCGCCGCACTGAACGGCAGCACCGCGGGTGCCGGTTTTCAGATGGCGCTGATGTGCGATCTGCGTGTGGCACACCCGACGCTGCGCATGGGCCAGCCCGAGGTGAAAGCCGGGCTGGCCAGCATCGTCGGGTCGTATCTGATGTCGTTGCAGATCGGTCATTCACTCAATCAGCAACTGTCGTTGATGGGTGAGCTGATCGGTGGAGAACGCGCATATCAACTCGGGCTGGTCAATGAACTGGTGCCTGCCGAACGGGTGCTGCCCTGTGCGGTTGAACGCGCACAACAGCTCGCGAGTCTCCCTCAGGCCGCCTTCCGCGCGACCAAGCGACGTTTTTGTGAGCGTACGCAGGCCGACTTCGAAGAGGCGTGCACGGCGGCGCTTGGCTACCAGCTCGATTGCTATGCGAGCGGTGAGCCGCAACGCGTGATGCGCGCGTTTCTTGCGCGCCGGGCGACCCGGTGAACGCCTGGAAAGCCGTCCGATTCGACCGCTGGCTGGGCCGGCCGTGGTCTGGCTAAGCATCCGCCGCAGCCGCAGCGTGTGTTCAAGCAAGGCAGATGCGCAGCGGATGAGGTTCAAGCGCTCGCCGCCAGCAAGGACCGCGTGTAGTCATGCCGTGGCCGGTCGAGCACCTGCTCCACCGGCCCGGCTTCCATGATCCGGCCTGCCTGCATCACGACCACGTCCGCGCACAAGTGACCGACCACCGCGATGTCGTGGCTGATGAAGAGGAACGTCACGCCGTATTCGCGCTGCAGGTCCGCCATCAGGTTCAGCACCTGCGCCTGCACGGAGACGTCGAGTGCAGACAGCGCCTCATCGGCGACGATCAGTCTGGGGCGCGTGATCAGCGCGCGTGCGATCGCGATGCGCTGGCGCTGGCCCCCGGAGAACTCGTGCGCGTATTTGTCGAGATCGGCGGTGCGCAGGCCCACCGAAGTCAGGGTTTGCGCAGCTTGTTCGCGGCGTCGGGAGGGCGACGATTCCCCTTGCGCAGCCAGCGGCTCGGCAACAATCGCCGCCACGGTCTGGCGCGGATCGAGCGAGCCGTAGGGGTCCTGGAACACCATCTGGAAGTCGCGCCGCGCGGCCTTGAGTGCAGCCGGGTCGAGCTGGAACAGGTCCTTTCCCAACAGACTGACCGTGCCCGACGTCGGTCGCTCCAGCGCCATCACGATGCGCGCCAAGGTCGACTTGCCCGAGCCCGACTCGCCGACGATGCCGAGGTTGCGGCCGGCCGTGACCGTCAGGCTCACCCCCTGCAATGCGTGCACCACGGGCGGCGCGCGCCACAGATGCGTGCGCGGCATTGCGTAGTCGCGGGTGACTTCGCGAACTTCGAGCAGCAGGTCGTTTGTCGTCATGTCAGGTGCTCTGCAGGGCCCGCTGTTGCAGCGGCGACGACATCGAGCCGGATGCAGCGCGCGCTGTGCGATGCGGACACGGCCGCCGACGCGGGCAACGCCTTGCTGCATGCATCGATCGTGAAGCCGCACCGCCCGGCAAACGGGCAGCCGGGCGGCAGATCGATCAGCTCCGGCACAGCGCCCGCGATCGTCGCGAGCCGCTGGCCGCGTGCGCCCAACCGCGGCCGGGCGGCGAACAGGCCGCGCGTATACGGATGCGCCATCTCGGCGAACACGCGTTCGGTCGGCCCACGCTCCACCACCAGCCCGCCGTACATCACGAGCATCTGCTGCGCGTTGCGCGCGATCAGGCGCAGGTCGTGCGAGATCAGCAGCAAGCCCATGCCGCGCTCGGCCACCAGTTCGCGGATCAAGTCGAGCACCTGCTGCTGGATGGTGGCGTCAAGCGCGGTGGTGGGCTCATCCGCTATCAGCAGGTCGGGCCCGCAGGCCAGCGCCATCGCGATGCCGATGCGCTGGCGCTGGCCGCCGGAAAACTGATGCGGGTACGAATCGAAGCGTGCAGCCGGGTCAGGAATGCCGACCCGATCGAGCAGCGCGAGCGCCGCGGCCCGCGCGTCTGCGCCCGACGCCTTGCGATGCAGCCGCAATGGCTCACTCACCTGCCGGCCGATCGTGTGCACGGGATTCAGCGCGGTCATCGGCTCCTGAAAAATCATCGCGATGCGGTCGCCGCGCACCTTGCAGAGTTCGGCTTCGCTGGCGCCGACCAGCTCGCGGCCTTGCAGCCGGACGCTGCCGCCGACGGTCGCGCTGTCCGGCGCCAAGCCCATCAAGGCCAGCGCCGTGATGGACTTGCCGCAGCCCGATTCACCGATCAGCCCGAGGGTCTGGCCGCGCTGGATGGAGAAGTCGACGCCGCGCACCGCATCGGCCGGACCGCGCGGCGTCTGCAGGCGCACGCGCAGGTCAGCGACTTCAAGCAGTGTGGTCATCTGCCGTTGCCCAGCGCTCGTCAACGCTTGCGTGCCAGCCGCGGATCGAGCAGATCGCGCAGGCCATCGCCGAGCAGGTTGAGCCCGAGCACCGCCAACGCGATCGCCAGCCCCGGCCAGACCGCGAGCTGCGGTGCCTGATAGAGCAGCGTCTGCGCTTCGGCCAGCATGCGTCCCCAGCTGGGCTGCGGCGGCTGCGTGCCGAGGCCCAGGTACGACAACGCGGCCTCCGCGAGGATCGCGATCGCGAACTGGATGGTGGCCTGCACGATCAGCACCGAAGCGATGTTCGGCAGCACATGGTCGAGCGTGATACGCCACTTGCCAAAGCCGCAGGCTCTGGCGGCCAGCACATAGTCGCGCGCCCAGACCGAGTTGGCCGAAGCGCGCGTCACGCGGATGAAGATCGGGATGTTGAAGATGCCGATTGCGATGATCGCGTTCACGATGCCGGCCCCGAACACCGCCGTCAGCATGATGGCCGACAGGATCGCGGGAAAAGCAAACGTGAAGTCTGCGAGCCGCATCACCACTTCCTCGAACCAGCCACGTCGCGCTGCTGCGAACAAGCCGAGTGCGGTGCCGATCACGAGACCGATGCCGACCGCAATCACGCCGACCAGAATTGAATTGCGTGCACCGACCAGCAGCAGCGAGACGATGTCGCGCCCGAACGGATCGGTGCCGAGCCAGTGAGCGGACGAGGGTGCCTGCAGCTTGGCCGCAAGGTCGATCTCGTACGGTGACCACGGCGTCCAGACCAGCGAAAGCGCGGCCGATCCGAGCAGCAGCAAGGCGAGCAGCACACCGATCACAAAGCTGCGATGGCGCGGCGCGCGGCGCCAGAGCGACGGCGCGGCTCGGACGGTGACGGCCGGCGGTGCATCGGTCGATGCGGCCATCGGGTTCGCGTTCAAGCGTCGCGTCCTTTCGCGATGCAATCGACGGCCGTCCCGTTCATGCGCGACCCGCCCGCACCCGCGGATCGATCACCGCGTACAGCACGTCGACGACGAAGTTGACGACGATGACCATCGCGGCCAGCAGCATCACGCAGTTGCGCACCACGATCAAATCGCGGTTTGCAATCGACTGAAAGATCAGCCGCCCCAGGCCCGGCAGATAAAACACGCTCTCCACCACGATGGTGCCGGCCAGCAACTGGCCGAACTGCAGCCCGATCATCGTGACCACTGGAATCATCGCGTTGCGCAGCACGTGCCGCAGCAGTGCGCCGCGCCGGCTCAACCCCTTGGCGCGCGCGGTGCGCACGAAGTCTTCCTGCTGCACGTCGAGCATGGCGGAGCGCGTCACGCGCGCGAGGACGGCCGCCTGCACAACCGCAAGCGAGATCGCCGGCAGCAGCAACGATTTGAACGCCGCGAGCGGCTCGCCCCAGCCCGCAAAGCCGCCGGCCGAGAACCACTGCAGCTTCACCGAAAAAATCAGGATCAGCACGATCGCAAACCAGAAATTCGGGATCGCGATGCCAACCTGCGCCAGCCCCATCATGCCGACGTCGCCCCAGCGGTTGTGCCGCGCGGCCGCATAGACGCCGGCCGACAAAGCGAGCACCACCGTGAGCGTCATTGCCATCAAGGCAAGCGGCACGGTCACCAGCAGCCGCTCGGCCACCAACTCCAGCACCGGCGAGCCATACGCATAGCTGTTGCCCAGATCGCCGTGCAGCAGCATGCCACCGAGCCATTGGACGTAGCGCGCGATGGCTGGCCGATCCAGGCCGAGCTTGGCGGCCAGCGCGGCCACCGCTTCGGGTGCTGCGTCCGGCCCCATCAGGGTCTGCGCGGCGTTGCCGGGCAACACTTCGAGCACCAGGAACACCACCATCGAGGCGCCCAGCAGCGTCACGAGCAACGTGAGCAGACGCTTGATCAGGAAATAGCTCATGCAGCAATTGAGGAGGGGAAGACAGCCGCAGCAATGGAAAGCGCGAGGGCGCCATCCTAAGTGCTTGCCGACGCAGCACCAGCGGGCAACCAGCGATGCCGCCCGATCAGTACACCTGCCCGTTGCGCCGATGCCAATCGGCAAGCGACTCAGCAGGGTATTCGTCAAAACGCGCGTCGCCGGCTTCCACGCACGGCTTTGCCCAATTCGCTTTGGAGCTCAGCATCATGTGCACAGCGTGGGGCGGCGTGGGCAACTCGGTGTCGAGCGCGCCCGCGTGCGGGTGCACGAGGTTTGGCCAGCTTGGGTCGTAGAGCCAGAGTGGGGTGCCGCAATGCTTGCAAAAATTTCGTTCGCCGGTGCTGGTGCTGCCGTCCGCCATACGCGCACGGTAGACCGACAGATGCTCCTTGCCTTCGATCTGCAGCGTCGCACGGTCTGCGCCCAGATTGATCGCATAACCGCCCGTGCCCGCGGTCTTGCGGCAGATCGTGCAGTAGCAGCGCATGAACGGCACCGGCTGGTGCGATTCGACGGTGAAGCGCACGGCTTGACAATGGCAGGAACCAGCGAGTTTCATGGAGGTTTACGGGTTTGCAGTGGGCTGTCCATCTTGCCACCGGGTCTACACTTTGCAAAAAAGACAACGCTGGTCATGTATGGCCGAGCAGGCGCACCACAACAAGCCGAAGACTCAAGCATTCGAACCGCACGCTTCGGCAATTGCGCCAGCGAATGAATCATGTGGGCTGCGCTGGCGCGTGCGTAGCATTGCCGCTGCTGTTCGACTGGATGCAGTTGTCGCTGGCCGAAGTCACGTCGGACTGCAGGAGTGATGCGACCGCGTCTTTGCATGCACGGTTCGCATGAAACGAATCGATCGGACCGATTGCCATGACGCAGTTGCAAACATTTCCACTCAAGCACCTGCCGCCGCATGCACAGGCGCTGCGGCGCGACGTGCGTGCATTTCTCGATGAGCGGCTGCAGGGCTTTTCCACCGAGCAGCGCGCCCGCTCGTGGATGGGGTTCGATGCCGACTTCAGCCGCGCGATGGCGGCGCGGGGATGGGTCGGGCTGACGTTGCCGAAGGTGGTCGGCGGCGCGGGCATGGATGCATTCAGCCGCTTTGTGCTGGTCGAAGAAATGCTCAGTCGCGGTGCGCCTGTGTCCGCTCACTGGATCGCAGATCGGCAGAGTGGCCCGCTGATCCTGAAGTTCGGCAACGAGCGCCAGCAGGCGTTTTATCTGCCGCGCATCTGCCAAGGCGAGGCGTTCTTCTGCATCGGCATGAGCGAATCCCAGGCCGGCTCGGACTTGGCCAGCGTGCGCACGCGCGCCACCCGCGCGGCCGACGGCAGCGGTTGGCGCCTCAACGGGCAGAAGGTCTGGACCACGAACGCGCATCGCTCCCACTACATGATCGCTTTGGTGCGCACGTCCGGAACGCCGGAAGATCGGCAGCAAGGACTGTCGCAGTTCATCGTCGATCTGTCGCTGCCCGGCATCAGGGTGCGCTCGATCGAGGATCTGGCCGGCGATGCGCATTTCAACGAAGTGTTCTTCGACGACGTGCGGCTCGACGAAGACGCGCTGGTCGGCGAGGAAGGTGCGGGCTGGCGGCAGGTGAATGCGGAACTTGCGTTCGAGCGCAGCGGGCCGGAGCGCATCTATTCGAGCATTGTGCTGTTCGACGCATGGCTCGCGCACCTGCGCGCGCGTCATGCGACGGGCATTGAGCCGGGTGCGGCCGAAGTGGCGTTGGCTGGTCGTGTCGTGACCGAGATCGCGGTGCTGCGTTCGATGTCGGTGTCGTTGACCGCGCAACTTGCGGCAGGGCAAAGCCCGATGATCGAAGCGGCGCTCGTGAAAGACCTCGGCACGCAACTCGAGCAGGACATTCCGGTTTGGCTTGCCGATGCACTCGGCAGCGAAGAGATTTCTAGCGAGATGGCCGACGACCTGCTGCGCACGCTGGCCTATGTCAGCCAGATCGCACCGACTTATTCGCTGCGCGGCGGCACGCGCGAGATCTTGCGCGGGATGATTGCTCGGGGCCTTGGGTTGAGGTGATGCGCGCGCTCATCATCGAATGTTGCTCACCCCCAGGCGTCGCTCCCTTCGGTCGGCTTGCGCCTCCCCCTCACCGGGAGCGACGCCAGTGGCCCGGCGGAGAGCCGGCTCCGCGGCGCCTGCTGGTGGGCGTGTGCGCCGAGCAGCTTCGCTCCTTCGACCGGCCTTGCTCGCCGAGAAAGGGAGCCTCGCCGGGCTGGGTTGCGCCGACTGCCTCTGTCCAGGATCTGCAGCAGTTGGCAAGGCTGCTGAACCAAGCCAGCGTTGGATGAACAAGGCCGATCACTCATGAATGACATGCTGGCCGATTCGGCCGACAGACTGTTTGCAAGCATCGCCACGCCGGCGGCGGTGCGAGCGATCGAGGACGGTGGTGACGCAACCGGGCTGTGGCGCTCGGTCGAAGAGGCCGGGTTTTGCGATGCACTGACTCCGGAAGACGCGGGCGGCGCCGGCTTGTCGTTGCACGAAGCGTTCGGGTTGCTGGTGGCTGCGGGCCGGCACGCGCTGCCTGTGCCGCTGGCCATCACTTGCTGGGCGCGGCTGCTGCTCGCTCAGCGCGGCAAGCAGGCACCGGCTGGGCCGATCGCGCTGGCGGCTGCGCCGCTGATGCCCGCCGATGGCGGCTGGACCGCCCGCACGGTGCCGTTCGGTCGCTTGGCGGACTGGGTGGTTGTGCAACGTGGTGGCACCACCTGGATGTTGCCGACCGCTTTGGCAGAGAAACAGGACCTGGGTGTGCACGGCAGCATGTCGGCGCACTTGCGTTGGTCGGGCTGGCCAGATGATGCGGCGATCGAGTTGGGCGAGACGGTGCCCTGTCTGGAAACCGGCGCCGTGCTCTGGGCTGCGTTGATGGCCGGCGCGCTTGACAAGGCGCTCGACATGACGGTGCAATTTGCGAACGAGCGCGTGCAGTTCGGCCGCTCGATCGGCAAGTTTCAGGCGTTGCAGCAGAACATCAGCGAGATCGCCGAGCTGGCGCGTGCGGCCATGCTGGCCGCCGAGATGGGCGCGCAGGCCGGGCTGCCGCAGTCGCCATCGTCCGCGCTGCACGCCGCACTGGCCAAGGCGCGCACGAGCGCTGCGGTGCCGCGCGTGGTGGCGGTAGCACACGCCGTGCATGGCGCGATGGGCATCACCGCCGAATATCCACTGCATCTGTGGACGCGCCGGCTGCATGAGTGGCGGCTCGACTACCACGCCGAGACGTTCTGGCACCGGCGCATCGGCGGCGCGCTGCTGAACCGATCGCAAGGCGACGCGCTCGACTTCGTGCTCGACGCGCTCGCGCCGGTCGAAACGGCTTGACGACGCATCCACCCCAACTTATTTGAACAAAGCCCAGACCATGAGCGACTTTCTTCTGTACGAACAAGCCGGCCCGATCGTCACGTTGACGATGAACCAGCCCGAGGTGCGCAATGCGCTGACCGGCAACAGCGCGGTCGACGAGTTCGTCGCCGCATGCGAGCGCATCGGCGCCGACATGTCGGTGCGCGCTGTGATCCTGACCGGCGCGGGCACCGTTTTCTCCTCCGGCGGCAACGTGAAAGACATGCGCAAGTTCTGCGACGACACGATGTCACCAGCGGCCATTCGCCAGTGGTATCTGCTCGGCATCCAGCGGCTCACGAACGCGGTCTACCACCTCGAAGTGCCGACCATCGCGGCGGTGAACGGCGCGGCCGTCGGCGCCGGGTGCGACCTGACCTGCATGTGCGATCTGCGCATCGCGTCCGAATCGGCGAGCTTTGCGGAGAGCTTCATCCGCGTCGGCCTGATCCCCGGCGACGGCGGCGCCTGGCTGCTGCCGCGCGCGGTCGGCATGGCCAAGGCGATGGAGATGGCGTTCACGGGCGACCCGGTGCCGGCCGACGAGGCGTTGCGCTGCGGGCTGGTTTCGCGCGTGGTGGCGCCGGACCAGTTGCTGCCGGCCGCCAACGAACTCGCGCAGCGCATCGCACGCAACCCCGGCAACGTGCTGCGCATGACCAAGCGGCTGATGCGCGAAGGCCAGCACATGCGGATCGAATCGCTGCTGCAGATGTCGGCCGGGCTGCAGGTGATCGCGCACAAGAGCCCGCAGCACCTGGAGGCGATCAACGCATTCGTCGAGAAACGCGAGCCGCGTTTCGAGGACGATTGAAAGCGAATGAGCTCGCTTGCAGGTGTCGACGGGCTGAGGATCGAGCCCTCGGCGCATCCAGTGGGCTGCGTTTCAACCCACGCCCAGATAAGCCTGCCGGATGTAGTCGTCCGAGCCGAGCTCCGCGCTGGTGCCGACGCGGCCGACGTGACCATGCTCCAGCACATAAACCCGGTCCGCGATGCGCAGCGCCGACTGCGCATCCTGCTCGGCCATCAGGATCGCGGTGCCGGAGAGCTGGATGCGCTTGATCGCGCCGAAGATTTCCATCTTGAGCCGATGCGCAATGCCGACCGACGGCTCGTCAAGCAGCAGCAGGCTCGGCTTGCCCATCAGCGCGCGGCCGATCGCGACCATCTGCTGCTGGCCGCCGGACAGGGTGCTGACGATTTGCGGCGCGCGTTCTTCGAGAATCGGGAACAGCTCGTAAACCCGCTTCAGATCGACCTGCACTTCCGCAGCATCGCGCCGCAGATAAGCGCCAAGCATCAGATTTTTAAGCACCGTCAACTCGGGAAACAGCCGGCGCCCTTCCGGGCAATGGCAAATGCCTTTGCCAACCACGACGTGCGCGGGCAGCGCCTGCAGCGATTCGCCCTGGAATTCGAGCACCCCGGTCGATGGCTGCGCGCGCGAAATGGCTTTGAGCAACGTGCTTTTGCCCGCGCCGTTCGGCCCCAGCACCGCAACGAACTCACCGGCCGCGATGTGCAGCGTCACGTCTTCGAGCGCGACCGCCTTGCCGTAGGACACCGACAGTTTGCGCAGTTCAAGCAGCATCGGCAGGTTCCCCGACAGCGTCGGCTTCGTTGCCGCGGCCGATATAGGCTTCGATCACGGCCGGATGCCGCACGATCGCTTCCGGCGTGCCACGCGCGATCACTTCACCGAAATCGAGCGCAATCACGCGGCCGACCAAGCGCATGAATTCCTTCAACTTGTGCTCGATCAGCAGGATCGTCAGGCCTTCGTCGGCATGCACCTGGCGCAGCAGCACCGACAGGTCTTCGATCTCGCCGCTGCCCAGGCCCGCGAACGGCTCGTCGAGCAGCAGCATGGCCGGCTTGGCGGCCAGCGCGCGCGCAATCTCGAGACGGCGCTGGTCGCCGTAGGACAGCACTTCGACGGGGATCTGTTCCTTGCCGGACAAGCCGACCCGCCGCAGCAGCGTCGCAGCCTGCGCTTCGAGATTGTTCGTGCCCGCGCGTTTGGTGCCGAGCGCGCCGACCACCACGTTCTCCAGCACGCTCATGCCGACGAACGGCCGGCACAGCTGAAACGTGCGCGAAACGCCGAGCGCGGCCACTTTGTACGGCGCCAAGCCCAGAAGGGAGCGACCTTGGAACACCACGCTGGCGCCCGTGTCCGGCGCGATGAAGCCGGTCAGCAGGTTGTAGAGCGTGGTCTTGCCGGCCCCGTTCGGCCCGAGGATGCCGATGAATTCCCCCGGCGCGACCGTGAACGACACGTCCTTCACGGCATGCAGGCCGCCGAAGTGCTTGTTCAGATTGGCGACTTCGAGCAGCGGGGCGCTCATCGGTCAGCCTTTCTTGCGGCATCGGACGCCGGGCGGACCGGTGGCGGTGTCAGTGCAGCGCCGGTGCCCGCCACGGCGGGCCGCGTCGATCGCAGCGGATCGGAAGATGCCTGCACCATCGGCGCCGACTGTGGGCGACAGCCACCAGCGATGCGCCGCCAGATCGGCGCGATCAAGCCGTTGGGCAAAAAGAACAGAATCAAAATCAGCGTGCAGCTGTAGATCATGAGCCGCCATTCGCCGAAATCGCGCAGCAGTTCGGTCAGCAGGATCAGCAGGATTGCACCGCCCACGGGGCCGTACACGGTGCCCATGCCGCCCACATAGACCATCGTGATGATCGTGATCGACGTGACCACCGCGAACAACTGCGGGCTGACCTGCAGCTGATAGTGCGCATACATCGCACCACCCAGGCCGGCCAGCGCGCCACTGATCACGAGAGAGGCGATCTTGTAGAACGTGATGTTGATGCCGGCCGCCTGGCACGTCGCCTCGTCGCCGCGAATCGCGCGCAGGATCAGACCCCAGTGAGAATGCGCAAGCGCCAGCAATCCGCCGGTGATCAGCACCAGCACGGCCAGCGCGAAGTAGTAGAAGCCGAGCTGCGAGCGGATCAGCGGCTCGAGCCCGTTGATGCCTTCCTCGCCGCCCGTGTACTCCCAGAAAATCAGCATCAACCGCTGCATGATGACCGCCGCCGACAGCATCGCAAGAGCGAAGTAGGGGCCTTTCAGCCGCAAGGTCGGCAGCCCGAGCAGGACGGCGAAGCACGATGCAGTGACCATCGATGCCGGCAGGCTCCACCAGCCGTTCAGGCCATACGTCGTGTTCATGAAGCCGGCCGTGTAGGCGCCGACGCCGATGAACAAGCTGTGGCCGAAATTCTCGCGCCCCGTGAGGCCCGACATGAAGTCCCAGGTCACGGCCCAGATGCCGTAGATCACGCTGACGGTGAGCACGCCGACCAGATAACTGGTGCCGAACAGCAGCGGCAGTGCAGCCATCAGAGGGATGAACGCCGATCGCGCCGATCAGATGCACGGGCTTGAAACGACCGCCGAACATGGCCCGAACGCTCAGAACGCCGCGCGCCGGCCGAAGATGCCGGCGGGGCGGAACATCAGCATCAGCAGGGTCGCGAGCACGGAGACGATCTCGGTCCAGGAACTCGACACCATGTAGGCAACGATCGTCTCCGCGTAGCCGAGCATCAGCGCCGCCAGGATGCTGCCCGGAATCGAGCCCAGGCCACCGACCACGACGATTGCAAAAGCTTTCACGATCGGCAGCAGCCACATCGTCGGCTGCACCGTCAGAAACGGCCCGGCCAGCACGCCCGCAGCGGCTGCGAACGCGGCCGAAATGCCCATCACGATCGCAAAGACGCGGTCGCTCGGGATGCCCATGTACTGCGCCGCTTCCGGGTCTTGCGAGATCGCGAGGATCGCCGAGCCGAGCCGCGTGTGCTGGATGAACAGCCAGAGTGCGGCGATCAGCACCACGCCGACGCCCAAAGCCAGCAGCCGCGCACCGCCGATCGATACGCCGCCGATCGTGACCATCTTGTCGACAAACGCCGGCACGTTGCGGTATTCGGAGCCGAACGTGAGGAACAGCGCCTGCTCGATCACCAGCGCGATTGCCAGCGTGATCATCAGCACCGCAAGCTGCGATTTCTTGCGCATCGGCCGGATCAGCACCCGCTCGACCACGATGCCGAACAGTGCCACGAATGCGATGGCCAACAATGCGGCGGGCAAGAGCGGCAAGCCCGCTTGGGACGTGAAGAAGTAGGCGCCGTAAGCCCCCAACGCATAGAAGCTGCCATGCGCGAGATTCAGGATCCGCGCGACGCCGAAGATCAGCGTGAAGCCGACCGCCAGCATCGCGTAGATCGCGCTGCTGACGGCGCCGACAATCAGGATTTCAAGCACAGTGGTGGACGCTCCGCTGCTTCGTTGCGCTCAACGTTTCCGGGCCGGAGCAAAACGGTTGTCCTACTACTTCTTGACCCACTCCGGCTAGGCGAACTCCGCGGTGCGGCGTTCCTTCGGATAGATCACTTCGCGCTTGCAGCCTTCCCGCCACTGAGCAAACAGCAGGTTCGGGCCCTTGTAGTTCGCGTTGCCGGGCTTCACGTCATGCGTCTCGTCAAACTCGATGGTGCCGGGAATGCCGACGTAGCTGGTTTTCTCGAGCTCCTTGATCACCTTGTCGGTGTCGGTGCGTGCCCGCGCGCTTGACGGCTTCGGCGTAGATGTAGACCGAGTCGTTCGCACCGAACGCGGTGTAGACCGGCGAGCGATTGGTGCGCTTTCTGAACTCGTCGAAGAACGGAATCGTCTTGGGCGTGAGCTCGGCGCGGACCGCGAAGTTGCCGGCCATCTCGCCGACCGACTTGCCATCGATGCGGTCGCAAAAATCGCCGTCCATGCTTTTCACATCGATGCCGCCGTAGGGCATCGGAAAGCGCGTGTTGTACCACTGCTTCGCGAAGATGTCGCTCGACGCATGCGACAGGATCACGATCAGATACTCGCGCGCCGGAGTCCTTGATTTTGGAGAACAGCGGCGAAAAGTCCGAAGTTTGCGCGTCGAAGAATTCGGTCGCACGAATGTCGGCGCCGGCGGCCGTCGCGCCCTTCTTCAGGAGCGGCACCAGGTCCTGCACCCACTTCGCGTTCTCGCCGACGATCGCGATTTTGTTGATGCCCAGATCGCCCTTGACGAAGCCGGAGATGAACCCCGTCATCTCGCGCGCCTGATGCGCGGCGTTGATCGGGCCGACGCGGAAGATGTACTTGTAGTTGTCGTAGTCGGTCTTCACCTTCGCATTGGTCGAGGGGGATGCCGAGCCGACGTTGAGGTAGATCGTTTTGGCCGCCGAGATGTGCGGCAGCTGCGCCAGCGTCACGCCGCTGGTGTAGCCGCCGATCAGCACGTCGACCTTCTCGTCGCCGGTCAGCTTCTTGATCGCGCTGATGCCGGTCTCCGGATTTTCGGTTTCATCGGCCGCCACCATCTCGAGCGGGCGGCCCAGCACGCCGCCCTTGCCGTTGATGTCGTCGATCGCCATCTTGACCGCGTCCTGCGTATCGCGGCCAACCTGCAGCTGGATTGCGGTGGGCACGCCGATGCGGATCGGCTTGCCGCTGGGCTGCTGCCCAAAAACCAGTGGCGCGCCGAACAGCCCGAATACGGCACTTGCGGTGCCTGCCATGAATGCAAAACGGTTCATGTCGTCTCCTGATGGTTCGTCGGCCGATCGGGGTCGTCTGACTCTGTGCGCAACGAACGTGCAGTAAAGCGCTTTCTGCAAAGCAGCAATAGAAGGGCTTTCCCGTAGACGGATGTCCCTGCGGCGACAGACCGTCGAACAGCGATCGGCCAATCATCGGAAACGGCCGAACCGCACTGCGTGTTCGCGAGCCCGAAGGTCCGGCTGCCCACGACTCGCCTAAGGATGCAACCCATGTCTTTGTTCTCACTCGACGGCCAAGTCGCCGTCATCACCGGATCGTCGCGCGGCATCGGTCAGCGCCATTGCCGAGCGCATGGCCGAGCAGGGCGCGCGCGTCGTGATCTCCTCACGCAAGGCGCCGAGCCTGCGCGGAAGTGGCCGGCGCGATCAACGCGAAGTACGGTGCGGGGCGCGGCGATCGCCGTGCCGGCCAACATCTCGTCGAAGGACGAGCTGAAGAAGCCTGGTCGATGAGACGAACCGGCAGTTCGGCCGCATCGACATCCTGGTCTGCAACGCGGCGTCGAACCCGTACTACGGGCCGCTGGCTGGCATCGAAGACGAGCAGTTCCGCAAGATCCTGGAGAACAACGTCATGGCCAATCACTGGCTGATCGGCTTCGTCGCGCCGCAGATGATCGAGCGCAAAGACGGCGCGATCATCATCGTCTCCTCGATCGGCGGCCTGCGCGGCTCGCCCGTGATCGGCGCCTACAACATCTCGAAGGCGGCGGACTTCCAGCTCGCGCGCAACCTCGCGGTCGAGTACGGCCCGCACAACGTGCGCGTCAACTGCATTGCGCCGGGGCTGATCAAGACCGACTTCGCGCGCGCGCTATGGGAAGACCCGAAGATGCTCGAAGCAACGCACCGCCACCACGCCGCTGCGGCGCATCGGCGAGCCCGACGAGATCGCGGGCGCGGCGATTTTTCTGGCGTCCAAGGCCGGATCGTTCGTGACAGGGCAGGCGATCGTGGTGGACGGAGGGGTGACGATCTAGCGATGAGGTTTGCCCCCAGGCTTTGCTCCCTTCGGTCGGCTCCCGCCTCCCCCTTCCAGGGGCGGCGCCTTCGGACCGGCAAAGCCGGCTCCATCGCGCCTGCCGGGGCGTGGTGGAAAGCAGCGCATTGGTTGGCTTGATAAGCTTCCAACCCATCGAGCTCAGACCCAAACGAAAACGTTCATGCCACTCGACTTCACCCGCTCTTGGAGCGACTCGGATCTCGACCAATACCGCGACACGGTTGCGCGCTTCGTCGATGACGAGATGGCACCGGCGGACGGGGCAGCGCGGGAGCAAGGCCACGTTGGGCATGCGATCTGGCGGCGTGCGGGTGCGCTCGGCCTGTTGTGCGCGGACATTCCCGAGGCTTGCGGCGGCGGGGGCGGCGACTTCCGACACGAGGCGGTGTTCTACGAGGAGATGGCGCGGCGTGGACTCTCGGGCATGAACACGTCGGTGCACAGCATCGTCGCGCACTATCTGCTGAACCATGGCACGGACGCGCAGAAGGCCCGCTACCTGCCGCGCATGTGCAGCGGCGAGCTGGTCGGCGCGATCGCGATGACGGAGCCAGGCGCCGGCTCCGATCTGCAGGGCATCCGCACGCGCGCCGAAAAGCAGGGCGATGGCTATGTGATCAATGGCGCCAAGACATTCATCACAAACGGCTATCTGGCCGGCCTGGTGCTCGTGGTGGCCAAGACCGACCCGGCCCAAGGCGCACGCGGCACCTCGATATTCATGGTCGAGACCGAGGGCTGCAAAGGCTTCAGCGTGGGCCGCGTGCTCGACAAGGTGGGCATGCATGCGCAGGACACATCGGAGTTGTTCTTCGACGATGTGCAGCGTGGCAGCGGACCGGCTGCTCGGCGGCGCGGAAGGGCCAGGGGTTTTTTCAGCTGATGTCGGACCTGCCGTACGAGCGGCTCATCATCGGCGTGTCTGCACTCGCAGCGATGGAAGGCGCGTACGAATCGACACTGGCCTATGTGCGCGAGCGCAAGGCGTTCGGCAAGCCGATCGCCGAGCTGCAGAACACGCAATTCAAGCTGGCCGAGATCGCAACGCAGATCAAGGTGGGCCGTGCGTTCATCGACCGCTGCGTGGAAGACCTGGTCGCCGGCAGGCTCGATACCGCGACGGCGTCGATGGCCAAGCTCTGGGGCTCGGAGGCGCAGGGCCGGGTGGTCGACGAATGCGTGCAGCTGTTCGGCGGCTATGGCTACATGATGGAGTACCCGATCGCGCGCATGTACGTGGATGCGCGGGTGCAGCGCATCTACGGCGGTACGAGCGAGATCATGAAAGAAGTGATCGCAAGGTCCCTATAAACATACACACGACCAGGCAGGAGATCGAAATGCAAGAGGCATACATCGTCGCTGCAGCGCGCACCGCCGGCGGCCGGCGCGGCGGCAAGCTGGCAGGCTGGCATCCGGTCGATCTGGCCGCGCAAGTGCTCGACGCGCTGGTCGAGCGCGCAGCCATGACCCGGCGCTGATCGAGGACGTGATCATGGGCTGCGTGGGCCAGGTCGGCGAGCAGTCGATGCAACATCGCGCGCAACGCGGTGCTCGCGTCGAGGCTGCCGGAGCGGTGCCCGGCACCTCGTCGACCGGCAATGCGGCTCGTCGCAGCAGGCGCTGCACTTCGCCGCGCAGGCGGTGATGTCGGGCACGATGGAGTGGTGATCGCCGCCGGCGTGGAGAGCATGACGCGGGTGCCGATGTGAGCCCGGCGCATCGCTCCCGCAGAAGAACGGCATCGGCCACTACAAGAGCCCGGCGATGAACGCAGCGCTATCCGGGCGATGCGCAGTTCAGCCAGTTCACGGGCGCCGAGATGATCGCGCAGCAAGTACGAGCTGTCGAAGGACGCGCTCGACCGCGTACGCGCTGCAAAGCCACCAGCGCGCGATCGCAGCGACCGAGGCCGGCGCTTCGCGGCGACGAGATCGTGCCGATCGCGGTGCGCGACGGCCGACGGCATCGACACCGACGAGCATGCACACCGTCGACGAAGGCATCCGCTTCGACGCGACGCCTCGAAGGCATTGCGCGGCGTCAAGCTGCTTGCAGGAAGGCGGCGCGCATCACCGCGGCCAGCGCCAGCCAGATCTGCGACGGCGCCATCGGGCGTGATGGTCGTCAACGAACAGGGCCTGAAGACGCTCGGGCTCAAGCCGCTGGCGCGCGATCCATCACATGACGGTGATCGGCCACGACCCGGTCATCATGCTCGAGGCGCCGATTCCGGCGACCGAGCGCGCGCTGAAGAAGGCCGGCATGAAGATCGATGACATCGACCTGTTCGAGGTCAACGAGGCGTTCGCGTCGGTGCCGCTCGCCTGGCTGCAGGCGACCGGCGCCGACCCGCAGCGGCTCAACGTGCAACGGCGGCGCGATCGCGCTCGGCCATCCGCTCGGCGCCTCCGGCACCAAGCTGATGACGACGCTGCATCACGCGCTCGGGCGACGCGGCAAACGCTACGGCCTGCAGACGATGTGCGAAGGCGGCGGCATGGCGAACGTGACGATCATCGAGCGGCTCTGACGCATCGGCGGGCCGCGCAGGCCTGCCCGCCGTCAACCGCGCTGGCGCAGCAGGAAGCGTTGCACCTTGCCGCTCGGTGTCTTCGGCAACTCATCCAGATAGTCGACTTCGCGCGGATGGGCGTGGGCACCGACGCACCGGCGCACATGCTGCTGAATCGATTCGGTCAGTGCCGCCGATGCCTGCTCACCCGCGCGCAATACGACGAACGCCTTGACGATCTCGGTGCGGTCCGGATCGGGCTTGCCGACCACGGCCACCTCCGCGACGGCCGGCAGTTCCATGATCGCGCTCTCCACGTCGAACGGGCCGATCCGGTAGGCCGACGACGTGATCACGTCGTCGCTGCGGCCGACGAAGTAATAGAAGCCGTCGACGTCGCGCGTCATGCTGTCTCCGGTCAGGTACCAGTCTCCTTGAAAGCTCGGTGTCTCGCTGTTCCAGTAGCCCTGGAACACGCACAGTGGCGAGCGCGTGCGGTGCACGGCAAGGATGCCTGGCGTGCCGGGTGCCACCGGCTGCAGGTCGTCGTCCAGAATCTCCAGATGAAAGCCCGGCGCCGGCAAGCCGGCCGAGCCCGGCTTGATCGGATGCGCGAGCGCATGGTGGTTGTTGATCAGCATCGCGATTTCGGTCTGGCCGTAATGGTCGCGCAGCGGGCACTGCAGCGCGCGTTCGGCCCAGCGCACCAGCTCCGGGTTCAACGGCTCGACCCGCGCTGCTCGCCACCCGGAGCTGCCCGGCAATCGGCGCCACGGCTGCGTCGCCGGCGGCCATCAGCAATCGGTAGACGGTCGGCGCGGCTGCAATGTTGGTGATGCGCTGTTCATGCAGGATGCGCAGCGCGCCTTCGACCGTGAACGCCGCCTCGCACATCCGCGTGGTCTGGCCGAGCAGCAGCGGCCCGACGACCGCGTATCCCATGCCATAGGCCCAGCCGGGATCGGCGACGTTCCAGTAGCGGTCGCTGGGCTGCAGATCGATGCCGTCGATCACGTATTCGCCAAACACCAGCAGCATTGCCAACGGATACAGCACGCCCTTGGGCCGGCCGGTCGTGCCGGAAGTGAAGAGCGCGATGAAGCCGTCGGTGCCAAGCCGGGTGACGGGCTCGAACGTGATCGGCAGGCTTTCGAGTTCCTTGGCAAGCGCGCTGTTGCCCGCACGCGAGCGATCGACTTCGAGCACCGACGGGCAATTCGGCACCGCCGACAACTTCTCACGGTTCGCCGAATCGCAAATGACAAGCCGCGCTCCGCTGCCACCGTCGCCCGAAATGCGCAGTTCGATTGCTTTCGGCCCGAACGCAGTGAAGAGCGGCTGGTAGATTGCACCGATCCGCCAGGTGCCGAGCACCACGGCGAACAACTCGGGAATGCGCGGCAACAAGCCCGCCACCACATCGCCAGGACCGATGCCCCGGTCGGTCAGCAAATGCGCAAACTGCGCCGACTGGCGCGCGAGGTCGGCAAACGTGACGGTCTGCACCGAGAAGTCCTTGGCCGTCCATTCGAGTGCGACACGTTGCGCATCACCCGCCCAACGGCCGCAGCACTCGTGGTAAGCATTGAGACCACCCGCCAGGCTTCCGGCAAGTACTTCGCGTTCGAGTGCGTCGATCGAAAATTGTTCAAATGCTTCGGTGTAGTCGCGCATTGCATGTCTCCTGGAGAGCCGTGGTTCGTGGGTTTTGCCGAAAGAAGCCAACCGGATCGGCCGTGCTCGGCCATGTCGAAATGTCCTTCGCTGGCTGCGAAGAACTCGCGTGTGCCGATAATTGCAGCAATGAAACGATTACCGACACCCGCGCACCTGCGCGGCGAGCGACCGGCCGGATCGATTGCGACAGGGGGTGCGTCGCCATGGCATTGATGATCACCGACGAGTGCATCAACTGCGACGTCTGCGAGCCCGAATGCCCGAACGACGCGATCTCGCCGGGCGACGAGATCTACAAGATCGATGCACGCAAGTGCACCGAGTGCGTCGGCCACTTCGACGAGCCGCAGTGCGTGCAGCTCTGCCCGGTCGATTGCATCCCGATCAACCCGCAGCACGTCGAGAGCAACGAGACGCTGTGGCAGAAGTACCGGCGGCTGCAGGCCGAAGCCGCGGCCGGCAAAGCCTGACCCAACGCTGCACGGCGCTATGCGGTGTCGCGCCCCAGATAGGCCCCGTCGGCTTCGAGCCGTTGCTGCAGTTTCTGCACATCGAGTTCGCGCGGCGTGACGCCGGCGATGGCCGCCAGCGCCGCAGCCGAGCCCGCCGCCTGGCCCATCACGAAGCAGCCGCCCGAAACGCGCGCGGCCGACTGGCCCATGTGCGTCATCGATCCGCAGCGGCCGGCCACCAGCAGGTTGTCGACACGCCTGCGGCAGCAGCATCCGGTAGGGCAGGTGGTTGAAGCCGCGCGCGTTCGGGATGTCCTGCCACTTGAACGCGATGTCGCCCGCCACGTGCTCCTCGATCATCCAGCCGTTGACGCCGATCGGTGTCGTCGAAGCTCGCGCAGTCCAGCACGTCGGACTCGGTGAGCTGGTAGTCGCCGACGATGCGCCGCGTTTCGCGCATGCCGACCTGCGGCGCGATCTCGAGGATGTACGACTGCTCGAAGCCGGGCACCGACTCGCGCAGGAACTGGAAGAAGTCGACGATCTGGCGCCGGCCTTCGACCTCGGCCGCGCTCAGCTGCACGGCGTCGGTGCCGTCGACCGGGCTGCCGTCCGGGTTGGCCAGTTGCGTGACGTTGGCGCGCCACTCGATCGGGTTTTTCTGCGGCCGGATGATCGGCGACTTGCGCGCGAACCTGCCGGCCCGCTGGCCGCGGCTTCCGCCATCAGCCGGTCGAACGATCGCGGTAGTCCTTGCCGGCGCGCTCCGGGATCGACGCCGTTGACGCGGAACATGGTCGACGGGTACAGCATCATGTCGTGCCCGCTCGCCCTTTCTCGAACGGCACGCCGGCATGCGCCGCCAGGTCGCCGTCGCCCGAGCAGTCGATGAAGAGCGTGCCGCGCACCGCCTGCCGGCCGGACTTGGTCTCGATCAGCAGCGCATCGATCTCGCTGTCGGCGATCGCATCACCACGCCGACGGCCTGCGCATGGAACAGCAGCTGCGCGCCGCTGGCCAGCACCAGTTCGTCGGCGGCGATCTTGAACGCCGCGTTGTCGTAGGCCTGCGCGGCGGTCTTGCCGCCGAACACTGTCGTGCGGCTCGTTCAGCCCGCCCAGCGCGCGCATGCGGCCGAGCAGGTCGTCGGCGACGCCGTGCACGACCTGCCGGATCTCGCCGTGCACGTTCGCGTGCAGGCCGCAGAAGTTGGTCACGCCGGCGGCCGTGCCCATGCCGCCCAGAAAGCCGTAGCGTTCGATCAGCAGGGTCGAGCTGGCCGCCACGCGCCGCCGACGGCCGCGGCCGCGATGCCGGCCGGGCCGCCGCCGAGCACGACCACGTCGTATTCGCCGAACACCGGCGTCTGCCGGCTCGGTTCGGTCAGGAATGCAGTGCTGCCGTCATTCATCAAACGCTTTCCACCAAATCACACCGCCCGCCAACCGAACCAAGCCGGCGGAAAAAATCCCAGCAGGGGTGCGGAGTGGCCGGAGCCAGGCTGCAGGCGCCGCCCCCCGGTCGGCAGCATGCGCAAGCCGACCGGAGGGAGCGAAGCGTGGGGGTGAGCTATTCAATCTCCACCTTCGCGCGCTTGATCACATCGCCCCACATCGTGGTGTCGGCTGCCACGCGCTCGGCCATTTCCTTGGGCGTGGAGCCGATCGCTTCCCAACCCTGCAACGCGAGCTTGTCGCGTGTTTCGGGCGAATGCAGGATCTTGGCGATTGCGCCCGCCAGCTTGTCGGCGATCGGCTCGGGCATCGATTTCGGTGCGATGGCGCCGATCCAGAGTTCGGCCTTGAAGCCCGGCAGGTTGGCCGCGTCGGCCACCGTCGGCAAGCCCGGCGCCGCGTCCGACGCCTTGGCCGACGTCACCGCAAGCACCTTGACCTTGCCGGCCTTGGCCTGCGCGAGCGCGCCCGACGGCGCCATGAACGCGACCTTGATCTGATGCCCGACGATCGCGTTGGTCACCTGCGGAAAACTCTGGTACGGCACATGCAGCAAATCGATGCCGGTCTGCGCCGCGAACAACTCGGCCGTCAGGTGCGAGCCCGAGCCGATGCCGACCGAGCCGAACGCAAGCGACGGCTTCTGCGCTTTCGCGTACGCCAGGAACTCGGGCACGGTCTGTACCGGCAGTTCATTGTCGACCACCAGCACCTGCGGGCTGACCGCGGCCAGCGACAACAGCCGCAGGTCGTTGTCGACGTCGTACGGCAGCTTGCGGTAGAGCTTCGGCGCGGTGGTCAGCGGGCCGTTGATCGTGATGCCGAAGGTCTGGTTGTCGGTGGCCTTGGCGACCGCGTCGGTGCCGATGTTGCCGCCCGCGCCGGGCTTGTTGTCGACGATCACCGGCTGGCCGAGCAGCTGCGACAGCGGCTCGGAAATCGTGCGTGCGACCAGATCGGGGGAACTGCCCGCGGGAAAGCCGACGATGACCTTGACCGGCTGCGTCGGCCAGCTGGCAGCGCCGTCGGTGATTTGTGCAATCGCTGCCATCGGCGTCAGGCAGGCGGTGGTGCAAAGCGCGGCTGCAGCCGCGAGCAGGGGACGGCGGGGAACGGTGGACTGGATGACCATGGGCGTAAATGTCTCGTGTGGCGAATTGCGGAAGAAAAAGAGAAGCGACTCGGCGCAGCCGCCGATGGTAAGCCGCGCACACCGGGCGCGGGGCGCTTCAACCCGCCAGACAGTTCTCGACCTTCCAGCCGTACAGCCATTCGAGCGCATCGTAGTAACGCTCGGGCGTGCGGCCCTGCCAGAGGTCGTTGCGCACGAGCCGCTCGACGCCTCGGGCGTGAAAGATGCGCCCCATTTCGCGCGAAGACAGCACGACCCGCGCGGTGCGCGCCACGCGCGAGCGTTCGTAGTGTGCAAATGCGCGGCGCCAGTCGCCGCCGTGCACACGCAGCGCTTCGCCCAATGTCACCGCGTCTTCGAGCGCCATGCCGGCACCTTGCGCGAGGTATTGCAGCGTCGGATGGGCGGCGTCGCCGAGCAGCGCAGCACGCCCATGGATCCACTGGGCAATCGGCTCGCGGTCGGCGGTGGCCCAACGGGTCCAGTCTTTCGGCAGATCGATCAACTGGCGCGCCCGCGCGCAGATGCCTTCGAAATAGCTCTGCACCTCGGCGCGGCTGCCTTCGCGCACGCTCCATTGCTCCTGTTCGCGCGAATGGAACGTGACGACCACGTTGTACTGCTCGCCGCCGCGCAGCGGGTAGTGCACGAGGTGGCAGTTCGGTCCCACCCAGATCGCGGCCGCATTCCAGCGCAGGTCTGCGGGGAAGTCGCAGCGCTCCACCACCGCGCGGTAGACCACGTGGCCCGACACGCGCGCTTCGTCGCCGACGTACTGCCCGCGCACCGCCGACTTCACACCGTCTGCACCGATCAGCGCGCTGCCGTGGTGCACGCGGCCTTTCGTGTCGACCGCGGTCACGCTGTGGTCGTCGGGCTGCTCGATGCGCTGGATGCAGATGGAGGTCGCGATCTCGACGCGCTGCGTGCGCTCGGCCGCATGCAGCAGCGCCAAGTGCATGTCGGCGCGGTGGATGACCGCATAAGGATTGCCGAAGCGCGCGCGAAACGCGGCACCGACCGGGATGCGGCCGACCAGCGTCTCGTCGATCGCGTCGTGCATCACCATCTCGTCGGTGTAGACGGCCAGGCTGCGTGCCTCCTCGCCGATGCCGAGCGCGTCGAAGGCGGCAAACGCATTGGGGCCGAGTTGAATGCCGGCACCGATCTCACCGATCTCGGCCGCTTGCTCGAACACTTTGACGTTAAAGCCCTGCGCGCGACAGCGCCAGCGCGGCGGCCAGGCCGCCGATGCCGCCGCCGGCGATCAGGACAGGACGCTCATTCGCGCTCGTCGTCATTGGGTGGGGGCCTGTTCACGTCCCCGATCGCTGGGGCGTTTGCTCGCACCGGCTTCGGCCGCGGCGGCTTGCTCGTGTGAATCCACAGGGTCGCCTTGTCCATCTCACCGGCAACCAGCGCAGGCACAGCGCTCAGGGTGCGCGAGATGGCGTCGTCGATTGCCGCGCGCTGATCGGCAGGTGGCTTCTTCAACACCCAGCCGATCACTTCGGATTTCACGCCCGGGTGGCCGATGCCGAGCCGCAGCCGCCAATAGTCGCCGGTGCCGAGCTGCGCGTGCGTGTCGCGCAGGCCGTTGTGACCCGCGTGGCTGCCGCCGAACTTGAGCTTGGCTTCGCCGGGCGGCAAGTCGAGTTCGTCGTGCACGACCAGGATGTGCTCGGGCGCGATCTTGTAGAAGCGTGCGAGTGCGGCGATCGACTTGCCGCTCAGGTTCATGAACGTCTGCGGTGCGAGCAGCCAGACCGATTGACCTTCGATGGTGGTGCGCGCGACCAGCCCGTGGTAGCCACGTTCGGCAACCAGCATGGCCTTGCAGTCGCGCGCCAGTGCGTCGAGCCACCAGAAGCCCACGTTGTGACGGGTCGCCTCGTATTCGGGCCCGGGATTGCCGAGGCCGACGAAGAGCTTGATCATGCGCCGAATTATCGGCACCGCGGTCGGCCAACGGCTTGCCTGTCGCCAGCGGTTCGCGCATACGAAAACGGCCCGCACAGGGCGGGCCGTGATGCTCGAAGCGCGTCGGCGATGCGGTCGAGCGTTTCGAGTGGCGGACGAGTCGCGAAGCGCAGCGTGCCGTTTACTTCTTGTCTGCTTCCGTGTCTGTCGCCTTCCTTGTCGGCCTCAGCGGCCGCTTCCTCGGCATGCTCTTCGGCCACGACCGCTGCAACGGTCTCGGCTTCTTCCACCAGCGCTTCGTCGACCAGCGGGTTCACGACCGAGACGATCACCGGGTCGTCGCTGGCCATGCAGCAAAGGGCTCAGGCCGTTCGGCAGCTGTGATGGCGCTCAGGTGGATCGTGTCGCCCTTGACCAGTTTGGACAGGTCGACTTCGATGTGCTCAGGCAGGTCGGCCGGCAGGCAGGTGACTTCGAGTTCGGTCATGACGTGGTTGACCAGGCACTTGCCAGCTTGACGGCCGGGGACTCGTCCTCGCCCGTGAAGTGGAACGGCACCTTGACGTGGATCTTTTCGGTGGCGAGCACGCGCTGGAAGTCCACATGCAGCACGAGCTGCTTGAACGGGTGCATCTGCACGTCGCGCAGCAGCACGCTGGTTGACTTTGCCGGCGAGTTCCATCTCGAGGATCGACGAATGGAACGCTTCCTTCTTCAGCGCATGCCACAGCGCGTTGTGGTCGAGTTCGACCAGCTCGCGGCTGGCCGGTGCCGCCGTAGACAATGCCCGGCGTCTTGCCGGAATTGCGGAGACGGCGGCTCGCACCCGTGCCCTGCTTGGCGCGCTCAAAAGCGACGAATTTCATAGATCAATACTCCTGGTATGGAGGCCGACCGCGACCAGTGCGACCCACGTCTGCGAAAAGGCTTCGGTGCCGTCTCTGCATGAGACGCCCGAAGCCCGACGATGTCTTCTAGAACAGGTTTTCCTGATCCGAAAACAGACTCATGACCGATTCGCCCGTTCGCGATGCGCTGGATCGTCTCGGCGATCAGCGGCGCCACCGACAGCTGGCGGATCTTGCTGCAGGCGCGGCCGCTTCGTTCAGCGGGATCGTGTTGGTGACCACCACTTCGTCGAGCGCCGGGCCGTGCTCGATGCGCTCGATCGCCGGGCCCGAGAAGATCGGCGTGCGTGCAATACGCATAGACCTGCTTGGCGCCGCGTTCCTTCAGCACCTCGGCGGCCTTCACCAGCGTGCCGGCGGTGTCGATCATGTCGTCCATGATCACGCAGTTGCGGCCTTCGATCTCGCCGATGACGTGCATCACCTCGCTCACGTTGGCGCGCGGGCGGCGCTTGTCGATGATCGCGAGATCGGTGTCGAGCTGCTTGGCCAGCGCGCGCGCGCGCACCACGCCGCCGACGTCCGGGCTGACACGACGATCAGGTCGTCCGTAGTGCTTGGCGCGCACGTCGGCGAGCAGCACCGGCGACGCGTAGATGTTGTCGACCGGGATGTCGAAGAAGCCCTGGATCTGGTCGGCGTGCAGGTCCATCGTGAGGACGCGCTGAGACGCCGCACGGTCTCGAGCAGGTTCGCGACCACCTTGGCCGTGATCGGCACGCGGCGTCGAGCGCGGCCGGCGGTCCTGCCGCGCATAGCCGAAGTAGGGGATGACCGCGCTGATGCGCTCGGCCGACGCGCGCTTGAGCGCGTCGACCATGATCAGCAGCTCCATCAGGTGCTCGTTGGTCGGCGCGCAGGTCGGACTGCACGACGAACACGTCGCGGGCGCGACGTTCTGGTTGATCTCGACCGTGACCTCGCCGTCGGAGAAGCGGCCGACGCGTGGCCGCGCCAAGCCGAGATGCCGAGGTGCTTCGCGATTTCCGCCGCCAACGCCGGTTGGCGTTGCCGGTGAACACCATGAAATCGGGGTGGGAGCGGCGTGCATGGAGGAGTCCCGGCTGAGGTTTGATGCGGTCGTCTGGCGGGTGAAACGATCCGTCGGTTCGCAGGAGAAGCGCGCCAGCACGAGGCCTTGCCGCTTGCTCCATCACGAAAATAACGGCGGTTTGGCAGGGGAGGAAGGATTCGAACCTTCGCATGCTGGAATCAAAATCCGGTGCCTTAACCAACTTGGCGACTCCCCTACACGGGATCGACCGCAGCTGCACGGAATAGCCGCGGCCACTCGATTCGAACTTCGTCGCCGGCGGCCCATCCCGCAGGGGATGCACGTCCAGATTGCTGCAAATTCCCGCACCTGCCATCCCGCCGGTGCAACTGGCGCCGTCAGACCCAGATGCCTGTCGTCTGGCAGCGTGCGCGAACACCGCACTGCCGGAGCCGGTCATCCGGGCCTCGCAACCCGTGCGCTGCAAGCCATTGCAGGCCTTCGCCCACCTCGGGGCAGAGCCTTCGGCAACCGGCTGCAGGTCGTTGCGCCCGAAGCGCCACGGGTCTGCAGCAAAGCCTGAGATTATAGCAGCCGCCGTGTCGCGCTTCAAGACGCCGGGGCGAAAGATCGACTGCGGTGGACAGCCCCGCCGGCGGCTTGAGCACGACGAAACGCGCCGCCGGCAGCTCGACCGGCGTGATGTGTTCGCCCACGCCTTCGACCCACGCGTGCGCCCGCCGCGCAGGAAGAACGGCACGTCGGCGCCCAGCGGCAGCCCGATGCGCTCGAGTGCTGCGAGCGGCAGGTTGAGCGCCCACAGCCGGTTCAGCGCCAGCAGGCAGCTCGCCGCGTCGGACGAGCCGCCGCCCATGCCCGCCTTCGGCGGGCAGGTGTTTTTCGATGTGCGATGTGCGCGCCGGCGGTGCAGCCGGTGGCCGCCTGCAGGGCGCGGGCGGCGCGCAGCGACCAGGTCGTCGGCGGCAGCGGCGCGGCAGGTCTTCGCGCGTGATGCGCGCCGTCCGCGGCGCAGTTCGAAGTGCAGGCGGTCGTGCCAGTCGATCAGCATGAAAGCCGACTGCAGCAGGTGGTAGCCGTCGGGCCGGCGGCCGGTGACGTGCAGAAAGAGGTTGAGCTTGGCCGGCGCCGGGACGTCGTAGAGCGCCTGCATGGCATCGGGCGTGCGGCTACAGGTGTCGAGGCGACGGTCGCAGCACGACCGTGAGCTCGGCGGTGGGCAGCGGCGTCCGCGCGCCGCCACGCAGCCGGCCCTCGGCGAGCTGCGACAGGTCGGCCTGCCAGCCGGCACCGGCGTCGTCACGCCGGCCAGCCAGTCGAACAGCGCGCGCCACCGGCAACGGCGCGCCGGTGCGCCTGCGACAGTGCGTCGAGCGAGTCGAACTGCGCGCACGTCGCTGCCGCGCGTGCAGCGTGGCGCGGCCCGGCGTCCAGGCCAGCACGGCGAGCGTGCTGCCCAGCGGGGTGAACAGCGGCGAGCTCGCCGCGTTCGGGCGCTGCCGCGCAGGTCGAACCGGCGGAAAACGACTGCGGCGGCTCGGCCGTCGACCTGCAGCGCCAGGCGGCCGCTCCAGAGCCTGCCTGGCTGTCGCCGGCCGCCGGTGGCGACGCTGCGGCTGGCGGACCGCGGCGCTCGGCGACAGCCGGCGAGCGGCAATGCGCAGCCTGCCAGCGCGCCGCCAGCGCAGGCCGCGCCGCGCCGCGCCAGCGACGCTGTCGATCACGGCTCGACCCGCAGGCGCTTCGAGCGTCTCCTGCAGCGTCTCGTTTTCGGCGTTGGCACGCAGGCCTTCGCTCCAGATTTCAGCGCGCGCGTCGCGCTGGCCCATGCTCCAGAGCACTTCGCCCAGGTGGGCGGCGATCTCCGCGTCGGGCTTGTTCCTTGTAGGCGTCTCCAGGATGCGCAGCGGCCTCGCCCTTGTTGCCCATGCGGAACTCGACCCAGCCCAGGCTGTCGCTGATGAACGGGTCGCCGGGCGCGAGTCCAGCGCCTTCTGGATCAGCTTGCGCGCTTCGTCGCAGCCGCAGGTTGCGGTCGGCCAGCGAGTAGCCGAGCGCGTTGTACGCGTGGTGGTAGTCGGGCTTGGCCGCGATCGATCTGGCGCAGCAGCCGCTCCATCTCGTCGAAGTCGGCCGAGCTTCTCGGCCAGCATGGCCTGGTCGTACAGCAGGTCGGTGCGTCGTCCGGGTCCTTGCGCGCGGCCTCGGCGCCAGCAGGTCGTAGGCGCCTGGTACTGCTTGTTGTCGCGCAGCAGCTGCACTTCGGCCATCAGCTTCATGCGCGCGTCGCCGGCGATGCGCTCGGGCAGCGCGCGGAGCAGCTTGCGCGCTTCCTCCAGCTTGCCCTGGCGCGCCAGCAGCGACGCGCGGCGGTTCTGCGCCGCCATCAGGTCGTCGGCGTCCTCGATGCTTGTCGAGCCAGGCATTGGCGGCTGCGTAGTCCTTGCGCTTCTCGGCGATCTGCGCGAGCGACAGGATAGGCCTGCGCGCGGCCGCGGCTGCGCTCTTGGCTGTCGTCCGATTCGTCTTCGCCAGCGCCAGAAAGCGCTTGAGCGACGTCTGCGCGGCGTCGAGCTGGTTCCTCCTGCGCTTCGCAGCGTGCCGTGCAGCAGCCACGCCTCGGGCGAACTCGGGTTGCTGGCTGGTCACGCTGCGATCTGCGCGGCCGCATCCGGCGTAGCGCTGCGTGTCGATCAGCGCGCGCGCATAGGCCATGCGCATCGTCCGGCATCGGCTTGCGCCTCCAGATAGCGCTTGACCAGGGCTCGGCCTGCGGCAGCTGTCGGGTCCATCATCTCCAGCGCGAGCAGCGCAGCGCCTTCGGCTGTCGGATCGAGCGCCTGCGCGCGCTGCGCAGCTTCGAGCGCGCCGCTCGCATGGTCGCCGCCAACCGCATGCGGCCGATCGCCGCCCAGCTGTCGGCGCCGATTGCCGGGTCTTTCGCCCAGGGCGCGAGCGCCTGTTCGACCACCCGGGCTGCGAGCTGTTTGTCCGTGCGCGCGCGCGTAAGCGCCCGGCACCGCCAGCAGCACCTGCGGGCGCTCGGTGCTCGGCGCAAAGCGCGATTCGCGGCCGTCAGCGGCGCCACGGTTTCGTCCAACCGGTTGCAGCGCGACGAGGATCTGCAGCACGTAGCGGTTGGCGTCGCGCGAATCCGGGTGCGCTTCCTTCCAGGCCTGCGCCGCGCGCAGCGCCGATTCGCCCGAGCGGCGCCTGCAGCGCAATGTCGGCCGCCCGCTGATAAAGCCGCTCGTCGTCGGTCTGGCGGGCGGCTTCGAGCACCAGCGAAAAGCCGGTGCCGGGCTCGCCGTTGCGCGCTTCGAGTTCGCCCACCAGCAGTTGATAGAACAACGGGGCGTCGAGGCCCGAGTCGTCCGCGGCGCTGGCTTTCTGGGCGGCGACGGCTTGCGACAGGTCGGCCGCCGGGGCGGCGGGCGTCGTCGGAGCGGCGATTGCTGCGGCAGCAGGCGACGCGTTGACGTTCGGATCGCCCGCGGCACCGGCCGGCGTCATCTGGGTGCAGGCGGCCAGGGTCGCTGCGGCCAACGTGGCCACGGCAAGGCGGGAGTAGGGCTTCATCGACCCATAATAAGCGAGGCTTCCTGACCGGCGGGCCGCTGTGGCCGCTTGTCCTTACCCGTCCTTTTTCCATGCCCGAATTGCCCGAGGTCGAAGTCACCCGCCGCAGTCTGGCCGACCGGCTGATCGGCGCGCGCATCGACGTCGGCGCGATCGGCAAACCGCTGCGTTGGCCGCTCGGCTGCGACCCGGAACTGCTGACCGGCCGCACCGTGCGCGACGTGCGCCGGCGTGGCAAATATCTGTTGCTGGACCTGGACGTCGGCCTGCTGCTGATGCATCTGGGCATGTCGGGCAGCTTGAATCTGCGCCCGAGCCGCCGCCATACGGCCCGCACGACCACTTCGATCTGCTGACCGATCGCGGCACCTTGCGGCTGCGCGACCCGCGCCGCTTCGGGGCGGTGGTTTATGCCGAAGGCGACGCCGCGCCGGCCGCGCGCCGCCTGCTCGACCAGCTCGGTGTCGAGCCGCTCGGCGACGCGTTTCGAGCGGCCGACTTTCACGCCGGGCTGCAGCAGCGCGCGGCGGCCATCAAGCAGGTGCTGCTGGCGGGCGATCTGGTGGTGGGCGTGGGCAACATCTATGCGTGCGAGAGCCTGTTCTTGGCCGGCATCCAGCCCGCGCTGCGCGCCCGGCGCATCAGCCGGCCGCGCGCGGCCAGGTTGCATGCGGCGGTGATCGACGTGCTGCAGCGCGCGGTCACGGCCGGTGGCAGCACGCTGCGCGATTTTTCGTACGGCTGCGGCGAGGCCGGCCACTTCCAGCACGAGACGATGGTTTACAACCGCGCTGAGCTGCCGTGCAAGGTGTGCACGACACCGATCCGGCTGATCCGCCAAGGCCAGCGTTCGACCTACTTTTGCCCGGTCTGCCAGCGGCGTTGATGCATATGTCGCACGCCGGCGGTTTGCGTGAAATGCGGCCGCCCGCAGCGCGCAAAGCCGGTGCTATAACGGCCGCAACGGGTCGACGCAGGCGTTGAACGACGCACCAAAGCAGCGTCAATTCGCAGCCATTTCCCACGGGCAAATCCCCGGCCGCTGCCGCTCTGGCCGCACGCCGGCCGCTCGTGCGTTTCTCGGCAGCAGGGCTTCAAGTTGTCTTCATCGTTTCATCGACAGTTCGATCGGCACGGCATCTGGCGCCAAGAGATGGCGCTGCGCCTGCGCGCGTTGTCCGAATGGTTGCAGCGCAGCGATTTGATGGACGACGCGATCGGCGAGCGGCTGCACCGACTCACCGCGCAGATGCAGTCGGACAAGGTGGTGGTCGCGTTCGTGGCCGAGCTCTCGCGCGGCAAGTCCGAACTCATCAACGCGCTGTTTTTCTCGGCTTACGGCCAGCGCATCGTGCCGGCCAACGTCGGGCGCACCACGATGTGCCCGACCGAGCTCGGCTACGAGCACGACTTGCCGCCCTGCGTGCGGCTGCTGCCGATCGAGACGCGGCGCGGCCGCAGGCGCTGTCCGAGTGGCGTGCCTGCACCGACGCCTGGCTGCAGATCGACTTCGATGTGAACGATGCGGCCGCGCTCGCGGCGGCGGTCGGCAAAGTCACCGAAGTGCAACGCGTGTCGGTCGAAGAGGCGCAGGCGCTGGGCTTCTGGAGCGATGCGCCCGATGCCGACAACCCCACGGTGGATGCCGACGGCCGGGTCGAGGTGCCGTGCTGGCGCCACGCGCTGATCAACATCTCGCATCCGCTGCTGCGCCAGGGCCTCGTGATCCTGGACACGCCGGGGTTGAACGCGATCGGCGTCGAGCTTGAGCTGACCGTCAACATGATCCCGCACGCGCACGCGGTGCTGTTCGTGCTGGCCGCCGACGCCGGCGTCACGCGCAGCGACCTGGCCATCTGGCGCGAGCATCTGGCGGTGCAGGCGCCCGGCGCGTCGACCCGGCTGGTCGTGCTCAACAAGATCGACGCGCTGTGGGATGCGCTCTCGGCACCTGAGGAAATCGAACAGAAGATCGAGCGCCAGATCGCGACCGTGGCCGACACGCTCGGCCTGCCGCCCGCGCAGGTGCTGCCGGTGTCGGCGCAAAAAGGCCTGGTCGCCCGCATCAATGAGGACGCCGAACTGCTGGCCGCGAGCCGCCTGCCGCAGCTCGAAGCGGCGCTGGGCGACGGCATCCTCGGCCAGCGCCGGCAGGTGCTTCGCTCGGTGGTGGCGGCCGGTCTGGTCGCGGTGCGCACGGATGCGGCCCGGCAGCTCGACCTGCGCCGGCGCGAGATGGCCGACAGCCAGGCCGAGCTGAGCGGCCTGCGCGGCAAGAACGTGTCCGTGATCGCTGCCATGTCGGCCCGCGTTCACGCCGAGCAGCATCAGTTCGCGGCGGCCGAGCTGGCCACCGCCGGCGTGTATTCGGCGCACGCCCGCTCGATGCAGGACGCCTCGACCGGGCTGGATGCAAAGTCGGTCGAGCAGGAACTGCAACAGCTGAGCCGGGCGCTGCACGACCCGAGCCTGCTCAAAAAACTCGGTGCGGCAGCGATCTACAAAACGACCTTCGCGCGGCTGCGCTCGGGCATCGAGGCCGCGCGTGCAGAAGGCGCGCAAAGCCAGGCGGCGCTTGCCGCGGCGATGAAGCGGCTCAACACCGAACACGGCCTCACGCTCAGCGCGATGCCCGCGCCCGACCTGGCTGCGGCCAGCCAGCGGCTCGCGTTGATCGAGCACAGCCATGTGCGCCAGCTCGGCGTGGGCAACGTGCTGCAGCTGGTGCGGCCCGCGTTCGTCGTGCAGCTGTTGCGGGCGTTGTCGCTGCAGCTGCAGCTGGTGTTCGAAAGCGTGCGCGCCGACCTCGACTTGTGGAGCCGCGGCTCGCTGCTGCAGATCGAAGCGCAACTGCGCGAGCGCCGCCAGGGCATCGAGCGCCGGGTGCAGGCGATCGACCGCGTGCGCGAAGCAGCCGACAGCCTGGACGAGCGCATCGCCGAGATCGACGCGTCGCTGCACGGCCTCACGCAGCTCGACATCCGGCTGGCCGAGCTCAGCGCTTACGTCGTGAAACCGGCCGAGCCCGCGCTGCAACCCGAGCCGGCTTAGACAGTGCACCCCGCGTTGCCCGAGGTCGACAGCAGCGCCCCCGCGCTGCGCGACCCGGCCGCGTTCGCCGCCGCGGTGGTCGACTGGCAACGCACGCACGGCCGGCACGATCTGCCCTGGCAACAGCCGCCCGACCCGTACCGGGTGTGGCTGTCCGAGATCATGCTGCAGCAGACGCAGGTGGCGACCGTGCGGGCTTACTTCCTGCGCTTCGTCGACCGGTTCCCCGATGTGGCCTCATTGGCCGCGGCTTCGGTCGACGACGTGTTCGCGCTGTGGAGCGGGCTCGGCTACTACCACCGCGCGCGCAACCTGCACCGCTGCGCGCAGCAGATCGTGGCGCAGCACGGCGGCGTGTTTCCGCACGCCGCGCAGCAGCTGCAGACCTTGCCCGGCATCGGCCGGTCGACGGCGGCGGCGATCGCGTCGTTCTGCTTCGGCGAGCGCGTCGCGATTTTGGACGGCAATGTGCGGCGCGTGTTGACGCGGGTGCTCGGCTTCGCGCAGGACGTGGGCCTGGCGTCCAGCCAGCGCGTGCTCTGGGACCACGCGACCGCGTTGCTGCCGCAGCACGATCCGGCCCACGCGATGCCGCGCTACACGCAGGGGCTGATGGACCTGGGCGCAACCATCTGCCGCACGCGCCGGCCTTCGTGCCTGCTGTGTCCGCTCAGCGCGCAATGCGTCGCTTACCAAACCGGCACGCCCGAAAAATTTCCGGTCAAAAGCCCGCCGCGTGCGCGCACCGAATTGCACTGGTGGTTGTTGCTTGCCCAAGATGCCCGGCGCCGCATCTGGCTGCAACGGCGCCCGATGGCAGGCGTCTGGCCGGGGCTTTTCTGCCCGCCCGCCTTCGATGACCTGGAGGCGCTCGAGCAGGCAGCCGCAGCGTGGGCAGGACCGCATGCCATGCAGGCACTGCAAGCGTTGCCGGTGGTGCGCCACGCAATGACGCATCGCGAGCTGTCGATGCATCCGATGCGGCTTGTGATGCCGGACCGACCCGTTGCTCAAGTGGCCGAGAGCACGGATGGCGAATGGCTCGACGCCGCGCAATGGGCGGGGGTGGGGCTGCCTGCGCCGATCCGCGGACTGCTCGATGCTTCGGGTTGAAGCGACGGCGCACAACAACACCACGCAGGCGCGACCCCATGCACGCCAAACATCGGGCCGCAGACGCGTCGCATCGCTCTCGGTGCAGGCCCGCAGCACACTTTTTTCCCCCGTGCCGTGCGCCTGGTGTCCGTGGATTGGTGAGTCGATCCTCCAGCGGCGCGTCGCCACGTCGAATCAAATGCTTGACCACGTGCTGTTGCGTCCGTGGCGGATCGGCTCCATCCGCCCGTCGAGTTCGCGGTGACGCTGCAGCGTCGGCCAGTCGACGCCGAACGATGCGGCCAGCTGCTCGACCAGATAGACCGAGCGGTGCTGCCCGCCGGTGCAGCCGACGGCCACCGTCACGTAGCTGCGCTGGCTGTGCGCGATCTGGCCGATCCAGCGGCGCAGAAAGGTGTCGATGTCCGCATGCAGCCGCTGCACATCGGGCTGCGCGCGCAGGAACGCCGCGACCGGCTCGTCCAGCCCCGTGAGCTCGCGCAGGCCCGGCTCGTAATAAGGGTTGGGCAGCATGCGCACGTCGAACACATAGTCCGCGTCGAGCGGCACGCCGTGCTTGAACGCGAACGATTCGAACACCAGGTTCGGCTGCCGCACCGACAGCGCGACCACCTCCACCACGTAGCGCTGCAACTGCGCGGCGCGCAGCGCGCCGGTGTCGATCACCTGGGCCTGCTCGCGCAACGTGGCGAGCAACTCGCGCTCGAGCTCGATGGCTTCGATCAGCGCGCGCTGGGGGTCGTCCGGGTTGCGCCGCGACAGCGGGTGCAGCCGGCGCGTTTCCGAATAGCGCCGCACCAGCACCGACGTGGCCGCCTCCAGGAACAAGCCGCGCACGCGCACGCCGGCGGTGGCCAAGCGGTCCAGCTGCGCGGGCAACTGTGGCAGCGACCTGGCGCTGCGCACGTCGACCGCGATCGCCAGCGGCCGCACGCCGCGCATGTCCTGCAGTTCGACCAGCGGCACGATCAGCTCGGGCGGCAGGTTGTCGACGCAGTAATAGCCGGCGTCTTCGAGCGCATGCAGCGCGGCCGATTTGCCGGAGCCGGACATGCCCGTGATCAGCACCAACTCGAACGCGGCGCCGCGTTCGATCGGGTCGGGAGCGGGGTGGAGTGCGTCGGTCATGACGATTCGATCCGTCGAGGCGCCTCAGGGTTCGTGTGAGTGGTGCAAAGCGGGGAACAGGGCAATCGACAATTGGTTCAGGCAAGTGCATTGGGCTCAAGCCCCCGCACGGGTCGAGTTGCCCGTCCACGCAAGGGCAACACATTCACTTCGGCCCCGAATTCATGATCACCCGCCCGATCGCAGACATATCCCGTGCAAGTTGCACGCCAAAACCAGGCGCCCCGTCAGGACGCGGCGTCGAGCATTTCGCGCGCATGCGCGAGCGTCGTGCCCGATGCGGACGACGACGCCCCGCCGAGCATGCGCGCGACTTCGGCGACCCGTGCGTCGCCCGCGACCGCGATCACATGGCTGGCGGTGCCCGTGCCGACGCGCTGCTTGGCCACCACCAGATGCGCGTCCGCACAAGCCGCCACCTGCGGCAGGTGCGTGACGGCCAGCACCTGGCGGCTGTGCCCGAGCTGCTGCATCAACTGGCCCACCGTGTGCGCGACGCTGCCGCCGACGCCGGCGTCGACCTCGTCGAAGATCAGCGTCTGTGCGCCGCCGAGTTCGCTGGTGGTGACCGCCACGGCCAGCGCGATGCGCGACAGCTCGCCGCCGGACGCCACTTTCTGGATCGGCCGCGGTGCGCTGCCCACGTGCCCGGCGACCAGGAATTGCACGTCTTCGAGCCCATGCTGCACCGGTTTGGGCAGTGGCTCGAGCGCCACCTCGAACACGCCGCCCTGCATGCCCAGGCCCTGCATCGACTGCGTGACGGCCGCGGCCAGCTTCGGCGCCGCACCATGCCGCAACACGGACAGCTTGGCGGCTGCGGCCCGCCAGGCTTTGGCCGCGCGCCGCTCGTCGGCTTCGAGCGCGGCGAGGTCGGCCGCACGGGCCAGCGCGGTCAGGTCGTCGCGCCACGACTGCAGCAGCGCGGGCAATTCGTCCGGCTGGCGGCGGTAGCGGCGCGCCAGGCCCATCCACTGCGACAACCGCGCTTCGACCTCGGCCAGCCGCTCCGGGTCCAGGTCCGAGCGGCCGAGGTAGCGGTGCAACGAATGCGCGACGTCTTCGATCTGCGTCTGCGCCGAGGCAAGCTGGTCCACCAGTTCGCCGAACATCGGCTCGTGCGGCTGCTGATCTTGCAGCAGCGCGAGCGTACGCGCGAGGGTGGACAGCACCGCACCTTCGTCGTCTTCGAGCAGCGCGGTGCCGTCGCGCGCGGCCGCCTGCAGCGCCTGCGCGTGTCCGAGGCGCGACTGGTCGGCCGACAGGCTCTGCCACTCGCCCTCCATCGGTGCGAGCTTTTCGAGCTCGGCGATCTGCCAGTTCAGCCGTTCCTGCTCGCGCAGCAGCGTGTCCTGGGCCGCGTGCGCTTCCGATAGCGCATCGGCGGCGGCGCGCCAGCGCTGCCACAGCGGCACCAGCGCGCGGCTGTCGGCGCCTGCGTAAGCGTCGAGCAATTCGCGCACGCCGCTGCCGCTCGCATCGGCCGACGTGGGGTCGGCAGCCGCCTGGTTGCCATCGGCACCCGCATACGCGTCGAGCAAGTCGCGCACCGAATCCGGCCGCGTCAGGCTCTGCCAGGCGTGCTGGCCGTGGATGTCCACCAGCCGATCGCCCAACGCACGCAGCTGCCCGGCCGTGGCCGGACTGCCATTGATCCAGCCGCGGCTCTTGGCCTGCGCATCGACCGTGCGGCGCAGCAGCAACCCGTCGTCCAGCCGGTCGAAGCCCGCTTCCTCCAGCCACGCATCGCAGCCCGGCGCGCTGTCGAACGTCACCGACACATCGCACCGCGCAGCGCCCTCGCGCACCACCCCCGCATCGGCGCGCGCGCCGAGCGCCAACTGCAGCGCATCGATCAGGATCGACTTGCCCGCGCCCGTCTCGCCCGTCAACACGGTGAATCCGGCGTCCAGTTCCAGATCCAGCTCCCGCACGATCACGAAGTCACGCAGGGTGATGCGTTTCAGTGCCATGCAAACATCCGACAACGCGCGAGCGCGTGGCTGAATTGGGTGGATGACTTGACCGCCAAAGCGGGCGTTGCGACGCCGGCATCGGCAAGGCACCCGCTGCGTGGCCTGCGCAGGCTTGGCAAGCATTGAGGGCAGCGAGCAAAGCCCGAGGACGACGACCTGCACCGCAGTTCAGCGGACGCCACAAAGCCGGCTCCTCCATTCCATCGGCGTCGGGCTTGCCAGGGGGGAGTCGAGCACCGACCGCGAGGCGCGAGATTCGGCGACGAGCCCCCTTCCAGCCGACGTGGCGGAGCCGGCTCCACCGGGCCGCCAGCGTCGCCTGCGGTGGGGAGAAGGCGAAAGCCGACCGAAGGGAGCGAAGCCCGGGGGCGAGCCATGACCTTCCCGCGGACCCCGCGGAGCCGGCTATGCCGGGCCGCCAGCGTCGCCCCCGGGTAGGGGGGTTGGCGAAGCGACATGCGGTGTGCGCAGCCTGGGGGGCGAGCTCTACTTCTCATTCCAGTGCAGCTTCTCGCGCAGCGTGTCGAAGTAACTCCACCCGGTCGGGTGCAAAAACCGCGCCGTGAAGTCCGCGCGCCGCATCGTGACCCGGTCGCCCAACTGCAGGCTCGCCAACGACTGCATGTCGAAATTCGCACTCACGCCGCGGCCGGTGACCACTTCGATCACCACTTCCGACGAATCGCTGATCACCAACGGCCGGTTCGACAACGTGTGCGGCGCAATCGGCACCAGCAGCCAGCCCGGCAGCGACGGATGCAGCAGCGGCCCGCCGGCCGACAGCGCGTACGCGGTCGAGCCGGTGGGCGATGCGAGGATCAGCCCATCCGCGCGCTGGTTGGCCACGAAGCGGCCATCGATCTCCACATGCAGCTCGACCATGCCGGACGTGGCGCCGCGGTTCACCACCACATCGTTCATCGCGAGCGCTTCGAAGACGACTTCGCCCGCGCGCTGCACGGTGCCGTGCATCAACGTGCGCCGGTCTTCCTCGTAGTCGCCGTGCAGCATCGGCGTGAGCACCGCCTCGAAGCCGTCGAGCGGGATGTCGGTGATGAAGCCCAGCCGGCCCTGATTGATGCCGATCAGCGGCACGCCCGCCTGCGCGAGTTGCCGGCCGATGCCCAGCATGGTGCCGTCGCCGCCGACCACCAGGCACAAGTCGCACTCGGTGCCGATCTGCGCCACATCCAATGCGCAATGCTCAGTGATGCCGGTGCTCTGCACAGTACCGACCTCGACCGCCACCGCACAGCCCTGCGATTGCAAAAACCGGGCGATCCGCTCCAGCGCCGAGCGCGCCGACTCATCCGGCTGGGCGGTGGCCGCCTGCTGATATTTGCCGACCAGGGCGACGCGGTGGAACGGAAGCGATGAGGTCACGCGCAAATTACATCACTAAAATGTTTCGATGCTCGACGACCGTGCCAAGATGCTTTTGAAGGCTTTGGTCGAACGCTACATCGCCGAAGGCCAGCCGATCGGCTCGCGCACGCTGTCGCGCGCGTCCGGCCTGGATCTCTCGCCAGCCACGATACGCAACGTGATGGCCGACCTGGAAGAACTCGGCCTGATCGCGAGTCCGCACACCTCGGCCGGCCGGATTCCCACCGCACGCGGCTACCGCCTGTTCGTGGACACCATGCTGACCGCGCAGCGCGACGAGTTGCCGGCTGCGTGCCTGCTGCCCGATCAGCCGCAGCGCGTGATCGCGAACGCCGCGCAGCTGCTGTCGAATCTTTCGAACTTCGTCGGCGTGGTGATGACGCCGCGCAGGTCCTCGGTGTTCCGCCACATCGAATTCTTGCGCCTGTCCGACCGCCGCGTGCTGGTCATCATCGTCTCGCCCGACGGCGATGTGCAAAACCGCGTGATCTTCACCGAGAGCGATTACAGCCAGACGCAGCTCGTCGAGGCCACCAACTATTTGAACGCGAACTATGCTGGTGTCGCGATCGAGCAGGTGCGCGAACACCTGGGCCAGGAAGTCGAGCAGCTGCGCACCGAGATCGCCGACCTGATGCGCGCGGCCGTGCAGGCCGGCACCGGCGCGTTCACGCAGGAAGAAGACGACGTCGTGATCTCCGGCGAACGCAAGCTGCTCGCGGTGACCGATTTCGCGAGCGACATGAGCCAGTTGCGTCGTGCGTTCGAGCTGTTCGAGCAAAAAGCGCAGCTGATGCGGCTGATGGACAACTCCAGCAAGGCGCAAGGCGTGCGCATCTACATCGGCGGCGAAAGCCAGATCGTGCCGTTCGAAGAGTTGTCGGTGGTCAGTGCGCCGTACGAAGTCGACGGCGAAGTCGTCGGCACGCTCGGCGTGGTCGGCCCGACCCGCATGCCGTACGACCGCATGATCCAGATCGTCGACATCACGTCGAAGCTGATCAGCAATGCGCTGAGCCACCACAAGCGCAGCTGAGGCCACACCGCCCGCCCCAATCGGCAGCTGCGACAATGGCGCCGCTGCAAGGCACGCGGGCCGTTAGCTCAGTTGGTCAGAGCAGAGGACTCATAATCCTTTGGTCGTTGGTTCAAGTCCAACACGCCCTACCGCGATGGGGCTTCCATTGCAGCGAAGTTCTTGTTCGACACCGCGTTCTTCGCATGTGCAGCCACTACCAGCTCCTGAAAGACCGCGAACGCTATCGGCGCAGCTTCGGCTGTGCGCCGCCCGCGCATCCGTATGTGCACGACCTGTGGCCGGGATCGACCGGTGTGTTCGTGCGCCGCCCGCGCGAGGCCGACAGCGGCGACGAAGCGGTGCCGGATCGGGAATCGCTGGTCGGCCGGTTCGGGCTGTTGCCGCACTGGGCAAAAGACGAAAAGCTCGCGCGCCACACCTACAACGCGCGGTCCGAGACGGTGCATGAAAAACCGAGCTTCCGCGACGCCTGGAAGCACGCACAGCACTGCGTCATTCCGGCCGATGCCATCTTCGAGCCGGACTGGCGCAGCGGCAAGGCGGTGGCCACGCGCATCGCGCGCGCCGACGGCGGCATGCTCGGCATCGCAGGGCTTTGGTCGTCGTGGAAATCGCCTGCGGGCGAGCAGGTGCACAGCTTCACGATGCTCACCATCAATGCCGACGGGCATGCGCTGATGCGCAACTTTCATCGGCCGACCGACGAGAAACGCATGCTCGTGTTTCTCGCGGAAGGCAGCTACGACGATTGGCTGCACGCATCGGCCGCGCAGTCGCGCGCGTTCCTGCAGCCCTATCCGGCCGAAAAACTGACGGCCGAGGTGGCCCACGCGCATGGCGCGGCCGGTGCGGCCGACGATTGAGCGGGCCATAGCAGGTGGGCGCGCACGAGCCGGGCCGGGCACCTCGGGCACGTCGGCAGCAGGTCTGCTTGGCAGACGAGCGCGCACGAGCCGAGCTGCGTGCAGACATGGACGTTGACATGCAGCGGGTCAATCGGCTCTGCAGGCCGACCGCCTGGATCGATCGCTGGTTCGGTCGCGCATTGGCTGCGCGGCCACGGCTTGCAGCTCAGCCGGCCACCCACGACCGAAGCGAGCCAAGGCGGCCGGTCTTGCTCAGCACATGGCCACGGCTTGCATTCAGGGCAATCACGCACGGCCGGAGCGAGCCGCAGCGGCCAGTCGCGCTCGGCATACGGTCGCGCCTTGCATCCGCTGCTTCGCTGCTGCTGAGTCTTTCGATGCTCGCCGGGCTGGGCGGCTGTGCCGATGCAGGTTATTACCTGCAGTCGGTCAGCGGGCATCTGGCGCTGTTGAACCGCGCGCGCCCGATCGACGACTGGCTGAGCGACCCGGCCACGTCGCCCGCGCTGCGGCAGCGGCTCGCACTCGCCGAGCGGATGCGCGCGTTCGCGGTCGGCGAGCTTGGCCTGCCGGACAACGCGAGCTACCACCGCTATGCCGCGATCGACCGGCGCGCGGTGGTCTGGAACGTGGTGGCGGCGCCGGTGGATTCGCTGCGGCTGAAGACCTGGTGCTTTCCGGTCGCGGGCTGCGTCGGCTACCGCGGCTATTACGACGAGGCCGCGGCCCGGCAGCTGGCGGCCGAGGTCGCGCAGCAGGGCCTGGAAGTGGCCGTGCAGCCGATCCCGGCCTACTCGACGCTCGGCTGGAGCAACTGGTTCGGCGGCGACCCGCTGGTCAGCACGTTCATCCACTACCCGGAAGGCGAGCTCGCGCGGCTGATCTTTCACGAGCTCGCGCACCAGCAGGTGTATGCGAAGGACGACACGACGTTCAACGAGTCGTTTGCGAGCACCGTCGAGCGGCTCGGGGCCGCGCGCTGGCTGCAGCAGCACGGCAGCGAAGCGGCGCGGACCGAGTACGCGGCGCTCGATGCGAAGCGCAAGGCGTTTCTGCAGTTGAACCTGGACGCACGCCGCGAGCTCGCGCATATTTACGAGCGAAAAGACCCGGGGGCGCAAGCAGAGTCTGCGCTTCTAGCTATGAAAAAAGAAGCAATGCAGCGCTTTCGTGCGAACTACGCCGCGCTGCGCGCCGACTGGCTCGCGCAGGAACCGGGCCTCGATCCGCACCGCTTCGCAGGCTATGACCAGCGCGTGGCGCAGGCCAACAACGCGTGGTTCGGCACGGTGGCCGCGTACGACGCGCAGGTGCCGCAGTTTCTGGCGCTGTTCGCGGCGCAGGGGCAGGACTTCGGCCGCTTCTATGATGCGGTCGAGCGGCTCGCGGGCCTGCCGAAGGCCGAGCGCGAGCGCCGGCTCGAACGCGGCGAATGAACCGAGAAGCCCCGCCCGGATCGCTGCCCTGTTCCCTTCCACACCACCCAACCGCCATGTCCGACATCCAGATCGTCCGCCCGCACCACCTCGGGCTGATCGACGCGCGCCGCACCGCCTACACCTGGGCCGAGCGGGTCGAGCGCGAGTTCGAGCTCGACTGCACCTGGGCCGAAGGCGCAACGCACGACGAGGTGCGCTTCAAGCGCGGCGGGGTGGAGGGCACGTTGACCGTGCGCCAGGACCGCTTCGAGCTGGAGGCCACGCTCGGTCTGATCGCCGGCATGTTCAAAGACCGGATCGAAGCGGAGATCGTGCGCGAGCTCGACGCGGTGCTGGCCGAAGCGCCGCGCGACTTGTCCGACCCGCCCGCTCAGGCGTAGGTGATCCAGTCGCGGTGCGCGTCCGCGGCCAGATGCGGCAGGTGATTGAAGGTCAGCAGCGAATGCCGCTTGGGGTTGAACACGAACTCGGTCAACGCGCTGTTGCGGATGCGCAGGTTCAACTCGATCGTGGTGTCGGGTGGCGCGCCCAGCACCTGGCCGACGGCGGTCGAGATCGGCCCGCCGCTGGAGACGATCAGCACGTTTTTGCCCTGATGGTGTTCGCGCACATGGTCGAGCGCGCTGGCTCACGCCGTGCGAGAAGTCGACGTAACTCGGCATGCCGACGGGCTGGGTCTCGGCCGCCATCCACGGCGCTCAGGCCGCGGCGCAGCAGCCGAAAGTGTTCGCGGTACAGCTCGGGCGTGTCGGGCCGCTCCAGCGGCCCGGGGTGCACGGCGCGGATCACCGCTTCGGCGTCGTATTCGTTCAGTCCCGGCCACTGCAGGCAATCGGCCGACGCATAGCCCGCGCCTTCGACGATCCCGTTCCAGGTCTGCGCGTGGCGCTTGAGGGATGCCGGTGACGACCGCATCGAACGCGATGCCGCGCGCCGGCGAACCATTCGCCCAGTTGTGCGCTTTGCCTGGCGCCGAGCGCGCTCAGCTGGTCGTAATCGGCCGCGCCGAGCGAGGCCTGGCCGTGCCGCACCAGATAGAGATGTCCCATGCAGCGCATTCTCGCGCGAGGGATGTGGGCCGGCCGGTCCCGCGCGTGTCAGCGGTCGGGGGCGGCGAAGGCCGATGCCGCTTGGCGAGCCGCTGAACCGACGGCGGAAACGGCGGCGCAGATGCGCAGCGCGAGGTCGGCGCAGGGCATTTCGCTCAATGCAGCGCTCCCTGTGGCCCCGTCACCCACGGAAAATCACGCAGCGCAGACGCCGGGGTTCACACAGCCTGTTGCGGTGCGGCCAAGCAAGGCGCCAGTTCAACGCCTGCAACTGCGTCATTGCCCGAAATGATGGAGCGCAATTGCACAACTGCGTCCGACCTCTAAACCCGTTCGATTGCCCGGCGTCGCTCAGGGCGGCACCCCGCGGTTTTCCTGAGCGCGGTTGAAGTCCGCCTGCCGCTGCTGCTGTTGATACGCGTTGTGGTCGCGGATCACCTGCTGCTGCAGCTGCTGCTCGCCGATGCGATTTTGCTGCTGTTGCTGCCGCTGCTGAAACTGCTGGATTTGCTGCTGCTGCACTTGCTGTTGCTGGATCTGCTGTTGCTGGATTTGTTGCTGGCGCATCTGCTGTTGGCGCTGCTGCTGTTCGGCTTGCAGGCGCTGCTGTTGCTCGAACTGAAAGCGCTGTTGTTGCTGCTGGTCGTTCTGGTAGCGCTGTGCTTGCCGTTGCTGCTCGAACGCTTGAGCTTGCTGATGCTCATGCTGCTGTTGCTGAATCTGCGCGCGCTGTAGCTGTTGCTGCCGCTGCCCCCAATCGGCCTGTGACGGGCGGTTCGATTCGAAACCTTGCGGTCTGCCGACCGGCTGGGCATCGCGAGACGACGGCGGCACCAGCACCTCGCCGCCCGGCCCGCGCCGCACCGACCAGTCCTGCGTGACCACCCCCGGCTCGGGCCCGCGCGGCGGCCTCGGAAAACCCGCCTGCTCGATCGCCTGCGGTTTGGGCAACGGCGTCGTCGGCAGCGCAAACGGCGCACGGTGCGGTGCGTCGAACCCGGTGCCGATCGGCACGCCGCGCACCGGTCGGCGCAAATCCCAGTCGTTGCGGTCGACCGAGGTGTAGGCGCCCGGGCGGTTCGCAAAGACATAGCGGTCGGGCGCGCCGTGGCGACCGCCGCCGTCCCGGATGCCGCGATTCACGCGGTCGATGTAGCGGTCGCTGGCGGAGAAGCCGGGCCGCCAGGTCTCGCCCGGGGCCAGCGGAAACCACTGGCTGCTGCGCCCCGGGCGCCAGTGCACATCGCCGCCACCGCCGCCGCCACCGAACGCGACCAGCGCAGGCGCATAGGTGGCGCGCCGCACCGGCGCGCCCGGCACCCAGCCCCAGCGCGAGCCGCTTTGCACCCAGCGGCCATAGTGAAACGGCGCGAACCCCCAGGGCGCGTCGTCGACCCAGGTCCAGCCCCACGGCTCGATGTGCGTCCACTGGCCGTAGCGATACGGCGCCCAGTTCGCCGGCACGCTGTTCGGATACCAGACCGAGCCGTATTCGCCGCCGGTCTGCCAGCTGCCGTACTGGTCGAGTTGCTGATAGCCGACCGTGCCCGGCGACACATACTGCGCAGCCGTCGATTGGTCGACCGCGCGGTCGCGTGCGGCGACCCACCGGTCGAACGCGTCGCTCGCGCCGCCGGCCGTGACGCCGCCCAACGCGGCCAGTTGGCGGCCCTGAAATGCGAGTCGCTGGCCGGCGCGCAGTTCGGTCGACTCGCCGCGGTCGCCGTACAACTGCGCGTCGCCGGACAGCACCGTGACGTGCGTGACGCCGCGCGCGGCATCCACATCGACCCGGTAGTCGCCGCTGCGGGTGGCGACGAACGCGAGGTTGGGCGTGTCGATCTCGAACCGGTCGCCCGGCGCCAGGTCGGCCAGCCGCAACGCCAGCGTGCCTTGCAGCAGTTGCAGCTTCACCTGCTCGTCGTCGACCTGTTGCAGCACCACGCTGGTGCCGCCGTCAAGCCGCAACAACGCATCGCCGGTGTCGATCTCGGCGCGCGAGCCTTGCGCGGTCCAGAGCCGGTCGCCGTCGGTCAGCGGCCGGTTGTACGGCGCGGCCACCCACTGGTTGCTGCCGGCGGGCGCGAAGCTCAGCGGCCCTTCCGCCAGGTTCAGCCGCGCGACGCGGCCCGGTGGGTCGACGTCACTGCCCGGCTGCGACTGCGCACGCGCGGGCAGCCACAGCAGGCAGGCCGTCAGCACGAGCAGCAGCGACAACAGCAGGCGGACCACATGGGCTGGGTGCGCAGCGGCTGGCGCGAGGGTGGGCGGGCCGGACGGGGTCCGTGCGGTTCGGCTGGTGGATCTCATGGTGCGTCTCCCCTGGGTCACAAATCGGCCAACGATCGGCCAACGGCCGAACGCGCAGTGTCGCAGCCGGCCAACCTCCTTAACGCAGAAGCGGACATCGGCGTTGGCCCGGTACGCCGCGCACCGATGTGAAATGCCGGCTTGCAGTGCATCGAGATGCAACCGTCGTCAGCCGTGGAGGGCTGATGCGGTGCGGTGCTGCGTCAAGCAGCGACCGAATCGGCTTCGACCTGCACCAGACAGTCGTAGAACGTCGGCGCGCGGCCGAGGTCGGTCAGGCGTTGGCTGGTCAGCTCGTTCACGTTGGTGCCGTCGATGCCGAACTTGCGCCACCAGACGCCCAGGCCGTGCACCACGCCGGCGCGAGCCCGGTCGGTGACGTGGGCCTTGCAGCGGTAGCTGCCGCGGTCGTTGAAGACGCGCACCCGGCCGCCGTCCTCGATGCCGCGCGCCGCGGCGTCGGCCGGGTGCAGCTCCAGCAGCGGTTCGCCTTCCAGTGCGCGCAGCGGCGCGACGTTGACGAACGTGCTGTTGAGGAAATTGCGTGCAGGCGGCGAGATCATCGCAAGCGGGTGCCGCACCGAGCTGCCTGCGGGCTCGTAATTGGGCAGGTGGTCGGGCAGGCCGTCCAGGCCCTGCGCGGCGAGCCGGTCGCTGAAGAACTCGCACTTGCCCGACGGCGTGGCAAACGCGCCTTCGGCAAACGGCGCATCGGGCAGGGCGAGCCGGGCAAAGCCGTGCGTGAGCAACGCGTCGAAATCGACCCGGTTGCCGAATGCAGCCCGGCACAGCGCCTGGTCGTCATCGGCAAAGCAGGCTTCCGCAAAGCCCATCGCGCGCGCCAAGCGGCGAAAGATTTCGGTGTTCGGCAGCGCCGCGCCCATCGGCGCAATCGCCGGACGGTTCAGCAGCACGTCGGTGTGGCCGTAGGCCGCATGCACATCCCAGTGCTCGAGCTGCGTGGTGGCCGGCAGCACGTAGTCGGCGTGGTCGGCGGTGTCGGTCTGGAACTGTTCGAGCACCACGGTGAACAGGTCTTCGCGCGCAAAGCCGCGGGCGACCTTGGCCGACTCGGGCGCGACCGCCAGCGGATTGCTGTTGTAGACGATCACCGCGTCGATGCGCGGGCCGAACGTGGGCGATGCGGGCCGCAGCAGATCGTCGCCGATCGTGACCATGTTGATGGTGCGCGGCGGCTGTGGGGATGCGGGCAGCAGCTCCGGCCGCTGCAGTTGCGCGCGATCGACCGGAAAGTCGCCCGAGCTCGACAGCAGCAGGCCGCCTGCGCGGTGCCGCCAGGCGCCCACCAGCGCCGGCAGGCACGCGACCGCCCGCACCGCATTGCCGCCGCCGCGCACGCGCTGCATACCGTAGTTGAGCCGGATCGCAGCAGGCGTCAGCGTGCCGTAGTCGTGCGCGAGCGAGACGACCTGGCGCGCGTCGATGCCGCAGGTGGCCGCCACGCGCTCGGGTGGCCACTGCAGCGCACGCTCGCGCAGTTGCGGCCAGCCGTGCGTGTGCCGCGCGAGGTAGTCGTGATCGAGCCGGTCATGCTGGATCAACTCGTGCATCACGCCGAACGCGAGCGCCGCGTCGGTGCCGGGCAGCAGCGCGATGTGCGCGTCGCACTTGTCGGCCGTGTCGGTGCGGCGCGGGTCGATGCAGATCAGCTTGGCGCCGTTGCGTCTGGCGGCTTGCGCGAGCCGCCAGAAATGGATGCTGCTCGTGATGGGGTTGCTGCCCCAGATCAGGATCAGCCGGGCTTCGGCGAACCACTCGATGCGCATGCCGACCTTGGCGCCGTAGGTCTGGATCAACGCCTCGCTGCCGGCCGTCGAGCAGATCGTGCGGTCCAGGCGCGAGGCGCCGAGCCGGTTGAAGAACCGTGCCGCCATCGATTCGCCCTGCACCAGGCCCATCGTGCCCATATAGCTGTACGGCAGGATGCCCTGGGGGTCGGCAGCGGCGATCGCTTTGAGACGCGCTGCGATCTCCCGAAGCGCCTGGTCCCAGCCGACCGGCTCGAACCGGCCCGAGCCTTTGGGCCCGCTGCGCTTCAACGGCGTCAACACGCGGTCCGGATGATTTGTGCGCTCCGCGTAGCGCGACACCTTCGCGCACAGCACGCCGGCGGTGGGCGCGTGCTCGGGGTTGCCTTGCACCTTGATCGCGACGCCGTCCCGCACGGTTGTCAGCAGCGCACAGGTGTCGGGGCAGTCGTGCGGGCAGGCACCACGCACCACGCGCGTGACGGGCGCTTCGGCGGACTCGGTGGGGGCGAGGGGTGCGGCGAGGGTCATGGCATTCGATCGATTCGAGGCGGTGGCAGCGAGGGGCAAGGGTGCACCCATTTTGCGCGGAAGCGGGCCGGTCGCAGCGATGTTTGCGGCGGCCGCCGATTCACTGCATTCGCTGGATGCACGGCCGCTCGATGGAATGGCCGGCACGCCTCGGCTCGGTGCCCGATCGACCTCGCCGGTCCGCTGGCCTGCGTGCACCAAACGATGAGGGGCAGCAACGAATCGGCGAAAAGCTACAACCCCTTCGCCAACCGGCATGCGCGCCATGCTGCCCGCGCAACGATTCGACCGCGCAGTCGCTAGCTGCGCTCACCCGCGTTGGATTGGCCCGGCAACTGGAACCGGTAAGCCGCACCGACCCCGAGGTCGCCTGTTGTATCCGAGCCGCCACCCAGCTTGCCGCCGAGCGAGGCGAGCAGCGTGCGCACGACCTCCAGATTGGTCGGCGCGTTGGTGGGCAGGGCCATCGAGCGCGCGGCGGCAAGCGCATCGGTGTCGATGGTAGGGGTCCGTGGGCCGTCGCCACGCACTTCGCACCAGGCGTTGGTGTCTTCGGATTCTTCCGGCCGCCCGGCCGTCACCACGATGGCGTTGCTCGGGCGCTCGAGCAGCGATTCGCAGATCAAGTTTTGCAGCACCCGGCGCAGCATGTCGGCATCGGCATACACCATCAGGTCGTCCGGCACGTCGTTGCGCAGCCGGGTGGCGGCGAAGTCGGCGGTCGGCTGCAGTTCGGCGATCAACTGTTGCACGAGCGGCCAGAGGTGCAACTGCCGGCGCTGCGGCTCGTCGCGGCCGCGGGCCAGCGCGGCCTGGTTGTGCTGCAGCACCGAATCCACCAGCGTGGCCAGCTGGCGCACGTTGCGCTTGAGCACATCGATCATGCGCGCGCGGTCTTCCGGCTGCTGGCCGTTTTGCTCGAGCGCGCGCGTGGCCAGCACCACCGCGTTCAGCGGCGTGCGCAGGTCGTGCGCGACGAACGCCAGGTGTTCGTCGCGCCGTTTGCGCTCGATCGCTTCACAATGGTTTGCAAATGCCTTGACCGCCACGCCGATCGCGTGGTCGAGCACGCTGTTGAGGACCCGCACCTGGCCGTCGCGCAGCGGCACGCCCTGGATCTCGGCCAGCGTGTGAATGCAGCTGCGCAGCATGCTGTACTCGATCACGACTTCACCGATCTGGTAGCCGTTGTGTGCGCGCTGCATGCCGTGTTCGACGGAGGCGCTGCTGGCGATCGGCTGCGTCGGGTCGAACCGTTCGGGGTGGCGCAGCGCATTGATCAGCTCGCCGAGCAGCATCGGCACGTGGTCGTTCAACGTCGGCAACGGCAACTGCTGCGCCGAGGGCAGCTCACGCACCTTGTGGCGCCACTCGGCCAGCAACGTGTCGCGGTCACGCTCCAGCAGGTCGGCCAATGCCGCCCACTCATCCATATTGGCGAGGCCCACTTTTCATCGGCGGGATTGTAGGACCTATCTCTGTAGGCAATTTGCGGGCGTATGGCGCATGGGCCCGGCGGCTTGCGCGCGGCGGGCCGGCTGCTGCGTGCGCCACATGACTTGGTGAAGCTGAGGGACCCCAATCCCGACGCCGACCCGGCCTGCACATCGCAAAAACTTGCAATCTGGCCACCGCAGGACCCGATTTGTCATCGCCAGCGCGCGTGCGGATCGACCGGACCGCTCGGGCATCACACAGACACCCAGCGGTCGACACTCAGCCCGGACCGGAGCGCTGCACGGCCGGCTCGACCGCGTATTCCTTCAACCGGTTGTACAGCGTCTTCATGCTGACGCCCAATGCGCTGGCGGTGCGCTCCTTGTGCTGGTCGTAGTGCTTGAGCGTGGCCAGGATCAGCGAGCGCTCGGCCTCGGCCAGCGAGGTGCCGATGGCCAGACTCAGCGTGGCAACGGCCGAAGCGCCGGCTGCGGGCTTGCCCGTCGGTGCGGCAGCGCTGCTGCTGCCGGCGCTGCCTTCTGCCGGCAGCCACTGCGCATCGATCGCCTCGCCGCGCGCCATCACGAACGCGCGTTGCACCGCGTTGCGCAGCTCGCGCACGTTGCCGGGCCAGCGGTGCGCGGCCAGGGCGGCGAGCGCTTCCGCGGTGAAGTGGCAGCTGCGGCCTTCGGCCTTGCAGATGCCGGCCAGGAAGTGATCGGCCAGCAGCGTGATGTCTTGCTCGCGGTCCCGCAGCGGCGGCAGCTCGATCGGAAACACGTTCAGCCGGTACAGCAGGTCTTCGCGCAGATGACCATCGGCGACCGCTTTCTCGGGCGGCCGGTTGGTCGCTGCAATCAGGCGCACATCGGCGTCGAGCACCTGCGTGCCGCCGACGCGCATGAAGCTGCCGGTCTCCAGCACGCGCAGCAGCTTGACCTGCAACTCGAGTGGCATCTCGGTGATCTCGTCCAGAAACAAGGTGCCGCCACCGGCCCGCTCGAAAAACCCAAGGTGCTGGCGTTCCGCGCCGGTGAAGCTGCCTTTCTCATGCCCGAAGATCTCGCTCTCGATCAGGTTCGGTGATATGGCGCCGCAATTGATCGCGAGAAACGGCGCGTTGCGCCGCCGGCTCAACGTGTGCAGGGTGCGCGCCACGACCTCTTTGCCGGTGCCGCTCTCGCCGGTGATGAACACCGACACGCCGGTGGCGGCCACGCGGGAGACCTGTTCGTAGACGCTTTGCATCGCCGCCGAGCGGCCCCAGAGTTCGCCAAAGCGGCCGGTGCGCTCGAGTTCGGCAGTCAGGTCGGCGACCTGCGCTTTCAGCTCGGATGGGCGCATCACGCGCGACAGGATGCCTTCGAGCTGTGTGATCGCCACCGGCTTGACCAGATAGTCGGCCGCGCCGAGCCGCAGCGCTTCGATCGAGGTTTCCAGACTCGCGTGCCCGGTCACCAACACGACCATCGAATTGGCGATCAGGTCCGGGTCCTCGAACAGCTCCATGCCGCTGCCGTCGGGCAGCTTCAGGTCGAGCAGCACGAGGTCCGGCTGATGCAGCGCAAGCTGGCGGCGCGCTTCGCGCAGTGAATGCGCGGACGCAACCGAGAAGTTCTGGTCGGCAATGAGCCCCGCCATCAGCTTGGCCGAGTCCAGATCGTCGTCGACGATCAAAGCATGATTCATGTCGGGCTTTTCGCGGGTCATCGTCAAGGCGGGGCCGGGATCTGGAGAAAGACCGGCGGTTTCGACAAAAGTAGGGTCTGGGCAGCTGTTGCAGGCGTGGGGCAAATGTCCGGGTCGTGGCTGCTGCTGGCACGATGACTGCCAAATTATGCGGAATCCGGCGTTCGGGCCATTGTGCGCGTGTTTTTGTGCAGCGCGGTGGTTGGGTTGCGTCGATCGCATCTTGCGGTTGTCGCGGACTCTCGGCAGCTGCGGAGCAGGCTTACCGGGCATCCCGGCAATCGGGCAAAGTTGCCGCAACCGGCCCGGCAACTTCGGCAATTCCTGTACCGGACGGTCCCAGCAGGCGAGGGGGTCGACGAAACTCAGGCAGGCACGCCGAATGGTACCAATCTTGTGCACAGAGCTGCGTCCGCTGCTATCTTTTTAACCGATAAAACCCCGCATTGGATGCGTGCTTGAAGGACTGGCACGCAAGCTGCGTAACCAGCGTTTGCCGTCGACTGCCGTAGACGGCTTCCCCGAGTGCAGCGATGCGCGGCAATGGAGCCGCACCCGCTTGCGCGCCCGCACCGCAGAAGCATCCGATGCCGTCTTTGATCCACAGCGCTGAGCAGCGCCAACAACACACTCTGTCGCCGCGCCTGCAGCATGCGGTGCGATTGCTGCAGCTGTCTTCGCTCGATTTTGCGCATGAGCTCAACGGGCTGCTTGCGACCAACCCGTTTCTGGAGTCGGAAGACATCGATGCGGTATCCGCCGTCGACGACGCAGGTGCCGATGACGCGCTGCCGACCCAACACGACGACGACCTGCCCCTGGCGCCCGAGCAGTTGTTTGCCGAACAAGACCCGGGTGCGCCGCGGCTCGATGCGGAATTCGACCGGATGCAGCACGACGACCCGGCCGGCATGGACAGCGAACGCGAGCTCTGGCAGGCAGACGGCGCCCCCACCTCCCAGTCGCACGAAGGCGCGGGCCAAGATGCCAGCGCGCTCGACTTCATGGCCAGCCAGACGTCACTGACCGCGCATCTGCACACCCAGATCGACGTGCTGCCGCTCTCGGCGCGCGACCGGGTGCTGGCCAAAGCGTTGATCGAATCGCTCGACGAAGACGGCTACCTGCGCCTGGAGCTGGCCGAGCTCGGCGAACTTGCGGCGCTTGAGCCACCCGCGCAGGTGGCGGAGCTGCAAGTCGCGCTGTGCCGTGTGCAGGCGCTCGAGCCAACCGGGGTGGCCGCGCGCAGCGTGTCCGAGTGTCTCGCGCTGCAGCTGCCTGCCATCGGGGACGAAGCCGAACGCGCGCTGGCTCTGCGCATCGTGGAGAGTCAACTCGACCGCCTGGCTGCGCGCGATGCGCAGGGCATGGCACGCGCCTTGGGCAGCAGCGTGGCGGCGGTGGAGCGCGCCTGCCGCGCGATCCGGCGGCTCGACCCGCGCCCGGGTTGGCGGTTTTCTCACACGCACGCGCCGTACGTGAACCCGGATGTGATCGTCAAAAAAGTGCATGGGCGCTGGACCGTGATGCTGAACCAGGCGGTGGTACCGCGGCTGCGGTTGAACCGCGTCTATGCCGAGATGTTCCAGCGCAATCGCCAGGCGCAGGACAGCGAGCTGGCCGGCCATTTGCAGGAAGCGCGCTGGACCGTGAGCAACGTCGAGCAGCGGTTCGCGACGATCCTTTCGGTGGCCCAGGCGATCGTGCGACATCAGCACCGGTTCTTCGACTTCGGGCCCATGGCAATGCGGCCTTTGGGCCTGCGCGCGATCGCCGACGAAGTCGGGCTGCACGAGTCGACCGTTTCGCGCGTGACCAACAACAAGTACATGGCCACGCCGCTCGGTGTATTCGAGCTCAAGCACTTCTTCTCGCGTGCGCTGGCTACGGCGAACGGCAAGCAGGTCTCGGGCACCGCGATCCGCAGCCTGATTAGGGAGATGATCCAGGACGAGTCGCCGGATGCGCCGCTGTCCGACCCCGAGATCGCGCGGCGGCTGGAGCGCCAGGGCCTGATCGTGGCGCGCCGCACCGTGACCAAATATCGACAGTGCCTGGGCCTCGATGCGGTCGACCGGCGAGTTCGGCAGGCCAGCGCCGAGCGCAGTACGGCCAGTTGAGGAGCCGGCGGACCGGCCGGTGACTCGGGGACGTTGCCCGCAACGGCGGGTGAGTCGTACCGGAGGCGGCGACAAGCGCACCAGATCGCATGCACGCACGTGCTCGACTCGGCCCGCCAACCCACCTGCGCGGGCTTTTGATCGCGCTACAACGCAGGGCTCGTCATCGCAAGCAACGGCTCCATCAGCTTCTCGGTCAGCGGCCGATGCTTCCACTGCGCGTGGGTGATGCGGCGCGCGCGCTGCAAATCCTGCTCGAACACCTGCACCTGCGCCGCCGCAAAATCGGCGTCGAACACATTCAGGTTGGCCTCGTCGTTCAGTGCGAACGACCGGTTGTCGAAATTGGTCGAGCCGACCGACGTCAGGAACTCATCGACCAGCAGCACCTTGCAGTGGTACATCGTCGGCTGATACTCGTAGAACTCGACGCCCGCCTCGAGCAACGGTCCCCAGCGCCCACGCGAGACGCCGCGCACCACCTCGGTATCGATTTCCTTGCCTGGCACGATCAGCTGCACCTTCACACCGCGCCGGGCTGCTGCGATCAGCGCCTGCTCGGACAACGCATCAGGCACGAAGTAGGGCGTCGACAGCCGGATGGTGCGGGCGGCCGCCGTGATCGCCATCAGATACATCAGATGCATGCGGTCGCTGCCCGCGGACGGCGAACTGCTGAACATCTGCGCGCGCTGACTGCCCCGGGATTCGAGCGGCGGAAAGTAGTCGTCGCCGTGCAGCACGCGGCCGGTCGCCTTCGTCCAGTTGTCCATGAACGTGGCCTGCACCTGGGCCACCACCGGGCCCTCGATGCGGAAGTGCGAATCGCGCCAATGTTCGGGGTCTTGTGCGTGGCCACGCCACGGATCGGCGATGCCGACACCGCCAGTGAAGCCAACCTTGCCGTCGACAATCAGCAGCTTGCGGTGCGTGCGGTTGTTGAGCCGCGCGAGCTGCCACCAGGTGGGCGCGTGATAGCGCTCGACTTCGATGCCGGCCTGCCGCATCTCTTCGATGAAGCGCGGTTCCATCTTCACGCTGCCGAGCCAGTCGAGCAGCACATGCACGCGCACGCCGGTGCGTGCACGCTCACTCAGCGCATCGGCGAACTCGCGCCCGATGCTGCCCGACCAGTAGATGTACGTCTCGAACGTGATGCTGTGTTGCGCACCCTTGATGGCGTCCAGCATGGCCGGGAAAATCTGTTCGCCGTTCAGCAACGCATCGACCCGGTTGCCGTCAACGATGCCCGGGCCCAGCAGCGCGCCGAGCGCCCGCTCGAACGGCGGTTGCGCGGCGTCGTAGCGGCGCTCGACCCGCTGCGTCACCCGTTTCTCCCCAGCCGAAAAATTCAGGCCGAACAGCACCAGCGTGAGCATGCCGGCGGCCGAGATCAGCGCAATGCGCTTGGAGCCGTGCTGCATCCCCCTTCAGCCGATCGCGCCGAGCAGCGTCACGTACTGTGCCTTCGCGCGGTCGCGGTCCATGCCGGCCAGCCCGGTCCATGCTGTGCATTTGCCGTGCTCAACCCCTTCGGTGGCCGTGGGTTCGGGCGCGCGGTTGTCGCCGTGTCTTGCCTGCTGATGGTGGGCACGGAGTTCGAGTGGTGCGTCTCCCTGCGGGTCATCGACCGGATTTTTCGAATTGGCGGCGGTGTCGAATGCGGTGTCGAGATCGGACATGGCGGCAAAGAAACGCTTTAAGAAAAAAGGAAAGAACGGATGGTCCCGACCGGCCGGTTCATTCGGCCAGTTCGGCTTTTGCCCACTCGACGTCGAGCCGCTCGGTGGCGTCCATCGGCTTGCACCGGGCAGCGCGTGCGTACAGCCGAGTGGCCTGTGCAAGCTGCGCATCGCCTTCCAGCATCATCAGTCCATGCGCGTATTCGATCAACGCGATCGGGGAGTCGGGCTGCAGCTTCAATGCAATCTCGAACATCTTGAGTCCGACGTCGTGCCGTGCGCCGTAGGTCATGCCGCCGATCAGTGGTCCGACTTTGTCGATCACTTCGGCATGGAACATACCGAGTGCGACATACGCATCGGCGTGACCGGGGCACAGCGCGATGGTGCGCTCCAGTGCGAACTTGACCTTGGCGCCGAGTCCCAGCGCAAGCGCCTTCGCCACGCTGATGCCCTGGCTGTAGCGGCCGAGCGCGTAAGCCTGCGCATACCAGGCATTCGGCTCCTCGGGTTCGTGGTCCGTTTGCTGCTGCGCGCGCTCGGCCACCTGCAGAAACAGCGCCAGCCGCACCGATTCCTTTTTCTCCAGATGGTTGGCGTAAATGCAAGTGGCGCGGTTGGCCACTCGCGCTCCGGCACTGTTGCCGAGCGCGAGGCCTGCCTGGCAGGCCTCTTCGTAGCGACCTCCGTGGTACAGCGCCCACGCCGCCAGCACCCGAGCGTCCTGGGACAACGGCTCCTGGTCGCCGCGGTGCAGGCCGGCCCAGTTTTTCTGCACCATGGCCAGATCCACCGGATACTCGGCCAGGTGGGGATAAGGGCTCCAGTCGGCCATCGCGTTGCAATCTCTGTGTGAATGGCACGTATCGCGGTTCGGGCAATGTTCGGTCTTGTCTTGATCTTGACTTGGTCGGGCCCGCTGGGCGATCGGGCACCCGACACGGCGGAAATGAAGTCGGTTGTAGCAGAGCCGTTCGATTGTTGCCGAAAACAACGACGGGCCCGTCGTCCGCAGCCACGTTGCTCGACGCGCCGACGAAGGACGCGCTCGGCATCGTGGCCTGGGCAAGCGATGTACGGCTTCCAACGTCGCTTGATTGACTGCACGCGAACCGAACCGAGCGCGGCGAAACGCAGCCGCATGACTCGGACCCATGCAATCGGCGCCGGCCATCGTCGTTGGCGCGTGCGCATTGCCCAGGGCGCGCAAAGCCGAAGGTCCGCCTCCAGCCAATGAGATAATTCCCGGCCCGCCCTGCTTCCCGGCCCGCCCTGCACGGAAGGTGGCTGCTGTTTGCGGGCAAGCATTGCCACTGTTTCCTGTAATGCCCCGACGGTCGGCGCACAACAAACGGAGATTTTTCGACATGATTCTGGTGACCGGCGGCGCAGGCTTCATCGGTGCGAATTTCGTGCTCGACTGGATCGATTCGACCGGCGAATCGGTGGTCAATCTGGACCGGTTGACCTACGCCGGCAACCTCGAAAACCTGCAGGCGTTGCAGGGCGACGCGCGTCACCAGTTCGTGCAGGGCGACATCGCCGATGCCGCGCTGCTCGACCGGCTGCTGTGCGAGCACGAGCCCCGCGCGGTGATCCACTTCGCGGCCGAGTCGCATGTCGACCGGTCCATCCACGGCCCCGAGGATTTCGTCCAGACCAACGTGGTCGGCACATTCCGGCTGCTGGAGGCGGTGCGCAGGTACTGGTCGGCAATTGAATCGGCCGAGGCGCGCGTTGCATTTCGGTTTCTTCACGTGTCTACCGACGAGGTCTATGGCTCACTCGGCAGCGGCGACGCCGCATTCACCGAACAGCACCGGCACGAACCGAACAGCCCGTATTCGGCCAGCAAGGCGGCCAGCGACCATCTGGTGCGCGCCTGGCACCACACCTACGGCCTGCCGGTGGTGACGACCAACTGCAGCAACAACTACGGACCGTTTCACTTTCCCGAAAAGCTGATCCCGCTGATGATCGTGAATGCGCTCGGCGGCAAATCCTTGCCGGTCTATGGCGACGGCCAGCAAGTGCGCGACTGGCTCTACGTGCGAGATCACTGCAGTGCAATCCGCCGGGTGCTGGAGGCAGGGCGCTTGGGCGAGACCTACAACGTCGGCGGCTGGAATGAAAAGCCGAACCTCGAGATCGTGCACACGGTTTGCGCGTTGCTCGACGAGTTGCGCCCGCGTGCCGACGGGCGCAGCTATGTCGAGCAGATCGGCCACGTGAAGGACCGCCCGGGCCATGACCGGCGTTACGCGATCGACGCGCGCAAGATCGAGCGCGAACTCGGCTGGAAGCCGGCCGAAACGTTCGAGTCCGGCCTCCGCAAAACCGTGCAGTGGTATCTCGCGCACGGGGACTGGGTGCGCAATGTACAAAGCGGTGCATACCGCGATTGGGTGGCCACCAATTACGACGCGCGCGCTGTGGCGGCATGAAAATTTTGCTGTTCGGCAAGGGCGGCCAACTGGGCTGGGAGCTGCAGCGCAGCCTGGCGCCGTTGGGTGAGCTGATCGCGCTCGACTTCGACAGCACCGATCGGTGCGGCGACTTCACCAATCCGGTCGGCCTGCGCGACACGGTGCGCGCAGTTTGCCCCGATCTGATCGTGAACGCAGCCGCGCACACCGCGGTCGACAAGGCCGAGAGCGAGCCAGAACTGGCCCACCGCATCAACGCCGAGGCTCCCGGCGCGCTGGCCGAAGAAGCGGCTCGGCTCGGTGCGTGGCTGGTTCACTATTCGACCGACTATGTATTCGACGGCAGCGGCACGCGGGCCTGGACGGAAGCCGATCTGCCGGCACCCACAAACGTCTATGGAGCAAGCAAGCTGGCGGGCGAGCGGGCGGTCGCTGAAGCCACCGAGCGGCACCTGATCTTTCGCACCAGCTGGGTCTACGCGGCTCGCGGGGGCAATTTCGCCAAGACCATGCTGCGGCTCGCGCAAGAACGCGACCGGCTCACCGTGATCGACGACCAGTTCGGCGCACCCACCGGTGCCGAGTTGCTGGCCGATGTCACTGCGCATGCGGCGCTTGCGCTGCGCCGCGATCCGTCGCTGGCAGGCCTTTATCACCTGACGGCGGCGGGAGAGACGAGCTTGGTACGACTACGCCCGCTTCGTGATCGATACCGCGAAAGCGCTTGATCCCACACTGCCGCTAAAGGTGCAAGCGATCGAGCCAGTGCCGACCAGCGCTTTCCCCACGCCAGCCAGGCGTCCGCACAACTCGCGCCTGAACTGCAGACGGGCACGAGACGCCTTCGACCTGCAGTTGCCGCCCTGGCAGCACGGGGTCGAACGCGTGTTGCGCGAGACGGTGTGAATCCCCGAATTGAGCGACCACCCATGACTTCACGCAAAGGCATCGTCCTGGCCGGCGGCTCCGGCACGCGGCTGCACCCGGCGACGCTGGCGATCAGCAAGCAGCTGCTGCCGGTGTACGACAAGCCGATGATCTATTACCCGCTGTCCACGCTGATGCTGGCCGGCATCCGCGATGTATTGATCATCAGCACACCGCAGGACACGCCGCGGTTCGAGCAGCTGCTGGGCGACGGCGCACAGTGGGGCATGAACATCTCGTACGCGGTGCAGGCGAGCCCCGACGGGCTCGCGCAGGCATTCCTGATCGGCGCGCGACTTCGTCGGCAACGCACCGAGCGCGTTGGTGCTGGGCGACAACATCTACTACGGCCACGACTTCACCCAGTTGCTCGGCGCAGCCGATGCGCAGCCTGCAGGCGCCACCGTGTTCGCCTATCACGTGAAGGATCCGGAGCGGTACGGCGTGGTGGCGTTCGACGCCAGCGGCCGGGCGGACAGCATCGAAGAAAAACCCGCGAAACCGAAAAGCAGCTATGCGGTGACCGGCCTCTACTTCTACGACAACCAGGTGGTGGACATCGCCCGTGCGGTCAAGCCGAGCGCGCGCGGCGAGCTCGAGATCACGGCCGTGAACCAGGCGTATCTCGACCGCGGCCAGCTCGCGGTGCAGATCATGCAGCGCGGCTACGCGTGGCTCGACACCGGCACCCACGACAGCCTGCTCGAAGCGGGCCAGTTCATCGCCACGCTCGAGCACCGCCAGGGTTTGAAGATCGCTTGTCCGGAAGAGATCGCCTGGCGCAACGGCTTCATCGACGACGAAGCGTTGCAGCGGCTGGCCGCGCCGCTCGTGAAAAGCGGCTACGGCCAGTATCTGCAAGGGTTGCTGCGCGAAGGGCCGGTGCTGTGAAGGTCACGCCGCTTGCGATCCCCGAGGTGCTGCTGATCGAGCCGCGTGTGTTCGGCGATGCGCGTGGATTTTTCTACGAGTCTTACAACAACAAAGCGTTTGCCGAAGCCACCGGGCTGCAGGTCGACTTCGTTCAGGACAACCATTCGAAGAGCGCACGCGGCGTGCTGCGCGGCCTGCACTATCAGATCCAACAGCCGCAGGGCAAGCTGGTGCGCGTGGTGCGCGGCAGCGTGTTCGATGTGGCGGTCGATCTGCGGCGCGCCTCGGCCACGTTCGGACGATGGGTCGGCGTGGAACTCGACGACCAGACCCATCGTCAGCTGTGGGTGCCGCCCGGCTTCGCGCACGGGTTCGTCGTGCTGTCAGGACGGCACCGAGTTCCTCTATAAGACGACCGACTACTACGCACCAGCACACGAACGCTGCATCGCGTGGAACGACCCAGCGATCGGCATCGAGTGGCCCGATCTCGGCAGGGTGCCCAGCCTGTCGGCCAAAGATGCGCAGGGCATGCCGTTGGGGCAGGCCGAGCTGTTTGCCGACTGAGCATCGGGCAGTGGACCCCGCGGGAGCCAGCCTCACGGCATCGATCGTGAGCCATGCGCACGGCGCGCAAGTCACCGCGCTCGTTGCCCAACTGGCCGCGCTGCCCAGTGGGCGGTTGCGGCGCGTGGTGGTCACGTTGAATCGGCCCGAGCCGGTGTTGCAGCGCGCGCTCGATGCTGGCGACTGGCCGTTCGAGCTGCTGACGCTGTCGAATGCCCGGCCCATGGGTTTTGCAGCGAATCACAACGTCGCGTTCGCGCTGGATGCATCGAATCTCGCCAGCGCGCACTTCGCGGTGATGAATCCGGATGTCCGCCTGCTCGGCGACCCTTTCGCCGCGTTGGTCGACGCGTTGTCGTCACCCGATGTGGGCTGCGCCTACCCCGTTCAGGTTGGCTTAAGCGGAAGCGCGCAAGATCACGAACGACGACTGCCCACACCGTTGGCGCTGCTGCGCCGCTACACCGGGGGCGAACCGGTCGGTGATGCGGCCTGCACGCCGGACTGGGTCAACGCGGCGTTCCTGGTGTTTCGAACGGCGGTGTTTGCCGAACTCGGCGGCTTCGACAGCCGCTACCACATGTACTGCGAGGACGTCGACCTGTGCATCCGGATGAAGCTGGCTGGCTGGCGCGTCGTGCGCGTGGATGCAGCGCGTGTGCTGCATGAGGGCAACCGCGCCACCCGGCGCAATGCGCAGCACCTGCTGTGGCATGTGCGCAGCCTGCTGCGGCTGTGGAACTCGACACCGTATCGCGATTTCAGACGCCTGCAACGCTCGCTGCGCTGACGCGCTGCGCAGGGCGCCTTGAGCGTCTGCGCGTTGGCTCCACAATTCCCATTTCCATTTTTTCCGTTCACCCGAATCGATTGCCTGCCATGTCGGCCGTTCCCACCTCGCTTGCCATCGAACCCGATTTCGGGGCAGCGCGTCCGCGCCTGGGCGAGCTGTTGCTGGCCGCCGGCAAGCTCAGCGCGCGCGACCTGGAACGGTCGCTGTCCGCGCAACAGCAAATGGGCGGGCGGCTCGGCCGCGTGTTGGTGAGCCTGGGGCTGGTGGCCGACCCGGACGTCATGCAGTTCCTGTCGCAGCAGCTCGATCTGCCACTGGCCGGTGTCAACGATTTTCCGGCCGTGGCGCCCGACGTCGACGGTTTGTTGCCCGAGTTCCTGCGCACGCACAGTGTCTATCCGCTGCGCCACGAGGGCGGCCGGCTCGACGTGGCGATGGCGGTGCCGCAGGACGCGTTCGTGCTCAAAGCGCTGAAGCTTACGACCGGGCTCGACATCCATCCCTGGCTCGCGCTTGAGGCCGACATTGAGAAGGCGCTCGCAAATGCGCTCGAAGCGACATCGGATGCCGAGACGGCCGACAGCGCGTTCGACAGCCAGGACTCCGGCGATTTCGTCGAGCACCTGAAGGACCTGGCCAGCGAAGCGCCCGTGATCCGCCTGGTCAACGCGATCATCGGCCGCGTGATCGAACTGCGCGCGTCCGACATCCACCTGGAGCCGTTCGACGACGGGCTGCACGTGCGCTACCGCGTGGACGGCGTGATCTCGTCGGCCGAAAGCGTGCCGCCCAAGCACGGGGCGGCGGTCAGCTCCCGCGTCAAGCTGCTCGCGCACCTGGACATCGCCGAGCGCCGGCTGCCGCAGGACGGCCGCATCAAGACCCGCGTGAAGGGCCGCGAGCTCGACCTGCGCGTGTCCACGGTGCCGACCGTGCACGGCGAGAGCGTCGTGATGCGGGTGCTCGACCGCGCGAGCGTGCGCTTCAGCCTGGAGGACATGGGCTTTGCGCGCGACAACTTCGAGCGCTTCAACGTGTTGTTGCAGCGCCCGCACGGCATCGTGCTGGTCACCGGCCCGACCGGCTCCGGCAAGACGACGACGCTCTATGCCGGCTTGTCGAAGATCGACGCCGAGGCGAACAAGATCATCACGGTCGAAGATCCGGTCGAGTACCAGCTCGAAGGCATCAACCAGATTCAGGTGCATCCGCAGATCGGCCTGTCGTTCGCAAACGCATTGCGCTCCATCCTGCGGCAGGACCCGGACATCATCATGATCGGCGAGATGCGCGACGGCGAAACTGCGCAGATCGCGGTGCAGTCGGCACTGACCGGCCACCTTGTGCTATCGACTTTGCACACCAACACGGCGGCGAGTGCGATCGTGCGGATGCAGGACATGGGCGTCGAGCGCTACTTGATCACCTCGGCCGTGAACGCGGTGCTCGCGCAGCGACTGGTGCGCCAGTTGTGCCGCCATTGCAAGACGCCGTACCGGCCGACGGACGAACTGCTGGACTCCAGCGGCTTGCGGCGGTTCTGCGGCGACGATCCGGTGATCTACCAGCCGGTCGGCTGCGCGCAGTGCCGCGACAGTGGCTACCAGGGCCGCACCGGCATTCACGAACTGCTGGTGCTGGATGAGCCGATGCGGCGCGCGATTCTGGACAACCTCGATGCCGGTGCGCTGCAGTCGCGTGCGATGCAGGCCGGCATGTTGACACTGTACGAAGACGGCCTGCGCAAAGTCGCTGCCGGCACCACGAGTCTCGACGAGTTGCTGCGGGTGACGCAGGACCAGAACGATGGCTGAGTTCGTCTGGCGTGCGGCGCAAAGCGACGGCCAGGTGCTCGAAGGCCACAGCGACGCCGACAACAATCTGGTCGTGCTGAAGCAGCTGCGCGATCGCGGCCTGACGCCGATCCGCATCGAAGGCACGGCCCAAGCAGGCGCCTGGGGCGCTGCGGTGGCCCGGCCTGGCGCGCCGCTCGCCACCACCGCGACCCGCGCGAAGACCAGTGGCCGCGCTGCCCGTGCACCGGTCGACCGCAAGGACGTGCAGGCGTTCACGACCGAGCTGGCGATCATGCTGCGCGCCGGCCTGGCGCTCGACAACGCGCTGCGTGTGCTGATCGAGATGGCGGCGAAACCGGCCGTCATGCAGTTGCTGCAGCAGGTGCTCGACGACGTGAAGGGCGGCGTGCCGTTCAGCCGCGCGCTCGGCCGGCATCGTGACCTGTTCGGCGACTTCTACGTCAACATGGTGCGGTCCGGCGAAGCCAGCGGCCAGTTGTCCGAAGTGCTGACGCGGCTGGTCGAGCACCTGGAGCGCTTGCGCGCGCTGCGCGAGAGCGTGGTCTCGGCGACCATCTATCCGATGATCCTGCTCGGCGTCGCGGTGCTGTCGGTGATCGCGATGCTCGGCTTCGTGGTGCCGCAGTTCGAGAAGCTGTTCACCGACATGGGCGACGCATTGCCGCTGCCCACGCGCATCGTGATGATCGCAGGCCGCGGGTTCACCGACTACGGCGTGTTCATCGGCATCGGCGTCGCGCTGGTGGTCTGGATTTTGATGCGCTGGTTTCGCTCACCCACCGGGCGCGACTGGTGGCAGGCACTGCTGCTGCGCATGCCAGTCCTGGGCGGCCTGATGCTCAAATACCAGCTGACGTTGTTCGCCCGGTCGCTCGGCACGTTGCTCGGCAACGGCGTGCCGATGCTCTCGGCGCTGCACATTGCGAGCGAGACCGTCGGCAACGTGCGGCTGCGCCAGCGGCTGGAAACCATCGCACCGTCCGTCAAGGAAGGCGGCAAGGTCGTGCAGGCGATGATCGCCACGCAGATCTTCGAGCCGATCGCGATCAACCTCGTACGCGTCGGCGAGGAGACCGGCCGCATCGGCACCATGATGATCGAGCTCGCCACCATCCTGAACCGTGAGGTGGAGACCGGCATCAAGCGGTCGCTGACGCTGGTCGAGCCGGTGCTGATCCTCGTGCTCGGCCTGGTGATCGCCAGCATCATCGTCTCCATCCTGCTCGGCATCCTGTCGATCAACGATCTCGCTGTTTAACCATTTCTGCCTCATGAAAATTGCTCCTTTTCCATTCAAACGCGGTCAAAACCGTTCGCGCGCGCGCGGCTTCACGCTGATCGAACTGCTGGTCGTGCTGGCCATCCTGACCTTGCTGGCCGGCCTGGTCGGCCCACGCGTGCTGGGCCAGCTGGGCGGCGCCAAGTCGAAGACCGCCGCCGTGCAGATCGCCGACCTGGACAAGGCGCTCGAGATTTTCAAGCTCGACGTCGGCCGCTATCCGACCACCGAAGAAGGCCTGGGCGCGCTCGTCACCAAACCGGCTTCGGCGAACGGCTGGGCCGGCCCCTACCTGAAAGGCGGCGCCGTGCCGACCGACCCGTGGAGCCGGCCGTATCGCTACAACGGCTCCGGCCCTGGGGGCAGCATCGAGATCACGTCGCTGGGGGCCGATGGCGCACCGGGCGGCGAGGGTGAGAACGCGGACGTGCGCAACGCCAAGTAGCGCGCTGACGACGATTTCATGGCCATGCGGCCGCCATCCGACCTGAGAATGCCGACGTCTGTGACGCTCGGGCGCGCGTCGCCCCATGGGAGTCTCAATGGCGGGCGGCGCCGCTCGCTTGGCTTCACGCTGGTCGAACTGCTTGTGGTGTTCGCGATCCTCGCGATGCTGGTCGCGCTGGTGCCGCTCGCGTTCGGCAGGCTGCGCGAAGCCGCGCAATACCGCGACAGCGTGCGCAGCATGGTCACCGACATGCGCAGCGCGCGCACGCGTGCGATTAGTCTGGGCACGGACGTGCGCTTCATCGTCAACACGGCCGCGCGCAGCTACGGTGTGGAAGGCGGCGCAACCCATCGGCTGCCCGAGCCGCTCGTGATGCGCGCCACCGTCGCAAATCAGGAGATCGCCGCCGGCCGATTCGCTTCGATCCGCTTTCTGCCCGGCGGCGGCGCCACCGGCGGCAGCATCGACATCGTGCGGCCGTCCGGCAGCGGCGTGCGATTGCGCGTGGACTGGTTGTTCGGCCGCGTCGAGCAGGAAGGCATCGGCTCGTGAATCGCCACGCGAAACGACGAGTCCAGCGCGGCTTCACGCTGCTCGAACTGCTGGTTGCGTTTGCGATCATGGGCATCTCGCTCGGCATGTTGTACCGCGCCACCGGAAGCAGCGCGCGCAATGTCGGCGAGATCGAAAGGGTCACGCAGGCCAGCGAACTCGCCGAATCGCTGCTCGCGCTGCACGACGCGCTTCCACCCGGCGGCTGGAACGAAGCCGGCCGCTCGGCCGGATTTGTCTGGAGCGCGCGCAGCGGGCCGTATCCGACCGGTGCCGCCGCCAACCCGCTGGTGCCGCCCTTGTACGAAATCGCATTGACCGTCGAATGGGACGACAACGGACGGCGTCGATCGATCGACCTCGCCACCCTGCGGCCCGAGCGCAAGCCGCCCATCGAAGTCGCACCGCAATGACCGGACCCCCTTGCATCGCAGAAGACGCCCGCCTCGGTTGCCGCCCATGAACGCATCCCCGCCGATTCCGGATGAGCGTGCTGCATCGCCTGCGACCAGCCGCGGCCATCCCATGCGACTGCGGTGCTGGAAAACAGCCGCTCCGGCAGCCGCCGCAGCATCTGCAGCGTCTGGATTTCCAAGCTGCGCACACCGTTCTCTTCAACAACTTCCCAGACCCCTTCCAGCAGGTGCCACGGAGCCAGCTTCGCCGGTCCTTCAGCGCGGCCCCCGGTGGGGGGAAGGCGAGAGCCGAGCGCAGCCAACGAAGGGCGGGGGTGAGCGTGGCTTCACTCTGCTGGAAATGCTCGTCGTGCTGGTGCTGCTGTCGCTGCTCATGCTCGGCCTGGGCGGCGCGCTGCGCACGGTGGGCCAGGCGGGGGAGAAAATCGATCAACGCCTTGCCCGCTCGGACGACTTTCGCGTGACCCGCACGTTTCTGCGCAGTGTGCTGGGTCAGGTGTCGGCCACCAAGGTCGATTCGCTGCAAGCCACCACACCGGGCGGCCGTGTGCTGTTTGCTGGCGCGCCGGACGCACTGACCTGGATCGGCATCATGCCGGCGCGTTATGGCGCGGGCGGTCGCACGTTCTTCAGACTCTCCGCGGAGCCGGTGGCAGGGCGCCGCGCGCTGGTGCTGCGCTTCATCCCGTGGCGCGACAGTCCCGGTTTTCCCGACTGGGCAGGCGCCACCGCGCGCACGCTGGTCGGCGGTGTCACGGGTTTCGCGCTCAATTACGAAGACGGACGCACGATGCCGACCCAGTGGGCGCCCGCTTGGGGCTTCGACGACCGCCTGCCGGACCGCGTGAGTCTGAGGATTGCGACCGAAGACGGCCCGTGGCCCGACCTGGTGATTCCGCTGCGCGTGCTGCCGCGCGGCGGGGGCGGCGACGGCGGCTTCGTGTTCGGCGGCACCACCTCGTGACGCGCAAGAGGCCCAGACCGGTCGCGCGCGGCATGGTGCTGATCGCGGTGCTGTGGATCGTTGCGGCGCTCGCGGTGCTGGTCACCGGCGCCAGCCGCGCCGTGCGCGACAACGTGCGGATCGTCTCGCTCGCGCGCCAGAGCGCGGTGGCCCAGGCGCTGGGCGACGGCGCGATCGAACTCGTGCTGCAACAGATGACCGCGCTGCCCGCGCCGCCGGCCACGCTCTCGGTCATCAACGGCAATTACCGCAACACGCCGATCGCCGTGGAGGTCGTGCCGGTGAACGGGCTGATCGACGTGAACGGCGCGCCCCCGCCGCTGCTGGCCGCGCTCTACCGCATCGCCGGCGGGATGAGCCCGCCCGCCGCCGAAGCGCTCGCGCAGGCGACCGAGGCGGTCCGAAAGCAACCCGACGCGCGCGGCCGGCCGATCGGCTTCGAGGCCATCGAAGACCTGCTGCGCGTGCCGGGCATCGACTACCCGCTCTTCGCACGGATCGCCCCGCTGGTCACCGCCGACCTGACCGGCAGCGGCCGCGTCAACGCACTGGCCGCGCCGCTGGGCGTGCTGATCGTGCTGGCCGGCGGGAATCTCGCCACGGCACAGACCCTGGCGGCGGCCCGCAGCGCGGGCAGTGTCGGCATCGACACCACCGGGCTCGAAGCGAGCTTCATCGACGGCGCGGCGGGCCGCCGCTTTCGCGTGCGTGCCCGGGTGCCATTGAGCGGAGGCGGCTTTGCGCTGATCGGGCGCAGCGTCAACCTGCAGGCGTCGGCCAATTCCGGCCTGCCCTGGACGACCTTCCGCGCCACACGCCAGATCGAAGCCGTGCCGGGCGATTGACTCCCGACGTGGCGCACGGGCAACGCTTAAGCAAGTCTTAAGGTGGCCCTGGGGACGGGTGGTAAAACAAATCGGTCGAGCCGGTCGTTTTTGGTTTTCCAACGCCGGCCGGACTGCTCAGCGGCTTTGTTGCGCTGCGGGATAATCCCGCCTCGCCGCTGGCGGTCCGATCGTCTTGCGGGCCACGGCCCGTGTCCCTTCCCGGTTGGTTCATGCCGTCACTCTCCCACGATTCGCGCCTGTTCGGCATCGACCTGAGCAGCTTCGGCCGCGACCTGCGCGCCGGCTGGCAGACGCTGCTCGGCTCCCGCGCGTTCGCCTGGCTGACGCCGGCGCAGCCGGTGCGGTTGTTGCGTGCCGACGGCACCGAGCGTTGGCTGGACGGGCAGACGTTTCGAACCGGCTCCGCGCGCCGCATCGGCAAGACAGGCTCGGGTGCGTATGCCACCGCCGTCGAGTTGCCCGAAGACCAAGTGCTGCAGCGGCACCTGCGGGTGCCCGCCATGCCGCACGCCGAGCTTGCCGACGCGGTGGCGCTCGACGTGGCCAGCGCAAGCCCGTTTCCGCGCGATGATCTGGTCTGGGGCTTTCGCAGTGTGCCGGCCGCTGGCGGGCGGTACCAGGTCGACATTGCACTGGCTTCGCGCAGCCAGGCGCTGCGGCATATGCAATCGCTTGCGGCGGGGGCCGGCACGCAGGCGCTGGTCGATCCGGCCGACCTCGAGGTGTGGGCGCTGGCCGGTGACGATCGGGCAGCGCCGATTCAGCTCGGTGGCTTTGCTGAGCCGCGCCGAAGCGCGCGCACCATGGCGGGCCGGCGCCGGCGGTTGCTGCTGCTGCTGTGGATCGCGCTGCTGCTGGCGGCGGTGGCACTGACGCCGACTGCGCAGCTCAAATGGCGGGCCGCGCAAGCCGATGCCGCTTATGCCCGGCTCGCGCAGACCGCAGCGCCGGTGGTCGCCAAACGCGAAGCACTGGTGGCGGCGTCCGACCGGCTCGCCACGCTGCGCGACGTGCTGATCGACCATGTCGAACCGCTGCGGGTGCTGAACCGGTTGACCCAGGTGATTCCGGACGACACCGCGTTGACCACGCTGCAGCTCGACGGTTTGAAGGTGCGGGTGGCCGGCCAGACGGTGAATGCCGCGGCACTCATGCAGACGCTCGGCGCCCAGCCAGGCCTGCGCGACGTGCGCGCACCAACGCCGGCCACGCGTTACCCGGGCGCGCCAAAAGAAAATTTCGAGATCGAATTCGCGTTGGAAGGCGACGCGTTTCGTCCGCCGCCCCCAGCCGTGAGCACGACGCCCGCCGCTGTGCCCGCACTCTCGAAGCCGTCCACCGACAACCCGTTCGTCTTCGGTGGCAGCAAGGCCGCGCCATGAGCCGCATGCTGCGCCGCGAACGCACCGCACTGGCCCTTGCGTTCCTGCTGGCCTTGGTCCCCCTCGTGGCGATCGGTTTGTATGTGCTGGATGTGCGGCATGCGGCGCAGGCGCGCATCGCCGACTTGGAGCCCCGCCACGCACGGCTGGCTGGCTTGGTGGCGGGCCGCGAAGCGCTCGACAAGGCGGAAGCCGCGGCGCGCGCGCAGCTGGGTGATTGGGTCTATGCGGCCACGCAGGACCTGACCCAGGCCGGCAACGACGCCCAGCAGCGGGTGCGCACCGTGTTCACAACCGCTGGCCTGCAGCTGGTCAGCAGCCAGGTGCTGCCGGCCAAAGAGGAGAAGCAGTTCGACCGCATTCCGTTGATGGTGCGGCTCGAGGGCGATCTGCCCGCGCTGCAGGCGGCCCTGGTTGCGCTGCCGCGCCAGACGCCGGCCATTTTGATTGACGGCTTGAACATCCAGTCGATCGGCGCCGCGCGCCCCGAGCAGGCGCAGCGGCTGGCCAGCCAGTTCAATCTGTCGGTGTTGAGGTTGAAGCCGTGAGCCGGCTCGGTCCCGCGCTGTTGGTGGGGCTCGGCCTGCTGCTCGCCGCAGCGCTGGCGTCGCTCTGGGTCGATCCGCAGACGTTGCAGCTGCGCAGCGGCCAGTGGCAGCCACCGGCCCCACGCCAGCCCGACTTTGCCGCCATGGTGCCTTCGTTGGCACCACGCGCGGCGCCCGAATTGAGCGAGTTCGCCGCCACGTTGCAGCGCCCGTTGTTCGCAACGAACCGACGCCCGCCCGTGCCGCCACCGCCTCCGCCACCGCCGAAAGTGGAGCCGGTGCCCGTCGTCGCGCAGAAGCCGCCGCCGGATCCGTTGGCGGATGTCAAGATTCTCGGCATGTATGCGGGCGCCAGGAGCGGCGGCATCATTGCACGCGTGGACGGCAAAGCCCGGCGCGTCCAGCTGAACGACAAGATCAACGACTGGACCATCACGTCGATCGGCGACCAGGCGGTAACGTTCTCGCAAGCGGGCATCAGCCGTGTGCTGCCACTCCAAGTCCGGCGGCCGACGAGCGCCGCCGACGCTGCGGCGCAGTCGAGTCCGGCGACGCGCGACGGGACGGTGCCGCCCGCACCAGCCGCGCCCCCTGCGGCGGCGGGGGCAGCAGCGCCCCCGACCGTCGCGCCTAAGGCCGATCCGTTCGTGTTCGGCGGTCAGCCGCCGGCTGCCGACCCACCCCGTCCGCCCCGTTGAACGCCGCCCCACCGCAGCGGCGCTTTGTTCCATTCGCCAGGCCATCAGGCCCCGACAGGTAAATCCATTCATGCCGTACTTCCGACCGACCCCGATCATGATCGCCGCCGCGCTGCTGCAGGCCGGCTGCGTGGCGCCGCCGGTCGCCCGGCCCGTCGCCGACCCGATCGTCGGCACCCTGTTCGAAAGCGGTGACTACTCGGCATCCGGCCAGGCCGCCAGCGCCGTGTCGCTCGGCGGCAGCGCGGCCGGCGCGAACCCCGCCGTGTCCGGCCAGGCAATCGCCTCCTCGTCCGTCGAAGACGAACGCAATCTGCAGCCGCGCATCATCCGCGGCACGGACCGCGTGGTGGCGCCGCCGAAGCGCATCGCGCCGATCACCGGTCCGGCCAACCAGTTCCGCTTCGAGGACGCGCCGGTCGCCGAGGTCGCCAACGTGATCCTGCGCGACATCGTGGGCGTCGACTACGTGCTGCACCCACCGCTGAACGGCACCGTCACACTCGCCACGCGCGGTCGCGTCAGCGCCGACGAGGCAATGACGCTGCTGGAGAGTGCGCTCTACGCCAACGGCATGCTGCTGGCGCGCGACTCGCGCGGCGTCTACCACGTGGGCCGGCCCGAGGCGTTGAAAGGCGTGGTTGCGGCGCCGCGCCAGGTCACCAGCGGCCCGTTGCCGGCAGGGTACGGCGCGGTGATCGTGCCGCTCAAATTCATCGGCGCCAATGAAATGGCCGCCATCCTCAAACCCTTGCTGCCCGCCGAAGCGTTGCTGCGGGCCGACACGGTGCGCAATCTGCTGGTGCTGGTGGGCACGCGCAGTCAGGCCGAAGGCTGGCTCGACCTGGTCAACACGTTCGATGTGGACTTGCTCAAAGGCATGTCGGTCGGCGTGTTTCCGCTGAAATACGCGAGCGTGCGCGAGATGCAGGAGGCGCTGCGCGTGGTGATCGGCAACGCCGACGGCACGCCCAGTGGTGCCGGTCTGCCCGCAGGCGCCGCTGCGCCGCCGCCGAACGCCGCCGGTCAGCCGGGCACTGCAGCGGCCGCCGCCTTGCCATTGCCCGCCGCGCTGAACGGCGCGCTGCGCATCGTGCCGATCGAACGGCTCAACAGCATCATGGTCGTGACGCCGCGCGCGTCGTATCTGGACACCGCGCGTGCCTGGATCGAGCGGCTGGATCAGCCCAACGGCAACAGCAAAGAGCCGGAACTGCGCGTCTACGCGGTGCAAAACGGCTCGGCCCAGCATCTGGCGGAAGTGCTCAACGGGCTGTTCGGGGGCACGGGCGCGCAGGGCGCCACGGGAGGGACCGGCATTGCGCCGGGGCTGGGCACCGGCAGCTTGAACAGCGGCCTGAGCGGCGGACTGGGCGGCGCTGGAGGACTCGGGTACGCCGGCGCGGGCGGATTCGGCGGGGCAGGCGGGCTGGGCGGTTTCGGTGGGGGCGGTGTCGGCGGCGGCTTGGCCGGCGGCTCGTTCAACCAGCCGTTCGCAGCGACCGGTGGGGCCACGCAGGCGGGCGCGGCCCAGCAAAGCGCGCCGGTGACGGCGGTCAATCTGGGCGGCGGCACGCGGGTGATCGCCGACAATCTGAACAACGTCGTGCTGGTCTACAGCAACGCGGCCGACTTCCGCAAGATCGAGAGCACGCTCAAGCGGCTCGATGTGCCGGCCACGCAGGTGCTGATCGAGGTGAGCCTGATCGAAGTGACGCTGAACGACAGCTTGAACTACGGTGTGCAGTGGGCGTTCAGTGATTCGCCCGGCAATGGTTACTCCGGCCGCGGCGTGCTCAGCACCGCCGCTGGCGGTGTGCTGGCAGGCCCGACCAATGGGTTCTCTTACACGCTCACCAATTCGCTGGGCGACGTGCGCGCCACGCTGAACCTGCTGGCGCAGAAAACCCAGGTCAAGGTCATCTCCAGCCCGTCGCTGATGGTGCTCGACAACCACACCGCGACGATCGGCATCGGCAACCAGATCCCCATTGTGTCCAGCACGACGATCACCACCGGTGGGCTGGCGACTTCGAGCGTGCAGTACAAAGACATTGGCACGCAGCTTGCGGTCACGCCGTCGGTCACGGCGGGGAATGTGGTGACCATGCGACTCAATCAGTCGTTGACGGATCTCGGCCCGGCCGCTTCTGCGAACGCGCAGCCGACCTTTCTGCAGCGGCAGATCACGAGCAAGGTGGCGGTGCGCTCCGGTGAGACGCTGGTGCTGGGCGGCCTGATCAGCGACAGTTCAAATTCGAGAAAAGAAGGCATCCCGCTGTTGCAAGACATCCCGGTGGTCGGCAACTTGTTCGGCACCAACGGCAACTCCGGCTTGCGCACCGAGCTGCTCGTCATCATCACCCCGCGCGTGGTCCGCTCGGACCAGGAAGCCCGCGACGTGGGCCGCGAGATGCGCGACCGCATGAAAGTCTTCAAGGCGATCGAGTTGCAGGATCTGACCCGCCGGCGCCCGCTGGACATCACCGAACAGCAGACCGCCCCCGCCATCAATACCAACCCTCCTGGAGGATCAATGCCATGAATGAACCGATACCCGCACAGGGCCGCAACTGTCCGACCGGCCGCGCCCTTGGCGCCGTCCTGACGCTGGTCGGCGCTCTGGCCATCGCGACGCCTTCGGCCGCAGTCGAACTCGTGCCCGAGGCCGCCGTGCGCCAACGCAGTGACCAACACTGGCAGGCGATGGTGGACGGAAAGTACGAGGACGCCTATCAGTTTCTTGCACCGAGCTTCCGCGCCGTTCAGTCCTATAAGAGCTACACCAGCCGTTTTGTGAACACCGCCTGGACCGGCGGCACCGCTGTGCGGGTCGAATGCAACGACGAGCGCGACAAATGTGTGGCGACCGTGCGGATCGACTCGAAAGTCTTCCTGCCTGGGATGAAGATGGGCGACAAGCAGGGAAGCAGCCTGACGACCTACGTCGAAGAGAACTGGATCAAGCAAGGCGGCAATTGGTGGCTGTTCCCGCAGTCCTGACGCGCCAAGATTAAGCACTTTCCGCTGTGTTAGGCTTGAGAGTGCTGGACGAGCCACAGGCTGAGGCATGAAAATGCCGTCGACCAGTGCGAGCAACTGGCAACGGTGATGATGGCCATGCGCAATCCTGTTGCAGGCAGGCCACAACATCGATGTTACAGCTGAAAACGCTGTAGCGCACAAGTCGCCGTGCTAGGATGCCCCGGCGATAAGCAATGGTTTGTTTGAGCTCATATTTTTTACTGGAGTGCATTAGATGAAGATGAGAAAGAACGCAGTAGCGTTGAGCGTCGCGGCGCTGATTGGCGGTCTGGGCATGGTCGGCGGTGCGTCCGCAGCTGTGATCACCGCAGAAGGTGCTACGCGGACCACCGCGGTTGACCTGCGCGTGAACGCTGGCGGCATCGGCCACAGCCTGCTGGTGCCTTACTACACGGCTCAGCGTGGCAACTCGACGCTGATCAACATCGTCAACACCGATACCGTCAACGGCAAGGCAGTCAAACTGCGCTTCCGTGGTGCTTCGAACTCGGACGACGTGCTTGACTTCCAACTGTTCCTGTCGCCGGGCGACGTCTGGTCGGGCAACATCAACCAGCGCGCCGACGGCCTGGCAACGATCAACACCAACGACAACAGCTGCACCTTGCCGGCATTGGTGAGCGGTCAGCCGTTCGTCACGACCCGCTTGCCGGCTGCACTGACTGCCGATGCCAAGGCCGCTCAGACGCGCGAAGGTTATGTTGAGATCTTCAACATGGCCGACGTGCATCCGAACAGCTCGCCGACGTCGCTGTTCACCGCGATCAAGCACGTGAATGGCGTTGCCCCGTGCGGTGGTGCCTTGAACACACTCGGTACCGATCCGACGACTGAAGCGCAAGCCAATAGCCTGGGCCTGTACGCTCCGACGACCGGTCTGTTCAGCAACTTCGGCATCATCAACCAGACCAATGGCGCAACCAGCTGGACCAGCGAAGCGACGTCCATCGTTGCCGTCAACGGACTGCCGGGTCAGACGGGTGAATTCGATGCCGGCACGGGCAACATCGTGTTCTCGCCGCAAACCAATGCGCCGATCGCCGGTGGGCTGCCCGCGATCCTTCAGCGGACTGCTGACCCATTGTTGCGTCAAGGCATTGTGGGCGCGTTGAACTTTGACGTGCCTGACATGTCGACGCCGTATACGCGCAATGCCGGGGGCATCACCAACCTGTCGCCGATTCGTCAGGCAAGCAATTTGTCGATGGCCATTGCGACGACGTCCATTCGCAACGAGTTCTTGACGACGAGCAGCATTTCGGCTGCGACGGACTGGACTCTGTCGTTCCCGACGCGCCGCTACAACATCGCACTTGACTACGTTGGGGCCCGTCGCGTGACGACAGACTTCACCACAGCCACCGGCGATTCCACGGATGTGGGCCGCGTCAACTACTTCGACCTGACCAACACGTCGGTTGAGACCAGCGCGCGCACCAACAACTTCCCGCAGATTTGCGTCGGCGCAGGTTCGGTCAATACCACGGGTGGTACCGTGGATGCGGCTGTGCTGTCGTTCTACGACACGTCCGAGCGTGCCAACGTCAACACCACGGACTTCGTGATCTCTCCGGGTGCCGGCCCGCGTGCCTTGAGCTTCTGCGGTGAAGTGACCGTCTTGACGTTCGATCAGGATGCAACTCAGCCTTCACGTGTGCTGAATGCGTTCATTACCCGCAACGACATCTCGGTGCCGGCTTTCCCAGGTACCTCGGTGAAGGACTCGGGTTGGCTGACGATCGCTACCGGCGGTCTGGGCGGTGGCTTGCCGGTGTTGGGTTCGTACTTCCTGAAAGCCACGAATCCGGCCAATGGCAACTTCTCCACCAACTTCGGTGGCGTCTGGTCGCATCGCTACCAGCGTCCGGTGGCGGCTGTCACCACTGCTCGTTGATAGTTGGCGGGACACCGCCAGGTGAACTGATTTCAATTGCGTCTGGTTCAGTCGCAGTAGAATCAAATTGAAAAGCGGGGGCTTGCCCCCGCTTTTTTTATGCTCATATCGGTTTGTAGCCGCATGCGTTTCAAACTGCTCATGCAAGCGGTGCGAGGCATAATCAATCTGACGGCAGAGCCATTCGGTGCCCCGCAAATATCTGTTTTCCTTATTGAATGAAGCCGACCAAATTCTCTATTTCTTTTTTTGCTCGACTGATTGCGCTGACTTGCCTTGCTTGGAGCAGTGCCTCATTTGCAGCCGATAACAAGGGCAAGGACGGCGCCGTCTTGGCGGAGGGTGCCGGTGTGACGATCACGTCGGCCGACGTGATGTCGGAGGCCCAGCGCATTCCAACGAAAAGCCGTGCAGAAATTCTCGGCAATCCCCGCACAATCGCCGAACTCGTATCGAATCTTTTCATGCGCCGCGCGCTCGCTGGCGAGGCGCTCAAAGAGGGCATGGAACAAGACCCGCTGGTGCAGGCGCAATTGCAGATCGCACGCGACCGCGTGCTGTCCGATGCCCGGCTTGCCAAGCTCGACAAGCAGACCGAGCCCGACGATGCCGCGCAGTCCGCGTACGCCAAGGCGGCGTATCAAGCAAACAGCGCACGCTTCGCTCAGCCTGAGCAGATCCATGCGCGGCACATCCTGATCAAAGGCACCTCACCCGAGTCCCGCGCCAAGGCCGAAGCGTTGCTGGCGCAGTTGAAGCAAGGTGCGGACTTCAAGACGCTGGCGACCCAGTCGTCGGAGGATCCCGGCAGTGGGGCGAAAGGCGGTGACCTGGGTTTCTTCGAAAAAGGCCGCATGGTCAAACCGTTCGAGGACGCCGCATTCGCACTCGACAAGCCCGGCGATCTGAGCCCGATCGTGGAGAGTCCGTTCGGCTTTCACATCATCGAACTGGTCGAAAAGCGCACGCCGGGTCCGCGTCCGTTCGCTCAGGTCGAGTCGGAACTCAAAGAGGAATCGCTCAAGCAATCGGTCAAGGATTCACGCGAAAACGTTGTCAAGCGCTTGAGCGGAGCAACTGAAGTTCGATCAACCCGCGATCGAGGCGCTTGCTGCGGCGCAAAAGTAGGTTGGCCTGTCTGGCTGTTGTCGCCGGTCGGGGCCAATGCGTATCCTTCGCGGGCTTGATCGGGTTCTGCAGGCAGTCGCTGCGTGGGAACTGATCCCTCGCTGGGTTGATCTGCAATCGGCACGCACATGACCGCCCTTGGGATGGAAACCGCTGCCCTCTGGCGCTCCCGGGCGCTGGTCTGGGTGTTGACGCGGCGGGAAATCGCTGCCCGCCATGCGGGCACGGCGGCCGGGGTGATCTGGCCGTATCTGCAGCCGCTGTTGACGGTGGCCGCTTACTACCTCGTGTTTGACGTCGTGTTCTCGATGCGGCTCGGCGAGAACGCACCGACGCGGGCCGTCGGTGCCTATCTGATCGTCGGCGCGCTGCCCTGGATGGCGTTCTGCGATGCGGTATCGCGCGGCATGAACAGCTTGATCGAGGCGGGCGGTGTGCTGCAGAAAAACGCCTTGCCCCCGGTGTTGTTTCCGGTCAGGGCGGTGCTGGCCAGCGGGGTGATCTTCGGGCCGTTGATCGCCGTGGTGGCGTTTGCCTACACACCATTTCATCGCTTCGACCCCGCGTTGCTGACCTTGTTGCCGCTGCTGCTTGCGCAATTGTTGCTGTGTGTGCTGCTGGGCTACGCGCTCGCCATTCTTGCTGCGGCGTTGCGGGACACGGTGCAGGTGGTCGGCTTCCTGCTGTCGGTCGGCATTTATTTGTCCCCGGTGCTGTTTCCGCTCACGCTGTTTCCCGAAGACTGGCGCTGGGTGCTGTGGGCGAATCCCATGACGGCATTCGTCATCGGCTACCAAAGCCTGTTGCTGCAAGGTGTGGTGCCGCCAGCCAGCGTGTGGATTGCGATCGCGTTCTGGATCGGCGGGCTTGCATTGCTGCTCAATCTGCTCGTGCGGCGCAGCCGCGAGCAGTTGGTCGATTGGCTCTAGCGTCGGTGGTCACCGTCCAGCCCCCTCATGCTTGAACCTTCCGAATTGCCGAGCCGGGCGCCGCCCGAGGACCGCTCGATTGACGATGGCAATGCCATTGCGGTGGCTGCACTTGAAGACGAACGGGTGGCGGATGCCCTTCCACTCGATGGCGCGTTGGCACCGGCACGGGTCGGATCGACTCCGCTCGCTGGTGAGGCGGCTGCTGGCGCAACGGCCGAGGCAGCGGCTTGTACCGACGCGGCCGTGCTGCGCGTTTCCCAGCTTGGCAAGGAGTACAAACTCTACGACACGCCGCGCGCACGGCTCAAATCGCTGCTCACCGGCCGCAGCTACCACCGCAGCCATTGGGCACTGCAGAACGTGTCGTTCGAACTGCACAAAGGCCAGTGCATGGGCGTGATCGGCGACAACGGTGCCGGCAAGAGTTCGCTGCTCAAACTGATGGCCGGCACGCTGCAGCCGACGACGGGCAGCGTCGAACGAATCGGGCGGGTCACCGCCATCCTGGAGCTTGGCGCTGGTTTTCATCCCGATTTCACGGGGCGCGACAACTTGTATTTCGGCGGGAGTCTGATCGGCATCGGCAGCGCCGACATGGCGCGGCTCGAGTCGAGCATCATCGACTTCTCCGAGCTGGGCGATGCGATCGACCGGCCGGTGAAAACCTACTCGTCGGGCATGGCGGTCCGCCTGGCGTTCGCACTCGTCACGGCGGTCGAGCCCGACGTGCTGATCGTGGACGAAGCGCTGGCGGTCGGCGACCAACATTTTCAAAAGAAATGCGTCGAGCGCATCGATGCATTTCGCGCAAACGGCTGCACCATTCTGTTTTGCTCGCACAGTCTCTACCATGTGCGCCTGATTTGCGATGTGGCGCTCTGGCTGGACGCGGGACGCGTCCAGTCGTTCGGGCCCACCGACATCGTGCTGGCTTCCTACGATGCGCATGTGCGGCGCCAGGACGCGGTGGCCTCACATCAAATCGCCAGCCTCCAGGCGGTCGAGTCGGTCACCGCATCGGCGCTGGCCGCGAAAGTGCCGGACGCCGGCAAGCGCGCCGAGCTCGTCGCGCTGGAGATCGCCGATCTCGCCGCCGGCGACGTGCCGTTGCTCACCTCGAGCGATCTGAAGATCACCCTATATGCGCGTGCACCGAGCACCGAGCGGCCGTGCTTCGGAGTGATGCTGGAGCAGGCGCACGGCGTCGGCATCACGTCCGTGGCGACCCATGTCGATGGCGCCGCAGCCGAGCAGATCGAGCCGGGCTTGTGGCGCGCGATTCTGACGTTTCCCGAGTTGTCCCTGCACACGGGTGACTATGTCGTGAGTGCCTATCTGTTCGATTCGAGCGGCATGGTCGTCTACGACGAATGGAAACGTCACCAGACCTTCGGCTGGATTTATCCGCGCTCCACACCGGGGCTGGTGCGGCTGCCACACGAATGGAGTTGACGACCACAGGCAGGCTCGCCCGCTGGCGCGCCCGGCTGCAGGTCGAGAGCCGCGATCTGATCGAACTCGTGCTGGCCCCGTCGTTGGCCGTCGTGCTGCCGTGGCCGCTCGCGTTTCGGGTGTTTCAGAAACTGGCCCGCTGGCCGTTTCTCTACCGCACGTCGGTTGAGCGTGCGCTGGTGCAGGCCAGGCAACGCGGTTGGGTCGAAGACGAAGCCGACTGGGCCTGGAAGCGCCGGCTCGTCACGCTGGTCGACCATGCCGATCTGTACCTTGCCCGCACGCGCAGCGACCGCTGGATGGCAAGGCACTTGTCGGTGGAGGGTGTCTGGCCTGCGCCGGACGAGCCGGCCGTGCTGTGCACTTTCCACTGGGGCGCCGGCATGTGGGGCCTGCGGCACCTGGGCGCGGCCGGCATCAAGGTGCACGCGCTGGTGGCCGCGCTGCACGGCGAGCATTTCACTGGCCGCAGCGTGCTGCACTGGTATGCACGCGCGCGCACCGCCGAAGTATCGCGCGCGCTCGACCGCGGCACGCTCGATGTATCGGCGAGCATGCTGCCCGCGATCCGCGCGCTGCGTCGGCGTGAGAAGGTGGGTGCCGCCGTCGACGCACCCGCCGACCAGCTCAGTGCGAACAGCCGGGTGCAACTGCTCGGCATGCCGGCGCGCGTGCCGCACGGATTGCTGCGCATGGCGGTCGGCCAAAAAGTGCCGGTGTGTGTCTACGTGACCGGCCTGCGCATGCGCGATGGACAACGATTTTTGCGAATCCATCAGTTGCCGGTGCACGAGCAGACCGAATCTCTCGTGCAGGCGGTGTTCGGCTTGCTGAATGCCTGCATCGCCGAGGACGCACCGGTCTGGCATTTCTGGGGCGAGGCGGACCGGGTCTTCCTGCCTTCCGACGCTGCGCCGGCTTGACGACTAACGCGACTTGCCACCCATCAGCGCCTGCACCGACCGAAACAATTCATCGGAGCCAAAGCGCGGATTGGCCGGATCGAACGAGAACGGATTCGGCGGATTCGCAATCGTCTCGCCGTCCGCATGCGGCTCCAGAAAGAACGACACGAACTGTGCGCCATGCGCCTGGTGTCGCTGCAGCACGGTCTCCAGTTGGGTGGCCGACAGCGCCTGCAACGGGTGGAATTCGGTCACTCCGTAATGCGATGTCTGCCAACGGTCGAGCAAACCGAACAAGTCGCCGCCGCGCGCGGCCTCGCCATACAAACTCACGCCGAGCTGGATGCCGCCGCCCGCATGCAGCGAGGCGTCCACCGCGAACTTGTTCGCATCCCACCCGGGGTTGGTGAACGGCAGGATCTGGTGCACATAACGCGGCGTGTCCCACAGGCAAGAGTTGGCCACGCGCCGATCGAATCGGTCGAGATAGCGCACCACCTGATCGTTGCGAAACGCATGCCACAGCGGCACCAGCGGATTGAACCAGTAGGCGCTCCGGTCCGCGGGCAGGTCGATCCAGAAATCGTCCGGCAGGGGCCCTTCGTCGTGTGCGGGCAACCCGGCTTTCATCGGCAGCTCGGGCGGTGTCGCTTGGTTGCGTCCCATCACCGAAACGCGGCGCGTGCCGACGTGCAACGGCAACGCCTGGCTGCCGGCTGGTGGCAACAACAGCCAGTCGATGCGGTGCACGCCGACGGGCAACCGGCTGAAGTCGAGATCATGGCGCCAGCCGACGTCCGAGCGGCCGATCTCCGGACGGGCCGCGAGCACGTCTTGCCGACCCAATTGCGCGGTGACGTCGGCCAGCGGTTCGCCGTCGAGCAGCAGTCGCACACGGCGCGGCGAGCCATCGGCCGCCGGCGCCGCCCAGCCGGCAATGGGCAAGCGGCCGTGCGCAAAGCTGTCGATGTGCTCGACGAAGCGGGCCAGCCGGTCGGTGCGGATGTCGCGCGACGGCGGCTGGACGTCGTCGAAGCTTTTGTAGGCGACGTCTTGCGACTGGCCCAGAAACGCATTCAGCGCTGCGATGTTGCCGAAGCGCTGGCGCAGAAAACCGCGGAATGCTTGCACCGACGCGGCGCTGTAGTCGGACACGAGATAGGGCGCCGCAAAGCCCATGCCGGCTTCGAAATCGGGAAACAACTGGTGCACTTCACCAAGCAAGGTCACCGCACGGATTTTTTTGCGCGCCGTGGCTGGCAGCTGGCAGATCGCGCCGACCACCGCGTCGATGGCTTGCAGGCGGCGCTGGGCGATGCCGTTGTCGGTGCGCGCCACGCTCCACGGGTGGATGTCGATGCCGAAATAGCGGTCTTTGGCCAACGGCCCCTGCGGGGTCACGGCCAGGTTCGCCGGGTCGGCGACGAGCGCGGCTTCGATCGGCGCGCCGATGCCGAAGTGGGTCGAGAAAAGATAGACGATGGCCGGGCGTGGATCGTCGGCCAGCGTGCGCACGACGCGTGCGACCGCGTCCCGATCGATCGTCCATGCGTCATTCTGCGGGCGCTCGAGGACAGTGCTTCGCGGTGCAGACGGCTCGTCGGTGCGCTTCGCCTTGAACAGTTGCAGCAGCGGCACCTGCAGCGTGTAGCCAAGCGTGTAGCGACCGTCTGGGCTCTGCGTTGGCCCAACGCGCTGAAGTGTCGATTCGATCAATCCGGCAGCAGAGCCGCCGTCTCTTCGACACGCCTGCACGACCGGGCCGGGCAGCTCGGCGGCCATTGCGGATGCGGCCGGTCGCTCAATGCAACCCTGCATCACGTTGATCATCGGCGCGAGCAGCAGCGGCCGATCTTGGGTGTCGAGATGCAGTATCCACCAGCCCGCCGCCAGCGCAGCGAATGCAGTCGCACAGCCGATGCCTGCGGTCCAGGCAAAACGCCTGGACACAGGGGGCGGTGTCACGCGCGCAACCAGCTTTTAAAGCGCGTTTGCCAGCGCAGAGGAATGCGCCGCGTGACCGGGCTCAAGGCGGGCGAGGCACGCAGTCGCAGCGCAGCATGCAGCACGCGACCTTTCACACCGGGTGCGTCGACCATCGACCGCAATCCGGGCGTCTCATGCAGACCGCCACCAGGCAGATGCGCCCGGATGAATGCCAAGTCAAGCGGCAGGTGGGTCGCTTGATCGGACGACGGCGATGCGAACGCAAGACCCTGGGGCGAAACGGTCGCATCCTCGTTCGATGCGACAGGCATGAGGCCTTGCAGGTACTGTTGCTCGTACGACCATCCGATGCATTCGAGGCCCCGATCGGAAATCGCTTGAGGCTCGATGCGAAACGCGCGGCGTGGTGCCTTTGCGGTGACGAAATGCCGCTCGCGCACTTGATCGAAAAAGTCGAGCCACTGGGCAGGCGTCTGCTGCCACGGCACCAGCCAAGTCCAGCTGCGCCCCGACAGCCGCTCCGGGAACGCGCCGAGTTCGGGCGCCACCACCGGCAAACCGGTCTGCAGACACGCGCTCAAGGTGTAGCTGTACGTCTCGGGCCACAACGCAGGAAACCAGATCAAATCGGGCTTCAGCGATGCGAGCCAGGCGTTCAGCTCGTGCTCCTGATACTCCCCGTGCACGACCAAGCGTGTCTTCGGCGCGGTGCGCAGCGACCGGTAGGCGAAGCCGATCAAATGAAATTCGACGGCCACGTCGCGCCGAGCCGCAAGCGCCGCCACGTCTTCGAGCACATCGGCGCCCTTGATCGGGCTCAGCGCACCGATGACGGCAATTTTCAGTCGCGTGTTCGGCCCGCGCGGCATGGGCTGCGGCTGTGGCAGTGCCACATCGGCAGCCAGATCGGTGTGCGGCACGAAGTGCAGGTTCGCCATTGGCACATAGCGCGCCAGATGATCGATCGCATCGCGGCTCGGCGCCAGCACATGACGGGCACCGCGCAGGAACATGCGGTATTTGTGACGCCAAGCCTCGATGTCGAGCCCGCCCGGTGCGGGCGAGCGTTGCAGACACTGTCCGCACTGCTCGTTGCCGAGTTCGCCGCAGTAACCGTTCGATGAATCGCTGAACGTGAATGTGATCTGCGGGCACACGGTATAAAAATCGTGTGCGGTGAAGTCGTACGGCACGCCAAGTCGGTTCGGCAGATCGAGCACGATCTCTGCATGGCCGATCAGGTGGTGATAGTGAATCAACCGCACGCGCAGGCCGCGCAGTGCGAACACCAGATCCTCGCAGCCCCGACTCAGATCGAAGCCGAGCGAAAACGCTTCGCTGCCATCGGCCGATTCGAGCAGCACGCGGTCTCCTGCGGCGGGCCGCAGGACGAAGAACCGTGCGCGGTCGCGCTGGTGTTCGGCCAACTCCCGCACATGGCGGGCCGTGCCGCCCCCGCGGTCGTGCAGCACCGCGAGCACCGCTGGCAGCGCGCTCTCGGCATAGCGGCCCACGTCAACCGCCAGCCGTGCGCCAGCGGCCGGGTCGACCGCCAGAAACTGGTGTACCTGCGTCTCGTAAGTCGGATGCATGCGCCGCAACGTCGCCATCGCCTGCGCTTCGCGCGGGGTTTTGGACTCGCCGAAGCTGACACCGCCCGAATGCATCACGAACACGTCGAGCGCGTGCAGGTTGTGCCAGCCGGCTTGAATTGCGCGCTGGCAGAAATCGTTTTCTTCGCCGTAGCCCTTGCCGTAGTTCTCCACGTCGAACAGCCCGACCGCGTCGAGGCAGTCGCGCCGGACATACATGCAAAAGCCGATTCCGGTCGGCACTTCGACCGACTGGCCGGCGTTGGTGCGCGCGAACAGCGCATCGAGCCGCGCGGTGTCGAACCCTTCGGGCAACCGGTTGTCCTGGCAGAAGCGCGGGTAGCTGCAGATCGTCGCGTTGTTGGAAAACGGCGTCACGCTGGCCACGCGCGCGCCAGAGTAGGCCGCAGCCCGCAGCCGGTCCAGCCAGTCGCCGGCCACTTCGGTGTCGCTGTTGAGCAGCAGCACGTCGTTGCGGTTCGACAGCGCCATGCCGCGGTTGACGGTGCCGACGAAGCCCAGGTTTTCTTCGTTGACCAGCAGCACGATCCGGTCGTCCTGCGCAGCGATCTCGCGCAACCAGGCAGAGACCGCCGGCTCAGGGCTCGCATCGTCGAGCACGATCAGGCGCCAACGCAGTACTGCACCGGCTGGCGAGCACGTAGCGCCATTCGAACTGGGGTCTCGCCAGCCGGTGCAGGTGCTGCGTTGGCGGCTGGTGGTGCTGAACGACGCGAGCCCGAGCCCGAAGTCACTGCGTGGCTGCGCGAAGTCAGCAGCCAGGACGACCGGATCCTGCTGCTGGAAAATGCAGAGAACCTGGGCTTCGTCGGCACGGTCAACCGTGGAATGAGCGTCAGCGACTCGCGCGACGTGCTGCTTCTCAACAGCGACACCGAAGTGGCCAACGACTGGCTGGACCGGATCCGCGGCGCCGCCTATAGCTGACCCGCGCGTCGCTTCCGTCACGCCGTTTTCCAACAACGCGACCATCTGCAGCTACCCGCGCTTTTGCGAGCCAAATGACTGCCGCCCGGGTGCGATACCGCCCGGCTCGATGCCCTGTTCGCCACCGCCAACGCGGGCCAGGTCGTCGATGTGCCGACCGGTGTCGGCTTTTGCATGTACATCCGCCGCGACTGCCTGGATGCGGTCGGCCTGTTCGACGTCAAGAATTTCGGCAAGGGCTACGGCGAGGAAAACGACTTCTGTCGGCGCGCCGCCGAAGCCGGCTGGCGCAACCTGCATGCGCTTGACACTTTCGTGCTGCATACCGGGGGTGTCAGTTTCGGGGAGACAGCAAAAGCGCTCGTGAAGCGGGAAGCGGTAGAGAAGCTGCGGCGGATGCATCCGACTTTACGAGACGCAGGTACACCAGTTTTCTGGCGGTCGACCCGGCCGCTGGCGCACGGCTGGCGGCTGACGTGGGCGGGGGGGCGGCTGCAGCGGTGCTCCGCGGTCCTGCGCCGCCCGCCGGGGGCCGCACAGCCCGCCATGTGCGGGAGTTGGCCGAACACCAGCGCGACCGCGCACGGTTCTTCGTCCTGCGGCCCGCCGCAGGAGACCGCGTGCTGCTCGAATCGGCCCGATGGCAGCGAAGCGTTTTCGCTCCGGCTTCGATCTGAGTCGGGGCTGCGAGGAATTGGTGTTCGCAGACAGTTGCGCGGCCTGCGCGTGCGGTTGATTCACTATCACCACCTGATCGGCCATGCAGAGATCAGTGCTCAATTGTGCGAACCAACTTGGCGTGCCGTACGACTTCACCGCACACGATTTTTATACCGGTGTACCACGGGGTGGCAACCACGTTCAGCGTCAAAGGCTCTCGGCGAATTCGGCAACGAGCAGTGCGGACAGTGTCTGCAACGCTCGCCCACACCGGGCGGGCTCAACGTCAAAAGTTTTGGCGTCACAAATACCGCATGTTTGCCTGCGCGCGGTGCCCGTCATGTGCTGGCGCCGAGCCGCGATGCGATCGATCATCTGGCGCGCTATGTGCCGATGGCGAACCTGCACTCCGTGCCGCACACCATCTGGCTGCCCGATGTGGCACTGCCACAGCCGCAGCCCATGCCGCGCGGGCGGAACACGCGACTGAAAATTGCCCGTCATCGGTGCGCTGAGCCCGATGAGAGGGCACGATGTGCTCGAAGACGTGGCGGCGCTGGGGGCTCGGCGAGAAAAAACGTCGAATTTCATTTGATCGGCTTCGCCTACCGGTCAGCTCCGCACCGCGCCGAAGACACGCTTGGTCGTGCACGAGGAGTGTCAGGAGCACAAGCTGGAGGCACGGCTCAGTCACTGAAACCCGAGTTGATGCGCTCTCGGTCGGTGTGACCCAAAACGTGCCGCTACACCTTGAGCGCGTGTCTGCAGACCGGGTTGCCGGTGGTGGCGCCCGAACTCGGCGCGTTTCCGGAGGGGCTGTCGGGGCGCCGCTGGACTTGGCTGGTGCCGTGGCAGCGGAGCGCCTGCCCAGTGGCTCGACTTTTTTTGGATCAAGTGCGCGAGCGGCATTTCGTCACCGCAAAGGCACCACGCCGCGCGTTTCGCATCGAGCCTCAAGCGATTTCCGATCGGGGGGACGAAGGGATGGGATGGTCGTACGAGCAACAGTACCTGCAAGGCCTCATGCCTGTATCAGCAGTCGAACGAGGGAATTCAGCATTTTCACCCCAGGGTCTTGCGTTTTCACATCGCCGTCGTCGGATCAAGCGACCCACCTGCGCCGGACCTGGCATTCATCCGGGCACACCTGCCTGGTGGCCGTCTCCGTGAGACGCCCGGATTGCGCTCGATGGTCAACGCCCCGGGCGTGAGGGAAAAGGTCGCGTGCTCCGTGCTCCGCTGCGACTGCGTGCTCCCTCGCCCGCCTTGAGCCCGGTCACGCGGCGCGTGCCTCTGCGCTGGCAAACGCGCTTTAAAGCTGGTTGCGCGCGTGACACCGGGCCGTCTGTCCAGGCGCGCGTTTGCCTGGACCGCAGGCATCGGCTGTGCACGGGTGCATTCGCTGCGCTGGCGGCGGGCCGGTGGATACTGCGTCCCAACACCCAAGATCGGCCGCTGCTGCTCGCGCCGATGATCCAACCGTGATGAGGGTTGCGTTGACAAACCGCGCATCCACCACGTGCGGAATGGCCGCCGGGGCTGCCGGGCCGGGGGGGTGGCATATCGAAAGAGACGGCGGCTCTGCTGCCGGATTGATCAATCGACACTTCCGCGCGTTGGGCCAGCGCAGAGCCCAGACGGTCGCTACACGCTTGGCTACACGCTGCAGGTGCCGCTGCTGCAATTGTTCCGAGGCAAAGCACGACGAGCCGTCTGCACCGCGAAAACACTGTCTACGAGCACCCCACAGGATGACGCATGAACCAAAGATGGAGTACAAGCCAAAATCGT
>CAWAQL010000011.1:0-47372 GCA_963784295.1 uncultured beta proteobacterium
TAATTGCTTCCCGCTGCCCGGCAGCACCGCTTGAAGCAAGCTGCGCGTCTGCCGTTGACGGTGATCGGCGGCTTTCTCGGCGCCGGCAAGACGACGCTGCTGAACCACTGGCTGCGCGATGCGGGCGGACAGCGTCTGGCGGTGCTCGTGAACGACTTCGGCGCACTGAACCTCGACGCGGCGTTGGTCGCGCAAAGCGGCGCCGACACGGTGGCGCTGTCGAACGGCTGCGTGTGCTGCTCGATCGGCGACGACCTGTCGGCCGCGCTGATCCGCGTGATCGAGTCGCCACAACCGTTCGACGGGGTGGTGATCGAAGCCAGTGGGGTCTCGGACCCCTGGAAGATCGCTCAAGTCGGCCGCGCCGACCCGGCGCTCACTCTGAACGCCGTGATCGTGCTGGTCGATGCGTCTGCGGTGGCGGACCAGGCTGCCGATCCGGCGCTGAGTGACTCGCTCGCTCGCCAAGTCCGCATGGCGGATCTGGTGGTGCTCGAACAAGACGGACCTGGTGGATGCGGCCGGTCTGCGACACGCCCATGAATGGCTGGACCGAACCGCGCCCGCTGCGCAGCGCATCGAGGCGGTCGATGCGGACGTGCCGTCGGTGCTGCGCGACGGCCCGGCCGTCGTCGACCAGGCGGCTGCCGACCCCGCAGACAGCGACCTCGGGCACACCCGTCATCGGCACGACCATGGCGAGCAGTTCGAGACCTGGGTCGCACACCCGACGCATGTTGTTTCGGCTGTGAAATGGCACGCAGCGCTTCGCGCGATGCCGCGCGGCGTGCTGCGGCTCAAGGGCTATCTGCGCATCGACGAAACGCCGCCTTGGGCACAGGTGCAGTTCGCAGGCCGGCACGGCTCGCTGCACCGGCTCGCTGCGGTGCCGGTCGAAGCGCCGGTGCTGGTGGCGATCGGGCTGGCCGGTCAGCTTCCGATCGGCGCGTTGAATGCGCTGGTTGCGCCCGACGTGCAAGCAGCCGTTTCTGCCGTGCCCGCCCGGTGAGGCCAAGCGTGGGTTGACACCCGGGCAGGGGACGCGGCGCGCGTGCCCGCAACGCCACGGAATTTGCACAACGCCCGCAGGGCGCACAGCCGCAGAGCCCCGGCGAACTCACCCGCAGCAACGGGTGCGAAAAGGTCGGTTTGGGCGCTTCGCGGCCGTTGACCGGCGCAACCGGTGAGCCCTGCCGAATGCCCTCTTGAATCGCCACACAACGCCCGACGCCGCAGCAGCTGCTTCGGCTTCCGATCAGCGCCTTCTTTGGGTACGGCCGTGGTGGCGCAGCAAATCGAGGGTGAATTCGGCGTTGCCAACCCTATGCCAAGCGATGCACGGGAATTGGCGCAAAGCCGTGATTCAGCGGCCCGTTGCCGGCGCCGGTGCGCACGTCGGCGCCGGCCGCCAGCGCCTCGCGCACATAGTCGCGCGCGCGCTCCACGGCCTCCGGCAGACGGCGCCCAGAGCCAGATGCGCGGCGATCGCGCTCGACAGCGTGCAGCCGGTGCCATGCGTGTTCGGCGTCGCGATGCGGGCGCACGCATCCAGCGCGGCGCTTCGCCGCTGCGCCCAGCAGCAGGTCGCTGACGTCGTCGCCGCGAAGATGCCCGCCCTTCAGCAGCACGGCGCGCGCGCCCATTGCGATCAGCTCCGGGCGGCGCGCCTCCATGTCGGCCTCGGTCTCGATCTGGCGCCAACCAGCAGGCGCGGCTTCATCGAGATTGGGCGTGACCAGCGTGGCACGCGGAAACAGCTCGCGCACGAGCACGTCGACTGCCTCGTCGTCGATCAGCACGGCGCCGCTGGTGGCGACCATCACCGGATCGAGCACGACCTCGGGCAGCCCATGCCGAGCGATGGCCGCGGCCACCGACGCGCACCGTCGCGGCGCGAATGCAGCATGCCGATCTTGACCGCGTCGACGCCGATGTCCTCGACCACCGCATCGATCTGCGCCGCGAGCATGCCGGCGGCACGCCGTGGATCGCACGGACGCCGAGCGTGTTCTGCGCGGTCAGCGCGGTGATCGCGGTCATGCCGTAGCAGCCGAGCGCCGCAAACGTCTTCAGATCGGCCTGGATGCCGGCGCCGCCGCCGCTGTCGGAGCCGGCGATGGTGAGCACGCGGGCGTACCGGGCGGTGGAAGCGATGAGGTCGTCGGGCGTGTTCATGCGGTGGGTCGGGCGATCGTTTGTCAGCGGAAGAGGCGTTTCAGCAGCGCGCCGCTTGGGCGAATCGGCACGGAGGGAGCTGCGGCCAAGTGCGCTAGGACTTATAGCTGCTCGCCCACACGCTTGGCCGCGCCGTGCAGCGCCGGCACGCAGCCGACGACCCGCTCGGCCGACATGCGCGCGATCGGCGCGTGCACGGCGATCGCGCCGCGTACCTCGCCCGCAGCGTCGCGCACCGGCACGGCGGCCGCAACCAAGCCGTCGATGAACTCTTCTCGGTCGAGCGCGTGGCCGTGCCTGGCGATCGCCTCGCACTCGCGCCGCAGCGCGTTCGAGCTGGTGATCGTGTTGGCGGTCATGCGCGGCAGCTTCAACCGTTCGATCAGCGTATCCCGCCGCACTCGCCCATCAACGCCAGAAACAGCTTGCCGCTTGCAGTGCAATGCAGCGGCACTTGCGCGCCGACGTCGAGCGTCAACCGCCACGGCCAGGGCGCTTCGACCCGGTCCAGGTACAGCACTTCGGCGCCGTCGAGCGTTGTCAAGTTGCAGGTCTCACCGACTTCTGTCACCAGGTCGGCAGGATCTTGTGCCGCAGGCCCTGTGCGGTGCCGTGATTCAACGTGTCGAGCGCCAGCCGACGCAGTGCCGGGCCGACCACGTACTCGCGCTCGTCGATCGACCGCATGACGAAGCCGCGCTCCATCAGATGCGTGCAGAGTCGATGGGCGGTGGCTTTCGGCAGTTCGAGCGCTTCCGCCAGTTCGGCCAGCGACAACGGCCGGCCGGTCATGCGCGAGATGTGCCGATCAGCCGCAGGCTGCGCTCGGCCGACGAACCGGTGGCGGCGAGTTTCTTGTCGTTCATCAGGGTAAACGCTAGTACTGGAACGTTGCGTTCCGAAATTGTCGTGTCTAACATGGCCTTTTTGCAGAACGAATCGTTCCATTCTCAGTGGGAAGGCATGCGGGGTTCACGGCCCCGATGACCGACCAACCAACCCTGTTCTTATGGCCGACGAGTACGACTACATCGTCGTCGGCGCCGGCTCCGCGGCGCCGTGCTGGCCGGCCGCCTGAGCGAGGACCCCGCGACGCGCGTGCTGCTGCTCGAGGCCGGCCCGCCCGACAAGTCGTTCTGGATCCACCTGCCGATCGGCTACGGCAAGACGATGTGGAGCAAGAAGTACAACTGGTGCTTCCACACCGACCCCGATCCGAACATGAACGGCCGGCGCATCTACTGGCCGCGCGGCAAGACGCTCGGCGGCTCGAGCTCGATCAACGGCCTGATCTACATCCGCGGCCAGCGCGAGGACTACGACCACTGGGCCGCGCTCGGCAACGCCGGCTGGGGCTACGACGACGTGCTGCCCTACTTCATCAAGTCCGAGCGCAACCAGCGCGGCGCCGACGCGCTACCACGGCGGCGACGGTCCGCTGTCGGTGTCGGACATCGGCGCCAAGAACGAGCTGATCGAGGCCTTCATCGGCGGCGCCGAGCAGATCGGCGTGCCGCGCACCGACGACTTCAACGGCGCCAGGCAGGAAGGCGCCGGCTACTACCAGCTCACGACCTGGAAGGGCTGGCGCTGGAGCACCGCCAAGGGCTATCTGAGGCCGGCGCGCGGCCGCGACCGAACCTGCGCATCGAGATGCGAGGCCCAGGCGAGCGGCGTGGTGATGGAGGGCAGGCGCGCGGTCGGCGTGCGCTATCGCCAGGGCGGCGAGATGAAGCGTCGCCCGCTGCCGCGGCGAGGTGCTGCTTCGCCGCCGGCGCGATCCAGTCGCCGCAACTGCTGCAACTGTCGGGCATCGGCCCGGCGCGCTGCTGCGAACGCATGGCGTGCCGGTGGTGCACGAACTGCCCGGCGTCGGCGAAAACCTGCAGGACCACCTGCAAATCCGCCTGACCTACGAGTCGCACCCGGCCGACCACCAACGACGAGCTGAACTCCTGGTTCGGCCAGGCCAAGCTCGGCCTGCAATGGCTGCTGCACCGCAGCGGCCCGCTGGCGGTCGGCATCAACCAGGGCGGATGCTTCATGCGCGCGCTGCCCGACGAAGCCCGGAGCACGCCGGACATCCAGTTCCACGTCGCCACCTGTCGGCCGACATGGCCGGCGGCAAGGTGCATCCGTTCTCGGGCATGACGATGTCGGTCTGCCAGTTGCGGCCCGAGTCGCGCGGCCACATCCGCATCAAGTCGACCGACCCGTTCGAGCCGCCCGAGATGCAGCCGAACTACCTCGCCACCGACCTGGACCGGCGCACCGCGGTCGCCGGCATGAAGGCGGCGCGCGCGATCGCCGGCGCCCGGCGATGCGCCCGTTCGTCAAGCGCGAAGTCAAGCCCGGCCCCGACGCCGACGACGACGCCGCGCTGCTCGAGTTCTGCCGCAACAACGGCGCCACGATCTTCCACCCAGCGGCACCTGCGCGATGGGCCGACGATGCCGCCGCCGGCGCGGTGGTCGATGCGCGGCTGCGCGTGCGCGGCATTGCAGGCCTGCGCGTCATCGACTGCTCCGCCATGCCCACGCTGGTGTCGGGCAACACCAATGCGCCGGCGGTGATGATGGCCGAGAAGGCCGTCGACATGATCCGCGAGGACGCACTGAGCGACCGCTGAAGCGGGACCGGCCGATCGTGCACAGCGGTTTTCCATCTGACGCCGCTCCGCCACCGATGTCGTGCAGCCGCATCGGCCACGCGCCAACGGAGACGCAATGAGCAACCAGATTCGACAAAGCGTCGGCCATCCGCAAGGTGGTCATTTCGGCGCTGATCGGCGCCACGATCGAGTGGTACGACTTCTTCCTGTACGGGGTCGTCGCCGGCATCGTGTTCAACAAGCTGTACTTTCCGGGCAGCGACCCGGTGGTCTCGACCATGCTGGCCTACGCCACGTTCGCGGTCGGCTTCGTGACGCGGCCGCTCGGCGGCATGATCTTCGGCCACTTCGGCGACAAGATCGGCCGCAAGAGCATGCTGGTGCTGACTTTGATGATCATGGGCGTGGCGACCTTCCTGATCGGCCTGGTGCCCACCTACGACCAGATCGGCGTGTTGGGCGCCGATCGCGCTGCTGCTGCTGCGCGTCTGCCAGGGCATCGGCCTGGGCGGCGAATGGGGCGGCGCGGTGCTGATGGCGTATGAATACGCGCCGCCGGAAAGGCGCGGCTTCTATGCCTCGTTGCCGCAGATCGGCCTGGCCATCGGCCTGTGCCTGGCTTCTGGCGTCGTCGCGCTGCTGTCGTCGCCTGTTGACCGACGCGCAGTTCCTGGCCTGGGGCTGGCGCATCGCGTTCCTGCTGTCGGGCGTGATGGTGTTCGTCGGCATGTACATCCGGCTGGCCGTCAAGGAAACGCCCGAGTTCGCAGCGATCAAGGAGCGCAACGAAGCGAACGCAGATTCCGTTCTTCGACATGTTCAGGCGCTACCCCGGCAACATCCTGAAGGGCATGGGCGCGCGCTACATCGACGGCGTGTTCTTCAACATCTTCGGCGTGTTCTCGATCGGCTACCTGACCTCGACCTGAAGATCAGCCGCACCGAGGCGCTGATCGGCGTGATGGCGGCGGCGGTGGTGATGATCTTCACGATCCCGTTCTTCGGGCATCTGAGCGACCGGATCGGCCGCACCAAGGTCTACTTCTGGGGCTCGCTGATCACCGCGTTGTCGGCCTTTCCCGCGCTTCTGGCTGATGACGCACAGCGGCGGCAGCATGATGGTCATCTGGCTGTCGATCATCATTCCGTTCGGCATCTTCTATGCAAGCATCTACGGCCCCGAAGCCGCGTTGTTCTGCGATCTGTTCGATGCCAAGGTGCGCTACACCGGCATCTCGTTCGTCTACCAGTTCTCGGGCATCTTCGCCTCGGGCATCACGCCGATCATCGCCACCGCACTGCTCAAGTCCGGCGGCGGCCAGCCATGGCAGATCTGCATGTACGTGGCGTTTGCCGGTGTGGTCTCGGCCGTCTGCGCCTGGTTGATCGGACGCGATCCGAGCGCGTCGCCCGGCCAGGTGCGGATCGTCCCCGCTCAGTGATTGTGATTCGACGGGACGCCGACACTTGCATCCGAAGCAGCGTACGCCGACCTACAGTCGGCAGCGCTGCCTCGAATCATCCGCCCAGACGTTCCAGCAACTTCAGCCGCTGCACCTTGCCCGACGGCCCCCTTGGCAACTCGTGCACCACACTGAAGATCTTCGGCGTCTTGTAGCGTCCCAGACGCTGCTCGCAGAACGCACGCAGTTCCGCTTCATCGAACGGCACGCCCTCACGCAGCACCAAGCAGGCCAAGATCTCCTGACCGTAGTGCTTGTCCGGGATGCCCACCGCAGCGCCTTCGAGCACCGCCGGATGCCGCAGCAACACTTCGTCGATCTCGCGCGGCGCGATGTTCTCGCCGCCTTTGATGATCAATTCCTTGATGCGGCCGGTGACGAAGAAAAAGCCATCCGCGTCGCGATGCCCGAGGTCGCCGGTGCGCAGCCAGCCGTCTGGGGTGAAGCTCGATCTTGTGGCTTCCTCGTTCTTGTAGTAGCCGCGCATCACGTTCGGGCCGCGGATCGCGATCTCGCCGGTGATGCCGTCGGCCACGGGCTGCAGCGCGGCATCGATCACCCTCGCCTCGCAGCCGGACGCCATGCCGACCGCGCCGAGTTTGCGTCGCGCCGGGTCCATCGGATTGCTGAATGCGGGCGCGGTTGTTTCCGTCAAGCCCATCGTCTCCACGATCCCGATGCCGAAGCGCCGATCGAATGCCGTCAGGTGCTCGGGCGGCAGTGCGGCCGATGCCGAACGGCAAAAGCGCAACGCAGTTGCCGCTTCCGGCGGCGCATCGGCGCCTTCGAGCAAATAGGACACCATCGTCGGCACCACGTTGAGCCAGGTGCAACGATGCGCGAGCGCCTGCTGCCAGAACTTCGCCGCCGAGAAACGCGGTGGCATCGCCAAGCTGCCGCCATGGGCGAGCGGGCTCAGCATCGTCACCGCGAATGCATTGATGTGATAGAGCGGCAGCACCGCCAGCACGCGATCGGCCGCGCTCAGCGCGTGTTCGCGGCCGATCGCCTGCGCATTCGCTGCGAGGTTGGCGTGCGTCAGCATCACGCCCTTGGGCCGCCCCGTGGTGCCGGAGGTGTACATCAACAGCGCCAATGCGTCGGCTGCGGGCGCAGCTTCATCGGTGCCGGCGCATGCGGGAATCCGGTCCGCATCGGCATCGGTGACCAGCACCGCAATTTCACGGTCGATCCCGGCCAGCAGCTCGCGCACCAACGCTTCCCGCTCCGGGCCGACCACCACGACCCGGCAGTCCGAATGGTCGAGCACGTACTGCATCTGCTCGGGCTGCGACAGCAGGTTGACCGGATTCACGCACCAGCCGCCGTGCATCGCGCCGAGCAGCACGCGCAGCGTCTGCAGGCCGTTGGCCGCAACCACGCTGACCACGTCGCCGGGCTCGGAGCCGGCCGCGCGCAGCCAGCCTGCAACCTTGCGGCAGTCTTGCGCCAGCGCGCCGAAGGTCATCGCCTGCCGCGTGTCGGTCGCCACCGCGTAGACCGAATCGGGCCGAGCGTTCGCCTGCGCTTCGATCAACCCGCGCACCGTGTCGATGGCGCCGCCTGTGCCGCTCATGCCGCTTGTGCTGCTCATCTCAGGCCCTGCCGTGGCGCTCGAAATAGGCGCCGAAGATGTCGTCCTCGCTCGGCACCCGTTCGGCGATCGGCTTCGATACGCGCGTGACGTTCATGTAGTGCCGGTAGTTCATGTTGTCGGAGAAATTGTTGTTGCCCCAGGTGCCGCAGCCCATCGACAGCGAGAACGGCAGCCCGTTGTCGAAGCTGCCGCCGGTGGCGATGCAGTGCGCCTGGTCGACGATGACGCGGGACGACCGGCAGCGTGCAGGCCGAGTTCGAGCGCGCGTCCGGGCTGCCTTGCTGTGCAGGCCGACCGAGTGGCCGGCGCCTTCGTAGGCATAGATCGTTGCCACCGTCTGCGCAGCCTGCTCGAAGTCGGCCGCCGCATAGACCGCGAGCACCGGCGAAAGCTTCTCGCCGGAAAACGGGTGGTCGGGGCCGACTTCGCTTTCCTCGACCATCAAGATGCGTGGCTGCCGCTGCGCGATCGCCCGCCAGCCGCCGTTGCCGTCCCCATCGGGGTGCTGCGCCGCGGCGAGCTGCGCAATGGCTTGCGCCGATTTGCCGATCACCGCGGCCGACAGCTTGCCCTCCGGCCACATCAGGCGTGCAAGCGTGGCTTTTTGCGCCGCGTTCAGCAGCACCGCGCCGCGTTGCTCCAGCGCTTCGAGGTCTGCTTGCGCACCGCGTCGATCACGACGATGCTGTTTTCCGACGAGCAACTCGTCGCGTTGTCGAATGTCTTGGAGCGCACGATGCGCTCGGCCGCCTGCTGCACATCGGCGGTCTCGTCGACGATGCCCGCGACGTTGCCAGCGCCGACGCCGAATGCGGGCGTGCCGCTCGCATATGCCGCGCGCACGTTGGCCTGCGAGCCGGTGGCCACCACCAGATCGCACAACGCCATGAGCTCGGCGGTCGACTGCTTGTTCACCGGTGCGGGCAGCAGCTGCACCAGGTCGCGCGGCGCATCGATGCGGTCGAACTGTTCGTGGATCATCTCGATCAACCGCGCGGCCGTGCTCCAGCCTTTCGGGCTGGGCGCCACGATCACCGCGTTGCGGCACTTGAGCGCATTGATGATCTTGTTGGCGGGCGTGGCGCCCGGGTTGGTCGACGGCGTGACCGCGCAGACCACGCCGACCGGGCGCGCGATCTCGGTGATGCCGCGCTCGGGGTACTCGGCAATCACGCCGACCGACTTCGCGCCCTGCAAGTCGCGCAGCAGCCCGAAGGTCTTGCGGTGGTTCTTGCGCACCTTGTCTTCCACGTTGCCGACGCCGGTGTCGCGCACCGCCAGCTCGGCAAGCTCGCGGTTGCGCGCGGGCTCGATGATGGCCCAGCCGGCCGCGGCCACCAGGTCGTCGACGCGTTGCTGGTCATAACCGTCGGCGATGCGCTGCGCGGCGCGCGCGCGGGCGACCAGTTCGGCCACCGCGGTCTGCGGCTTGGTGGCGGCGCGGTGTTGGTGATCCACGTTCATTGCAAAGTCACTCCACGGGATGGGTCCACTCAAGGCAGGCGCTCTTGAATTGATAGCTTCATGCGCAATCAACACGTGCGTCCGGCCCTGATTTGATTGAAAAATTTCGCGGTTTTCGTCGATCGGCGCACCGCAACGGTCGCCGACCCGGATCTCATTCCACCTTGATGCCCGCATCCTTGGCAAGCTTGCTCCACTTGGCCAGCTCCGTGGTCACGACCTTGCCGAGTTCCGCCGGACTGCCACCGACCGCTTCGGCGCCTTGCGCGAGCAACTTGCTGCGGATCTCGGGCTCTTTCAGCACGCTGTTGAGCGCAGCATTCAGCTTGTCGATGACCGGCTTCGGCGTGTTCGCCGGCACGAACATCGCATACCAAGAGTCGACCTCGAAGTCCTCCACGCCCGACTCCTGCACCGTCGGCACATCCGGGAACGCGGCGCTGCGCTTCACGGTCGATACCGCGATCGCCTTGACCTTGCCGGCCTTGACGAACTGCGCGGCCGCGGGGATCGACACCCACAGCATCGACACCTGGCCGCCGAGCACGTCGTTCATCGCCGGGCCGCCGCCGCGGTACGGCACGTGCGTGATCTTGCTGCCGGTGCGCAGATTGAACAGCTCGCCGGCCAGGTGGCTTGGCGAGCCGTTGCCGACGGAGGCGAACTGCAGCTCGCCCGGCTTTGCCTTTGCAAGCTTGATCAGCTCCGGCACGGTGCTGGCCGCAAAGCCAGGCAGCGCAACCAGAATCTGCGGCAGCGAGGCGACCATGCCGACCGGTGCGAAGTCCTTCGCGGTGTCGAACGACAACTTCGGAAAGATCGCCGGGTTGATGGTGTGCGAACTCAACGTGAACAGCACCGAATAACCGTCCGGCGCCGACTTGGCGACGATGTCGGTGCCGAGCGAGCCGCCCGCGCCGCCGCGGTTGTCGATCAGCAGCGACGCGCCGAGCGCCTGCTGCAGACTGACCTGCATGATGCGCGCGATCACGTCGGTGCCGCCACCGGGCGGATACGGCACCACCACGCGGATCGGCTTGTCCGGGTAGGCGTTTGGTTGCGCCGCGACCGGTGCGAGGGCCGCGGCCAGCGCGAGGAGGACAACGGAGCGGCGCAGCGTGCGTGGAAATGCATTCACGGAGGATTCACCTTGCTTGGGTTGGAAACAAACCGGGATGAGACGGGTAGGCAAGCGGCCTGCGCGGCGCGGCGCGGGCCGCTGGCGGCGACATCGACCGCGGGCGTACCGCCGCCGAGTTCTGCGCCGATCGATTGCGCGGCGGCGGCGACGAGCTGTCCGAATTCTTTTTCGCGCGCGGCCGGCAGGCGCGCCGCGGGCGCCGACAGGCCGACGGCGGCAATCGCCTGCCCATGCGGGTCGAACACCGCCGCACCGAGCCCGCGCACGCCGAGGCGCCACTCTTCGCGATTGGTTGCGAAGCCGGCGTCCCGGATGCGCTGGAATTGCAAGCGCAACGCGGCCCGGTCGGCCGCGGAATGGATCGTTGGGCGCGGCAGCGGCGACGGCAGCCGGTCGAGCGCGCCCGCGGGTGCATGGGCAAGCAGTGCCTTGCCGGTGGCCACGCAATGCGCTGGCGCGCGGCCGCCAATCTCGGAGTAGGCCCGCACCGGCTGTGCGCTGTCGATCTTGTCGAGATAGACGATGTCGGCGCCTTCGAGCATCGACAGGTGGATGGTTTCCTGCGTGCGCTGCGCAAGCGCGGCGAGATGGGGCCGCGCCAGCCGGCGCAGGTCGAGCCGGTCGACCACACGGCAGCCCCATTCGAACAGCCGCAGTGTGCAGCGATAGGCGCCGCTGTCCGCGTCTTGTGCCACGAAGCCGAGCTGTGCCCAGGTCTGCAGGGTGCGATGCACGTTGCTGGGCTGCCAGCCGGCCGCGCGCGCCAGATCGGCCACGCCGCGCGGGCTCTCCGCCTGCACCAGCAGTTCGAGCAATTGCACCCCTTTGACGAGCGTTTTGTCCATTCCAGTATTTGGAAGTCTATTCCAAAAAAAACGGGTGTCAATGGTGCAATCTTTGGCCGTTGTCCGGCCGCTGCGTCAATGCCGCATCAGTTCGAACACCGCACGCCCCACGCCGAGCAGCGACATCGCGATCAGCAGGTTCAGCACGAAGTGCCGGTAGCGCGCCGGATCGGTGCCGGTGAATGCGTGCTTGCCGATCCAGATGCCGAGGATCATGACCGGCGCGAACACGGCGGCGTCGACGAACGTGCGTGCGTTCAGCAGCGCGCTGCCGCCATCGGCGCCGCCCGTGACGAACGCAGCACACAGCAGCGTGTACGGCCCGGCGAACAGCAGATACGCGATCATCGTCGCGCGCAGCGCGGTCGCCGGCAGCCGTGCCGCCGTCATCAGCAGCGCGGCCGTGACGCCGCCGCTGGCCGCCGCGCCCTGGACCAGCCCGGCCGCCGCGCCGGTGGCTGCGCGCATGACCAGGCCCGGCGGGATCGTGTGGCCTTCGAACACGCGCAGCAGTCCGGCGGTGGTCAGCAAGGTGCCGCCGATCGCGAGCCGCAACCGGGTCTCAGGTAGCCACGCGAGCAGCAACAGGCCCAGCGGGATGCACAGCAGGTTGAATGCGACCAGCCATCCGAGCCAGTGTCGGTCCGCGTCGCCGGTCGCGCTGCGGATCAGGCTGATGCTGGCCAGCACCTCCAGCACGATCGCGATCGGCACGATCTCGGCTGGCGACGTGAACACCGAAAAACCAGCCACCGTGAGTGCGGAAAAACCAAAGCCCGCAAACCCGCGCACCACGCCCGCGCCGAGCACCACGAGCAAGCCGGCGACCGTGGCTGCGCTCGGGAGTGCCGGCAAAAACTCCATGTCAGTTGCTGCGCCGCAGGGTTGTTTGGTCCGCACGCACCGGCGCGGCGACCATCACTTCCCGGCGGGGCCGCGAAGTCGGCATCGCCAGTGTGCAGGCGCCGCCCCGCTCGAGAGGAAACATGCAGGGAGCCGACCGAACGAAGCGCGGCCCGGGGCAGCGCTTCACCGCCGGTGCCTGCCGCCGATCAAGGCGACGATCTCGCGAAACAGCGCATTGTCCAGGCCCCGACTGAGGTCTACCGCGAGGCTGCGGCTGTAGTAGGGGCTCAGATCAAGCCCGACACCGATGCCGGCGATCTCGACCGCACCTTGCTGCTCGAACTGCGCCACCACCTGCTGCAGATGGTTGTCGAGGTAGAAGGCGTCGTTGGCCAGTTCGGTCGCGCTGTCCATGGGAGAGCCGTCGGAGACCACGATCAGGATGCGGCGCGATGCGTCGCGCGCGAGCAGCCGGCGCGCCGCCCACTGCACCGCTTCGCCGTCAACGCCTTCGCGAAACAGATCGGCCTTGAACAGCGCGGCGATCGCGGGCCGCGCGCGCCGCCAGCTGGTGTCGGCGTCCTTGAACACGAGGTGGCAGGCCTCGTTGAGCCGGCCCGGATGCTTCGGGCGGCCCGCGCGTTTCCAGTCGCGCACCGTGCGCCCGCCGTTCCAGGCGCCGGTCGTGTAGCCGAGGACTTCGTTCGGCACGCCGGCCTGCTCCAGCGCGCGCGACAACACATCGACGATCACCGCCACCGCTTCGATGTGCTGCTTCATCGAGCCCGAGCAGTCGATCAGCAGGCCGACCACGCAGTCGGCGAACGGCTCATGGCGCTCGCTACGAAACAGCCGCGTCTCGCCCGGCGAGGCCACCAGCTGCGCGAGCCGTGCGCCGTCGATGCGCCCTGCTTCCTGCGCGCCGTCCCAGCCTTCGGAGACCGGCTGCGCAAGCAGGCTTTTGAGTTCACGCGACAGCCGCGTGCGGTTGATGCCCTGCGCGGCCACCGCGCGGTCGAGCCGCTCGCGGTATTCGCGCAGCAGCTCGGCGCGCACCAGCGAGGCCGCGCTCGCTTCGCGGTCGTAGCGTGTGGTGAAGATGCGGTAGTTGCCGTCGGCGGCGTCGAGCGTGCGGCTGCTGCCGCGCTCGGGCGTTGCAATCGCGTCGTCGAGCTCCGCATCGAAATCCATCAGCAGCGAAAACGCCGGGCCGTCGTCGTCGTGGCTTCTGGTGTCCTCGGCGTTGCCGCGTTCGTCGTCGCGGCTGGCGACCAGCGCGGCCACCGTGCGCGCCACCGCCAACGCGTGGACGGCGAACGCGCGCTGATCCTGCACGTTTTCGCGCATGCCGGCCAGCGCGTGCGCGATGCGCCGCGTCAGCATGCCGCGCGTCGTCTCGATCGGGTCGCGCGCTTCCTCGAGCACCGGATCCCCGGTCAGGCGGGCCCGGCACATGAGCGCCATCGTGAACAACAACATGCCGCGCGCGCTCTCGGTCAGGCCAGACGACAGGAACTGGAGCGACCACTGATCGAAGCGATGCCGCAGGTTGCGGCGCAGTCCCCGCATGCCGTCGGGCGCGAGCGCTTCGACGCGGAACTGTTCGAGCAATTCAAACAGCGTGCGCTGCACCGGATCGGCCGGCCGAAGCCGCCGGTGCAGCACCGGATCGGCGTGCGCGAGCCGCAGCGCGACGCCGTCGGCCGCGCCGCGGAACGACACGAAGTCGTCGTGCTCGAGCGACGGATGCAAGTGCGGCGCGGGCAGCGGCAATGCACGTGCGCCGCGGTGCAGCCGCCGACTGCGAAAGTGCAGGTCGGGCTGGCCGGTCAGCGCGCGGATTGCCGCCGCGCAGAGTTCCTCGACCTGCTGCTGGTGCCGGGCCGCCTGGCTCGCACTGCGGCTGCCGCCGGCGGCGCTGCCCACGGCCTCAGACCCGGCCCGCGGTGTTTGGATCGTCGTGCTGGTACGACTCGGCGAGCTCCGTGTCGAAGCAGCGCTGGTAATACTCGGCCACGATCGGCCGCTCGGCCTCGTCGCACTTGTTCAGAAACGACAGCCGGAACGCGGTGGCCGGATCGCGAAAAATCTCGCAGTTCTCGGCCCAGGTGATTACGGTGCGCGGGGACATCAACGTGGACAGGTCCCCCGCTGCAAAGCCCTTGCGCGTGAGGTTGGCCACTGCCACCATCTGTTCGATGTGCGCGCGGCCGCGTTCGTTGTCCTTGCCCGGCACGCGCGCGAGCACGATCGCGACTTCCTCCTCGGACGGCAGGTAGTTCAACGCCGCGACGATGTTCCAGCGGTCGATTTGCGCGTGGTTGAGGCGCTGCACGCCGTGGTACAGGCCGTTCAGGTTGCCGAGGCCGACCGTGTTGGCGGTCGCGAACAGCCGGAAGAACGGATGCGGCGTGATGACGCGGCTTTGGTCCATCAACGTGAACTTGCCGTCGCGCTCGAGGATGCGCTGGATCACGAACATCACGTCGGGCCGGCCCGCATCGTATTCATCGAAGATCAGCGCCACGGGCCGCTGCAGCGCCCACGGCACGATGCCTTCCTGGAACTCGGTGACCTGTTTGCCATCTTTCAGCACCACCGCATCCCGGCCCACCAGATCCATCCGGTTGATGTGACCGTCCAGGTTCACACGCACGCACGGCCAGTTGAGCCGCGCGGCGACCTGTTCGATGTGCGTGGATTTTCCGGTGCCGTGCAGCCCCTGCACCATCACGCGCCGATCGCGCACGAAGCCGGCCAGGATCGCCAGCGTCACGTCGGGGTTGAAGCGGTACACCGGGTCGATGTCCGGCACGTGCGCCTCGCGGTCGCTGAACGCGGGCACCTGCATGTTCGAGTCGATGCCGAACAGCTCGCGCACCGGCACCATATGGTCCGGCTTGGATTGGCTCAGGTCGGTGGTCATCTCAGGGGTCTCCAGCCGTTTCGTCGTCGCGCAGCATGTCTGCATCGATGGCCGCGAGCGCGTCGGCGGCGCGGCGAAGCGCGGGCAGGCATTGCAGCGCCTTGTCGACCGACAGCCGCATGGTGGGCGCCTGCACCGCGACGCCCAGATTGGAGCGCCCGTGCGGATTCGGCACCAGCACGGCGATGCAGATCAGCCCGGGCAAAAACTCCTCGCGGTCGAACGCGTAGCCATCGCGCCGCACCCGCTCGACTTCTTTTTCGAGCTGGTCGAAGCCGGTCAACGTGGCGGGCGTGTAGGCCTCGAGCGGCACGTGCGACAGCAGGCGTTTGCGCTGCGCCGCCGTCATCTGCGACAGGAAAATCTTGCCGCTGGCCGAGCAATGCACGGGCACGCGCGAGCCGCTCGTCAGATAGAAGCGCAGTGGGGCGGTTGTCTCCACCCGGTCCAGATAAACCACCTCGCTGCCCGAGAGCGCGGTCAGGTTGCAGCTCTCACCGAGTTCGTCGACCAGATGCCTGAGCACCGTGTGCTGTGCGCCGTGAAACGTGTTGTTCAGCAGCAGGTTTTCGGACAGCCGCCGCAGCCGGCTGCCGATGCTGTAGCGGCGGCCGTCGTCTTCGCGCTGCAGCAGCCCCGCGCTCTCCATCTGCTGCAGCATGCGGTGCAAAGTGGGTTTGGCCAGCCCGGTCTCGTCGACCAGCCCCTGCAGCGAGAAAAGCTGGTCGCGCGAGGCCATCACTTCGAGCAGCGAAAACAGCCGCATGGTGGGCGTGTCGCCGTTGACTTCCGACTCGGGTGACGGGATGTAGCGGACGGCCTTGAGAGCGCTCTTCATTGGAGCTTAATGTAGCGTGCTTTCAAAAATTTGTACATAGCGTTCCGAAAATTGAAATTTCTGTTGACGAACGGTTGATTTCGATCTAAATTCAACTCTGTTTCGAGAAATCGGGACGCCGTGTACGAATTTTTTCCCCTGCAAATCCATTTTCCCAGCCCGCGAGGAGACTCCTTCCATGAGTTCATCAGCCGTCAAGCAGCAAGACAACACCCCCAAGGGCAACCAGCCCGCCGACAACCGCAAGGTGGTCTCGGGCATCACCCGGATGACGCCTTCCGAAGCGTTTGTCGAAACGCTGGTCGCGCAGGGCGTGGACACGATGTTCGGCATCATGGGCTCGGCCTTCATGGATGCGATGGACATCTTCGCGCCGGCCGGCATCAAGCTGATTCCGGTGGTGCATGAGCAAGGCGCAGCGCACATGGCCGACGGCTTTGCGCGTGCCACCGGCCGCCACGGCGTGACGATCGGCCAGAACGGCCCCGGCATCAGCAACTGCGTGACCGCGATCGCAGCCGCCTACTGGGCGCACTCCCCGGTCGTGATCATCACGCCGGAGACCGGCACGATGGGCATCGGCCTCGGTGGTTTTCAGGAAGCCAACCAGCTGCCGATGTTCCAGGAGTTCACGCGCTATCAGGGCCACGTGACGCACCCCGCGCGCATGGCCGAATACACCGCGCGCTGCTTTGACCGCGCGCTGTCGGACAACGGCCCGACGCAGCTCAACATCCCGCGCGACTACTTCTACGGCGAGATCAAGTGCGAGATCCCGAAGCCGATGCGGCTGGAGCGTGGCGCGGGTGGCGAGCATGCACTGGATGCTGCGGCCGAACTGCTCGCAACCGCCAAGTTCCCGGTGATCCTGTCCGGCGGCGGTGTCGTGATGGGCGACGCGGTCGAAGAATGCAAGGCGCTCGCCGAGCGCCTGGGTGCGCCGGTCGTCAATGGCTACTTGCGCAACGATTCGTTTCCGGCGAGCCATCCGCTGTGGTGCGGCCCGCTTGGCTATCAGGGCTCGAAAGCCGCGATGAAGCTGATCAGCAAAGCCGACGTCGTGATCGCGCTCGGCTCACGCATGGGTCCGTTCGGCACCTTGCCGCAACACGGCCTGGACTACTGGCCGAAGGATGCGCAGATCATCCAGGTCGAAGCGGACCATACGAATCTGGGCCTGGTCAAGAAGATCAATGTCGGCATCTGCGGCGATGCGAAAGCCGCCGCCAAGGCACTGATGAAACGGCTTGAAAGCAAGAAGCTCGCGTGCGACGCGACCAAGGAAGAGCGCGCGCGCCAGATCAAGACCGAAAAAGACGCGTGGGAAAAAGAGTTGGACGAATGGACCCATGAAAAGGACTCGTACAGCCTCGACATGATCGAGGAAAACAAGAAGGAAAAAACCTTCAACGGCGGCGAGTACCTGCATCCGCGCCAGGTGCTGCGCGAGCTGGAGAAAGCGATGCCGCCGCGCGTCATGGTGTCCACCGACATCGGCAACATCAACTCGGTTGCGAACAGCTACCTGCGCTTCGAAGAGCCGCGCAGCTACTTCGCGCCGATGAGCTTCGGCAACTGCGGCTATGCGCTTCCGACCATCATCGGCGCCAAGTGTGCAGCACCTGAGCGGCCCGCGATTGCTTATGCGGGTGACGGCGCGTGGGCGATGAGCATGGTCGAGATCATGACCGCCGTGCGGCACGACATTCCGGTGACGGCCGTGGTGTTTCACAACCGCCAGTGGGGTGCGGAGAAGAAAAACCAGGTCGACTTCTACAACCGCCGCTTCGTCGCGGGCGAGCTCGAGAACGAAAGTTTTTCGGAGTTGGCAAAAGCGATGGGCGCCGAAGGCATGGTGGTCGACAAGCTCGAGGACGTCGGCCCGGCCTTGAAAAAGGCCATTGACATGCAGATGAATGAAGGCAAGACCTGCGTGATCGAGATCATGTGCACGCGTGAGCTGGGCGATCCGTTCCGCCGCGATGCCTTGGCCAAGCCGATCCGGTTGCTGGACAAGTACAAAGACTACGTTTGACTCGCCCGCAGAAGGATCGACTCACCCCCAGGCTCCGCTTCGCTTTTGCCTACCCCCTGCCGGGGGCGGCGCTGGCGGCCCGGCGGAGCCGGCTTTACGGCGCCTGCTGCAGGGGAGCCGAGGCTGGGCCGCATCGGTCGTTTTTGAGTTGAATACCGCGCCACCAGGTGCTGGGAGACCGAAATGGAAGCAGCTTCTCATCCGCGGTTGCGGGCCTTGGTGGACCGGGCGCGGGCCCACTCGGCAAGCACGGCCGAAGCGCCGCGCATCGGTCTGGTCTATGCATGCGACGCATTGGCACTCAATGCAGCAGCCGGCATCGCCCGGGAAGGCATTGCGCGTCCGGTCCTGATCGGGCCACGCGCCAGGATCGAACGGGCGGCGGACGCGGCGGAGGTCGATGCCAAGGATTTCGAGCTGATCGAGACCATCGATGCGGCGCCTGAAGCGGCTGTGAAGGCCGTCGCGCTGGCACGCGACGGCACCGTCGCGGCGCTCATGAAGGGTTCGCTGCACACCGACGAATTGATGTCGGCGATCGTCAGCAAGTCGGCCGGCCTGCGCACCGATCGGCGCATCAGCCATGCGTTTTTGTTCGACCTGCCCCGCTATCACAAGCTGCTCGCGCTGGCCGATTGCGTGGTCAACATCGCGCCGGACTTGAAGACCAAGCAGCACATCGTCGCCAATGCCGTCGAGTTGCTGCAGCGGCTCGGCATCGAAACGCCCAAAGTGGCGATCGTCACGGCCATCGAGACGGTGAACCCGGCCATCCCGGCAACGCTCGATGCCGAAGCGCTCGTGAAGTTGAGCCGCAGCGAAGGCGCCTGGCCCGGTGCGGTTGTCGAGGGTCCATTCGGCTTCGACAATGCGTTCTCGGCCGAAGCTGCGCGCATCAAGAAGATCGACAGCCAGGTCGCAGGCGATGCGGATCTGATGCTGATGCCCGATCTCAACGCGGGCAACATGCTGTACAAGAGTTTCAACTACGCTGGTGGCGGCGACTGTGCGGGCCTGGTGCTCGGCGCGCGGGTGCCGGTGGTGCTGACATCACGAGCCGATTCCCTTCAGGCGCGGATCGCTTCGGTGGCGTTGGCCGTGCTGGCAGCATCAAGCAGCAAAATCGACCACCACCACCGCTGACTGACCCGCGCAGACGGACTGCTGCGGCACCGGCGTCATCGATGCGCCGGCCCAGCGATTTGCAACGCGACGTTCAACACTCCGTTGTTGGGATCGCGACCGCAGTCTCTGAAGCAATGTCCAGCGCGTGAACAGGCCCGAATAGACGGGCATTGCCGCAGCGACTGGCAGTTGGCAGGATGTACACGCTCGCTGGCGAGCGTGTTCGAGCCGAACTTCACGCCGTTCCCACGGCGAGCAGCACGCCGACGTAAGCGACCACTGCGATCAGCACGGTCGAGATCGCGCCCAGCACCAGCGCCTGCGGGCCAGTGGCCAGCAGCACGCGCAGTTTGACGCCAGTGCCCAAGCCGAACAGCGCTGCCGCCAGCATGGCGGTCGTGAGAATCTTCACGCCGTCCAGCAGCTCCTGCGGCAGCACCCCGGTGGTGCGCACCCCCACCATCGTCAGAAAGCCCAGCACGAACAGCGGCACCAGCGGCAGCCTTTTCGCGCCTGCGGTCTGCTCTGCTTTGCTGCGTTGACGCGCGAGGTAGGCGACCATCGCCACCAACGGCGCCAGCATGATGACGCGCGCCAGCTTGACGACCACCGCGGTGGCCAGTGACTCCTCGCCGGCCGGCGACGCGGCCGCAACCACCTGTGCGACCTCGTGGACGCTCGCGCCCGCCCAGGCGCCGTACGCCTCGTTTCCGAGAAGCAGCACGTGCTGCAGCATCGGCCAGCCGAACAACGCGACGGTGCCGAAGATCGTGACCAGTGCAATGGCGGTGGCCACTTCGTCCTCGCTGGCGTCGCTCGCGCCCTGCATCGCCGCGATCGCGGAAGCCCCACAGATCGAGAAGCCGGCCGCAGTCAGCAGCGACAAGTCGCGCGACAGGCCAAGGCGCTCGCCGACCCAACGCGTGACGACGAACCCGAAGATCACGGTGACGACCACCACCGCAAGCAACGGCACGCCGAGCCCGATCACATCGAGCAGGGACAGCTGCAGGCCGAGAAAAACCACACCCGCGCGCAGCAGCCGCCGGGTGCTGACCGACAGACCGAGCGTGATCCTGGACGTCAGCAGGCCCGTGTTGGCGAGCACCACGCCGAGCAACACGCCCGCGGTCAGCGGACTGAGAAACGGGACCAAGCGGTTGATCAAAAAGGCCAGCACCGTGCCGGCTGCCGCCACGGCGATGCCGGGCAGCAATTGGAGCGCAACGCTCATGATCCGGTCGAGCCGGCTGGCGCCCCGTGGCGTCGCGATCAACTGGACGTCGGTGCCGGTCAGGCCAGGCAGTTGTTCACGCGCCCACTGCAGCAGTTCGGCTTCCGAGACAACCGCCTTCGGATCGCGCTCGATAAGCGTCTGCAGCTCTTCGCCGTGGCGCGCGTGCGGCACGGCGATCACCTTGGTCGCGGTGATGGCCGGATGGGTCAGCATCGCTTCTTCCACCGTGCGCCGATAGACGGTCAGCCCGCCGCGCACGACCATGTGGGTTGGCCGGTCGACCAGCACGTAATGGCCGTCCTCGGCGCGCCGCACCACGACGTCGGTACGCAACCAGCCGTCCTGGATGGCAGCCGCGGTGGCTTCCGGCTTTCGGTGGTACTCGCGCATCAGCCCTGGGCCACGCACCTGCAGTTCACCGGTTGCCGGCCCGCTGATGACTACGCCTTCCGCATCCACCACGCGCACCTCGACGCCCTGCACCGGCTCCCCCACCGATTCGGGCCGACGGTCGCCCGGCTGCGCGTGCAGGCACACCATGCCGGTTTCGGTCTGGCCGAAGCCTTCCACCGGCAGCACGCCCAGTCGCTGCTCGACCGCGCTTTGCACCACGGTTGGCAGCGGCGCGAGCTGCGAACACACGAGGCGCAGCGCGGCGCGTGCGGCGCGCGCTTCCCCGGGGTTGTGCTCGGCGGCGGAAGCCAGCGCCCACAGCATGCTGGGCGCCGCGACGAGCGTGCTCACCTGCTCGGCAGCCATCAGCCGCAGTGCAGCGTCCGGCTCGAACCGCGGCATCAGCACCAGCGTGGCGCCGCATGCGATGCCGGGGTGCAGCTGCATCGCCTGGGTCACCATATGGAACAGCGGCAGGGTCACCAGGTGCACATCGGGCGACTCGCGCGTGCCGTACAACGAGTTCGTGATCGACGCCGCGTTGTGCAGCATCGCCGCATGCGTCAACACGACGCCGTTGGGTCTGCCGGGCAGCCGCCGGTGAAACGAGATCACCGCGGTGTCGTCGGACCCGAGCGGTACCGAGCCGAGCGTGACCGGCTGCGTGCGCGTCAGGCCGTCGAGCGACGCGCCGCCCGCGCCGACCACGATGACTTCGCGGCACGACGCCACCCGGCCGGCCGCCGCGTGCGCGGTCGTCGCTGCCGGCAGGCCGTCCGGGCCGGCGACGCAGATCAGCAACGCCGCACCGGAATCCTCGAGCCGCTGGGCCAGCAGCTGCGCGCCGATCAGCACGTTGAGCGGCACGACCACACCACCCGCGCGCAGCACCGCGTAGTACGCGATCACGAACTCGGCGCCGTTGAGCGCATCGAGCGCGACCCGGTCGCCCGCGCCGAGGCCGTGACTCAGCAGCAGGTTGGCGGTGCGGCTGACGGCGGCATCGAGTTCGGCATAGCTCAGCCGCGTGGCGCCGTCGACGATGGCCGTGTGCTGCGCATGCATCGCAGCCGACTGCGCGAGCAGTTGGTCGAGCCGCTGCGGCGTGTGTGCTGGGGTTTGAAGGTCGTTTGGCATGCGCAGAATTATGGGCAGCAGAGTTGGCCTGCGGAGGGACCGCGCGTTCTGCAACGACGCTCGCAGCATTGCAGCGGATGAGTCACTGGAGACTTTGACGGCCTTTGTGCGATGAGGCCGTACGGGCGTAAGTCGAACATCTGCGCGGGCGAGCTGGTCCTGCATTCACCCAAAGAGGCAGCGGCTGCAGGCGAGGCTGGCTTGGCGTCAAGCCCGATGTGGTTCAAGCAAGACCGATGCGTCAGCCCAACACCATCGCATGCGGCACCCGAACGCCGCAATGTCGCAGGAAGTCCGCCGTTGCACGGCCGAGCGGGCGTTCGCGGTGCATCACGGTGGCCAGACTGCGCACAGCGGCCGGCAGCCGCGTGCGCAGCTCGATCAGATGACCATCGCCCAACGTCTGCGCAACCGCCTGGCGCGACAGACAACCCAGCGCGTCGCTGGCGGCCACCACGCGCTTGATCGCTTCGGTGCTGCCAAGCTCGAAACCCACCTGTACCTGCTCCAGGTTCTGAATCAACCAGCTGTCGGTCGCCTGGCGGGTGCCGGACCCATGTTCGCGCAACACCCAGGTGGCCCGCGCGAGTTGCCGCTCCGACACCAGCCGGCCCGCAAGCGCGTGGCCGGGTGCCGCAACGATCACGAGCTCGTCGTCGCGCCAGGCGCGCACCACCAGGTCGGGGTGCGTCTGCGGTCCTTCGATGAATCCGACGTCGGCGTCGAAGCCGGCGACCGCATCGATCACGTCCCGCGTGTTCGCGATCTGCAGCCGCACCTGGCTGCGCGGATTGAGCCGCGTCCACTGCGCGACCTGCTCGGGCAGCAGGTACTCGCCGATCGTGAAGCTGGCCGCGACACGCAGCGGCGCCGACAGCTCGCCGCGAAACAACACCTCGAGCGCCGCCGCCTGCTCGAGCAGCAGTCGCGCTTTCGGCAGCAGCGAGCGGCCGTTTTCGTTCAGCACCAGCCGGCGCCCCTGTGGCGGTCGAACACGACGGTGCCGAGCGACTGTTCGAGGTCGGCCAGCATGCTGCTCGCGGCCGACTGCGACCGCGCGATGCGGTCGGCTGCGGCCCGCGTGCTGCCGGCCCGCGCGATGGCCACGAACACCTCAAGCTGGCGCAGGGTCAGGCGCAATCGGCCGGTCGTCTCCTGATCTGCTTTATCGATCACCATGAGCGAGATTCTGCGCTTTTCCGTTTGATCGGCAACGCTTAGCATGCGATCTGCTCGGCACCACAGAAGGACGATTTCGTGCGCACATTCATGGCCAATCAGCCGCTCCACGATTCGACCGCCGTCGCGCCGAAGAGCGTGCGCGAAGTCAAGAACACCACCTGCTACATGTGCGCGTGCCGCTGCGGCATCCGCGTGCATCTGGAGCAAGGCGAGCTGCGCTACATCGACGGCAACCCGGACCACCCGCTCAACAGGGCGTGATCTGCGCCAAGGGCTCGTCGGGGATCATGAAGCAGTATTCGCCCGCGCGGCTGACCCAGCCGCTGAAGCGCAAGGCAGGCGCCGAGCGCGGTGCGGCCGAGTTCGAGCCGATCCAGTGGGACGAGGCGTTCACGATCCTGGAGGAGCGCCTCGCCCACATCCGATCGACCGACCCAAGAAGTTCGCGCTGTTCACCGGGCGCGACCAGATGCAGGCCTTGACCGGCATGTTCGCGCGCCAGTTCGGCACGCCGAACTACGCAGCGCACGGCGGTTTCTGCTCGGTCAACATGGCCGCCGGCATGATCTACACGATCGGCGGTTCGTTCTGGGAGTTCGGCGGGCCCGACCTGGACCGCGCCAAGCTGTTCGTGATGATCGGCACCGCGGAGGACCACCACAGCAATCCGATGAAGATCGCGATCTCGCAAATTCAAGCGGGCCGGCGGGCGCTTCGTGTCGATCAATCCGATCCGCACCGGCTACTCGGCGATGGCCGACGAGTGGGTGCCGATCCGGCCCGGAACCGACGGCGCACTGCTGCTCGCGTTCATCCACGAGCTGATCCGCACAGGCCTCTACGACCGCGACTTCCTGGTGCGCTAACGAACGCCGGCCAGCTGATCGATGCGAACGACGGAGAGCGACACGTTCGGGCTGCATGTGCGCGACGAGTCGGCGCCCGAGATCAATGCGATGTACCCGCAGAACAAGCTCTGGTGGGATCGCCTGACGGGCAAGCCGGTGGCCGACCCACACCGAAGGCGCCGATCCGCTGCTGCTGGGCAGCTTCACGCTCGACAACGGTCTGCAGGTCAAGCCCGCGTTCGAACTGCTGGCCGAACGCGTGCGCCAGTACACGCCCGATTGGGCCGAAGGCATCACCGGCATCCCGGCCGCGACCATCCGCCGCCTGGCGCATGAGATGGGCATCACCGCGCGCGACCAGAAGATCGAGCTGCCGATTTCCTGGACCGACTCCTGGGGCAAGGAGCACGACACCGTCACCGGCAATCCGGTTGCGTTCCACGCGATGCGCGGGCTGGCCGCGCACAGCAACGGGTTCCAGACGATCCGCGCGCTGGCGATCCTGATGTCGATCCTCGGCACGATCGACCGGCCCGGCGGCTTTCGGCACAAGTCGCCGTTTCCGCGCGCGATTCCGCCGAGCGCGAAACCGCCGAACTCGCCTGCTGCCGTGCAGCCGAACAAGCCGCTCGGCGGCCTGCCAATGGGCTGGCCGGCGTCGCCCGACGACCTGTTCATCGACGAGGCCGGCCAGCCCGTGCGCATCGACAAGGGGTTCTCGTGGGAGCACCCGCTCTCGGTGCACGGCCTGATGCACAACGTCGATCACGAACGCGTGGCGCGGCGACCCGTACCGCATCGACACGCTGATGATCTTCATGGCCAACATGGCCTGGAACTCGACCATGAACACGTCCGAGGTCCGCAAGATGCTGAACGACAAAACGGAGGACGGCGAATACAAGATTCCGTTCCTGGTCGTGTGCGATGCGTTCCAGTCCGAGATGACCGCGTTTGCCGATCTGATCCTGCCGGACACGACCTACCTCGAGCGGCACGACGTGATGTCGATGCTCGACCGGCCGATCTCCGAATTCGACGGCCCGGTGGACTCGGTGCGCGTGCCGGTGCTGCCGCCGGAAGGGCGAGTGCAAGCCGTTCCAGGAAGTGCTGATCGAGCTGGCGTCGCGGCTGAAGTTTCCGGCGTTCAGCAAGCCCGATGGCGGGCGCAAGTATCGCGACTATCCCGACTTCATCATCAACTATCGAGACCGAGCCGGGATCGGGCATCGGCTTCTTGGCCGGCTGGCGCGGCGCGGACGGCAGCGAATACATGAAGGGCGCACCGAATCCGCGCCAGTGGGAGATGTACGCGAAGAACAATTGCGTGTTCCACTACGAGCTGCCCAAGAGCTACCAGTACATGCGCAACTGGAACAAGGGCTACATGGAGTGGGCGATGCGCACGCGCCTGCGCCGCTTCGGCGAGCCGATCCTGATCCAGCTCTGGAGCGAGGAGCTGCAGAGCTTCCGACTGGCCGCGCAAGGCAAGCGACCGGGCCGGCAACCGCCTGCACATCTGCGCGAGCGCATCGAGCGGCACTTCGATCCGCTGCCGTTCTACAGCGCGCCGCTGGAGACGCAGGCGAGTGACCTGGAGAAGTACCCGCTCGCGGCCGTCACGCAGCGGCCGATGGCGATGTACCACTCATGGGATTCGCAGAACGCCTGGCTGCGGCAGATCCACGCGCACAACTACTTGTTCGTGAACCCGAAGACCGCACAGGCCGCGAGCATCGAGGACGGCGGCTGGATGTGGGTCGAATCGCAGTGGGGCAAGGTGCGTTGCCTGTGTCGCTATTCGGAAGCGGTCGAGCCCGGCACGGTCTGGACCTGGAACGCGATCGGCAAGGCGCAAGGTGCGTGGCAGCTGTCGGACGACGCGAACGAGTCGCGCAAGGGATTTCTGTTGAACCACCTGATCTCGGAAGAACTGCCGCACGGCGACGGGCATGTGTCCAACTCGGACCCAGTCACAGGCCAGGCCGGTTGGTACGACGTGCGGGTGCGCATCTACCCCGCCGCAGCCGACGAGCCGAAGGAAAGCTTGCCGCAATTTGCGCCAATGAAGAGCCTGCCCGGTGTGGCTGCAGCCGGTGCGGCCAAGCGGCGCTGGCAGGCGTTTCTGACCGGCCTGGTCAAGACCGAATCGAAGGACATCCAATGACCCGGCTCGAAGCCAAGGAGCACTCGCTGTGACCCAACTCGCTCTGGTCATCGACCTCAACGTCTGCGTTGGCTGCCACGCCTGCGTGACGAGCTGCAAGGAATGGAACACGTCCGGCGCGGCCGGCACGCTGGCCGATTTCGAGCCGTATGGCAAGGATCCGACCGGCACGTTCTTCAACCGCGTGCAGACCTTCGAGGTCGGTGAGTTTCCAAATACGCAGACCGTGCATTTCCCGAAAAGCTGCCTGCACTGCGAAGACCCGCCCTGCGTGCCGGTGTGCCCCACAGGAGCCAGCTACAAGCGCAAGGAAGACGGCATCGTGCTGGTCGATTACGACAAGTGCATTGGCTGCAAATACTGCGCTTGGGCCTGCCCTTACGGCGTGCGCGAGCTCGACGAGCAGAAGAAGGTGATGACCAAATGCACGTTGTGCGTCGACCGCATCAACGACCAGGATCTGGAGCCCAGAGACCGCAAGCCCGCCTGCGTGCTCGCGTGCCCGACCAGCGCACGGCTGTTCGGCGACGTGCACGATCCCGAGTCGGAAGTGTCGGTTGCGATTCAGGAGCGCGGCGGCTATCCGCTGATGCCCGAGTGGGGAACCCAGCCCGCGAATCATTACCTGCCGCGGCGCCGCATCGAGATGACGACGCACGCAGATCAGTTGCAGCGGGCCGACAACCCCTTGAAAAAGGATGGCAAGCTCCCGAAGCCGACGCAGAGCGATCCCTCGCTGGACGACGTCACGTCTTGGTGACGGTTGCTCTCCCCCAGCCTTCGCTTGGCTCTCGGCTACCCCCCACCGAGGGCAACGCTGGCGGATTGGCAGAGCCGGCTCCGCGGCGGCGTCCGTTGGAATGGGGCATTGATCCATTCTTTCGCGGCGAGCCGATGGCCTGCTGCAGTGCTTGAACACCCATAAGCGATCGATATGAACCCCGCTTTTTCCGTTATTTTTTTGACCGTCCTGGTCGGTGCCGGCCAGGGTCTGTTCTTGGCGCTCTACGCGGCCGAGTGGGCGAGCCGGCTCGGTTGGTTGGCGCTGCCGGATCAGCGGCTGTTCGTCTGGGGTGCGGGGTTGGCGGCGGTGCTGTCGATCGGCGGGTTGCTGGCGTCGGTCGCGCACCTGGGGCGGCCGGAACGCGCCTGGCGTACGGCGACCATGTGGCGCACATCCTGGCTGTCGCGCGAGGTGATCGTCCTGCCGGCGTTCATCGGGTTGGTTGCGCTGTATGGCGCTGCGCATCTCCACGCACCACGGTGGAGCTTCGCTGTCGGTGCGGCCACGACGGTGGTGTGCCTCGCGCTGTTCGTCTGCACCGGAATGATCTACGCGTGCATCAAATTCTTGCGCGAGTGGGCCAGCGCGCTGACACCGATCAACTTCACGTTGCTCGGGTGCGCCTCGGGTGGCACCGTCGCTGCAGCACTGGCTTCCGTGTTTGCACCGCCGTTCGTCGGCTTTTTCGCAGCTGGGGCAATCGGCTTCACGGCGGCGGGCCTGATCGGCCGCGCCGCTTCGCTGGTGCGCAACAGCCGGTTGAAGCCGAAGTCGACGCTGCAGACCGCGCTTGGCATCAAGCACCCACGCATCGTGCAGAAGTCGCAAGGCTTCATGGGCGGCTCGTTCAACACGCGCGAGTTCTTTCACGGGCGCAGCAACGAGTTGCTGCGGTCGGTCAAGTGGGTGTTTTTGCTGCTCGGCTTTGTCCTGCCGCTGGCACTGCTGGCCGTCGGCATTGGATCACCGGCCAACGCTAGCATCTGGCCGATTGCGGCCGCCGTGGTGCAGTTCGTCGGCATGATTGCCGACCGCTGGTTTTTCTTTGCGCAGGCAAATCACCCGCAGAACTTGTACTACCAGACGGTCGCCTGAGCCGCCAGCCCGCACCTCACGCGTGTGCGGCTTCGCGTTGCTGGCTGCTCGCCATGCGCACCGCCAGATCGAACGCCTCCTGCAGACCTTCGATGTTCGCGATACCTTGGCCCGCGATGTCGAACGCACTGCCGCTCGCCGACGTCACGACCGGCACCGGCAGCCCGCCATGCAGGGTGACGCCGCGGTCGAAGCCCATCAGCTTCATCGCGATCTGGCCCTGATCGTGGTACATCGACACCACCGCGTCGTAGTCGCCCCGGCGCGCGGCGAGGAACACGGTGTCGGGTGAATACGGGCCGCGTGCATCCAGACCCAGCGCCTGCGCCGCCTTCACCGCCGGCTCGATGATCTCGATTTCCTCCATGCCGATCGAGCCGCCGTCGCCGGCGTGCGGGTTCAACCCCGACACCGCGATGCGCGGCTTCTCGATGCCGGCCTGGCGCAGCGCCGCGTCCACGATCTTCACGGCGTCGAGCACGCCGCGCTTCGTGATCATCTGCGCCACGTCGCGGATCGGCACGTGGGACGTCACGCGCGAGGTCCAGAGGTGGTTCGTCATATTGAACTCGCAGACGAATCCCTCGATGCCAAAGCACCGCTGCATATGGCGCAGTTCGTCCTCTTCCTCCAACCCGCCGAGCCGCAGCGAATGCTTGTTCAGCGGCGCGAACACGATGCCTCCGCAGACGCCGCGCTGCACGGTTTCAACCGCAAGGTTCAGCGAATGGAATGCCGCGCGGCCCGCTTCATCGCTGCATACACCGAGTGGCGGCGCCATGCCGCCGAGCCAGTCTTGCGCGAGCAGCGTGATGCGGCCGGGCTCGAAGCGCACGTCGTCAAGGTCGTGCACGATCCATGGGTGGAGCTTGATGCCGGCGATCTTCTCGCCTTCGGCCAGCATCACCGGATCGGCAATCAGCAGCAGGTCGGCCGCCTTGAGGTTGCGTTCGCGCGCAAGCAGCTTGACGGCCATCTCTGGGCCAGCGCCGGCCGGGTCGCCGAGCAGCACAGCAAGTCGCGGGCGTGATTCGTTGGTCATGGGGGAATCCTTCCTAAATGTCGATGCAAGTGGCGTCGAACGCTCACTCGGCCTTGATGTTCGCTGCTTTCACGAGCTTGCCGTAGCGGTCAAACTCGCTCTGGTTCATCTCGGCGAATTTTGGCGTGCTCATGGGCTCGATCTCGCCTCCAAGGCCCTGAATGCGTGTCTGCACATCGGGCTGTTTGAGGGCATCCATCAACGCCGCGTGAAGCTGTGCAATCACCGCGGACGGCGTGCCCCCAGTTGCGTACAGCCCGTACCAGGTGTTCACATCCGCGCCCTTCACGCCGGCTTCCGAAAGCGTCGGCACGTCGGGCATCGCAGCCACCCGCTTCGGCGCCGCCACCGCCAGCGGCCGCAGTTTGCCGGACTTGATCTGCCCGGTGGCCGACGAGGTCGAGTCGAACATCATGTCGACCTGGCCCGAAATCAGGTCGATGTGCGCTTGCGAGCTGCCCTTGTACGGCACATGGATCGACTGCGTGCCCTCGGCGAGGTTGAACGCTTCGGCACCGACGTGCTGCGTGCTCGCGATGCCCGAAGACGCGTATTTCAGCTCGCCCGGTGCCGCCTTCATGGCCGCGATCAGCTCTTTTACGTTCTGGTACGGCGACTGCGCGGGCACGACCAACACGTTCGGCATCACCGCCACCAGGCCGATCGGCTGCAGGCCTTTCAACGGGTCGTACTTGAGCTTCAGCACGTGTGGCGCGATCGCCTGGCCCGTGTTGGTGGCGAGCAGCAACGTGTAGCCATCGGCTTCCGCGCGCGCCGTGAGGTCGGCTGCGATCGTGTTCGATGCACCCGGCCGGTTCTCGACGACCACCGATTCTTTCAGCGTGCCGGCGAATTTGTCGGCCAGCATGCGTGCGAGGATGTCGGTGCCGCCGCCGGGCGAGGCGCCGACCATGATCTTGAGCGGCTTGGTCGGCCAAGCCTGCGCCGTGGCCAGCATGGGCAGGGCCAGCGCGGCGATGGCCACGAGGCCCGGCAGCACGATGCGGCGATGGACGCTGGTGGTGAATGCGGTGTTTTTCATCATTTTTGTCTCCGTGATGTGGCGTCGGGGGCAACGCGCGTCCCGAGCTTATGCGCACAAGCCGCTGCGATCCAATCGAAGTTGGACGGCCGCTCATATACATTCGTGTATCGCGTTGAGCATCAGACCTTGAGCATTGCAAGATGAAGCCGCTCCACCTGCCCGCCGCCCTGCCGCTGTTGCTGCGGTTGCGCACGCGCCAACTCGCGTTGCTCGGCGTGCTGGACGCGGAACGGCACCTGGGCCGGGCTGCTGCGCAGCTGGCCATCAGCCAGCCAGCTGCGAGCAAGCTGCTCGCGCAGCTGGAAGCCACGTTCGGCAGCGCGCTGTTCGAGCGCCACGCGCGCGGCATGCATCCCACCGTGCAAGGCGAGGTGCTAATTCGGTACGCGCGCCGCGTGCTGGCCGATTTTCAGGCCGCGCGCGATGAGCTCACCGCGCTGCAGGTGGGCCTTCGTGGGGCGCTGCGCATCGGCAGCGTCGCTGGTGCGGTGCCGGGGCTGCTCGCGCCGTTGCTTTGCGAATACCGGCGTCAGCATCCGCTGGTGGCGGTGTCGGTGCTGGTCGGCACCAGCGATCAGATGCTCGCGCAACTCGGCCGCGGCGAGGTCGATTTGGTGCTGGGCCGTCCGATCGCCTCGGCTGGCAACGAAGACTGGCTGAGTCTGCCGTTGCTCCAAGAGGCACTGGTCGTCGTGGCGCGCGCCAGCCACCCGCTGGCCGAGCGTGCGAACCTCACGATTCACGATCTGCTGGGCGCGGGCTGGGTGCTGCAGCCGCCGGGCACGCCGCAGCGCCTGCGCTTCGATGCGTTTTTGCGCGAAGCGGGCCTGCATGCGCAATTGCACATCGTCGAGACGGCGTCCAACATTGCGACCACCGCACTGCTGGAGGTGTCGGACATGCTGTCGATCATGCCGGGCTCGTTGGCGGCGCATTACGGCCGGCTCGGGCTGCTTCGGCCGCTGTCGCTCAACTGGTCGATCCAGGTGCCACCGATTCACTTGATTGCAGCAACAGATCTCGACTTGTCGCCGCCTGCGCGCCGCTTTGTTGAGCAGGTGCGCGCGCAGCACGCGACGAAGTCGTCGACGCTTGCCGCCGACCCAGTCCGGGCCAACCGCGGCTCGGGCAGGACACGACGCACGGGAAGCAAGATATGACCCCTCCACTCCTTCACCACCCGAGCGGATCGACACCATGCACATGATCTGGCGCCGCCTGTTTCCATTCCTGTTCTGGCCGCGCCCGAGTGCCCAGGCGCTGCGCAAAGACGCCTGGGCCGGCATCAGCGTCGGGCTGGTGTTGGTGCCGCAGGCGCTGGCCTATGCGACGCTGGCCGGCATGCCGCCCGAGACGGGCTTGTACGCCGCCCTGCCTCCCTTCGGTGATCGGTGTGCTGTGGGGTTCGTCGCCTTTGCTCGCGGTCGGGCCGGTCGCGTTGACCAGTCTGTTGACGTTCGCCTCGCTGCAACCCATGGCGACGCCCGGCAGCGCCGAATGGGTCACGCTGGCGATCTGGCTGGCGGTGTACTCGGGGTTGATCCAGCTCGCGCTGGGCGCGTTCCGGCTCGGGGCGGTGGCCAACTTCGTGTCCTTTCCGGTGATCTCGGGCTTCATCAACGCGGCCGCGCTGATCATCATTTTTTCGCAGTTGCCGGCGCTGCTCGGGCTGCCGTCGCACTTTGACCTGCAATGGTTCGCACGGGCCAACCTGTCGCTGCACGACGCGCCGCGTGCGGCGGCGCTCACGGCAGCATTCGGCATCGGTGCGCTGGTGTTTCTGCTGCTGCAAAAGCGCCTCGCGCCGCGCTGGCCCGGCGTGTTGATTGCATGTCTGGCCGGCATCGGTCTAAGCGCTTGGATCGGCTACGCGTCGGCCGGCGCCGCCGTGGTCGGCAACGTGCCGGGCGGGTTGCCCGGCATCGGCTGGCTGCCGTCGATCACGTTCGCGCAACACCGTGCGCTGCTGCCGGCTGCAATCATCATCGCGCTGATCAGCTTCACGGAAGCGATGTCGAGCTGCCGCACGCTGTCCCGCGGCCGCAACGAGCGCTGGGACGAGAACCAGGAGTTGATCGGCCAGGGCCTGGCGAAGATCGCGAGCGGCGTGAGCGGTGCGTTCCCGGTCAGCGGCTCGTTCTCGCGTTCGGCTTTGAACGCCTACGTGGGTGCGACGAGCGCGTGGTCCACGTTGTTCTCGGCCGCGTGCGTGACGGTCGTGCTGGCGTGGCTGACCGGCTATTTGTACCACCTGCCGCGCGCGGTGCTGGCTGCGATCATCATCGTGCCCGTGTTCGGCCTGATCGATGTCGCGGTGTTCAAAAAGCTCTGGCGATCGTCGCGTGAAGACGGGCTGATCGCGCTCACCACGTTCGTCGTGACGCTGGCTTCCGTGCCCTATCTGCACTGGGGCGTGTTCGTCGGCTTCTTCATCTCGCTGCTGTTCTTCCTGTACCGCCGGGCGCGGCCGCGGATCGTCGAGCTGGGGGCGCACCCCGACGGCTCCCTGCGCGCGCGCGATGTGTTCGCGCTGCCACCTCTTGCACCCGACGTATTCGCGGTGCGCATGGACGCAGCGATCTCCTACATCAGCGCGCCGGTGCTCGAGCGGTTCATCCTGGACCACGTCATGGCCGTGCGCGGCCTGCGCATCGTGCTGATGTCGTGCTCGCCGGTCAACGACATCGACGCGACCGGCCTCGAGATGCTGCAGCAGCTGCGCCGCAATCTGGGCGGCCAGGGCATCACCCTGCAGCTGGCGGGCCTGCGCAAGCAGGTGCGCGACGCGCTGGATCGCACCGGCATTGCGGCCGAGTTCGGCAGGTCGGCGTTTTATCCGACCGAGCAGGCGGCGATTCTGGCGTTGAACAAGCCGCCGCCCGAGCCGCCGGCCGCGGCGGAGGCAGTCGATAAGCCCAAGAGCGGTGACGCGATGTCGGCAATCGCGGTGACCACAGGCCGTTGAGGCGGGAGACATCAACCGTGGTGCGCCCCGTCACCCCTTTTTTTTCTGAAGATGTTGACCAGTCGCTGCATTGGTCGTATCGGGCGCATCGCCGACCGTCATCCTGGGACATGCAGGGCGTTCAAAGTTTTCCAGTTCCAGCCGCCAGCGGCTGCTCATCGACCACTTCCGTCGACGTTTTCACAAGGACTTTTCATGATCGATCCCTTCGACCTGAACCGCTTCGTGACCGCCCAGCACACGACCTACCCGCAGGCTTGCACCGAGCTGGCAGCCGGTGCGAAGACCAGCCATTGGATGTGGTTCGTCTTCCCGCAGCTCGAAGCGCTCGGCCGCAGTGCGATGGCCAAGCATTTCGGCATCGGTTCGCTCGACGAGGCTGCCGCTTACCTGGCGCACCCGATGCTGGGCCCGCGCTTGGTTCACTGCACGGCGCTCGTCAACGCGGTGCAGGGCCGGACACTGCAACAGCTCTTTGGCTCACCGGACGATCTGAAATTCCGATCGTGCATGACGTTGTTCGGCGCGGTGCCTGGTGCAGACGCCGTGTTCCATGCTGCGCTGCAACGTTGGTTCGGCGGCCGAGGCGATGCGATGACGACCGAATGGCTTGCGCAGCATGCCAGGCGCGTCGAGCCGGATCGCACGCGTTCAAGCTAGCCGACGCGGCCAACCTCCAAACCAGCGTGTGGCCCACCCGATCAGCACCAGCAGCGCCACCTGCACAGGCAGCCGCACAACCAGTGCCCAGTGAGGGATCGACGCGAACAAATCGGGCCGCTCGAGCATGTAGAGATGCGCGGGGGTGACCGCCACGGTCAACAACACCAACCCAGCACCGGCCCAGCGCCGCGTCACGTGCCAGACCAAGCCGGCTGCGCCCAGCAGTTCGAACACGCCGCTGACCAGCACCGAAGCGCGCGGCCACGGCACCCATGGCGGCACAATGCGCATCTCGGCTTCGGTGAACGCGAAGTGCGCAATGCCGCCGAGAAAAAACCACAAAAAGACGAAAGCGAGGCCTGCCGTACGCCAGCGTCGGCTGCGCTGCTCGGGCGGTGGCAGATGGGCGGCGGGATGCATGAATGCGTCGCTTGATGGCTGGTTCGTGTTGCGTGGCAGCTGGCCGCCGCCAATGCGCAGGCGGTGGTCGATCGGGGCTTGTAGCATGTTGCCGAAACGGATCGGCTTCGATAAAAGCCAACCTCGGGTGCGCCAGTCTGCCGCCGAGCCAAGTCAGTTGCCACCCGCCATGTCCGCAATCCACACAAAGAGGCCAATCCCCATGTTCAGACTTGACGAAAAAGTGGCGCTTGTCACCGGTTGTGGCTCGCTCGGCGACGGCTGGGGCAACGGGCAGGCGATCTCGGTGCTGCTTGCGCGCCAGGGCGCGCAGGTGTTCGGATGCGACCTGAACATCGATGCTGCCAAGGCCACGCAACAACGCACGGAGGACGAAGGCGGCACGATGGAAATCCGCACCGCCGATGTGACGCAGACCGCCGACGTCACCGCGCTCGTTGTCGCCTGCCTCGAGCGATTCGGCCGCATCGACATACTGATCAACGGCGTCGGCCGCTCCGAGCCCGGCGACCCGGTCGCGATGGACGAAGCGGTCTGGGACGAGCAGATGGACGTAAACGTGAAGTCCGCATTTCTGATGTGCAAACACGTGCTGCCGGTGATGGCGCGTCAGGGCGGCGGCTCGGTCGTCAGCCTCTCCTCGATCGCGGGCTTGCGCTACATCGGCAAGCCGCAGGTTGCTTACGCAGCGGCCAAGGCGGCACTGATGCAGCTGACCAAGACCACCGCGGTGCTCTACGCCGATCGCAACGTGCGGCTCAACTGCGTGACGCCCGGCCTGATGTTCACACCGCTGGTGCAGCGGCTGGCGGACAAGTACGCGGGCGGCGACTTCGAAGGCTTCGTCGCCAAGCGCCACCACCAGGTGCCGATGGGCCGCATGGGCGATGCCTGGGACGTCGCGCACGCGGTGCTGTTTCTGGCCAGCGACGAAAGCCGCTACATCACAGGCCAGCAGATCGTGGTGGACGGCGGCATCACGGAAGCCACGCGTTAGGCGAAGTTACGATTTGCAGCCGCTGCACCGCACCGAGCGCATCCCTCGCGACCGCATCCCGATCCATCATTCCATTCCCCGCCACCCAACCAGGATCATCTCTTCATGGCCCGCCTCGACTACGCCGATCTGAAAAGCCCTGACACCGCCGCGCTCGTCTCCCGCATCGAAGCCGAACGCGGCAAGGTGCTGAACCTCTACGGCATGCTGCTGCACAGTCCGCCGGTGGCCGAAGGCTGGCTCAAGCTGTTCACCGCGATCCGCCAGCAAGGCACGTTGTCCGGGCGCTTGCGCGAGCTTGTGATCATGCAGATTGCGGTCATCAACCAGGCGCAGTACGAGTTCGACCAGCATGTGCCGTTCGCGCTGAAAGAAGGCATCCGCCAGGATCAGCTGGATGCACTGCGCGCAGGCCAGGTCGATTCGTTCACCCCGCTCGAGCAGAGCGTGCTGGCCTATGCCGACGCCATGACGCGCCACGTGCATGTACCCGACGAGGTGTTCGCCGCCGTGAAGCCGCACTTCAACGCACGTGAACTGGTCGAGCTGACCGCGACGATCGCGGGCTACAACCTGGTGTCACGTTTTCTGGAGGCATTGCAGATTGATCACGAGTGAGCTGGACAACTTGGAAAACAGTGCGCGAGGCACTTTGACCAAGGTCGAGTCCGGTCTGCTTTGTGTCCAAACGGCCGAAGCGTTGCCCGCATGTTCAACCTTGCGCGTCAATCGGACAGGCCGATCTCGATTCGGCCCAACGCCAGATCGAGCGTGCGCCACACCGCCGGCGCAGCGGGACCGAACGCGAACTGGCCACAGCAGGCGTCGTCGGCGATCAATTGCGCCTTGCCGGCGCGGGCGAAGTCCGCAAAGCGTCAATCGGGCAGCTCGAACGCCGGGTGAAGCGACGCCACGGCCGCCAGCACTTCGTCGGCTGAGTACGGCGTGGCGCGCAGCGGCAGCGGTGCACCCATGCGGAACGCGAACTCCGGCTCAACCACCCGCATGCGGTTGCCAGCGAGCGACATCGTCGTGTCAACCGGCAACACGAAGCCACCGAGGATGCGCCCCAAGAGCGGGCCATCGAGACCCGGATGTGCGCCTGCCCCGCAGCGCCAGTGGCGGCAATCGTCCAGCCGACGACCGGGCGGGAGGCGACCGCGGGCAAGGCGGCCTGGATGGCATGGCCCGCGGCTTCGTCGTGCGGACGGAGGTCGGCGGGCAACAAATCGATGACGGTGCCCGACGGTCGGCAGGTCCAGAGCAGGCGGGCACATAGGCCAGTTGCATGCGCAGCAGGTGGTCCATGCGGGGGCCGGAGGCTTTCTCGATGCGCAGCGCCATTTCCGGGGTCACGGCGGGTTTGCCGTTCAGCGGATCGGACAGGCTGGCGCGGCGCACGCTGAGGGCTTCGGCCGCGGCCGTCACCGATAGGCCAAGTGGTTCGATCACTTCAGTTCGGATCAGGTCGCCGGGGTGCGGCGGGTCTTTCATCGGCATGGTCAGATCTTCCTAGTGGTAGTCGACCAGGTCGAACAGCCGCGCGGTATTGCTGGCTGCCTCGTACTCGAAAATCAAACGCCAGTTGCCGGTAACTGTCAGGTTCCAGAAGCCGTCCAGGTCGCCTTTCAGTGGGTGCAGCCGCCAGCCAGGAAACAGCCCCAAATCATCAAGGCTTGCGGCGGTTTCGATGGCCGGCAGCAGTTTCTTGGACTCTGTCGCGACAAGCGCAGGATGGTACGGCTGCCACATGAGAGTTGACCCGAAAGCGCTGATCGAAGCGCTGCGCCGTGTGACCAAGCGGCTGCACCATCCGGCGGAAGTCATGCGGGTGTGCGTGCGCTGGTACGTGGCCTACTCTTTTTGCCTGCGCCACCTGGAGGAAATGATGGCCGAACGCGGAGCTGAGGGTTGATCACTCGACGATTCATCGCTGGGCAATGAAGATGCTGCCCGTGCTCGCGGCCGTCTGCCGTCGGCACAAGCTGACGGTCGGCAAGAGCTGGCGGAATGGATGAGACCTACATCAAGGTCGGCGGTCAGTGGAAGTACCTTTACCGCGCGGTCGATGAGGACGGCGGCACGATCGACTTCTTGCTGCGCGCCAGGCGCGATCACGGCCGCGGCACGAGCATTCTTCGAACGGGCCATTGACCTGCACGGCGTGCCCAGGAAAATCACGATCGGACAAGAGCGCAAGCCAACACGGCTGCCATTCTGAGCATCCAGGCCGACAGCGGCTTGCCCATCGAGATGCATCGATCCAAGTACCTCAACGACATCGTCGAACAAGACCACCGGGCCGTCAAACGAATCGCGCGCCCGATGCTCGGATTCCAAGACCTTCCGCAACGCACGCATCCTGCTCGCCGGCATTGAAACGATGCACATGACTCGCGAAGGGCCAGCTCGCCGCCATCAAAGACCGAGCCTCGTCACCAGCGAACCAGTTTTACTCGCTGGCTTTCTGATGTAAGTCGGCTTGGCGGCTGCGCTTGGCCTCATTGCGTTACCGCGACAGAACCCGCCGAGAGCCTCGCAGGCCTGCTGCTGATGATCGAACAGGGTGCGGCCGCGGGCGTACAGCGCGCGCAACGAAGCCAGATCCGGCGTCTCGATGTCCAGCATCTGGCCCAGGTGACGCAGCAACACGGTCGGCACTGCACGCACGCTGTTCAGCGGCCAGCCGCCCATGCGCACGAAGCCGATGTGCAGCGCCAGGCCCAACTTGTGGTTGTCGCCCCGCTGGAGCGCGATCGATGCAAGCTTGGCCCAGCTGAAGCTGAGGAAGGCTTGCGGCTCGAACTCGGCGAGTTCGCGCGGGAGGTCGCACAGGCTCAGGTAAGGTGCCCGCCAGCCTTGCATCGCTGCCGCTCCTCGTGCCTCGGGAAGCAGCCAAAAATACGCCGCGCCAGACCGAACAGCAATCCTCCTGAAATCAATGACTTACCCACCGAGGACCGCGCCGCTGCTGGGGATCCGAACCGTCACTTTTGCCACCGAAATCAACTGGACTCCAAACAGCGCGAAGTGCTCAAGCAGGTCGGCATCTTTCATTTGACCGGGGATCGATGCCACGTGATCCCGGAGAAAGCGGACGTCGCCTACTGAAAGGCGACCAAAGACGCCATGCGGTCAGGCGGCGAATCGGGCCCGTTGGTGGAGGCAGTCGCGGGCAAGGTCAACCGCGATCATGTCCAGCAGATCAATAAAGACAGCCTTTGGCGCAACACGAGTGAATTGGCCTCCAGTTCGGTGGCGCACGCCTACAAGAAACCGCGGCGTGACGGATTTTGCGGTCTGCCCGATTCTGGGTGGTGGATGTTTTCGCATGTGAGGGATGGGACGTTTACCATCGCCGTTTGTCGCCTGAGATGTGGCTACCGGCAGATGATGGGCTACGGCTCATCGTTTCTGGAAGAGGCGTTTGGCGGGCTGATGCAGTTGCTGCACATTGAGCCGAGCCAGTTGTTCGAGCGGCTGCTTCTGATGAGCGCCGATTGCATGTTGGTTAGGCAAGTGCAGGGCTATATCGCCGAGGTGGGCGAACTGCAGCTCACCGATGGCCATTAACGTTGTGGGGCGGAGCATGCCCGCTACACGGGCCAAGCCGCAGTCATTTCGGGCCTGAACCGTTCGATGAGCGAGCGTGGCCGGTTTGTCCGGCTGGGAAAAAAGGGTTTCTGACCGCCTTCCGCTTCACCGGCGCGCAAGGGCTTACGAGCATCGCATCGATGAAATTGCGGAATTTTGGCTTCAGCAGCGCTGTCTTTGCGATCGCGACGCAGATGCTCGGGTGCGCGCCGTTGCCGATCGGCGGCGGATCGGCAGGTGAGAGAGGCGTCTTCGGTGGACTGTCATTCGACCCGCTGCCGATCGCGATGCCGCGATCTCCGCGCCGATTCGTGATACGGGGCGACGAGTGGGTGCTGTTCGAGTTTCAGGAGGCGCAGTTGCGTCCCGGGGCAGCGGCGTTCCTGGACCAGGTGGCGGCCTTGCTGCTCGCGCGCCCTGGCGCTCATGCCGTTATTGAAGGGCATACCGACAATCTGGGGGGACGCCCGCTCAACATGGAGCTGTCCGAGCTGCGTGCGCTCGTGGTGATGAAAGCGCTGGTCGATCGTGGCGTACCACGCAGCCGACTCGACGCCTTCGGCTACGGCTTCGACCGGCCGATCGCCGACAACCGGACCGAACAGGGCCGGCGGCTGAACCGGCGGACCGAGATCGTGATCGAGGACCGGGTTGGAAACGTCGTTCCTGCTCGTAGTGCCTTGATCCAGACTGCTCCCGACTGACAGACGCGCCAGATCGACCGGAAAGTGCAGAACCCACATTCATATGACGAAGTCCAAGTCGGCACGGGCGTCGCGCGGCGACCCCTCAGCTTCACCTGGTTGAGGTGCCACGTTGGCCGACCTTCCCTTTGACCCCAAATCGCCGCGCAGCAAGACACACGGTTCGGAGCCTTCCGCCGTCACCGACCTCGGCCTCGATGACGAGGACAACGATCCGTTTCCGCTCAACTTCGTTCGCGGTCTCGGCGACGACATCATCGACCTGACGGATTTGGACGATGCCACTGCGCCTGGACTGCCGGCGGCTCGGCTCGACCGAAAACTCGCCAACGAACAGCCGGCGACCGAGCCGGAAAAGCCCCGGCTGGCCCGCACCGCTTCGGCCAGAGCGGGACGACCGAATGGAGGTCCGCAGGCGCATGCCGAGCCGGACGCAACCGTCAATGCGAGAGCAGAAGCTGCCGCAATGCCTGAAGCCCGGGCGGCCGTGGGCGGCCTGCCGTTGGGGATATCGCCGCCGCCGGACACCGAGCAGGAGCACGTTGCTTCCTCGGCCACGTCGGATCTGGAACCGCTGCGCGCGAATCGGGCAGCGGCGCCGGCTACCTCGATCGCTCCCGAGCCGCGCGGCGGCTGGAGGGCTTTCCTGCTTTTGATGCTGGTCGTGTCTGCATTGGCCGCCGGGGCACGGTGGTGGTTCTACGCCCGCGTGCCGGAAGTCGCCACCGTGGTCGATGAGCCTTCCAGAGCCGCTGCCGGTAGGACGCGGGCGTCGTCGTCGGACGAGGCGTCGCCGGCCGAGCCTGCCGGAGTCCCGGTCGTCGTGCGGGGCCTGCCGGTGGCCGAAGAAGCGCCTCCGGTCAATACGGCGATCGTGCCGACCGAACGCCTGAAGCCAGCGTCCGGGCAAGATCTCGTCGAGCCCTCCAAGGCCAGCCCCGTGCAGACGGAGCCGCGCGAGCCGACGGAGCCGACGCTGTCAGTGCCATTACAGCCGTTACGGGTCGAAGCAGCGACGCAGATGCAGACCGAACCGCCGGCGCCGCTCCGCGTACCCGAGCCGACGGAGCCGATGCAGGCAGACACATCATTGCAGGCATCGCGTGCCTCCGCCGCGGCTGCAATACCGCCGCCGGCGCCGGTCGAACTGCAGCGAGACGCGCCGACCAACCGGTCCGCGGGCGATGGAATGGCGGGTCGCCGCGCTGCGCCGAAAACCGAGTCCAGGTACGAATCGTACCGCCGCCGCAATCGGGAACTCCGGCGCGAACTGGACGCGCGATGAATGACGGTCCAGCGGACTATCGGCTACGCTAAAGGTCGCAAAAACGGTCGTTGGCGCAAACGTATCGACAGGATTTTCCTTGACAACAATGCAAGCGATCCGGGGGACGGATCAGGCGCCGGAGCGGGGATGATCCGCTGCAACTCGCCTGACTCGTACATCTCCATCATGATGTCCGAGCTGACGACGATTTCGTCGTGCACGTAGAGCTGCGGAATCGTCGGCTGGTGCTTCTTATAGAAAATCCCTTGGTTATGCTTCGGGCAGCTGGCGCCGTCCCGTTAGCCGACGCTGCCGATCGCGCTGCCGTCTGCGCTGCGGGCCCAGTCCTCGGTCGACTTTTGAGCTTGGGACAGAACAAAATGGATGTCATCGCGCGCAACAACGTGAAGGTCTTGGGTACGGATGGTCCGACGCTGCTCTATGCCCACGGTTTTGGTTGCCACCAGGACATGTGGAACCGCATTACCCCTGCCTTTGCGCAGTCACATCGCCAGATCCTGTTCGACTATGTGGGCTGTGGCAAGTCCGACATGGGCGCTTTCGAGCCGCTTCGTTACGCCAGCCTCGACGGCTATGCCCAGGATGTGTTGGAGATATGCGACGCTTTGGGCCTGCAAAGCGGCATCACTTTTGTTGGCCACTCGGTCAGTTGCAGCATCGGCATGCTGGCCAGCATCGCGCGCCCCGGGCTGTTTGAGCGCATGGTGTTCGTCGGCCCAACCCCCTGCTTTCTCAACGAGCCGCCGGACTACATCGGTGGATTTGAACGAGAGGACCTGGAAGGTCTGATCGCTCTCATGGAGCAAAACTTCATGGGCTGGGCCAACTACCTCGCGCCTGTCGTGGCAGGCGAGTCCGGTGCCGGCACAGTGACCACAGAGCTGTCGGACAGCTTCTGCTCGACCGACCCGACAGCCGCCCGCGTTTTCGCCAATGCCACCTTTTTCGCAGACAACCGGGCCGACCTTGCGAGGTTCTCCTGTCCGAGCCTGATCCTTCAGCACCAGCACGATGCGCTCGCGCCAACGAAGGTCGGCGACTATCTGCATGCGCAGCTCAAGGACAGCAATTTGAAGGTGCTGGACGTCAGCGGGCATTGTGCGCACCTGAGCGACCCGCAATTGGTCATCGACGCTATGGGCGAGTACCTCGGCGCCGAGGCGATCTGCGCCTGAGGCCGATTCGTGCGGTCGCATGCTCTTGATGAACTGCCGTGTGCGGTGCTTGTCACTGACAGCGCGGGCCGGATCTTGCTGACCAATGCAACCCTGGCTGAATGGGCCGGGGGGACGATTGTCAGCTGGGAACAGCGGGCATTGGAGGACTTGTTTCCGCCCGCCGGTCGCATCTTCTGCCAGACGCACGTGTGGCCCACGCTGCTGCGCGATGGTCACATCAACGAACTGCATCTTCAGATCCTGGATGCACAGCAGCAGCGAGTGCCCGTTCTGCTCAACTGCCGCAAAGGCGAGTATGAAAAACGCCCTGTCTATTACTGGACGCTGTTCCTGGCCAAGGAGCGGCAGCGCTTTGAAGGCGAACTGATAGCCTCTCGCAACCGCGCCGAAGCGGCAGCACAGAAGCTGTCGGAAAGCCACCGGTTTGTCATGTCAATCACCGACGCCATTCCAGGTCTGGTCAGCTACTGGGATCTGAAACAACGATGTCGGTTTGCCAATTTCGCTTACCTTAAATGGTTCGGCAAACGGCCGGAGGAACTGCTTGGACTGACCCTGCGCGAACTGCTCGGTGATCGCGCCTACGGGGTTAGTGAACCGCATGCCCGTGCAGCCTTGCGCGGGGAGGCACGCCAATTTGAACGAAGCTTGACCAAGCCCGATGGCAGTGTGGGCCACACGGTAGCGCACTACACCCCGGACTGGGTCGACGGCAAAGTCCAGGGCTTCTTCGCGACACTCAATGATGTCACGCGACTCAAGCAGACCGAGACGGCGTCGCGCCAGTTGAGTGCCGAACTCGCCCAGCAGCATGAACTTCTTCGGGTGACATTGCAGTCCATCGGTGATGCCGTCATCACGACCGATGCGGCGGGTCTTGTTACATGGCTGAACCCCGCAGCCGAACGCATGACCGGCTGGCAGACGCCCGAGGCAGTTGGCCTTCCCCTCGCGCAAGTATTCCACATCGTCAGCGAAGAAACGCGATTGCCGACGGACAACCCGGTGGCGACCTGCCTGGCCCAAGGCAAGGTGGTGGGGCTGGCCAACCACACCTTGCTGATCTCGCGCGACGGGTCCGAGTATGGAATCGCGGACTCAGCCGCCCCGATCCGCAACCCGCAAGGGGCCGTTCTGGGCGTCGTACTGGTGTTCCATGATGTGTCCGAGCAAAGACGCCTGTCCGGTGAGATGACCCACCGGGCGACGCACGACGCCTTGACCGGCTTGGTCAATCGTGCGGAGTTCGAGGTCCGGCTACTTCGTGCCCTGCGCAATGCGCAGGACAACGAAACCCATCACGCCTTGCTGTTCATTGACCTCGATCAGTTCAAGCTGATCAACGATGCGTGCGGGCACTCGGCGGGCGACGAATTTCTGCAGCAGCTGAGCAAGATGCTGCGCGAGGCGATTCGCGAACGCGACACCCTGGCGCGCCTGGGAGGTGATGAGTTCGCCATCATTCTCGAGAACTGCTCCGTCGAGCAGGCGTTTCGCATTGGCCAAAAGATCTGCGACCGCATGGATGTTTTCCGCTTTGTGCGCGGCGAGCAACGCTTTCGCGTCGGCACCAGCATCGGCCTGGTGCCCGTCGACAAACGTTGGGCAAGCACGGCGGCGATCCAGCAAGCTGCCGACTCGTCATGCTATGCCGCCAAGGAGGCGGGACGCAACCGGGTCCACGTCTGGTTCGACACCGATACGGCGATGATGGCGCGCCAGCACGAGATGCAGTGGACCACCCGCATCGAGCGCGCGCTGGATGATGACGGATTCGAACTCTTCGCGCAGCGCATCGAAGCCCTGGACCGCGAGTCCCGCGGCCTGCATGCCGAGGTACTGCTGCGCATGAAAAACGAGGATGATTCGCATGCGCTGCCAGGCGCATTCCTGCCGGCGGCCGAGCGATTCCACCTGGTGACGCGGGTCGATCGATGGGTGCTGCACCGTGCGATCGCCTGGATGAAAAGTCTGCCCGAACCAGACCTCATCGAGACCTTGTGCGTCAATGTCTCCGGCCAATCGGTCGGGGACCGCGCCTTCCATGCCTGGGCACAAGATCAGTTTGCCGGCGCGGGCCCGACCATTTGCTCCAAGCTCTGCCTGGAGATTACGGAGACCGCAGCGGTGACCAACCTGGCGGACGCAGCCGTCTTCATCGAACAGGTCCGGGCCCTGGGTGTGAAAGTCGCTCTCGATGATTTCGGTGCCGGCGCGTCCTCATTCGGCTACCTGAAGAGTCTGCGGGTCGACCTTCTGAAGATCGATGGACAGTTCGTGCGCAATCTTCACAAGGATCCGCTGGATGCCGCTGCGGTGCGATGCTTTGCCGATGTGGCGCGGGTCATCGGCGTCAAGACCGTAGCCGAGTTCGTGGACAGTCCGCAGGCGCTTGCGCGCTTGCGCGAGATCGGGGTCAACTATGCACAGGGCTACCTGATTCACCGCCCGGAGCCCATCGATGCGCTGCTGGGTGTCGTGGCAGGTGCCGAACGCTGATGCTCGCTGGCTGAACCGCCCCGGGTTTCGAGGAGGCTCCGATCTCTGAGAGGATGGAGCCATGAGGAAGTCAGTGAAGTTTTCACCCGAGGTGCGGGAGCGCGCGGTGCGTATGGTCATGGAGGCCAAGGGCCAGCACGAGTCGCAGTGGGCGGCGATCGAGTCGATTGCGGCCAAGATCGGCTGCACGGCCGAGACGCTGCGCTGCTGGGTTCGCCGGCATGAGCGCGACACCGGCCAGCGCGAGGGCGTGACCACCGCCGAGGCGCAGCGCGTCAAGGAGCTCGAGCGCGAGGTGCGCGAGCTGCGCCGCGCCAACGAGATCCTGAAGCTGGCCAGCGCGTTTTTCGCCCAGGCGGAGCTCGACCGCCGACTCAAGTGATGAACGGCTTCATCGACCAGCATCGCGACAGTCCACGGGGTCGAGCCGATCTGCAAGGTGCTGCAGATCGCCCCGTCGGCGTATCGGCGTCATGCGGCGCGGCAGCGCACGCCGGCGCTGCGCAGTGCGCGTGCCCAACGCGACGAAGTGCTGATGCCGCAGATCGAGCGCGTCTGGCAGAGCCAACATGCAGGTCTACGGCGCCGACAAGGTCTGGCGGCAGCTGCAGCGCGAAGGCATTGCGGTGGCGCGCTGCACGGTCGAGCGGCTGATGCGACGCCAGGGCCTGCGCGGCGTGATCCGCGGCAAGGTGGTGCGCACCACGGTCAGCGACGCCAAGGCGCCGCGCCCGCTGGACCGGGTCAACCGACAGTTCAACGCGCGAGCGGCCGAACCAGCTGTGGGTCAGCGACTTCACTTACGTCTCGACCTGGCAGGGCTGGCTGTACGTGGCCTTCGTCATCGACGTGTTCGCCCGGCGCATCGTGGGCTGGCGGGTCAGCAGTTCGATGCACACGGACTTCGTGCTCGATGCGCTGGAGCAGGCGCTGTATGACCGCAGACCCGAGCGCGACGACGCCTTGATCCATCACAGCGACAGAGGGTCGCAATACGTCAGCATCCGCTACACCGAGCGGCTGGCCGAAGCCGGCATCGAGCCTTCGGTGGGCAGCAAGGGCGACTGCTACGACAACGCGCTGGCCGAGACGATCAACGGGCTGTACAAGGCCGAGTTGATCCATCGCCGTGCGCCCTGGAGGACCAGGGAGGCGGTGGAGCTGGCCACGCTCGAATGGGTGGCCTGGTTCAACCACCACCGGCTGATGGCGCCGCTGGGGTACGTGCCGCCGGCCGAGTTCGAGGCCAACTACTATCGCCATCTTGAGCAGCAGGCCATGTCGGCCTGACTCAAGCCAAGGAGCCTCCGCGAAACCCGGGGCGGTTCAAAACCAGGGCAGTCCAGATCGCTTGCCAGTCAACAGCCCAAAATCTTCCTAATTCCGGTTTAGAAGTGAGCGAACTACAACAGGAGTCACCCACACAACCCAAGAAAAAACAACTTGTTCACGCGAGTTAATGGTGGGAAGCGTCCGTTTGGCCGTCAAGACAGGACACTTAACCAACTGTATGCAACAAGGCAGCTGCTTCTGGGGACTCCGGGTGCACCTTATGGCGAAGGGAGGGACTGCGGTGGCGACAGGGGCTACTGGCGCCACCGCAACTTTGGGGGAGACGCCTCAATGGGCAAACATCATTTCAAATGTGAGAAAGCAGGCCGTAAGTGGAATACCGACAAGCTGACGCTTTGCCTAGCGCTGGCTGCTGCATTCCCAGCCGGAGCAGCTACCGACCTCACCACGGTGAGTCTAGAGCAATTGCTCGAACTGAAGGTGGTGGGCGCCTCTAAGTACGAACAAAAGCAAAGCGAGGTTGCCGCAGCGGCGAGCGTGATCACGCGCGACGAGATCCGCGCGTTTGGCTGGCGCACGCTGAGCGAAGCGCTGTCCAGCTTACCTGGAATCCACAGCACCTACGACCACCAGTACTCCCTCATCGGTGCTCGCGGCTTTGGCCTTCCGGGCGATCTGAACACCCGAATTCTGCTGACGATCAACGGCAATCGCGTCAACGACGCCGTATTCGACTCCGGCCCCACTGGCCGGGCCTTCCCTCTCGATCTTGATTTGGTCGAGCGCATCGAATTCATTCCGGGGCCTGGCGGCGCAGTGTACGGCCAGAATGCCATGCTCGGCGTGGTCAACGTGATCACACGCACCGGCGCAGACATCAAGGGCACGGAACTGTCGGCCCGCCTCGAGCATCCCGGCGTGCAGCATGAGGAGCGTGCAACCTGGGGCCGCAAACTGGACAACGGTTTCGACGTGGTGCTTTCGGCAACGACCATGAGCGCACGTGGACGGGATCTCTTCTTCGACTACGGCGCGGCCGGCGTGTCCGGTGTGGCGCGCGGGCAGAACGGAGAGCGCCTCAAGCAATTCTTCGGCAGCGTGTCCGCAGGACCCTGGGCGTTTGATTTCGTCGACGGCAAGCGGCGCAAGGACGACCCCACCGGCGTCTACCAATCCGATCCCTTCGTGGCGGGAAGCTATCAAAGCGATCGCTACACGCTGGCGCAGGCGCAATACAAATCCCGGGTTCTCGATGACATGCTGGAGTTCCATGGCCGCCTGTTCGCCGGGCAAGAGCAATACGACAGCACCTTGACATTCGGGACTCCGATCAGCACTCCAGCAACCAGCGTGTGGCATGGCGGAGAGTTTCGCCTGCTGTATCGAGGGATCAGTGGCCACAAAATGCTGCTGGGCGTCGAACTGCAAAACAACACGCGTGCCGACCAGTATGTGATCGACTCGGCCAACCCGGCCAACAACCTGCGTTTCAACAGTGCGGGGTTTCGCAAAGGGCTATACGTCCAGGACGAATGGCGTTTGGCAAACCAGTGGACAGCCACCGCCGGCCTTCGCATCGACTACAACAACTCGACCGGCACCCAGACCAGCCCACGCGCGGCGCTGATCTGGCGTGCGTCGCAAGCCACCACGTTGAAGGCACTCTACGGGCGTGCTCACCGTGCTCCCAACGGATACGAGCGCGACTACGGCGATGGACAGACACAGTTAAGCAACCTTGCCCTCAAAGGCGAAAGCATCGATACCCTGGAACT
>CAWAQL010000012.1:0-60330 GCA_963784295.1 uncultured beta proteobacterium
AGCTCGACCGCGGGCGATTGCTGTCCTACCCCGGCAATTTCGCGCGCTACCAAGAACAAAAAGCGCAGCAACTCGCGCAGGAGTCGGTGATCGCGGCCAAAGCCGACAAGCTGCTTGCGCAGGAAGAGATCTGGATTCGCAAAGGCGTGGAGGCGCGTCGCACGCGCAGCACCGCGCGCATCGGTCGGCTGCAGGCGCTGCGGGGCTCGCGCGCCGGGCGACGCGACGCGGTGGGCAGCGTGCGGATCGACGTGGACGCCGGCGAGCGCTCGGGCCGCATCGTGGCCGAACTCGAAGGCGTTGGCATTGCATTCGAGGGGCGCCGGATCGTCGATGATTTCAGCGCCACCATCCTGCGCGGCGACAAGGTCGGCTTGATCGGCCCGAACGGCGCCGGCAAGACGACGCTGCTGAAGCTGATCCTCGGCGAACTGACGCCCGACACGGGCACCGTGCGCCAGGGCAGCAAGCAGCAAGTCGCCTACTTCGATCAACTCAGAGAGTCGACACAAAGTGCGCAGAATCTGGACACCACGCTGGAAGACTTCATCAGCCCGGGCAGCGAATGGATCGAGATCGGCCAGCAGCGCAAGCATGTGAAGAGCTACCTAAGCGATTTTCTGTTTTCGCCGGCCCGCGCCACCTCACCGCTGCGCTCGTTGTCGGGCGGCGAGCGCAACCGCCTGTTGCTGGCGCGCCTGTTTGCGCGGCCGGCCAACGTGCTGGTGCTTGATGAGCCAACCAACGATCTCGACATCGACACGCTCGAACTGCTCGAAGAACTGCTGCAGAACTACGAAGGCACGGTGTTCCTGGTGAGCCACGACCGGCGCTTTCTCGACAACGTGGTGACCAGCATCGTCGCGCACGAAGGCACAGCTGCACACCCAGGACGCTGGCGCGAATACGTGGGCGGTGTGCAGGACTGGCTGCAGCAAAGCGAACGGGCACGCGGCGCGGCGGCAGCCGATGCACGCTCCGGGAAACCCGCTGCCGCGGCGCGCGATGACAAAGCATCGGTCGCTGCGCACCCGGCAACGGTCCCGAAGCGCAAGCTCAGCTACAGGGACCAGCGCGAACTCGACACCCTGCCCCAGCGCATTGCCGAGCTCGAAGAAGAGCAGTCGGGCCTGCGTGCCGAACTGTCCGACCCCGCCCTCTATCAACGCAACGCCCATCGTGCCGCTGCGCTGCACAAGCGAGATGCCGCGATCGAATCGATGTTGATGACGGCGCTCGAGCGGTGGGATGCGCTGTCGGGTTAGTCGGCTTGGGCGTGCATCGGCGGCGCCTTACTCCTGAGACGTTGCGTCCGGGACTGGCTGCATAAAGCGGTCCTGCGCTGATCTCCACCGAAGGCCGGACGGCGGGCCGTGAAGTTCTCAATGACCGCCGCGCAATGCCTTGGTGCCCCCGATTGAAATCGAACTGGCGTTCAGGCCGCTCCCTGCAAGGGGTGAGCGCATTGTGCTGCGTCGTTTCGAGCGGCCGCGGGCCAACCCAATCTCGCGGCTCCGCCCAAACCGATCCGTGCAGGTTGCCCCCAGACAGTCGCGGAACGGAGCGGCCGATTCGAGTCGGGACATCGGTCCTGCTCATTCACGCGCTGTATGTCTCGCATCACAAAACGAAAGTGGATAGATAGCAGGGTTTTCCCTAATATCTGTCTCAGCCCGGCAGTCAACTGACGACGCGTTTTGCGCAGCCGGCGGCCGACAGCCAACGTGGCCGAAGCCAACATAGACAGGAAACACCATGACCACACTCACCCACCACGACCGTTCGATGGAATCGACTCTGGGCGTTGCACTGCCGGTTGCTTCCGGCGCGCTGCTCCAGCGCTTCGTGCAGGCCTGGCAACAGCGCCGGGCAGCGGCGGCGGACCGGCGCCGGACCGAGCGGGCCGATCAACAGCTCTGGAATGCCGCGCTGGCCGACCCGCGCATCATGGCGGAGATCTCACGCGCTCAAGAAGGACACCCGGGCGAGACGCGCAAGCAACGCATGATGCGGATGTTCTGACCAGCTGCACCCGCGGTTGGCTGCAGGCCGTTGGCTCAGCGGCCTTGCGCTGTCCATCCTCTGGGACGAGGCTCTGCCCCAAGGTGTTTTGAAGGATTCGAGGCGAGGCCCCGATCGGCCGAGCCACCGGTCTAGATCGCCATCGGATCGACATCGATGGCCCAGCGAATCACCCCGCGGTGCGCGGGCAGCGCCCGGGTCGCGTGCAGCAACGGACGCCACGCTTCGAGAAACCGCTGCAACGCCACTCTGGAGCGGGCCTCAACCAACAGCTGCGCGCGCTCGACGTTGGCCACGCGTTGCACCGTGAGCGGCACGGCGGGAAAGCGCTGGACCGCTTGCGCAAGCGGTCCCAGTTGTTCAGCAGTCGCACTCGCTTCATTCAGAAAAGCCTGCACGACGGCTTGCGACTTTCCGTCTGGCACGCAGCAACGCCTGAAAGGAGAACGGCGGCATGCCCGCCTGGGCACGTTCAGCAAGCTGCTCATTCGCAAAGCCAATGTAGTCGTGCCGCACCAGCGCGGCGTACAGCGGGTGTTGCGGGTAATAAACTCTGCACCCACATTTCGCTGCCGGCCGCCTGCCCCGCATCCCGGCCGGCCCGGCCAGCCGCCTGCATCAACAGCGCGAACAACCGCTCGGCCGCCCGGAAATCGCTTGAGAACAACGCGCCGTCGGGGTTCACCGCAGCGACCAGCGTGATGCGGCGAAAGTCGTGGCCTTTGGCGATCATCTGGGTGCCGACCAGCACATCGACTTCGCCCGCGTGCACGGCGCCCAGCTGTGCTTCGAGCGCGCCTTTGGCCCGCGTGCTGTCCGCGTCGATGCGTTGCACGCGCACCGGCCCGCCATCGAGCCGCGCGAGCGGGGCCAGCAGCTGCTGTGCGATCTCTTCGATGCGCTCGGTGCCGCGCCCCATCGGCGCCACGTCCAGGTTGCCGCACGCGCGGGCAGGCACGCGGCACCGGGCTCGGCGTACCCGCAGTGGTGGCAGCGCAGGCTGCGGTCGATTTTGTGGAACACACGAAAAGCGCTGCAGTTCGGGCATTCGCTCTTCCAGCCGCAATCGGCGCAGTGCAGCACGGGCGCATAGCCGCGCCGGTTCAGCAACAGCATCGCCTGTTCGCCGCGTGCCAGCCGCTGGCCGATCGCTTCCACCAACGGCGGCGCAAGCACGCAGTCCTTGGGTTGACGGCTCATGTCGACGCGACGTACCGTGGGCAACGCGCCATCGGCGATGCGCGAAGGCATCACGAGTCGCCGATAGCGCGGCGCTGGCTTGGCGCGCTCGGTGGCCGGCTCGCTGTGGCGCCAGCTCTCCAGCGACGGGGTGGCCGAACCGAGCAGCACTTTGGCGCCGTCAAGCTTGCCGCGCAGCACCGCAAGATCGCGCGCCGAATAACGCGCGCCGTCCTGCTTTTGTAGCTGGGGTCGTGCTCTTCGTCGACCACCACCAGCCTCAGCCGCGGCATCGAGGCGAACACCGCGAGCCGCGTGCCGAGCACGATGCGGGCGGCCCCCAAATGCGCGGCCAGCCAGCTGTTGAGCCGCTGCGGTGGCGTCATGCCGCTGTGCAACGAGACGACCGCGGCCGCGCCGAACCGGTCGCGCAACCGGGCTTCGAGTTGCGGCGTGAGGTTGATCTCCGGCACCAGCAGCAACACCTGGGCGGCCGGATCGCGCTGCAACAGCGTCCGCGCAGCCTGCAGATACACCTCGGTCTTGCCGCTGCCGGTTGCACCGAACAGCAGAAACGGCCCGGGTTCGGCGTCGAATGCCGTCAACACGCTTTGTTGTTCTTGGGTCAGCGCTACAGAATCGGTAGCAACCACCAACGATGCGGGTGGACTTCCCGCAGGCCGGCGCTTGGCGAGTCGCCGGTCGAACTGCTCGCGGCTCGACTCCCGCAGCGCCGCTGGCAACACCGACAGCGCGACTTCACCGAGCGACCGCTGGTAGTAACGCGCGGTGAACGCAATCAACGCGCGCCAAGGTGCCGACAAAGGCGGCACCCCTTCGAAAACGGCCACCACAGGCTTCAATGCTTCCAGATTTGCCGTGTCGGTATCCGCCTGGTCGTCGTCCGTCCAGACCATCCCGAGCACCTCGCGACGCCCAAGCGGCACGCGCACCAGCGTGCCTGAGGTCAACGCCGTGTCGGACCGGTACGTGAGTGCGCCGTCCAGCCCACTGTGCGCAGGCGTCGGCACCAGCACGGGCACCCGCTGCATCAACGAAAAAATCGGTTTGGGATCAACGCGCGGCGTCGGGATGCGGCCAAGTAACGAGACGGGCACTATTTATCATCGAACCGAAGTCTCCCATTGCTGTGGATAACTTTGTTGATAGCTCCTGGGCCACTGGTCCGGCCGCTCAGCATTTCAACGCGAACAGCGACTTGCCCAGCCATTCGACAATGCTAGAAAATGTCTCCAAATCAACAACTTGGCAGACAGTGCGTGTCATTTGGACCGCCCATCAAGGCGTGCCGATGTTGTTCGGCTCCACCGATTTTGTGTGCATAAGTCAAGCGTGAAACCGGCAATTGCGGACAAAAAACCACAGCCCGGGAAGAACCAAGCGCGCCGCAGGCAGGCTTCTTGGTCCTCAAACCCCGACGCGGCTGGCACGTGACAACGTGTGCACCGCGTCCACCAACACGGCCACCGATTCGGGCGGGGTGTGCTGGCTGATGCCGTGGCCCAGGTTGAAGATGTGCGTGGGGCCGGGCTCTGGACCGGTGTGGGGCGGCCCAAAGCTCGCCAGCGCGGCGGCCACCTGCTCTCGAATCTGGTGCGGCCCCGCGAACAACGCCATCGGGTCCAAGTTGCCCTGCAGCGCCTTGCGTTCACCCACCAGCTTCCGCGCGCGGCCCAGATTCACCGTCCAATCGAGGCCGAGCACGTCGCAGTCGAGTTCGGCCATCGCATTCAGCCACGGCGCGCCGCCTTTGGTGAACACGAGCCGCGGCACGATGCGGCCGTCGGCTTCGCGCTTCAACTGGCTCAACACGCGCCTGGTGTAGTCCAGGCTGAAGTCCTGAAACGCGCCGTCGGCCAGCACGCCGCCCCAGCTGTCGAAGATCATCACGGCCTGCGCGCCGGCGTCGATCTGCGCATTCAGGTACGCGGCCACCGCGTCCGCATTCACCGCGAGCATCCGGTGCATCAGGTCCGGCCGCGCATAGAGCATCGTCTTCACAAGCCGGTAATCGCTCGAGCCGCCGCCTTCCACCATGTAGCAGGCCAGCGTCCACGGGCTGCCGGAAAAGCCGATCAGCGGCACGCGCCCGTTCAGCGCGCGGCGGATCGACGCCACCGCATCGAACACATAGCGCAGCTTCTGCAAGTCCGGCACCACCAGTTGCTGCACCGCGGCTTCGTCCCGCACGGGGCGCGCAAAGCGCGGCCCTTCGCCGTCTTGAAAGCTCAAGCCCAGCCCCATCGCGTCGGGCACCGTCAGGATGTCGGAAAACAGAATCGCCGCATCGAGCGGAAAACGGTCGATCGGCTGCAGCGTCACCTCGGTCGCGTAGTCGACATTGGTGGCCAGACCCATGAAGCTGCCGGCCTTGGCGCGCGTGGCCCGGTACTCGGGCAGATAGCGGCCGGCCTGGCGCATCAGCCAGACGGGTGTGTACTCGGTTGCCTGGCGCAGGCAGGCGCGCAGGAAGGTGTCGTTGGTCAAAGAGGCGGGCATCGAAGGATTGTCGCCGCCTGCCCCGGATGAATGCGCCGGCAAGTGGCCTTCGCCCTTTTGCCCCGCACAATGCGCTGGCCGACACACCAAAGAAAGAGACCCCGTTATGCCGAACCTCTGCGCACGCCGCCTTGCCCTGACCCTTTGCAGCGCCATGCTCGCCAGCGCGGTGCTGCCGGCGGCGGCGCAGACCGACTATCCAAACCGGCCGATCAAGGTCGTCGTGCCCTACCCGCCGGGCGGTGTCAGCGACGGCTCCACGCGCGCCATCATGGAACGCCTGTCGGCACAACTCGCGCAGCCGATCGTGATCGACAACAAGGCCGGTGCGGCCTCCACCGTGGCCAGCAATTTCATGGCGGCCCAGGCGCCCGACGGCTACACGCTGTACGCGGCCCCGGTCTCGCTGGTGGTCAATCCGATCCTGCAGAACGCGGTGCAGTACGACCCACGCAAAGACTTCGAGCCGATCTCGATGCTGATGCGCTCGCCGTTCGCGTTGCACGTGAACCCGAGCCTGGGCATGAAGGACATGAAGGCGCTGCTGGCGCTGGTGCGCGCGAATCCGGACAAGTATGCGATCGGCACGTCCGGCCTGGGCTCGATCAACCATTTGGCGGCCGAGTACTTCATCCGCTCGTTCGATCTGAAGATGGCGGTCGCCCACTACCGCGGCGGCGCACCGGCCGCGCAGGACCTGATGGGCGGCACGATCCAGATGATGTTCTCGGCCGTGAACGAGGCGGCGCCGCTGATCCGCGCCGGCCGCACGGTCGGCATCGCGGTCACTTCGGCCGAGCGCGTGCCGATGCTGCCCGAGCTGCCGACGGTCGAGGAAGCCGCTGGCCTGAAAAACTTCGAAGCGGTATTCTGGATGGCGCTGATGGCGCCCGCGAACACGCCGAAGCCCATCGTCGACAAGCTGCAGCAGGCGATCCAGGCCGTCGACAGCAATGCCGATCTGCGCGATTCGTTGGCGGGCAAAGGCGTCGAACTCAGACTGACGACGCCCGATGTGGTGCGGCAAACCATGGACCGCGACGAAGCCAAGTGGGGCAAGTTGATTCGCGACCTCGGGCTGAAGGAAGGCTCCTGAACATGAAACATCCCGCACCCCGGCGCACGCCCGAGTCGCTGCGCAGCCACCGCTGGTTCGGCGCGAGCGACCTGCGCGCATTCGGCCACCGGTCCCGCACCATGCAGATGGGGTTCGACCGCAGCGAATTCGTCGGCAAGCCGGTGATCGGCATCGTCAACACCTGGGCCGAGATCAATCCCTGCCACACGCACCTGCGCGCGCGCGCCGAGCAGGTCAAGCGCGGCGTCTGGCAGGCGGGCGGCTTTCCAGTGGAGCTGCCCGCGATCACCTTGGCCGAGACGATCCAGAAACCCACCACGATGATGTATCGCAACCTGCTCGCGATGGAGACCGAGGAGCTGCTGCGCAGCTATCCGATCGACGGCGTGGTGCTGCTCGGCGGCTGCGACAAGACCACACCCGCGCTCGTGATGGGTGCGACCAGCATGAACCTGCCCGCGATCTTTCTGCCGGCCGGCCCGATGCTGACCGCGCGCTGGCGTGGCCAGACGCTCGGCTCAGGATCGGACCAGTGGAAGTTCTGGGACGAACGCCGCGCCGGCCGCATCACGCAGGCCGAGCACGAGGAAATCGAGTCGAGCATCGCGCGTTCGCCCGGCACCTGCATGACGATGGGCACCGCGAGCACGATGGCGACCATCTGCGAAGCGCTCGGCATCAGCCTGCCCGGCGCGAGCACGATTCCGGCGCCCGACTCCGGCCACGAGCGCATGTCCGCACACTGCGGCCGGCGCATCGTCGAAATGGTCTGGGAAGACCTGAAGATCCGCGACCTGCTGACCGCCGACGCGTTCGACAACGCCGCCGTGACCTTGATGGCCAACGGCGGCTCGACCAATGCGATCGTGCACCTGATTGCGATGGCGGGCCGTGCGGGCGTCGATTTCTCGCTCGACCGATTCAACCCCGTGAGCGCGAAAACGCCGGTGCTCGCCAACATCCGGCCGGTCGGCACCGGCTACCTGATGGAAGATTTTCATTACGCGGGCGGCCTGCCCGCAATGTTGGCTGAGTTGCGGGATCTGCTGCATCTCGACAGTCTGAACTGCAACGGCAAGACGCTCGGCGAGAACATCGCCGACGCGAAAATCTGGAACGACGACGTGATCCGCCGCCGCGACAATCCCGTCCGCCCCGACGGCGGTCTGGTCGTGCTGCGCGGCAACCTGGCGCCCGACGGCGCGGTGCTCAAGACCGGCGCGATGCAACCGAAATTCCTGCAGCACAGTGGTCGCGCCCATGTGTTCGACGACTACAACCACATGGCGTCGCTGATCGACCGCGACGACCTGGACGTCGATGAAGACAGCGTGCTGGTGCTGCGCAACGCCGGCCCGCTCGGCGGCCCCGGCATGCCCGAGTGGGGGATGATGCCGCTGCCCAGAAAGCTGCTGATGAGGGGCGTGAAGGACATGGTGCGAATCTCCGACGCGCGCATGTCCGGCACCAGCTACGGCACCTGCGTGCTGCACGTCGCGCCCGAGAGCTGGATCGGCGGCCCGCTCGCGCTGATCCGCACCGGCGACCGGATCACGCTCGACGTGGCCAACAAGCGCATCGATGTCGAGCTGACCGACGAAGAATTCGCCGCCCGCCGCGCCGCCTGGACCGCACCGGCGCCGAAATTCGCGCGCGGCTACGGCAAGCTCGTGATGCAGCACATCCAGCAGGCCGACAAAGGCTGCGACTTCGACTTTCTGGCCGGCACCGCACCGACGGCCGAGCCTGAGATTCACTGAAAACCGCAGCCACGCCGCGGCTGCAACGATCTCCCGGCAACCCCGCTTGGCCACCCTCACGACGACGCCGAGTTTCATCCACCACCCACCATGAAAAACGGAGACTCGACCATGAACCCGAACCGCCGACGCGCCGCACAGGCGCTCGCGCTTCCCCTGCTCAGCCTGCTGCCGGCACTCGGCCGCGCGCAAAACAGCTGGCCGTCCAAGCCGATCGTCTACGTCGCACCGTTTCCGGTCGGCGGCACGACCGACATCCTGACGCGATTGATTGCACTGAAGCTCGGCCCCGCGCTGGGCACCACCGTCCTGGTGGAAAACAAGACCGGTGCCGCCGGCAGCATCGGCGCCGACTACGTGGCGAAAGCCGCACCGGACGGCTATACGATCCTCGGCGGCACCATCAGCTCGCACGCGATCAACCAGGCGCTCTATCCGAAGCTGCCCTACGACGCACAGAAATCGTTCGAGCCGGTTGCGCTGATCGGCACCAACGCGAACGTGCTGGTGGTCGCCGCGTCGAGCCCCTACAAAAGCGTGCAGGACATCATCGACGCGGCCAAGGCCGCGCCCGACACGATCGCTTACGCGTCGTCGGGCAGCGGGTCGTCGCAGCACATGTGCGGCGAGCTGTTCAAGGCGCTTGCCGGCATCGACCTGGTGCATGTGCCCTATCGCGGCAGCGGCCCGGCGATCCAGGACGTGATGGCCGGCCAGGTGCCGATGATGTTCGACACCAGCGTGGTCGCGGCACCGTTCATCGAGAGCGGCAAGCTGCGCGCGCTGGCCGTGAGTTCGCCGAAGCGCACCTCGCTGATGCCGACCGTACCGACGATGGACGAGTCCGGCGTGAAAGGTTTCGACGTCTATTCCTGGCAGGGCGTGTTCGCGCCGGCCGGCACGCCGCAGCCGATTGTCCAGCGGCTGCACGACGAGATCGTGAAGATCGTGGACAGCGCCGACATGAAAGAACGGCTTGCCAAGCTCGGCATGGAGGGTTCGGACATGAGCGCCCTGCAGTTCAAGGCGTTTCAGGCCACCGAGATTGCGAAGTGGGCCAAGGTCATCAAGGCTGCGGGCCTGAAGGTCGACTGACTTCTTCGCCTTGCCGAGACCGGCTGCGCACGCTCAGAACGGAATGTCGTCGTCCCGGTCATCGAACGCGGGCGCCGGTGCGCTGTTGCCGCGGCCCGACCCGCCGCTGGGCGCGCCGCTGCGCGAGGCCGGCGCGGGGGCGCGCGGCGCGTAACCGCCGCCGTCGTCGTCCCCACCGCCAGCGCCCGAGCCGCCCATGCCCTGGCGGCTGCCGAGCATCTGCATCTGATCCACGCGGATGTCGGTCGCAAACTTCTCGGCGCCGTCCTTGTCGGTGTACTTGCGCGTTCGGATCGAGCCTTCGACGTAGATCTGCGAGCCTTTTTTCAAGTACTGCGCGGCGATCTCGGCCAAGCGGCCGTTGAACGTGAGCCGATGCCATTCGGTGTGCTCGCGCATTTCACCGCTTTGCTTGTCCTTCCACTTGTCGGTGGTCGCGATCCGCACGTTGCAGACCTGATCGCCGCTGGGGAACGTGCGCGTCTCGGGGTCGAAGCCGAGGTTGCCGACGAGGATGACTTTGTTGACCGATGCCATGATGGGGAAGTCCGAGGAGTTGGGTGGGGATGGCCGCTTTGAAATTTGCGGCCGACGAGGCATTTTCGCCGACCGAAAAAAGCCGTCGAAATCGACCCGCTTGATGTTCGTCGGCATTGTGCAGCAACGCTCGGCCGACCCGCCCGTGCGGCAGGCACCCCGCAGGCCCGTGCGACAATTTCCGCCATGCCTTGCCCATCCGGTCACCCCGCACGCATGGCGTGTTCTATCGAAAGGGGGCCGGACAGCCCGGCTTTCGACGATGCAAGCGATGAGCGCGCGTCGCCGCTCGAAGGGCGCGACTTCGACATCGCCGTTGCGCATCGCGGTCGGCGCCAAGGTGCCGCCGAAATGTCGACGGCGGCCCACTCGATGCGGCCCATCCGATGAAGGTCAAATCCCGCGAGCCGGATTTCTTCCAGAACCTGCGGGCCGAGCTGTCGAGCGGCCGACTCTGGATGGACCGGTTCGTGGTGCTGGTCTGCGCGGTCGCTGCCGGCCTGCTGGTGGTCGGTTTCACGCTGCTGAGCGACCGGGCGTTCGGCATTTTCGAGCGCATCTACCACTGGAACCCATGGGCGGTGCTGGTCTGGACGCCGCTGACGACGGGTCTGATCGTCTGGCTCACGCGGCGCTATTTCCCGGGCTCGGCCGGCTCCGGCATCCCGCAGGTGATGGCCGCGCTCGACCCGGAGCTGCCGCGCCAGGAACGCAGCCGTTTCGTGTCGCTCAAACTGTCGTTCGGCAAGATCGGGCTGGCCGTCAGCGGCTTGGCGGCCGGCCTGTCGATCGGCCGCGAAGGCCCTTCGGTGCAAGTGGCCGCCGGCGTGATGCTCTATGCCGAGCGCTGGCTGGGCCCGAGCACCGGCATCACCGCGCACGCGTTGCTGGTGGCCGGTGGCGCAGCCGGCATTGCCGCGACCTTCAACGCGCCGCTGGCCGGCGTGATGTTCGCGATCGAGGAGTTGTCGAGGAAGCTGGAGTCGCACAGCAGCGGCCTGATCCTGTCGGCGATCGTGCTGGCCGGCCTGACCGGCGTGTCGGTGTTCGGCAACCGCACCTATTTCGGCGTGATCCCGGTGCCGTCGTTCGGTGTCCATGAGCTGGTGCCCGGCCTGATGGTGGCGATCGGCTCGGGCGCATTGGGCGGGCTGTTCTCACGCATCATGTCCGAATCGCTGATCGGCACGCACGAGCGATTGAACCAGTGGCGCGCGCGGCACCCGATCGTCTTTGCGATCCTGGGCGGGCTGCTGATCGCGTCCATTGGCCTCGCCAGCGGCGGCACCACGTTTGGCAGTGGCTCGGAGTCGGTCAAGCACATGCTCGAAGAGCAAAGCGATCTGCCCGCGCTGTTCGTGCCGCTGAAATTCTTCGCGACCTGGCTGACCGCCTGGTGCGGTGTGCCGGGCGGCATCTTCGCGCCGAGCCTGGCGATCGGCGCGGGCATCGGCAACGACATTGCCACGCTGACCGGCAGCGATGCCAACGCGGCGCTGATCGCGATGGGCATGGCCGGCTTTCTGGCGGCCGTCACGCAGGCGCCGCTGACCGCGCTGATCATCGTGATGGAGATGGTCGACGGCCACTCGATGGTGCTGACGTTGATGATCTCGGCGATGCTTGCGAGCCTGACCTCGCGGCTGGTCAGCCGGCCGCTGTACTCGGCGCTGTCGGATCAGATGGTGCAACTCGTGACCGCGCCGCCGCCGGTAAAACCGCCGACGCCGATGGCCGACATCGTCGAGCCGCCGGAGGCCGAGGCGGACGACGAGCCGCCGAGAAGGCCCACGCTGCATCGGGCAAACCGCAAGGCTGACAGCGGCACAGCGAACCGGCGAACCAGCGAACCAGCGCGGCTGGCATAACCCACCTCTGGGTCGTTTTGGCCGAGCGGCTTCGGCGAAGGCCAATGTCGTGCCGATGGGCCTGTTCCGCGCGCATGCGCTTGCAGGCGCGTGGTCTTTGGGCAAACCCGAAGGCAATGGCCGCTCGGCGAACCACGTCAATGCGCAGGCGTGCCCGCCACCGCCTGCATGCGCCAAGCCACCACGAGCCACAACACGGACAGCGCAGCCATCGCTTCGAACAACCCGCTCATGCCGACCTGCTTGACCAGCAGTCCGCCCAACGCCCCGCCAGCGAACAGCCCGAGCGACTGCGCGGTGTTGTAGGCGCCGAGCGCCATGCCGCGCGCATGTGCGGGCGCCAGGCGCGACGTCAGGCTCGGCTGCATCGCCTCCAGCAGGTTGAAGCCGCAGAAATAAATCAGCAGCGCACCACCGAGCCATGGCAGCGATTCCGCAGCGCCCCAGCCTTGTGCGCTCGCCAAAAAGCCGAGCTGCGCGAGCCCGATCAGGCCGATCGATGCGAGGAACGTGGCCCGCAGATACCCGCCGCGCTCCAGTCGGAACAGCAGGCCGCCGAGCAGCAGAAACGAACCCAGCACCGCGGGCAGATAGAGCTCCCAGTGCGACGCTTTCGCCAAGCCCGCGTGCACGATCAACGTCGGCACCGCCATCCACATCGACAACTGCACCGCGTGCAGCACGAACACGCCGAAATGCAGCCGCAGCAGCGCCGGGTTGCGCAACACGTCGAGCAGCCGCCCGCGCAGTGCCTCGCCGTGGCGCAAAGGTTCCGCCGGCACCCACCAGATCGTCACCGCGACCGCAAACAACGCGAGCACCCCGACGCCGACGAACAGTCCGGACAACCCCAGCACGCCAGCCAATGGCGGCGCCGCCACCAGCGACAGCGCGAACACCAGCCCGATGCCGATGCCGACCAGTGCCATCGCCTTGGTGCGCACCGCGTCGCGCGTCAGATCCGACAGCAGCGCCGTCACGGCCGCCGACACCGCGCCCGCGCCCTGCAACGCGCGACCGATCACAAGGCCCGTCACGCTGTCGGCGGCCGCCGCCCAGAAACTGCCGAGCGCAAACACCAGCAACCCCGCCGCGATCACCCGCTTTCGGCCGAGCCGGTCCGACGCGATGCCGAACGGCAACTGCAGCAGCGCCTGCGTGAGCCCATAGGCACCGAACGCGACGCCGATCAGCGCCGGATCGTCCCCGCCCGGGTACTTGCGCGCTTCCAGCGCAAACACCGGCAGCACCAGAAACAACCCCAGCATGCGCAGCCCGAAGATGGCGGTCAGCGACCATGATGCGCGGCGCTCCAGCGGCGTCATCGCGGCGCCGAGCATCCCGCCCCCGGCGGCCGCGACCGGCGAGTCGACATTCGGAATTGCAGCAGCGGCGGTGGGGGTGGATGAGCGAGGCACGTGAAGGGGCGACGGCGCGAAGGCAGCCGCACAAAAAGGCGCGATGGATCGGCAGATGCTCCTGGCCGAGCCTTGGCCGTGGGAGAGAAAAAGCCGCGCCATTGTGACCGATCGAGGCGGCCTGAGCCGTTTGGCAGACCGCACCCCGCCCAGGGCAGCCACGCCTTGCAGGTGCCGAGCCGACCGCCGCGCCCTATGATGCTCGGTTGTCTTTTTGCCGCCCCTCGCGCAGCACCGCACCTTGAATCTGAACCCCCCCACCCAACTGAGCGACCTGCAACCAGGCGACGCCGGGCGGCTCGACGACAGCCGAATCGCGCCGCCCACCGCGCCCGCGCCCAAGCCGTTCGCCAAGCCCGCCCCGATCGCCCAGCAACAGCAGCAGCGCATCGGCATCCGCGGCGCGCGCACGCACAACCTGAAGAACATCGACCTCGACATCCCGAGGAACGAGCTGGTCGTGATCACCGGCCTCTCGGGCTCCGGCAAGTCGAGTCTCGCGTTCGACACGCTGTACGCGGAAGGCCAGCGCCGCTACGTGGAGAGCCTGTCGCCGTACGCGCGGCAGTTCCTGCAGCTGATGGACAAGCCGGATGTGGACCTGATCGACGGCCTGTCGCCCGCGATCTCGATCGAGCAGAAAGCCACCAGCCACAACCCGCGCTCCACCGTCGGCACCGTGACCGAGATCCACGACTACCTGCGGCTGCTCTACGCACGGGCCGGCACGCCCTACTGCCCCGACCACAAATTGCCGCTGCAATCGCAGACCGTCTCGCAAATGGTCGATGCGGTGCTTGCGCTGCCGCAGGACACGCGCCTCATGATCCTGGCGCCGGTCGCGCGCGAGAAAAAAGGCGAGTTCACCGAACTGTTCACCGAGATGCAGGCGCAGGGCTATGTGCGGTTTCGCGTGGACGGCGCGATTCACGAGCACGGCGACCTGCCCGCGTTGAAAAAAACCGAGAAGCACGCCATCGACGTCGTGATCGACCGCATCAAGGTCCGTCCCGAAGCCGAAACGTCCGAGCGCGACGCGCTGCGGCAACGCATCGCCGAGAGCTTCGAAGCCGCGTTGCGTCTGGCCGCGGGCCGCGCGATCGCGGTCGAGATGAGTGAAGCCGCCACCGAGCACCTGTTCAACGCGCGCTTCGCCTGCCCGGTCTGCAACCACTCGATTGCCGAACTCGAACCGAAGCTGTTTTCGTTCAACTCACCGGCTGGCGCCTGCCCGGCCTGCGACGGCCTGGGCCATGCCGAATTTTTCGACCCCGCACGGGTTGTCGCGTTTCCATCCCTCAGCCTCGCCGCCGGCGCGATCAAAAGCTGGGACCGGCGCAACGGCTACTACTTCAGCATGGTCGAGAGCGTCGCCAAGCACTACGGGTTCGACCCCGACACGCCGTTCGAGTCGCTGCCTGAGACCGCCCGCAACGCGCTTGCTGCACGGCTCGGGCGAAGAGCCGATCAAGTTCAGCTACGTGATGGAGTCGGGTGCTTCGGCCGGCCGCAAGGTCACGAAGAAGCATCCGTTCGAAGGCATCCTGCCGAACATGCAGCGGCGCTACCGCGAGACCGATTCGCCGATCGTGCGCGACGAACTCGCGCGCTACCGCTCGATGCGGCCCTGCCCCGAATGCGAAGGCACCCGGCTGAAGCGCGACGCGCGCTGGGTGTTCGTCGGCAATGGCGCGCAGGCACAGCCGATTTTTCAGATCAACCGGCTGACCTTGCGCGAAGCATTGGCCTGGTTCGACGCGCTGCATCTGGTCGGCGCCAAGGCCGCGATCGCCGACAAGGTGGTGACCGAGATCGCCTCTCGCCTGCGCTTCCTGAACGACGTCGGCCTGTCCTATCTGAGCCTGGAGCGCAGCGCGGAAACGCTGTCCGGCGGCGAAGCACAACGCATCCGGCTCGCGTCGCAAATCGGCTCCGGCCTGACCGGCGTGATCTATGTGCTGGACGAACCCAGCATCGGCCTGCACCAGCGCGACAACGAGCGCCTGATCGTGACCTTGCGCCATCTGCGCGACATCGGCAACTCGGTGATCGTGGTCGAGCACGACGAAGACCTGATCCGCGCGGCCGACCACGTGATCGACATGGGGCCGGGGGCCGGTGTGCACGGCGGCCATGTGATGGCGCAGGGCACGTGCGCCGAAGTCGAGGCGACGCAAGGCTCGCTGACCGGCCAGTACCTGTCCGGCGAACGCCGCATCGAAGTGCCGCAAGCCCGCCACCGGCCGCACGCGCAGAGCGATGCGCGCGGCGTCGCCACGCGCAACGCGGCCGGCAAGGTGGTCGACTACACGCGCGGCGAAACCGAGTGGCTCACGATCACCAACGCGCACGGCAACAACCTGAAGCACGTCGACGCGGCGTTCCCGGTGGCGCTGCTGACCTGCGTGACCGGTGTCTCCGGCTCCGGCAAATCCACGCTCGTGAACGACACGCTGTATGCCGCCGTCGCGCACAAGCTGCACCGCGCGCACGAGGAAGCCGCGCCGCACGATGAGATCTCGGGCCTCGAGCAGTTCGACAAGGTCATCAACGTCGACCAGTCCCCGATCGGTCGCACGCCGCGCAGCAACCCCGCGACCTACACCGGCCTGTTCACCCCGATCCGCGAACTGATGGCCGAAGTGCCGGCCGCGCGCGAACGCGGCTACGGACCCGGCCGCTTCTCGTTCAACGTGAGCGGCGGCCGCTGCGAGGCCTGCGAGGGCGACGGCGTGGTGAAAGTCGAGATGCACTTTCTGCCCGACGTCTACGTGCCCTGCGACGTCTGCCACGGCCAGCGCTACAACCGCGAGACGCTCGAAGTCCAGTACAAGGGCAAGAACATCGCGCAGGTGCTGGACCTGACGGTCGAAGCCGCGAACGAGTTCTTCAAGGCCGTGCCGACGATCGCGCGCAAGCTGCAGACGCTGCTCGACGTGGGCCTCGGCTACATCAAGCTCGGCCAGTCGGCGACCACCCTGTCCGGCGGCGAAGCGCAGCGCGTGAAGCTCGCGCTCGAACTGTCCAAACGCGACACCGGCCGCACGCTCTACATCCTCGACGAGCCCACCACCGGCCTGCATTTCGCCGACATCGCGATGCTGCTGAAGGTGCTGCACCAGTTGCGCGACGCCGGCAACACGATCGTCGTGATCGAGCACAACCTCGACGTCATCAAGACCGCCGACTGGATCATCGACATCGGGCCGGAAGGCGGCGCGGGCGGCGGGCAAATCGTGGCGGCCGGGACGCCGGAGCAGGTGGCGGGGAATGCGGCGAGTTATACGGGAAGGTATTTGAAACGGTTGTTGTAGGCGCAACAGACGCGCTCACGATTTGGCCTCACCGAACGATCGCGATATCGCACCCCGCTTCCGGCCATCGTGTTCCCGGGAGCTGACTTTGTCCACCGTTCAACCACGCCAAGTCAAATCCGTCGACCAGAAGAAGCGCGCGAAGCGGGTAGCCCTGTGAGGTTGCAAGCCGTTGCGTGTACTTGGCCAGTGTTCGCTTGTCCTCCGCAAGCACGTAGGGCATGGACTCGCAGATAGCTTCTGCAATCGGTTTCACATCGTCCGTGACGGCGGCGCGGTCGTCCCGCGGATCGCGCACTATCACGCGCATCAACCGCCCGGCCGTCATCGGGTGGTCGATGTTGGGCCTTTGAGCAAATCCTCGAACGTTTCGCGCACCACCGATTCGCGGTGCGTGCCGCCGACTTTTTTGAGGACGCCGAGTTGCGCGAGGTATTGGTTGATCAGGCACTGGCTCATCGGCGTCGGGCAAGTGGATTGGGGAAGAGCTACGTTTTTTGTAGCTAACTATGCAGGCAGGACCAGCGCCCCAGGCACTATTCTCTTGAAAATCACCGGAGCTGGTGCGTGAGGCCATTCGCAACGCATTCGTTACGCGACGGTGTAGGCGGCCGTCCCCGCCGCGAGCAACCGCCCGCCTTCGTCCAGAAACTCCATCCGCGTGTTCGCCAATCGGCGCCCGAGCCGCAGGACTTGGCCTCGCAACTCGAAGCGGGTGCCGATGCTCGGCCGCAGGTAGTCCACGCGCAAGTCCACCGTGCCGATGCGCTCGAAGTGGTCGAGTTGCGCCTGCACCGATCCGTCGGCATGCCGCGCTCCGACCGCGGCCAGCACCGCCAGCCCGCCCATCGTGTCGAGCCCGGCGCTGATCACGCCGCCGTGCAGCATGTGTCGCTCGAAGTTGCCGATCAGGTCCGGGCGCATGTCGATGGTGGCGGTCACGCGCTCTGGCGTGAGCGAAGTCAGCCGCAGCCCCAGCAGGCGGTTGAACGGGATGCGCTGCTCGAAGATTTCGGTGGCGGCTTCGATGAAGGCGGGCGAGAGTGCAGCCGAGCCGTCGCCTGTGCCGGCTGGGGTCACGCCACCCGCCCTTTGCCCGTCAGCGCCGCGTGCATCGAATCGATCACGCGTTTGTAATTTGGCTGTCCGAAGATCGCGCTGCCCGCGACGAACGTATCGGCGCCGGCCGCGGCCACTTGCGCGATGTTGGCCGGCTTGATGCCGCCGTCGACTTCGAGCCGAATGTCGCGGCCGCTGGCCTCGATGCGCTTTCTCGCCGTCTTCGATCTTGCGCAAGCGCGGAGTCGATGAAGCTCTGCCCGCCGAAGCCGGGGTTCACGCTCATGATCAGGATCAGGTCGATGTCGTCGATCAGCCAGTCGAGCACGTCGAGGCTGCGTGCCGGGATTGAACACCAGGCCCGCTTGACAGCCCGCCGCGTGGATCAATTGCACCGAGCGGTGCGCGTGCGGCGTGGCGTCCGGGTGAAAGCTGATCTGGTCGGCGCCGGCCTTGGCAAACGCCGCGGCCAGCGCATCGACCGGCTGCACCATCAGGTGCACGTCGACGGGAACCGGCGTGCCGTCCTGTCGCACCGCGTGGGGTTTGAGCGCCTCGCAGACCATCGGGCCGAACGTGAGGTTCGGCACGTAGTGGTTGTCCATCACGTCGAAGTGAATCCAGTCGGCGCCGGCGTCGATCACGGCGTGCACTTCGTCGCCGAGCCGCGCGAAGTCGGCGGACAGGATGGAGGCGGCGATGCGATGCGGGCCGGAGGGTGTGCGTGCAGGCGTCGGCACCACGGCGAATGGGGGTTCGGCAACAGGTTTCATCGCGGTGGATTCTCGCAGTTACCATTCGATTCCTATGTCCACCGCTGCCACCCTCCGCTGCCAGTTCACGGTCGAAGTCGACCCCGAATACCTGCCCGACCAGTCGGCGCCGCACGAGCAGCGCTGGGGCTTCGCCTACACCGTCACCGTGACCAACAGCGGCCGGGTGAGCGCGCAGTTGATCTCGCGCCACTGGGTGATCAGCGACGCGAACGGACAGGTCGACGAGGTCAAGGGACTTGGCGTGGTCGGCCAGCAGCCGCTGTTGAAGCCCGGCGAAGCGTTTCAGTACACCAGCGGCTGCCGGCTGCGCACTTCGAGCGGGTCGATGCGCGGCAGCTACTTCTGCGTGGCGGAAGACGGCGAACGGTTCGAGGTCGAGATCCCTGCGTTCATCCTGGACGCGGGCACGAGCGGGACGCGCGTGCTGCACTGAAGTCGGATTGGATCGGTTTGGGTCGGGTGGCGGCGTCGCCTCGGCGCACGCAGTCCCGGCACTTTCTCCCCCGATCGAGCGCCCAGCACCCTTGGCGTGTGCTGGGCACATGGATGTGGCGTTGATCGAGAGCACCATGCCGTCGACAGCACGCCACCGACGCGCCAACGCACACCCTCCTCGGATCGAGCAACGGCAAGGAGTCCGAGCGACCACGCCTTTGTGGTGCGCGTCGGCAGCTTGCCCAGGCGCTGCCCGCACCGTTGCGGCGCAGCAGGCCACCTGAAGTCGCCGCGTGCGGACACGCTGGGTGCCGTGGCGGCACGTGGGCGGCAAGCACCGCACCGCGGCAGCAGCCGATTGGCTCGGCGTTTTGGCTTGGCACGCAATGTGCAGTTGCACACCCATCGACGGATGCGCGCAGCCTGGGCCGCAAGGCCAGGACGCGTTGGCATCCGTTGCCGTCCCGATTCGCCCTGCTGGAACCCCGCTCCATCGAAAGCCGCCGCTCCATGTCTTCAAGCCCCACCTCCGGCCTGCCGCGCCGTCGCCTGCTCGCCGGCGGCGCGGCGCTCGCCGGCTCCGCCCTGCTGCCGCTGCACAACGCCCGCGCCGCCGCCGCCCGGCCCGAAAAGGAAGCGCTCAAGTTCGGCTTCATCAAACTGACCGACTGCGCGCCGCTCGTGATCGCCTATGAAAAGCATTACTTTGAAGACGAAGGACTGAACGTCACGCTGGAAGCGCAAGCCAACTGGAAAGTGCTGCTCGACCGCGTGATCGACGGCCAGCTCGACGGCGCGCACATGCTCGCCGGCCAGCCGCTGGGCGCCTCGATCGGCTTTGGCACCAAGGCCGACGTCGTGACTGCGTTCAGCATGGACTTGAACGGCAACGCCATCACCGTGTCGAACGCGGTCTGGCAAGAGATGAAGCCGCACCTGGAGATGGAAGGCGGCAAACCGAAGCACCCGATCAAGGCCGATGCGTTGAAGAAGGTGGTCGACAAGTGGAAGAACGAGGGACGGCCGTTCAAGATGGGCATGGTGTTTCCGGTGTCCACGCACAACTACGAGCTGCGTTACTGGCTCGCAGCCGGCGGCCTGAACCCCGGCTACTACACATCGAGCGACATCAGCGGCACCAAGAACGCCGACGTGCTGCTGTCGGTCACGCCGCCGCCGCAGATGCCTTCCACGATGGAAGCCGGCACCATCAACGGCTATTGCGTGGGCGAGCCCTGGAACCAGCAGGCGGTGGCCAAAGGCATCGGCGTGCCGGTCATCACCGACTACGAAATCTGGCAGAACAACCCGGAGAAAGTGTTCGGCGTGATGCGCGGCTGGGCCGACAAGAATCCGAACACGCACGTCGCGGTGTTGAAAGCCATGATCCGCGCCTGCCAGTGGCTCGACGCAAGCATGGAAAACCGCAAGGAAGCGGTCAAGCTGCTCAGCCAGTCGCAATACGTCGGCGCCGACGCCGAAGTGATCGCCAACAGCATGACCGGCACGTTCGAATACGAAAAAGGCGACAAGCGCCCCGCGCCCGACTTCAACGTGTTCTTCCGCCACTTCGCAACCTATCCGTTCTACAGCGACGCGATCTGGTATCTCACGCAGATGCGCCGCTGGGGCCAGATTGCGGAAGCCAAGCCCGATGCCTGGTACATCGAAACCGCCAAGAAGGTGTATCTGCCCGAGGTCTACATGAAGGCCGCGCAGGCGTTGATCGCCGAAGGAAAGATCAAGGCCGCCGACGTGCCCGCCAACAGCGACGGCTTCAAGGGCGTGCAGGAAGGCTTCATCGACGGCATCGGCTACGACGGGCGCAAGCCGAACGAGTACCTCGCCAAATTCAAGATCGGCTTGAAGCAGGCCGACTCGGTCTGACCCCACGTCAACGTTTTCAGGAGAACACTGCCATGCAACTGGTGCAACAGATGGTCGGCGTGGTGCAGAACCCGCGCGAGTTCGGCCGCGGCGTCTGGATGGCGATGGGCATCCCGGCGATCTCGCTGCTGCTGTTTCTGGCCGTGTGGGCGGCGGTCGCGCCGCGCATCCAGACCAGCCTCGGCGCGGTGCCCGGGCCGATGCAGGTGGCCGAGCAGACGCGCACGTTGTGGAACGATCACTTCAACGAACGGCGCAAAAAAGCCGAGTTCTACGAGCGGCAGGACCAGCGCAATGCCGAGCGGTTGAAGGAAGACCCGACCTACCAGCCGCGCCAGTTCGAATGGACCGGCAAGCCAACGTATTTCGATCAGATCCTCACGAGCCTGTTCACGGTGTTCGCGGGTTTCCTGCTGGCCACCATCGTCGCGGTGCCGCTCGGCATCCTGGCCGGGTCCTCGAAGATCGTGCAATCGGCGATCAACCCGATCGTGCAGCTCTTCCGGCCGGTGTCGCCGCTCGCCTGGCTGCCGATCGTGACGTTGATCGTGAGCGCGCTGTACGTCACGCAGGGCACACCAATGTTTCAGAAGTCGTTTCTGATCTCGGCGATCACGGTCACCTTGTGCTCGCTGTGGACGACGCTGATCAACACCGCGGTTGGCGTGACGTCCGTCGACAAGGACCTGATCAACGTCGGCAAGGTGCTGCAACTGTCGCTGTGGACGCGCGTGCGCCGCATCGTCCTGCCGTCCGCGATGCCATACATCTTCACCGGCATGCGCCTGTCGCTGGGGGTGGGCTGGATGGTGCTGATCGCGGCCGAGATGCTCGCGCAGAACCCGGGCCTGGGCAAATTCGTCTGGGACGAGTTTCAGAACGGCAGCTCGGACTCGCTGTCCCGGATCATGGTGGCGGTGTTCACGATCGGCTTGATCGGCTTTGCGCTCGATCGGTTGATGCTGGTGCTGCAGAACTTCACTGGACGGTAGCTCTCCCCCAGGCTTTCCTCCCTGCGGTCGGCTCTCGCCTTCCTCCACCGGAGGCGGCGCCTGCGGCCCGGCGGAGCCGGCTCCGCGGCCCCTGCTGGAAGTGGAGCTGGTGACGCATTCGATTTGGGTCGGCAAACACAGGAATGCAGGCGGTTGAGATGCTGCTGCTGAAGGAAATCACAACCATGAATCTGGCGCTGAAAGTCCCACTGGAACTGCACACGCCGAGCCGCGGTGATGTGCGGTCGAACGACCCGCGCGTCACGCAATTGCGGCCGGTGCCGGACATCGCGGCGCTCGAATTGCGCGACGTCACCAAGACTTATGGCAGCGGCAGCAGCCGCGCCGAGGTGCTCGATCGACTGAACCTGCGCATCGCGCCGGGCGAGTTCGTTGCGGTGGTGGGTTTCTCGGGCAGCGGCAAGACCACGCTCGTCGGTCTGCTGGCCGGCTTGATTCAGGCCGACAGCGGCGCGGTGCTGAAAGACGGCAAGCCGATCATCGCGCCGGGGCCGGACCGCGGCGTGGTGTTTCAGAGCTACTCGCTGATGCCGTGGCTGACGGTGCGGGAGAACGTCGCGCTCGCCGTGGACCGCGTATTTGCCAAGGACAACGCAAAGGTGCGTGCCGACCGCGTGCTGCATTACGTCGCAATGGTCGGGCTGTCGGCGGCGGTCGACAAGAAGCCGGCCGAGCTGTCCGGCGGCATGCGCCAGCGCGTGTCGGTCGCGCGTGCCTTGGCCACCGACCCCGACGTGCTGCTGATGGACGAGCCGCTGTCTGCGCTCGACGCACTGACGCGTGCGAACCTGCAGGACGAGATCGGCCGCATCTGGAGCCAGCAGCAAAAAACCGTGCTGCTGATCACGAACGACGTGGACGAAGCGCTGATGATGGCCGACCGCATCATCCCGCTCGACACCGGCCCGCGTGCCAGGCTGGGGCCGGAGTTCGTCGTCGACATCGACCGTCCGCGCGACCGGCGCGAGATGAATCACGACGCGCGCTTCCAGACCCTGCGCGGCGAGATCACGCAGCACCTGCTGGGCCTGGCGCACCGGCGCGATGCGGATCAGGGCGCACAAGTCATTCCATTGCCCACGCTGGTGCCGAAAGACACGCACAACGTGCGCTGGCCGACGATGGCCAGTGCGTTCAAGCTGCGTCACGCGGCGCAGGCCGAAGCCATCGAAGCGACCGCATTGACGCACCACCGGCCTGCCCGGCGCGTTGCCCGATTCCGGTGCCGCAACCGGTCCCGCCGCGCGCCCGGGCGACGCGCGCTTCGTCGATTTCTCACAGGTCATCAAGGTTTACCCGAGCCCGAAAGGCCCGACCACGGTGGTCGACGGGTTCGATCTGAAGATGCAGCGCGGCGAGTTCATTTCGATCATCGGGCACTCGGGCTGCGGCAAGTCGACCGTGCTGTCGATGGTCGCGGGCCTGACCGACATCAGCGAAGGCGCGATCGTGCTGGACGGCCGCGAAGTGACCGATGCCGGCCCGGACCGCGGCCTGGTGTTTCAGGCGCCGAGCCTCGTTCCCTGGTTGACCGCGCTGCAGAACGTGATGCTCGGCGTGGACCGCGTGTTCCCGCACGCGAGCAAGGAAGAGCGTTACAACACGGCCGCTTACTACCTCGGCAAAGTGGGCCTGGGCGCCGCGCTGCACAAGCGCGCGTCCGAGATGAGCAACGGCATGAAGCAGCGCGTCGGCATCGCACGCGCGTTTGCGTTGAACCCGAAGCTGCTGCTGCTCGACGAGCCGTTCGGCATGCTCGACTCGCTCACGCGCTGGGACTTGCAGGAAGTGTTGATGGAAGTGTGGACCCGATCGCGTGTCACCGCTGTAATGGTCACGCACGACGTCGACGAAGCGATTCTGCTGGCCGACCGCGTGGTGATGATGAGCAACGGCCCGCGCGCGAAGATCGGCCGCATCATGGAAGTGCCGCTGCCGCGCCCGCGCACGCGGGCGGCGCTGCTGGCACACCCGCGCTACTACGAGTTGCGCGAAGAGCTGATCGGGTTCCTCGAAGAATGCGGCAAGCAGCACTAGGCACACCCCCAGCCTCCGCTCCCCTCGGTCGGCTCACGCCTTCCCCCTTGCAGGGGGCAACGCCGATGGACTGGCGGAGCCAGCTCCATGGCGCCTGCCGGGAATATCCAATGCGCACGCGGTCGCTTGGCGATGGTCATCGCATCCAAGCCCCGATACAACAAGAGACCAGTCAAGACATGCCGACCGACACCCAAACCTTCATCCGTGCCGTCGAACTTTGGGTGCCTGACGCAGACCATTCGCTGCTCGATTACGGCGGCGGCTGGTATGGCGATGCGAAACGCTTCGCGAGCATCAGCCGGCCGCTGTGTTTCGGCCGCGACGAGGGGCTGCCGGGGCGCGCCTGGGAGCGTCGCCAGCCGATCGTCCTGAAAGAGCTCGAAGGCAACTACTTTCGGCGCGGCAAGGCGGCCCAGGCCGAGGGGCTGACGTGCGCGATTGCGGTGCCGTACTTTCTGGAGGGTCGGCTGACCGCGGTGCTCGTGATCTTCTGCGGCGACGACGCGCGGCATGTGGGCGCGATCGAGCTTTGGCACAACGCCGCCGATGAGTCGACCGACATGAAGCTGGCCGAAGGGTATTACGGCGGCACGGCCGACATCTTCGAGTTCGTCTCACGCCACACCAGCTTCCGCAAAGGCCACGGCCTGCCCGGCATCGCGTGGGAGGCCGAGCGGCCGGTGTTCATGCCGGACCTCGGCCGCGGTACGCGCTTCCTGCGGCCGGACAGCGCCGAAAAAGTCGGCATCAACCGCGGCTTTGCCATTCCTTGTGCAACGCCCGGCGCCGACCGTTACGTGATGGCCTTCCTGTCCGCGCTGGCCACCCCGCTCGTGCGCCGGTTCGAGACCTGGCTGCCCGATGCGGACGCTGCGCAGTTGCAGCGCAGCGAAGGTTTCTGCGAGCGGGCGGGCTTGCTCGACGCGGCGTCGGGTGGCGAAGAAGTCGCCGTCGGTGCGGGCGTGGTGGGACAGGCCTTTGCAACCGGCCGGCCGGCCATCGCCGAACAGGCGGCGGCCGAGCAGCCGGGCGGCGTCGGCCGGTCGGCGCAGGCCGCGGGCTGCAGCGCGGTGCTGGCGTTGCCGGTGCTCGCGCAGGGTCGAGTCACCGCCGTCGTGGCTTGGTACTTCTGAACCGGCCGGTCGGCAGGAGCGCGCCACACGGCATCACGTGTCGATTGCTGGTCGAACGTGCAGCCATCCACGTTCGATTTGCTATCTATTCAGTAGCTGACAACGGAGTATTCCCGTGCGCTCCCGGGCTTTTTGGTATCAAACACGGTCACCACCCGCTGCGGTGTCCATCCCCCTTTGATGCTCCGCCGCGCTGGCTGCAAGCCGCCAGCTACTGCACAAACCCCATCCCGCGCGCTTCCCGCACCTCGGGCTTGATCCGGTGCTCGGCCTCCAGCTGGGCCAGGAAGTCGTCTTCGCCGAACGCTTCGCCCAAGATGTCGATCTGCCGCTTCACCGCGGCGAAATCGCCCGGGCACAGCCGATCGAGCCTGCCGAGCCGGCCCCGGGCATCCGAGCTCAGTCGCCCCGCCTCGCCGCCCAGCACTTCGGTGACGAACATGCGTTCGCGCTGCTCGGCTTTCAGCGGCTTGAACTGGATCTTGAACGTGAAGCGCCGCAGTGCCGCCTGATCGATCCGGTCGAACAGGTTCGTGGTGCAGACGAACACGCCGCGAAACCGCTCCATGCCCTGCAGCATTTCGTTGACTTCCGTGACTTCGTAAGACCGCTGCGCGCCGCGGCGGTCCTGCAGGAAGCTGTCGGCTTCGTCCAGCAGCAGCACCGCGCTCTCGGCCTCGGCCTGCTTGAACATCGCGGCCATGTTCTGCTCGGTGTCGCCGACGTACTTGCTCATCAGGTCGCTGGCCTGCTTGATGACCAGCGGCTTGGCCAATGTGTGCGCAATGTGTTCGGCCAGTGCGGTCTTGCCGGTGCCGGGCGCGCCGTAGCAGCACAGGCTGCCGTGGCCGCGGTCTTTCAGCGCCTGCACGATGCGCGGCAGCTCGAAGCGCGACTCGACGTTCAGCATGTCCATGTCCCAGGTGGTCACCTGCGGGCGGAACGCCGCGTTCACAGCCTTGTTGCCAAGCGCGGCATCGGCGTTTTTCAGTTGGCGCTCGATCAAGGTCTCGACCGCGCCGGCGGCGGGCGGCGCGCCGTCGCCCAGGCCGGCCAAGCCGGCAAAGCGCACGGCGGTCTGGATCTGCGCGGGCGTCAAGTCCTTGCGTTCGCTCAAGCGCGCAACGAACGCATCGCCGATCTCCACCGCGCCCAGGGCTCTGCGCACGAGCTGTTCGCGCGCACCGGGCGGCGGCGAGTTCAGCTCCAGGTGATAGGCGAAGCGGCGCCGGAACGCCGGGTCGATCTGCTCGATCCGGTTCGTGACCCAGAGCGTCGGCACCGCGTTGTTTTCCAGAATCTGGTTCACCCACGCCTTGCCGTTGACGGAAGCGCCGGACGCGCTGCCGCCGAGCACCTGCTGCTCCTGACGCGCGAGCAGGCTGTGCGCGTCGATGCCGATCGGCGGAAACACGTCTTCCACTTCGTCGAACAGCAGGGCCGCCTGCGGGGCGCCCTGCAAGAAGACTTGCGCGATCTGCAGCGAGCGGTAGCGGTCGCGGCCCGAGAGCGAATTGCCGTCGCGGTCCGCATATTCGACTTCGAACAACTGCAGTCCGGCAGCCTGCGCGATCACTTTCGCGAGTTCGGTCTTTCCCGTGCCGGGCGGCCCGTACATCAGCACGTTGACGCCGCGTGCCTTGGTGGCAACGGCGGCTTTGAGCAGCAAGGTCAGCACCCGCACGTCGTCGGCGATGAATGAGAAGTCGCTCGTCGTCAGGGTGGTCCCGCTGGCCGGCCGCGTGAAAACGGCCATCAGCTCGTTGCTGTCGCGGTACTCGCGCATCAGCACCGGCGGCAGCTTGTCGCTGACTTTCATCAAATCGGCCAGGTCGGTGATGCTGTGCTCGGAGATCAGGTTTTCCACCAACCCGATGCGCTCGAGCCGCGAGCCCGCGCGCAGTGCATCGCCGACTTCGTTGGCCGGCACGCCGGCGAGTTCGCCGATCGCCGCATAGGCTTCCGGCGCGTTGTTCACCTTGAACTCGACCAGCATGCTGCGCAGATCGCGCTGGTAGCGCGCGAGCGTGCCGTACAGCAGCAGCGCGCGCTCGGCGCGGTTCAATTGCAACAGCCCGGCCAGTGCGTCGATGTTCTTTTCGACCAGCGTGCTTTGTTTCTTGAGCGTGCGGTTCAACCACTGGCGGGTCGCGGCCAGCAAGGCGAGCAGGTCTTTCGGCGCGTCCTTCGCATATTCGTCGAGGTAGAAAAACAGCGTGCCTTCTTCGTACGGGCCGCGCCAGACGCCGTGCCGATCGAGAAACGCGCGTGCGTCCAGGCTTTCATGATCGACCCAGAACGCGTTGCCCTTGCAGCGCCGCGCGAGATAGCCGCGCAGCCGTGCGAGCACCGGCTGCGGCCACACCAGATGGCGACCCGCGAGCGACAGCAACCCGCTCAGGTCGCGCCGCACGTTGAACTTGCCGCCTTGCGCAGCGGCCAGCGTCAGCACCAGATGCGAGCACATCAGGTCGAGCACCGGCGCGCTGCCCAACCCGGGCGACGGCAGCAGCGAATCATCCGACAAGGGCGCGGTGGCGGGCGGGCGCTTGGTCATTGGGCAGGGCTCCGGGTGGGCAGGCGTGGCAGACCTTAACGCAGCCGACGGCGCAAGGGAACACGCGCGCGCCGTGCAGCGATGTCGTCTACAGCGCTTGCGGCTTCTGCGGCGTGCGGTGCAGCGTCTCGAACAGATTTTGCAGCGCGCTCGCTTCGTGTTCGAGCATCTCCGCCTGGTCGGCACGCTGCAGCGCGATCAGGGCTTGCCGATGCGCGGCCGGCGCAAGCGTGACGGAGCCGCCCGCGGCGATCGCGGCCAGCACCTTCTGCATGCGTGCCTGCACCTCGAAGAGGGCCGCGCCGTCGCGCGCGATCGCATCGAACGACTGGGTGATGAAATCGCTTTCGTCGAGTTCCGGCATCGTGAGCCGGTCGAATTCGGGCGGCGCATCGCCCGCGCCCTTGTCCTCGCTCGCGCCGCCAGGACGGGCATCGATCAGCACCCGCGCCAGCGTGTTCATGACCGCGATCGCCGTCCCCGGATCGTTCACGGCCGGCGACAGCGCGCGCTGGGCCACTTCGCTGAGCACGATCAGGCCGAAGCGCGGGTCCTGCCGATAGGTGCGCGCCGCGCCGACGATGAATGCGTCGCGCAGCGCCGCGGCGTCGAACCCGTCCGCGCTTTCGCAGGTCGCCAGCACGGTGCCTGGATAGACCTGCGCGCCAGGCCGCACGCGGATGTGCAGCAGACCCCCGGCCTGCGTGGCATGACGCTGCAGCGCCATCATGTCGATGTAGCGCACGTGGCCGACGCGGTCTGCGGGCACTTCGATGCCCGCCACCGCAGCGCCGAGCTGCGGCTTGGCGCCCATGCGCGGGGCCCTGCGGTAGGCGATCATCGATTCGGTCGCCGCCTGCTCCAGCTTGCCCAACGTGTTGCCCATGCGCCCGAGCGTGGACAGCGTCTTGACCCACATCACGAGCGTGTAGATCAGGTAGAGCAGCACCATCACCGTGGCAATGAACAGCACGAAGCGCCCGCTCTGCCCATAGAAGCCGATGCCCAGCGCAATCTGCGCGATCACCGCATAGATGAACGACGAGATGAATGCCGCGATCGCGTTTTGCGTGCTGTCGTCGCCCATCACGAGTTCGGTCGCGCGCGGGCTCGCGCCGCTGGCCACCGACGACAGCGATGCCACCATGATCGACAGCGAGAACGTGGTGACCGCCAGCATGCTGGTGGCGATTACGTTCAGCACGTTCTTGATCGTGTCGGTGTCGATGCTCGGCAGCGTGTCGGCCGGCACGATCTGGTCGGTCAGCGTCGCGAACAGCGCGAACACGATCGCGAAGACGCTGCCGAGCGCGGGCTTCACCCACAGACTGTTGCCGCCGTCCTTGATCCACAAATAGAGGCGATAGAACATGTTGTTTCGATGGGTGAAAGCGCTCGGTCGAAAGGCCGCGCGCGGGTGGTCGGCCAGCGCCGCCGCCGAGCGATCCTATGGCATCCGAAATCGCGCCGGGACGCGGAGTTTTCGCGCTGTGGGCGGCCGAATGGTCAACGAATGGCCGAGGAGTCCGCCGGTTAAAATTTCGGCCCAGGCCCACCGCGATTTTCTGCAGGAACGAATTCGATGACCAACGCCAGCCACGCCGCCCCCGACGACGCCCGCACCCAGACGCGTGCCGACGTGCCGATCGTGCCGGATGCGGCCAACAAGACGGCCGTCAGTGGCGCGATACACGATGCGGAGTACCCGGCCGAGGAAGACCCGATCGAACGCATCACGCGCTCGATTCCTTACATGATCCCGGTCGCGGGCGCGGTGCTGATCTTTTTGCTCGCGTTCATCGCCATCTTCATGGCGTGACCGGCTCCGGACGTGCGCTGCCGCATTCAGCGCACGTCCGCACGTGAGAACAACGCATGGCCGGTTGCCAATGGCGTGGCCGCCAGCACGCTGCCGGTGGTCGACTCGGTCAGCACGACCCGGTTGGTCCCCGGCTCGAGCGCCGCATCCGTGACAGCTGTGCCGCTGTGGCTAGGCACGAGGTGCGTGATCTCTCCCAGCGGATTCGGCACGAACGCGGCGCCCAGGCTCGCATGGGCCACGACGAGCCGCCCCGCGGCGTCGAACGCCAGGCCATCCGGCCCGCTGGTGCCGAAAAATCGCTGAAACGCGCCGACCTTGGACGTCGCGCGTCGCGCACCTTTCCTCGAACAACGGCACGCGCCAGACCGCGTTGTCCCGCGTGACGGCCACGAACAGCACCGCGCCTTCGGGCTGCAGCGCCAGCCCGTTCGGGCTCGGCACGTGGTCGAGCAGCAGCAGCGTCGGTCGCCCGTCGGTGCCGAGCCGATACACGCGCCCGGTCGCGTCGTGCAGACCGGTCTGGCCCTGGTCGGTAAATGAGCAATTTCCTGCCGCGTCGAACGTCGGGTCGTTCAGTCCCTTGAACGATTCGCCTCGGCGGTGGCCGAGCAGCACGTCCGGCTCGCCCGCATCGCGCGGCTCAGCCGGTCGACCGACAGGCGCAGCAGTCCGCGCCGGTGGTCGGCGATCCACAAGCTGCCGTCCGCATGGAGCGCCAGGCCGTTCGGCCAGCCGTCGTACTCGGCCACCAACGACCAGCGCTGCGCCGCTTCGATGCGAAAGATGCGACCGTACGGGATGTCGCTGGCGTACAGGTTGCCCGTGCGGTCGAAGCTCGGGCCTTCGAGGAACGAATCGAGCACACGCCCGGGCATGTTTGCATCGACCCAATCGGTGCGACGCGGGCGGCGGAACCCGTTCGGCAGCCGCGTGTGGACCTGCGCGTCGATGATGATCGGGTGGGGCGAACGAGAGGTTCCACACGGCGCATCACGCCTCGGGCGACGCCACCGTTCGGCCTTCGACCAGGCGGACGATCTCCACCTCGCCGTAGCCGAGCTCGCGCAGCAAAGCGATCGTGTGCTCGCCCAACGCGGCGGCTGCAGCCGGATGCCGAGCCGCTGGCCGTCGAGCGTGAGCGGCAGCAGCGGCACCTTCGATTCGCTGCCGTCGTTCATGCGCACCGGCGCCAGGCCGCCGCTCGCAGTTCAGGTGCGGGTCGTCGAACAGGTCGTGGGGCCTGGTGATCGGCGCGAACGGCAGTTCGGCTCGCTCGAACGCGGCGGCCAGTCTCGGCCGCGGTGTGGCCGCCGAAATGCGCGCGCAGCATCGGCATCATCCAGTCGCGCGCGCGCACGCGGTCGTTGTTGGTCGTCAGCCGCGGGTCGGCCGTCAGCTCGGTCAGTCCGAACGCCTCGCAGAAGATCGCCCATTGCGTGTCGCTGACGACGGCCAGGAAGATCTGCTCGCCGCCCTGCACGGTGAACACGTCGTAGACGCCCCAGGCCGAGATGCGGCTGGGCATCGGGTCGGCCGGCTCGGCCGGTCGCGGCGAACTGCATCATGTGCTGCGCGACCAGGAAGACGTTGTTCTCGAACAGCGCGGTCTGCACCTCGCAGCCGCTGCCGGTTGCCTCGCGCTGGCGCAGCGCGGCCATCGCGCCGATCGCGCCGAACATGCCGCCCATGATGTCGTTCACGCTCGTACCCGGCGCGCAGCGGGTCGCCCGCGCGGCCGGTCATGTAGGCCAGGCCGCCCATCATCTGCACCACCTCGTCGAGCGCGGTGCGGTGCTCGTACGGGCCGGGCAGGAAGCCCTTGTGGCTCACGTAGATCAGGCGCGGATGCGCTGCGCGCAGCGTCGCGTAGCCGAGGCCGAGCTTGTCCATCGTGCCGGGCTTGAAGTTCTCGCTGACGACGTCGGCGGTCGCGATCAGGCGCCGCGCGGCTTCCACGCCGGCCGGGCTGCTTCAGGTCGAGCGCGATGCTTTTCTTGTTGCGGTTGAAGGTCGGGAAGAAGCCCGCGCCCGAGCCGAGCAGCCGGCGCGTGTCGTCGCCGTCGATCGGCTCGACCTTGATGACTTCGGCGCCCAGGTCGCCGAGCAGCATGCCGCAGGTCGGGCCCATCACCATGTGGGTGAACTCGACGACGCGGATGCCGGCGTAGGGCAGCGGCTGCGGCCTCAGACATGGATGTGCTGCCATGCGTGCACGAAGCCCTTCGGCAGGCCGGCCTGCGGGCGTCATGCCGTAGACCGGCTCGCCGGGCAGGCCGGCGACCAGCGGCGCGCGCGCCGCGATCAGCTGCTCGATGTCGATGCCGGTGCGCACGCCCATCGCCTCGAACATGAACACCAGGTCTTCGGTCACGACGTTGCCCGACGCGCCGGGCGCGTACGGGCAGCCGCCCAGGCCGCCGAGCGAGGCGTCGAACGTGCGCACGCCCTCTTCGTAGCGCGGCCAGGCAGTTGGCCAGCCCGAGGCCGCGCGTGTTGTGCATGTGCGCGGCGCCGGCCTGCTCGCCGAGCTCGGCGCGCAGCCGCCGGAACAGGCGCCGCACCTGCGCCGGGTTGGCGTAGCCGACGGTGTCGGACAGCCCGACTTCGTCGGCGCCGGCCTCGGCACATGCGCAGCGCCAGCCGGATCACGTCGTCTTCGGGCACCTCGCCCTGCAGCGTGCAGCCGAACGCGGTCGAGATGCCGGCTTCGAGCCTGACGTGCGGCGCGCTGCTCGCGGCGCAGCGCGGCGATCGCGCGCACCTCCTCGACCATCGCCTCGCGCGTCTTGCGCACGTTGGCCAGCGAATGCGCGGCGCTGGCCGACACCGGCATCGTGAGCTTGTGCACGCCGGCGGCGAGCGCGGCTTCGGCGCCGCGGCGGTTCGGCACCAGCGCCATCACGGTGAGGCCGGGCAGCGTGCACGCATGGCGCACCACCTCGGCGGCATCGGCCATCTGCGGCAGCAGCCGCGCCGGCACGAACGAGGCGACCTCGATCTCGCGCAGGCCGGCGGCGTGCAGCGCGTCGATCCAGCGCAGCTTGGCGGCGGTCGGCATGAGGCGGCCTTGACCGATTGCAGGCCGTCGCGCGGGCCGACTTCGCTGATCGTGACGGCGGGAGGGTTGATAGACAGCGTCGTTGCGTTCAACGGTGACTCCTCGAATTCATTGTGCTGTCGATGCAGTCATGCGGTCATGCATTGCCGCGCGGCGCTGCAGCACCGCCCAGCCGCGACTTGACGAAACCGGCGGTCCCATAGCGGGTCACGCACGCATAGCAGTCGGCGCTCAGGCGTTCGACCATCGCGCCGTAGGCTTCTTCCAGCTCGGGGCTTAAAAAGAAATTGTCGTAATTGACGACCGCATCGACGCGGGCACCGCCCAGCGCCGCGATCAGCGACCGCACCTGCGCATCGATCGCGTCGATGGTGACCACCGCATTGACCCGGAGGCCGGAGAAGTCGATGTGCAGCACGCGGCGCGCGGCGTCCAGCGCAAAGCGTTCGGCGAACGGCCGGTTCAGCAACCGCTCGCGCAGGCCGAGCGGCGCCGGCTCGAACAGCCGCGCGTCCATCGCACGCAGCGGCTCGGCCAGCAGCGGCACGAAGCCCATCTGCGCCAGCACGTCGCGCTCGAGGTCGACGCCGGGTGCGAGCTCGATCAACTCGAGCGCGCTGTCGCCGTTGCCGTCGGCCGCGAGTCGGAACACGCAGCGTTCGGTCACATACAGCACGCGCTGGCCGCGCCGCAACGCCTCTGCGCCGCTGAACGTGCGTTGCTCGACCGCCGGCACGAACTTGTGCGCCCCTGGCTGCGCGCCGAGCAGCAGTCGGCCATGCGCGATGTCGGGCAACGCGCCGCCTGCGGTGAACGTGCCCGCGAACACGACGAGCGGCGTGTTCTGGCTGATGTTGATGAAGCCGCCCGAGCCGGCCAGACGGCGACCGAAGCGGCTCACGTTGAGGTTGCCACGGGCGTCCGCTTGCGCAAGGCCGAGAATGCAGATGTCCAGGCCGCCGCCGTCGTAGAAATCGAATTGGTAGGGCTGATCGATGACGGCCTGCGCGTTCACCGCCGCGCCAAAGTCGAGGCCGCCGGCCGGTACACCGCCGATCACGCCGGGCTCTGCGGTCAATGTAAGCAGGTCGGCGATGCGTTCCTCTGCGGCCACACTGGCCACGCCTTCCGGCATGCCGATGCCGAGGTTCACGACCTGCAGCGGGCGCAGCTCCATCGCCGCGCGCCGTGCGATCACCTTGCGCGCGGACAGCGCCATCGGTGCGGCGCCTTCGGCCGGCACGCGCAATTCGCCCGCATACGCTGCGCTGTAAGCTGGTGGCAAACGTCTGCATGTGGTGCGCGGGGTCAACCGCCACCACCACCGCATCGACCAGCACGCCGGGGACCTTGACCTGGCGCGACGCGAGCGAGCCGCGCGCGGCCATGCGCTCAACCTGTGCGATCACGAGGCCGCCGCTGTTCCTCGCGGCCATCGCAATCGCCAACGCTTCGAGCGTCAATGCCTCGCGCTCCATCGTGAGGTTGCCGTCCGCGTCCGCCGTGGTCGCGCGGACGATGCCGACGTGAATCGGAAACGCGCTGATAGAACAGATAGTCCTCGCCGTCGATCGGCAGTACGCGCACCAGGTCCTCGGTGGTGCGCGCGTTGATCTTGCCGCCGCCGTGGCGCGGATCGACGAAGGTGCCCAGGCCCACGTGGGTCAGCGTGCCGGGCTTGGCCGCGGCGATGTCGCGGTACAGATGCGTGATCACGCCTTGCGGCAGGTTGTAGGCCTCGATCCGGTTGTCGACCGCGAGCCGCTGCAGCGCGGGGGTCATCGCCCAATGGCCGCCGATCACGCGCTTGAGCAAGCCCGCATGGCCCAGGTGGTTCAGGCCGCGCGTGGCGCCGTCGCCCTGGCCGGCCGCGTAGACCAACGTCAGGCCGCGCGGCGTGCCGGTGTCCAGGAAGCGCTGCTCGAGCGCCAGCATCACCGCTTCGGCCACGCCAATGCCGACGAAGCCGCTGGTCGCCACCGTGTCGCCGTCATGCAGCAACTGCACGGCCGCCGCTGCGGTGACCTGCTTGTTCTTGTACGGCCCGGGCGGCGCGAGCATGGGATCGGCGGGTGGGTTCATGGGAGGCTATGGAAAGGTCGCGACACGGTTGATTCGGGTTGCGGCGGACCGGATCATGGCTGCGTTGGCTGCGTTGGCTGCGTTGGCTGAGGTCGGCTTGGGTCTTCGGCCGCATCGATCGGCTCGGCGGCTTCGTGCACCCCGGGATCGATGTGCGCTTCGGCCGCAAGCCGCTCGATGCGGCGGCGCAGCCACTGGTGCGAGGCCGATGCATCGGTGCGCCGGTGCCAGACCGCATCGATGTGCACTGCGGGCGACGGAAACGGCAGTTCGCGCCAGACCAGCTGGTCGGCGATGCCGGTGACCTGCACGAAGTGGCGCGGCAGCACCGTCACGAGGTCGGACTGCGCGACCACCTGGCCGGCGGTGAAGAACTGGTTCACCGTCATCGCGATGCGCCGCTCGTGGCCGAGCCCGGCGAGCGCCTCGTCGATGAAGCCGTACGGCCGGCCCGAGAAACTCACGAGCAGATGGCGCGCGCCCGCATAGCGCTCGACGTCGAGCGCGCCGCTTGCGAGCGGATGGCCGCGGCGCAGCACGCAGACGTAGTCGCTGTCGTAGAGCCGGTGGTGCATGAACGCGACCGCTTCGCCGGCCTGCGCGTGCGCGGTCAGGTCGGCGATGACGGCGGGGAAGTAGCCGATTGCGAGATCGGCCTCGCCGGTCTCCAGCAAGGGGCGCGGATCGCGCGTGATCAGCGACATCACACGCAGCGAGACGCCCGGCGCGACGCGTTGCAGCAGCCGGCCGAGCGCCGGCACCAGCATCGCGGCCGTGGCGTCCGCCATCGACAGTGAGAACACGTTTTGTGCGGCTGCCGGCTCGAACGCGCCCGGCGCCAGCGTCTGCTTCAGCTGGCGCAACGCTTCGCGCACGGCCGGCCAGAGCTTGAGCGCATAGGCGGTCGGCGCCACGCCCTGGCCGCTGCGCAGCAGCAGCTCATCGCCGAGGGTTTCGCGCAGTCGGCGCAGCGAATTGCTGACGGCCGGCTGGGTCAGCGACAGGTTGCGCGCGGCCCGCGTCAGGCTGCGCTCGGCCATGACTTCGTCGAACACGCGCAGCAGATTCAGGTCGAGCGTGCGGAAGTTGATCGGATCGGTGTGGCGTGCCAAGGAATTTGTGCCGGCTGGGGCAGACATTACGTCTGTGAATGAGACAGATTAGCAATCTAAAGTTGAAGAGCACTAGGTTAAACCCTAATATCACTGCATCCCCACCGAATCCGAGTGCTCCGAAGGTCCATCCGACCCCACAGGGCACGACAGAGAAGCCGAAAAGGGCCAATCCGCCATGTCCACCGCCCACTGTTACCTTGCGACCCGTCTTGTCAGCCCGTTCATTCATGGATCGTTCGAGCGTGCACTCGGCCAGCTTGCCGCGTTGATGCCTGACCGCAGCACGCGCCGCGTCGCGCCAAACCCCGAGCATCGGCCGTCTGCTGCCAAGCCGACCCGCAGCGAACTGTTTCGCGCCATGCAGCACGAGAAGTGGCTCGGCAAGCCGTGCACCCATGTGATGACGCCCGTGCCCGCGCGCCCGAAAGACCTGCATCGCCGCCCGCTGCAGAACCCGCACGCCTGACGACCGGCCCGATGTGCAGCACGCGCCCGCGCGCCGCGTGCGTCGTCCGGTTTCCATCGTTATTTTTTATCCAGATCGCGCTTCGATGGCCGAGCTGGACGAATTGAACAGAAAGTTTTTGTCATGAGCGCCACCACCATCTACAACAGCTACAGCATCGCGTTGCCGAGCGTCCAGGTCGCCGTCGCGTCCGGGCAAAGCCTGTTGTCCCGCGCCGTCGAGGCGGTTGCCCGCCGCATCGCGCAGTCGATCCTGAACCGGCCGGTTGCTCCGGCAGTCGCCGGTGCGCCGATTCAATGGCGTGCGGAAGCCGCCCTGCGCCAGCAAGGCATGCGCGAGTGGCTCGAAACACAGCCGCCCGCGAGTTCGGTCGTGCGTCCCACGCCGGGCACCGCCGCGGTGCCGGCCCAGGTGCACAAGGCACTCTGGCTCGAACTGGTCGGCTGAACGACGACCGATTCGATCCGGCCGTCGGCGCTGCCGTCGGCCGGCGTCGGCATCAAATGCCTTGCACGCCAGGCCGGTCGGCGATTCGGTCGCGCCAGGCTTGCAACGCGGGCATTTGTTCGTCGGCCGGCCGAAACTTGAGCAGGCCGCGTGCGAACTCGAGCGTGCAGAACGCGGTGATGTCGGCGATCGTGAACCGCTCGCCGGCGATGAAAGGGTGTTGCGCGAGCTGCTCGTCGAACCAGCGCGCCACCAAACGCACTTTTTGCGCCTGCGAGGCAGCGAACTCGGGAAACTGCGGCCGCTCGAGCGTGGCCAGGCCCGGATGCCCATGCCGGATCGCGTTCGCAAAGCCGAACATCAAATAAAGCTCCACACGGCGGTCGGCCATCTCGATGAAGGCGCGCTCCTCGAAGCCTTCGCCCATCAGGTTCGGCTCCGGCTTCAGCCCTTCCAGATAGGTGCAGATCGCGCGCGTCTCGGTCAGCACGCGGCCGTCGTCCAGCTCCAGCGCGGGCACTTTGGCCATCGGGCTCTTTCGCAAAAACTCGTCGCTTCGGTGCTGGCCCGCGTTCAGGTCGATCGGCACCTGCTCGATGCCGGTGATGTGTTTTTCGGCGATGAACAGCTGGACCCGACGCGGATTCGGCGCGCGCGGTGCGATGTAGAGCTTCATGATTCGACGGGCGCAGCGGGCGCGCCGGGCAACGGAAAAAGGCGAAATGCTCGGGGGCCATTGTCACGCTCCAGTTTGCATAGGGGCGTCCCGCCAGCACTCTCTGTCCATAGCCGGCTGCCTGAACGATCCAGCGGCGGCCGCGCGAGGTCGAAGCGCCCGCGAAGTCGTTGCTCGCTTTGCGCTGACGCGGGTTGTGGGTGTTGCCCGAACTGGCGGCGCTCGACTTCAGGCCATGAACCCCAGGTCGCGCGGATAGTCGGCTTGACCTGGCGCGCCGAAGTTGCCGATGTTCGGCAGGATGCCGCCGAGCTCGCTGTCGGCCACGCCGAACCAGCGCGCCAGCGTGGCTGCGTACTGCGTCGACCGACGTGCTCGGCAGCAGGCGGCCCTGGCCGACGTGCCACTGGTCTTCTGCAGCGCGCCGTGTTGCCGATGCTGACCGGCGGCGGCGTGCCGTAGAACGCCTGGCCCTTGACCGCGCCGCCGACCACGAAGTGGTGGCTGCCCCAGCCGTGGTCCGAGCCGTCGCCGTTGGATGCAAGCGTGCGGCCGAAGTCGGACGCGGTGAACGCGGTGACCTTGTCGGCCACGCCGAGCTCCAGCGTGGCCTCGTAGAACGCGCCGATCGCGTCGCTGACGCTGCGCCATCAGACCGGGTGCTGCGCGATCAGGTTGTCGTGCAGGTCGAAGCCGCCCAGCGACACGAAGAACACCTGGCGCTTCGCGCCCAGCGCGCTGCGCGCCGCCGATCAGCCGCGCGACCATCTTCAGCTGGTCGGCCAGCGGATTGCCGGCCGGGAACGTCGGTGGCCAGGGTGACGCCGGCCAGCGCGCCGTTGACCTGCGTCTCGGCACCGATCGCGCGCGCGGTGACCTTGTTGTATTCGTTCTCCAGCACGTGGCCGCGCGGCTTTGCTGCACCAGCGTGCGCCATCGCCGCGCTTGACCGCGGCCGAGCCGTAGACGTTGTTCGTTGACGCGCGTTGATGCGCACCGCGCCGCCGGGCTGACCTGGTACTGCAGCGCGTTGTCGCCCGACAGGAACACCGCGTTGCCCGCCGCCGAGATGCAGGTGAACAGCGAGTTGCCGTTGCTGCGACAGCGCCAGGTCGCCGAGGTTGCCGCCCCAGCCGACCGTCGAGCCTTCGGCCGACGAGACTGCCAGACCGACTGCTGGTCGTTGTGCGAGAACAGCTTGGGCGGCAGCGGGTAGGCGCGCGGTCGCTGCTGTTGTACTGCGCGCGCGTGGTGCGGCACGACCAGCGGGCCGACGTTGAGCTGCACCGCCGCGCTTGCCGCGTGTTGAACAGGCCGGCCAGATCGCGTCATGGCCGGGTGCAGCGCGTACTGGCGGCCGTCGGCCAGCGGCGTGGTCGGGACGCAGCAGCGTGGCGCGCCAGGTCGGCCTTGCGCCAGCGCGATGCCGCCCGCGGCCTGCGCCCGCGCCGCCGCCGCGGATCGTGCTGTACGGCGTCGTAGCTCGGGTCGTCGTAGGTCACGACGGTGTTGGCGTAGTCGTTGCCGCCGTACAGGAAGACGCAGACCAGCGCCTTGTAGTCGGTGGCGTTGAACGCGGCGGCCTCGCCCATCGCGGCGAGGTTCAGCGCCAAGGGCAGCGCGGCTGCCGGCCATGCGCGAGCTGGCCGGAGCGGCGCAGGAAGGCGCGGCGGCGTGTGGCAGTCGTCGGAGTCGATCAGATGCATGGCGCGCGCCTCGCCTTATTTCTGAACCAGGTATTCGGGCGAGGCCATCACCAGCAGCACCGCGGCCGCCACGCGGTTGAGCTTGCGCGTTCGCGCTGCTGGCGGCGGTGATCGGCGTCGCGTTCAGCGCGTCCGTCGATCAGCTGGCAGGTCGCGTCCGACAGCTGGCCGGCCGACAGCTGAGGTTCAGGCGGTCGACCAGCGCTCTGGCGTCGGCCACCAAGGCGAGTTCGGCCGTGTAGTCGGGCGCGATGTCGTAGCCGTTGCTCGCGTTGCTGCCGGCGCCCGCTGATCGGCGCGCTCACGTAGAGCCGCTGCCGGATCACGCTCTGCATGAAGTTCAGGTAGCCGCCGACGCTGGTTTCGTTGACCAGCTGGAACTCGGGCGCGGTCGCCTCGCTGCGCGCGAGCGCGGTCGACGGCGGCACGTAGCCGGGCCGGAAGAAGTTGAACACCGAGGGCGAGCGCAGCGGGCTCTGGCCGAGCTTGGTGGCCGGGTCGCTCAGGTCGCCGATCTTCCAGCTGCCGGCGGCCGAGTGCAGGCCGAAGGTGCGCGCCCACTGCACGAAGCGCAGCATCGGCTCGCGCAGCTTGCCGAAGCCGCGCCGGCCAGGCTGGCGGGCCTGCGCGCTTCGTCGTCCAGCAGGATCGCGGCCACACGCTCTTCAGGTCGCCGCGCACGCCCGCCCGTTGTCGGCGAACGCCGCGGCGACGCGCGCGACATAGGCCGGCGCTCGGGTTGCTGGTGACCAGCCGCTGGATCATCTGCCGTGCCGAAGAACGGGCCGACGTTCGGGTGGTTGAACAAGGTGTCGAGCGCGATCTTCAGCGCGGCCCGGCCGTCGTGCTGGCCGGGATGGTGGCGCCCAGGAACGTCGCGGCCAGCGTCGAATGGCGCGCCGCGTTCAGCGCCATCGGCCGCCGCGCGAACGCGGTGTTGCCGATGGTGCGTGCCGGTGACCGGCTCGGCGTGCGTGCGTTCGCCGCTCGAGTCGAAGTCCTAGCCGGTGAACACGCGCGCGAGGTTGGTCATGTCGCTCTGGCCGTAGGTGTCGATCGGCGCGCCGTCTGCGTCGGTCTTCTCGTGCCGTCGCGGTTCGAGCTGGTACAGGCCGATGGTCAACAGCTGCATGACCTCGCGCGCGTAGTTCTCGTCCGGCTGGCGGCCGTTGGCGCGTTTTCCTTCTGGTTGCCCCGGGTGTTCAGGTAGACGCCCATCGCCGGCGTTCAGCGTGACGTCTTCGAGCAGCTGCGGAAATTGCCGAACGCGTGCGCCGACGAGCACGTCCCAGTACGCGGCCATCATGTGGCTGCGTCCAGCTGGCGTCGATGCCGCTCGGCGACACCACGAAGAATTCGCGACAGCGCCAGCGCCATGCGCTTGCGCATCTGCGTCGGGCGCGGTCATCAGCTGGTTCCAGATCATGTAGTCGGCCGGATAGCTCGCGTTGTAGTAGCGGTTCGCATCGATCGGCCGTAGCCGCGCGACTCGAGCCAGTCCCAGCCGGTCGGCGACGCCGGCGCTGCGAACTGCTGCGCCAAGCCAGCCCGCGTAGCCCGTGCGCCCGCACCGCGGCGATATCGGCGTCGGATGCCGCGAACTGCGCCTGCAGCAGGAAGCGCAGCGCCTGCGTCGCCGTCGGGCCTGCGGCATTGGCGTAGCTTCGGCCGAGGCTGCCGTGCTTGGCCATCTGCGCGCGGGTCGGCGTCGACGCCGCGGCAGTCGTCCTTGGCGCCGAGGGCCGGCGCCTGCGCGTGCCATCGCCGCCACCGCACGCCGCTTGCGTCAGCGCCGCGGCCGCCGCCAGCGCGGCCAGCTCGGCGACCGGCGCGCGTGGCGCCGCATCGGCGGCGCACCGGCGCTCGATGCGACGCGGGTCGTCCGAGTCCGACCGCGTGGCCGCCTGGCGCGATCCAGCTGCACTCGATGTCTTCGCCATTCCTGACCCCTGTGCTCGCACGGCGCGATGGGCGGTTCGGTGCCGTGATGGCACCGCTTCGACTGCGCGCGAGTCTAGGCAGCATGGCGCGACAGGCAGTCTTCAGCCGCAACGGCTGTGACAAATCTCGTCAGATCGGGCGCTGCTCGCGCCGTCGCGCAAACGGCTCGGTGCGCGGCCGACCGCGACGCATGGTCTCGCTTGGTCGCCAACCCCAGTGCCGGCTCAGCGCGCACAGCCGTGCAGCGTGCGCCGCCAGCCGTCAGGCCGGTCGCGCCGCTTGCAGTTCGGCCCGGGTGCGCTCGGCTTCGCGCGCGGCCGCGTCCGCGAAGTCGTCGCCGCGCCGACGCATAGAGGATCGCGCGCGACGAGTTCACCACGATCGGCGCATCGGGGCGCCAGCCGGCTTGCACGGTGGCGTCCGCATCGCCGCCCTGCGCGCCGACGCCGGGGATCAGCAGCGGCAGCGTCGGCGCCAGCGCCCGCACGCGCTCGATCTCGGCCGGATAGGTCGCGCCGACCACCAGGCCGAGCTGGCCGTTCGTGTTCCACGGGCCCTGCGCCAGCCGCGCCACGTGCTCGTACAAGCAGCGGCTGGCCGGGCTGCGACGCGCAGCCGCTGGTTCTGCAGGTCGTCGCCGCCGGGGTTGGACGTGCGGCACAGCAGGAACGCGCCCTTGCCTTCGTACTGCAGGTACGGCTGGACCGAATCGAAGCCCATGAACGGCGACAGCGTGACCGCGTCGGCGCCAGTAGCGCTCGAACGCTTCGCGCGCGTACTGCTCGGCGGTGGAGCCGATGTCGCCGCGCTTGGCGTCCAGGATCACCGGCACGTGCGGCGCGACTGCGGCGGATGTGCGCGATCAGGCGTTCGAGCTGGTCTTCGGCGCGGTGCGCGGCGAAGTAGGCGATCTGCGGCTTGAACGCGATCGCCAGGTCGGCGGTGGCGTCGACGATGCGCGCGCAGAAGTCGAAGATGCGGCCGGCGTCGCCTGCGCATCGCATGCGGAAAGCGGGCCGGCTCGGGGTCCAGGCCCACGCACAGCATGCGAACCGTTTTGCGCTCTGGGCTGCGCGCAGCATCTCGAGTGAAGGTCATGGGTGCGGATTCTATGAATCAGAATACGGCCGCTATGCAGCCACCTGACCCGCCAGCAACTCGGCTTCTTGATCCTGCTGACGTTGGTGTGGGGCATCAACTGGCCGGTCATGAAAGCCGGCGTCACCGGTTTTCCGCCGCTGACGTTCCGCGCGCTGTCGATCTGGCTCGGGCTGCCGGTGCTGGCGCTCGGGCTGCGTCGTGATGAAGGTGCCGTTCGCGGTGCCGCGCGCGCACTGGCCCGAGCTGCTCTGGCTCACGCTGACGCAACATGTTCGTCTGGCAGATCCTGATCATCCTGGCGCTCACGCACGCTGTCGAGCGGGCGCGCCGGCATCCTCGGCTACACGATGCCGATCTTCTCGGCGGTGATCGGCGCGATCTGGTTCGGCGATCGCGTTGGAGCCGCGCGGCTGGCTCGGCGTGGCGGCGGCCGCGCTGGGCGTGCTGCTGTTGCTGTGGCACGAGCTCACGAACATGGCCGGGCCGGCCGGTCGGCGTGGTGCTGGCGCTGACGGCGCGGCCGATCTGGGCGCTGGGCACACGCCAGCTGCGGGCCAGCCAAGATCGGCGTGCCGACGCTGACGCTCTCGTTCTGGATGATCGCGCTGACCGGTGTCGTGATCACCGCGCTGGCGGTGCTGTTCGAGCGCGACGGCTGGCACGCGCCGGGGCCGGCCAACCTGTGTGCGATCGTCTACAACGCGGTGCTGATCTTCGGCTTCGCGCAGGCCGCGTGGTTGCTGCTCGCGCGCGGGCTGCCGCCGGTGGCCTCGACGCTGAGCGTGATGTTCATCCCGGTGCTCGGCGTCTTCAGCGGCGCCTGGTGGCTGGGCGAGGCGCTGCACTGGCAGGACTGGGCGGCCGTGTCGCTGATGGTGGTGGCGATCGCCTCCGTGCTGCTGCCGACGCAAGCCTCTGCGCCCGCCGAGGCGCTATGAAAACCGCAGCTAGACGGCGCAGGCGGGACGAGCGCGGGCGCCGGGATCGGCGCCGAAAATTACGTCAATGCCGCTGCCAAGTGCAGCCCTCCCTCGAAATGAGCGCTTCCGCCCGAACCACACCGCGCACGCCACCGGAAGCCGCTCAGGCTCTGCCCGATCTGCGCGCAGCCGAATCGCTGCGCGTTGGCACAGCGCGCTGCCACCGGCAACGTGCAGCCCGCGTGCTGGTGCAGCCGGATTGCGATCGATCCCGGCCCGACTTGCCACAGCGACCGCGCAGACCTTGCCGCTGCGCTGCCTGTGTGCAGGCTGCGCAGGTGCCGAGGCGGCGGTTGCTGCGCCCGAGGACCCAGCGCCTTGACCGCGTCCGCCGCCAACACGTTCGAAGCCCTGCGGGCGCGCCACGGCGAACGCTACCGCTGGCTGCTGCTGATCGCGGTGATGACCGGCACGATGGCGTCCATCATGTCGTCGACGATCGTGAACGTCGCGATTCCGGGGATGAGCCATCACTTCGCGCTGGACCAGAGCCGCGCGCAGTGGGTCACGTCCGGCTTCATGGTTGCGATGACGGTGTCGATGCTGACCACGCCGTCGCTGCTCACACGCTTCGGCGCGCGCCGCACCTATGTGGGCTCGATGCTGCTGCTGATGGCCGGCGGCATCGCGGGCGGCGTGGCCAGCGCGTTCCCGCTGGTGCTGGTCGCGCGCGTGGCCGAAGGACTGGCCGCTGGCGTGGTGCAGCCGATCCCCGCGATCATCATCATGCGGCTGTTCAAGCCCGAAGAACAGGGCCGCGCGAGCGGCCTGTTCGGCATGGGCGTGGTGCTGGCGCCCGCGATCGGCCCGAGCATCGGCGGGGTGCTGGTCGACTGGTTCGGCTGGCGCTCGATCTTTTTCATGGTGGTGCCGTTTTGTCTGCTGTCGATCGCAATGGCGTACCGCTACGTGCCCGAGCTCGGTGCGAACCGGCAGGACGCCAAACGCTTCGACTCGGTGGGTCTCGCGCTGGCGGCGGCCGGCATCCTGTGCCTGCTCAACGGCCTTGTCGAACTGCACGGCAGCGGCATCGGGCTCGCCCCGCTGCTGCTGGCTTCGGCCGCCGCCTTGGTGGCCTGCTTCGTCGCCTGGCAGCGGCGCCTTGCGCGCATCGGCGGCGACCCGCTGATGAATCTCGCGGTGTTCGGCACTCGGCCGTTTTCGATGGGCGGCATCGTCGCGTTCATCTATGGCACCGCGCTGTTCGGCTCGACCTATCTGCTGCCGGTCTACATGCTGCTCGGGCTGGGCTTGTCGGCGTCGTATGTGGGCACGATCTTGCTGCCGGCGGGGCTGGTGCTGGCGGTCGCGATCGCGCATGGTCGGGCGGCTCGCGGACCGGCAGCCGACCTGGCTGCTGGTCGGCATCGGCCTCGCGCTGCTGGCTGCGTCGTTCGCGCTGATGCCGCACCGTGAGGCTCGACAGCACGATCTGGCTGCTCGTCGCCTGGGCGGTGCTGGGTCGGCTGGGCTTGGGCTTCATCCTGCCGTCGCTGAACCTCGGATCGCTGCGGCCGCTGCCGCAGTCGACCTGCTGAGCCAAGGCTCGAGCGTGATCAACTTTTTGCGCATGCTCGGCGGCGCGGCCGGCGTCAGCTTGTGCGGCATCGTGCTGGAGTGGCGGATCGCGGCGCACGGGGTGTCGCTGACCAGCGGGCCGCCGAGCGCGGCGCGGCTCACGGCGTTCAACGAGACGTTTTTCATGCTCGCTGGCCTTTGCGTGCTCGCGCTGGTCGCGGCGCTGCAGTTGCGGCCGGTCAAGCCCACCGTGCAACCGGCGAGCTGATAGAGCCGCCTCACTTCCTGCATCGCCCATGTGCCAACTGCTCGGAATGAACTGCAACACGCCGACCGACGTGATGTTCAGCTTTGCCGGTTTCGCCGAACGCGGCGGCCGCACCGACCACCATGCGGACGGCTGGGGCATCGCGTTCTTCGAAGGGCGGGGCTTGCGCCAGTTCATCGAAAACGAGCCCGCTTGCGACTCGGCCGTGGCCGAGCTGATCCGGCGCTATCCGATCAAAAGCAAGAACGTGATCTCGCACATCAGGAAGGCCACGCAGGGCGTCGTCTCGCTCGAGAACTGCCACCCGTTCGTGCGCGAACTCTGGGGCCGCAACTGGGTGTTCGCGCACAACGGCGACTTGAAGGATTACGCGCCGCGGCTGCATGCGGGCTTTCGCCCCGTGGGCTCCACCGACAGCGAGCGTGCGTTCTGCTGGATCATGCAGGAGCTTGCCAAGTCGCACGCCGATGTGCCGAGCGTGCAGGAACTGACCACCACCTTGCGCGAGCTGGTGCCGCGCATCGCGAGGCACGGCACGTTCAACTTTTTGCTGTCGAACGGCGAAGCGCTCTGGGCGCATGCGACGACCAATCTCTACAGCATCGAGCGCAAGCACCCGTTCAAGCATGCGACGTTGGCGGACGACGAACTGTCGGTGAACTTCGCGGAGAAAGCCGGCCCGACCGACCGGGTCTCGGTGGTCGTGACTGCACCGCTCACGAACGACGAGGAGTGGATCGCGTTCAAGAGCGCCGAGTTGAAAGTCTTCGTCGACGGCCGGGCGTTGCCGGCCTGAACCACGCGTTCGTTCTCAACGCGCGGCCAGCACCTTGCCGGGGTTCATGATCCCGTTCGGATCGAGCGCCTGCTTGATCGCACGCATCAGCCCGAGCGCCACGCCGGACTTGTAGTGCGCCAGGTCCGCGACCTTGGCGCGGCCAATGCCGTGCTCGGCCGACATCGAGCCGCGCTCGGCATCGACCGCGTCGTAGACGAATCGGTGCACGTCCTTTTCGAGCTGCACGAACTGCGCGTCCGACAGCCCCTGCGGCGGCTCGACGTTGTAGTGCAGGTTGCCATCGCCCATGTGGCCGAGGATCGTCATGCGGGTGCCGGGGAAGCGCTGCAGCACGGCGCGGCCGTTTTCCTCGATGAACGCGCCGATGCGCGCGATCGGCAGCGAGATGTCGTGCTTGATGTTTTTCGGCTGGGAGAGCGCAATGCGCTCGCGGACCAGCCAGAACTGCTTCGTTTGCGCGATCGACTGCGCGACGGCCGCATCCAGCACGATCTCCTGCTCGATGGCCGTGCCCATCAGTGCCTCGAACCGCTCGACCGCATGCGCTTCGCTTTCCAGGTCGGACGACTCGAGCAGCACATACCAGGGATGCGCCGCGTCAAACACACGCGGCGTGTCGCCGAACTTGGCGCCGACCAACTGCAGGCAGTAGCCCGACATCAGCTCGAATGCGGTCAGCGAGGCGCCGAGCATCTGCTGCGCCAGCCCCAGCAGCCGCAGCGCGTGGTCGGGCGATGCCAACGCCGCCAACGCCGTGACGCGCGCGACCGGCTGCGGATACAGCTTCAGCGTCGCGCCCGTGATCACGCCGAGCGTGCCTTCCGCGCCGATGTAGAGATCGCGCAGGTCGTAGCCGGTGTTGTCCTTGCGCAGGCCGCGCAGATCGTCGAGCACGTCGCCGGCCGGCGTCACCACTTCGAGGCCCAGACACAGCTCGCGCGTGTTGCCGTAGCGCAGCACGCCGGTGCCGCCCGCGTTGGTCGACAGGTTGCCGCCGATCTGGCAGGTGCCTTGAGCGCCGAGCGCGAGCGGAAACAGCCGGCCCGCATCCGTTGCGACCTGCTGCAACGTCTGCAGCACCACCCCCGCATCCACCGTGACCGTGTTGCCGACCGCGTCGACCGAACGCACCCGGTTCATGCGCGACAGCGACAGGATCACGGCCGCGCCCGAATCGTCCGGCGTGGCCGCACCGGTCATGTTGGTGTTGCCGCCCTGCGGAATCACCGGAGTCTGGTTCGCACTGCACCAGCGCAGCAAGGCCGCCACCTGGCTGGTGGACTCGGGCTGCACGACACAGCGCGCGCGGCCGATGAAGCGCTTGTTCCAGTCCTGCTCGAACGGCGTGAGGACATCGGGATCGGTCAAGACCCGGCCGACGCGATCGGCGGGAGGCAAGAGCCTGGTAGCGGTGGCAGCGGACATCGGTTCGGATCTTTCTCTTGGAACGGTGCATGGCCGCGTATTGGACGCAGGCTTCGCGTGGGGTCGCTCGACTTCTCTTCTGTGCGGTGGGCCGAGTCGCCATGAGCGTCGCCATCTTTGCTCAATCGGCGGTGCAAAGGCAAATCGGTCAATCCGGGGGCGGTCGACAAGCACCGCATCACGGGTTGGGACTCGAGGCGCTGGGCCAACCACCGGCCGTCGCTTCGTGTTGCGGACGCTCTGCGCGCCGTTAGCTTTGCGCCGAACAACGAATTGCCGGCGATGCCGGCGGACCAACGACATCGGCCACGCAGCACCGGAAATGGGCTCTGTAGGAAAGCCCCGGGAGCTTGCGTCGGCATGGCGCGCCAGCGCGCCGTTTGTGGTCGCCGCCGTGCCGCAACGACCTAGAGTGTCTCCCTGCCAATCGATGCGGGCCAGCTTGCTGCGAAGTTCCGCCCCTTTTTCTTCCCATATTTTTTGGAATTTCTCCCATGAGTCCTGTAGAACGAACCGCGATCGTCAGCCCCGGGGCCGAGGTCGGTCTGGCCAGCGGCGCGCCCCTGCTGCGCCGCATCTCCTGGGGCTCTGTCATCGCCGGCATGGTGATCGCCGTCGCCCTGCAGGTGGTCTTGAGCTTTCTGGGCGCAGGCATCGGCCTGGGCACGGTCGACCCCATGCAATACAGCACGCCGAGCGCGGGTGCCCTGGGCACGGGTGCCGGCATCTGGTGGGCGGTCAGCAGCGTCATCTCGCTGTTTGTGGGCGGGTGGGTGGCAAGCCACCTGGCTGGCTCGCCCGAGAAGAGCGAAGCCGTGCTGCACGGCTTGCTGACTTGGGGCGTGGCCACCATCATCACCGTCTATCTGTTGGCGTCGTTGGTCGGCAGCGTGGTGCGCGGTGGTGCAGCGGTGGTCGGCAAGACGGCCGAAGTGGCCGCTTCGGGCGTGAGCGCCGTGGCGGGCAAGGCGGCCGATGTCGCATCCGACAAGATCGACACAAGCAACTTCTCGCTCGACAACATCAAATCGCAAGTGCAGCAGTTGCTGGCACAGACCGGCAAGCCCGCACTGCAGCCGGGCTCGGTGGCCAGCCAGGCATCGGCGGCGGCCGATCAACTCAGCAACGCAGCCTCGCAAGCGGGTGCCACCGGCAACCCGCCGGCAGAAGACCTGAGCGCGGTGCTGCAACGCATCATCTCGGCAGGCAAGAGCACCGTCGAACAGGCCGATCGCGAAGCACTGGTCAACGTCGTCGCCGCACGCACGGGTCTGAGCAAGGCCGAAGCGGAACAGCGCGCCGATGCCTGGATCAAGCAGTATCAGGAAGCCCGCGTGAAGTTCGAGCAGGCCAAAGCGAAGGCCGAAGCTAAGGCCCGTGAAGCCGCCGATGCCGCCGCCAAAGCCACCTCGCAAGCCGCGCTGGGCGCCACGGTGGCTCTGATCCTGGGTGCAATCGCTGCCGCATTGGGTGGCTTGCTCGCACGTCGCCGCTTCATCGGCGTGACGTCTGTTCGTCGAAGCTGAATCGAACCATGACGCCGCAACCGCCGCCCGTGGTTCCCGATCTGGCTGCAGAGCCGATCGCCGTTATGCCGCTGATCGAGGAGCGACTGAACGTCGGGATCGAACGCGTCGAGGCGGGCGCGTTGCGGGTGCGCATCGTGATCGACGAAACCGTGGAGGCGACCGAGGTCGACTTGGTATCGACCGAGGTGCGGCCCGTCGTGGTGCCCCGCGGTATCGAAGTCGAGGCGCGACGCGAGCCGTATCTCGACGGCGACGAACTGGTGGTGCCGGTCTACGAAGAGCGCCCGGTGTGGGTCCGCAAGTTGTTCCTGAAAGAAGAAGTGCGGCTGACCCGGATTCGCCATGAGCGACGCCAGCCGGTGGAGATGCCGCTGCGGCGCGAACGCGCGGTGGTCGAGCGCCAGCAGCCCGACGGGTCCTGGCGTGCGGAAGCCTGACTTGGGTCAGGCGTTCGACTTGCCGATTTGAATGTGCGACGAGGCAACGACTGTTTCAGATGCGGTCTGCGCCGGTTTTGGTCCCTATTTTTAACTGCAGTCCAAGGAGCTTTTCATGAGCCAGACATTGGTAGCCATTTTTGACAACCACACCACCGCCAACGCCGCCGCCGAGAAACTGGTGAAAGCCGGCTTTTCCCGCAGCGCGATCGACGTGAAGACGACCGACGGCGGCGCGTCCGGTGTGGCACGCACCACAACCACCACCACGACTCGCACCGAAGACGACGACGCGTTCGGCTCGATCGGCCGCTTCTTCAGCGACTTGTTCGGCGGCGACGACAACGACGGTGCGTATGCCGGCCATTATTCGGAAGCCGTGCGTCGTGGCCATGCGGTCCTCAGCGTGGAAGTCGACGACGCAAAAGTCGATGCCGCGCACGCGCATCTGGTGGAAGCCGGTGCGGTTGACGTCGACGAGCAAGTCACCGCATGGCGCGGCAGCGGCTACACCGGTGACACCACCGCGAAGGGCATGGCCAGCAGTGGCGCAGCCACGGCAGCAGATGCCCAAGGCGTGATCCCTGTGGTGGAGGAGCAACTGGAAGTCGGTAAGCGTCGCGTGGATCAAGGCCGCGTGCGCGTGGTCACGCGCGTCGCCTCCAAGCCGGTGCACGAGTCGGTGCAACTGCAGAGCGAGCGCGCGGTGATCGAGCGTCACGCAGTCGATCGGCCGGCATCGGAAGCCGATCTGGCCGGCTTCAAAGAACGCACGGTCGAAGTTCGCGAGTCCGCCGAACAAGCCGTTGTCAGCAAAACGGCGCATGTGGTCGAAGAAGTGTCGGTCGGCAAGCAGATCAGCACCGAAACGAAAGAAATCGACGACCAGGTGCGTTACACGGAAGTGGACGTGGTCCGGGAAGACGGCAAGACCGTGAACCCGGCAAGCACCACGACCCAGCGGCCGGAAGATCGTCGAAACTGATTCCAGGGCGCGCAGTCGCTGGTCAATGAGACGGTATCGAGTAAAGAGATGCTGATGTTTCCCGGCTGCTGACCCCCGCTCGACACAAGCACGAGTCGGATGAGGGTGGTTGCCACGGCGCGACCACCCTTTTCTTTTTGCACAGCAGTCTGAACTGTTCCTTAATCAATCCACTTGGATGGTGTTAAGATGCACGGATGCCACGACCCCCATCGCTTGCCGCTCCCACTCGTCCCGCCGACGAAAAACTCACGATCAACCTGAGCTGTGTCGACCTGGGCCAGATCGACCTGCTGGTGCAGGAAGGCTTCTATGCGAATCGCGCCGATCTGATCCGCACCGCGGTGCGCAACCAGCTCGGCACGCATGGCGACACGTTGCGGCAGGTGATCTCGAGAAAAACATTGGTGTTGGGCATTCAGCAGTACAGCGCTGCCGATCTCACCCGTGTGGTGGACAACGGCGAACGGCTCGACATCCGGGTGCTCGGCCTGGTGGTGTTCGCCGACGACGTGACGGCCGAACTCGCCTCAGCGGCGGTCGGCTCACTGACCGTGCTTGGGGCGATGCACGCGCCGGCCGCGGTCAAAGCCGCACTGCGCGACCGACTCTGTTGAGGAAGACCGTCCCGCGCTCTCGGCTTGCTTGCCCACGACCTCCCGCCACTTTCCACGTGCTTCTCGCATGACCCTTGCGCAGTTCTTGCAATCCACATCCTTTCCTGGCCTTGAGGCCGTTTTTCCCTGAGAGCCCTGCCCCCTTATGCACGCCGATTACCAACGACTGATGGCCGAGGCCACTCGACTCACGCAGAGCGGCGACTTGCGCGCCGCCACCGCATCGATCCAGCAGGCACTGCAGGGCAACGGCTCAACGCCGTCCGCCAGCGCCGCTGCACGCGGAACCGACGATCTGCGAACCATCGACGTGGTGGCCCGCACGGTGGCAGGCGCCCCTTCGACACCCGATGCGCAAAGTCCAAGCCCCAGCGTGAAGGCGGCGGTTGCCGGCCAGTTCACTGCGGGCAGCCACGTGCATCCAACGGCAGGCCAGCGCAGTTACAAGCTGTTCGTGCCGCCGCAGCACGCACCGGTGGCCACGCAGCCGCTGATCGTGATGCTGCACGGCTGCACGCAGGACCCGGACGACTTCGCACGCGGCACCGCGATGAACGAGGCGGCAGAACGCAAAGGCTGGTTCGTGCTGTATCCGGCGCAATCGGCCGACATGAATCCGCAGCGCTGCTGGAACTGGTTCAAACACACGCACCAGCAGCGGGACCGCGGCGAGCCCGCGGTCCTGGCCGGCATGGTGCAGGACGTGATCGCGCAGCACCCGTCGATCGATCCGGCGCGCGTTTACGTGGCGGGTTTGTCGGCGGGGGGTGCGATGGCGGCGATTCTGGGGGAGACCTACCCGGACCTGTTCGCTGCCGTGGGCGTGCACTCCGGGCTGGCGGCAGGCGCTGCCAGCGACATGCCCTCGGCGTTCGGCGCAATGCAAAACGGTGGCCCCGCGACAGCGGGCGCAGGCAGCCGGATGCCGACCATCGTGTTTCACGGCGACGCCGACCACACGGTGAACATCAAGAACGCCCAACAGGTGATGGCGGCCAGCGTCGGCACAGAAGCGGGGCTGCAAAGCGAAGCACCCACAGCCGCCAGCGGCAGCCGCAAAGTCACACGTCAGGTGGTGCGCGACGGCACGAACGGCAAGACCACTGCCGAGTTCTGGACCGTTCACGGCGCACCGCACGCTTGGTCCGGTGGGCACCCGGCAGGCACCTTCACCGATCCGTCGGGGCCCGATGCGACCACGCAGATGTTGCAGTTCTTCGAGCAACACCGCCGGGCCGCCGATCGTTGAGCGCGGTGGCCGATCGGGCAGTTGGGCAGTCGATCGACCGCTCGATGTGCTGGCGGCCGTTGCTCAGGGCTCGAGCCAGTCGCTCAGCTCTTCGGCATGCTCTTCTTCCTGCTCGAGGATGTCCGACAGCATGCGGCGTGTGGTGATGTCCTTGTCGCCGATCATGTGGATCATCTGGCCATAGGCTTCAATCGCCACGCGCTCGGCAATCAGGTTGGCACGAATCATCGACTGCAGGTCGAGCGACTGGTCGTAATCGGCGTGGCTGCGCTCCATCAGCGTGGTCGGGGAGAAGTCGGGCTCGCCGCCGAGTTGCACGATGCGCTCGGCGATGCGGTCCGCGTGCGAGGTTTCCTCCTGCGCGTGCACCATGAACTCTTCGGCCACCTTGGTTGCATTGATGCCTTTGGCGGTGTAGTGGTGGCGCTTGTAGCGCAACGTGCAGACGAGCTCGGTGGCCAGCGCGCCGTTGAGCAACTTGATGATGTCTTCGCGCCACGGACCGTAGCTCGGCACCACCGCGCCCTCGTCGAGTGAGCGCTTGGCGGCTTGCAGCTTTTCCTCGTCCAGCACCATGCGCTGCGGCTCGGCCACATCGCCGCGCGGCACCATTTCACCGGCCGTTGCATTCAGTGTCATTGCGGATCCCTTCGTTGGTTCATTGCGTCTCGAATGCGCAAAGTGATGATAGTGGCTTCTGTGCAAGCCCTGAGAAGTACGCGCTGCGCCGCGCCCGGTGCGGGCACCTCGCGGCTCAGGCGCCGGACGCGTCCGGCGCCTGCAGCAGCTGCGCATGCAGATCGCGCACGCGCAAGTGGCTCATCAACGCATCGCCGAAGCCGCCGCGCACGCGGGTCAAGTGGCGCGCGCTGGTGGCGACGCGGGGCCGCGCGCTCCAGGCGATCGAACAACCGGCCGCCTCCAGTGCGCGCACGAGTGCCACGTCTTCGCTGCAGGTCAGCGCTTTGAAGCCGCCGACTTGGCGGTAAGCACTTGCCGACACGCCCAGATTGGCGCCGTGGATGTGCGGATGGCCGTCGGCGTCGGTGTAGGTGGCGTTGAAGCGGTCGCGCAGGTAGTCGCCGTCGGCGCCGTGCGGACTCCAGTCATCGACCCCGACCGAGCCGCATACCACATCCGCCCGCAGCGCCAGCTGGTGCGCCAGCCAGCGCGGCGACACCAGCGTGTCGGCGTCGGTGAAAGCGAGCCAGCGCGCGCCCGCGGCCAGCACTCGGTCGGCTCCGGCCGCACGCGCACGGCCGACGTTGCGAAACGCAACTTCGAGCTGGCGAACCTGCTTGTGTCTGGCAGCAATGCGTGCGGTGGCGTCGCGGCATTCGTCGAGCACGAGCACGATTTCGACCGGTTCGCCGTGCAGCTCCGGGTGATTGGCGGCCAGCACGGCCGCGCTCAGGCAGGCGTTGATGGTCTCGGCCTCGTCGTGGGCCGGAATCACGATGCCGATCACCAGATGTGCTCGCGCTGCGCCACGGAGCGGCCGTCGCGCGCCCAGACCTGCAATAAAAAATCGGCTTCGGTGTGGGTGACTATGCATGGCATGCCGCCCCCTAACAAAGCGTGCACCCGGTCGGTCGCCAACGTGCGTTCGGCAAACGGCACCCGCCAGTGGCAGGCCACCAGCACGCCGTCCGACGCCAGCGACGCGATGCAGCGATGCTGAAGCTCCAGCAGCTCGGCTTCGCTCAAGAAATAGCCGATCTCGCTGAACACGATCAGATCGAACGGCTGCGCGGCGGTATCCGCCGGCCAGTCGACTGGCAGCCGTTGGCGTTCGAGGCGCACCTGAGGCAAATGTCGCGTGCGGTGTTGCGCGGCGGCCAGCGCCCGCGCGTTGAAGTCCGCGGCCAGCAATTCGTTGCAATGGCCGGCCAGCTCGGCCGTCAGCTCCCCGATGCCGCACGCCGGCTCGTAGGCGCGCCGGAAGTGCCGCCTCGGCAGCGCGGCCAGCAACACCGCGCGCTTGCGCTGCTCGTACCAGCGGGTGCGCAGGCCGTACGGGTCGTCGCCCGCATACATCGCATCGAAGTAGCCAACCTGCCAATTCGGCGCTGCGGTCGAAGGGATTTCGTCGGTCACAAAAACACGACTTCAAAAGGCCAAGCCGCGCGTTGCAGGATGGAGGGCCGCAGCACCGCCGGCTTGCCGGTGCTGGCGTCGGCCACGAGCTGGCTGGCGAATGCTTGCAACGCGGTCTGCTTTTTTTGCACGATCGACGGGTTCAGCGGGATGCGGCGCGCGCGCTGCCATGGAACTCGTGCGTCCCCTGGCACCGCCCAATGCCAGGTCCAGACCGGCACTTCGACCAGCCTGGCCCCGACCCGTGCGGCCGCTTCTGCGCAGGCCGCACCGGCGGCGTCGTGGTCCGGGTGGCCGTCGAGCCGCCAAGTCGTGAACAGCACGTCGTCGGGCTGCAGGCATTCCACGATTCGGTCGCGCAATCGATCCGCTGTTTGCGCCAGCCGGCCGTCTTCGAAGCCCAAGCGCACCACCTGCGTCGATGGGGCACCAAGCGCAGCCAGCGCCGCCTCGGTCTCTCTCGGGCGCACCTGCGCCAGACGCTCGGCGGGCCACTGGACCGACCGGGGATGGCTCCCGGTGCCATCGGTGAGGGCGATCAGGCACAAGGCAGAGCCGCATTGCGCCAGTTGCGCCCACAAGCCGCCGACAGCAAGTATCTCGTCGTCCGGATGAGGCGCTGCGATGACCGCGCGAGCACCAACGGGCACCAGCTGTTCGGGCGCCACCACGGGCAGGGCCTGTTGCTCGAGCCAAGGCAGCCAGAGTCGTTCCGGCGTGCCGTCGCTGGCGTCGATCAGCCGCTCGGTCGGCGCCGCGATCAAAGCGGCCACAGCGCAGTACCAGCGTCGGCAAGCAGGCCGCCCAACGCCGCGAGATCGCGTTCTGCGTGGCTTTGTCGCAGGTAGACCGGCAAATCGGCCATGGCGCGCGCAAAGCGCGCATCGCGGCACAGCGGACCTGCGCCGACCGCGCGGCCGGCGTGGTGGAGCACCCGGTTGGCGGCTTCTTCCACCACCGCACGCACCTGCAATGCACATTGCTGCGCATCGGCCAGCGGATGCGCATCGATCCAGCCAGCGGCTTCTCGCAGCGTCGCCGCGCCACCGCTCAACGCCGCGTCGATCGCGCCCAAATGCGCGAGCGTGTGCGGATCCCTGCGTTGCCCAATGAGCCGACGGGTCGCACGGCCGATGCCGGCCGCCCCGCCCCACCAACACGCGGCGATGCCCGCACCGCCGTGCCAGAAGCCGGGTCGATCCACATAAGCGCCCGCAGACCCCAATTGCACTGCCGGGGTCCGGTCGAAGACAACGTCGACGCTGTGCGTGTCGGCCATGCCGACCGCGTGCCAGCCTTGGTCGGTGATGCGCACCGAGGGATGCTGCAACGCGACGGCCGCCAGACACGGATTGCCGTCGAGGTCCCAGCCACTGAGGACCGCATGCGTGGCAACCGCTGCGCCCGAGCACCAGGCTTTGGTACCGGTCAAAAAGAGCGCCTGAGCATCGGCAGCGGGCTCGAATGTCAGTCGCGCGGTGGGGGGCTCGGCGCACCAGGTTCCCCACAACGTTCCTGGTTCGGGCGGCAGCCCATCCAGTTCGGCCAGGATCGCCACCGCGTCTGTGTGGCCTTCGTAGAGTTTGACGAGAGACAAATCCTGCGCGGCGACATCGGCCAAAACGCGCCAACGTTGCAACGTTTCGCCGTATCCGGGACGGGGCAAGGCGCCACCGTGCCGCGCAACCGTCTGCCGCAACGAAGGGGGCTCCCCCATCGGGAGCGGTGGCACCACGGCATCTGCCTGAGCGGCGTCTGCCATGCCACCAACCGCCCCGTTGCCCGCCACCGCGCTTTGCGTTCGGGCAAGATCACTGCGCCTTGACGTCTTTGCGCATGGCTTTCTTCGTGCCTGCAGCTGGGCCGGCGGCCATCATCGTGTCGTGCAGGTTCTGCGCCATTTGGCTGTGCTCACGCAGGGTGGGCAACGTCTTGGCCGCAAATGCTTTCACTTGGGCGTCTTTGCCCGAGTTCGCTTCTTTCTCGAACAGCGCCACGTCCTTCTTGTGGTCGGCCACCATGTGCGCGATGTAGGCGCGGTCGAAGTCGGCGCCGGACATGGCCTTCATCTTGTCCATCATCGCCAGTTCTTTTTTCGGCGCCGTCTGTGGCAGTTCGAAATTTTTGGCCGCGGCGATCGACTTCAGCTCGGCATTGGCTTTGCTGTGATCGGCTTCCATGCGGGCGCCGTACTGCTTGACCTGTTCGTTGGTGCCCTGCGTCTGCGCGAGCTTGCCCATCTCGACTTCGGCAATGCCACCGGCGGCGGCCTTGGTCATGAATTTGCGGTCGGCGACGCGCTTGTTTTTCGCGGCCATGCCCGACTGCGACGCAGTCGCGTTCATCGGGATGGCGCCGGCCATCGGCGCGGTGCCAGGCTGCATGCCCGCAGCCGGCGCGGTCGTGGTTTGCGCGCCGGCCGATATGGCGGCACCGGCCAGCACGAGAACAGCGGCCACTGAGGACGGGCGCAGGGTGAAAGTCTTGAACATTTGGAATCCTTGGGTTGGGAAAAAGAGAAGTAAGGAGGTTGTGCGTTGCGGTTCGAGGCGCTTGCCCGTGCGGGTCGACAGTCGACAACGTTCTGCAACAGGTCCTCTAACAACGAGGCCAGCTCTGGAGCAAGCCACGCGCCCATGGGGACATGGTCGCGCACTGGCGGATCAATTTTGACATCATCGATGCAGTCCCGTCGGCTGCGTCCGTGGCTATGGCCGGTCGCGCCGCCATCTGGCACCATTCGCCTCGCATGATCTCGCTCGATCCGACCACCACGCGCACGCCCTCGACCGTGCGCTTTTTGCTCAATCACCCCGCGCATTTCATCGCGCTCGGCTTCGGCGTCGGGTTGGCGCCCCGGGCACCGGGCACCGCCGCCACCCTGTGGGCGTGGATCGCGTTCGTCGTGGTGCAACCGGTGCTGTCGACCCCCGCGATCGGGGGATGGATCGCGGCGTCGCTGGGGGTGGGCTGGTGGGCCTGCACCGTGACCGCCCGCGATCTCGGGCGCGCAGACCCCGGCGAGATCGTCTGGGACGAAATCGTGACGTTCTGGCTTGTGCTGTGGCTGCTGTTGCCGGCGGGCTTCGGGATGCAGCTGTGGGCATTCGTGTTGTTTCGTTACTTCGATGCCGCCAAGCCGGGGCCGGTGCGCTGGGCCGATCGCAGTTTCAAGGCGTTCGGGCCACGTGGCGGCTTCGGGATCTTGCTGGACGACTTGGTGGCCGGTTTCTTGACGCTGCTGGTGCTTGCCGTGGGGCGCGCGGTCGGTGGGTGGGCCGCATGAGTGCGGCCCACCCTGGCGATGCATCCGAGGCGCAAGCCGTGGCCGCTTTGGTTGCGCAACTCGCCGATCGGCTCACCCAACGCAGCTGGCTGTTGATCACGGCCGAGAGCTGTACCGGCGGGCTGATTGCGGCCGCCTGTACCGAGCGCGCCGGTTCGAGCCGGTGGTTCGAACGCGGCTTCGTCAGTTATTCGAATGCATCCAAGACCGAGTTGCTCGGCGTGCCGGCCGCACTGATCGAACAGCACGGCGCGGTGAGCGAATCGGTCGCGTGCGCGATGGTGCGGGGCGGGCTCGCTCGCTCGGCAGCGCAGGTCGGGGTGGCCGTCACCGGGGTGGCCGGACCGGGCGGCGGATCGGCTGAAAAACCGGTTGGCACGGTCTGGTTCGGCTTTGCAATCGGCAACCGGGCGGATGCCGAGTGCATGCACTTTGCCGGTGATCGAGGCGCCGTGCGGGCGGCCACCGTGCGTCACGCCATCGCGGGGTTGCTGCGGCGCATGCCCCGACACCAAGTGCCTGACTGAAGATTCCTGCAATCTGCAGTCAGGGGGCGCAGCCACGACGGCTGCAACGCGCCATCGGTCTCAGGAAGCCAGGCTCAGGTCGACGTCGATGTTGCCGCGCGTCGCGTTCGAATAGGGGCATACGACGTGTGCCGCGTCCACCAGATTTTGCGCGGTGGTGCGGTCCATGCCGGGCAGCGAGACAACCATCTTCACGGCGATGCCGAAGCCCTGCTGGATCGGGCCGAGCTGCACGCTCGCATCGATCGAAGCATCGTCGGGCACCTTGACCTGCTTCTGTTTGGCCACGTGCTTCAACGCGCCGAGAAAGCAGGCCGAATAGCCGGCCGCAAAAAGCTGTTCCGGGTTCGTCGCATCGCCGCTGCCGCCCATGCTGGTGGGCGGCGCGAGCTTGACATCGAGCCGGCCGTCGTCGGTTTTTGCACGGCCCTCGCGGCCACCGGTGGTGGTCGCATGCGCGGTGTAGATCACGTTGTCGAGTTTGGTGCTCATGGAAAGCGTCTCCTGCAAGAAGGGATGAATCGATGGGGATCGGGTGAGGCGTCGAGTTTGCAGCAAACCTCAGACACGCATCCGGGAGCAGCTGTGCACCCGTCAGATGGACCGCTCTGCGCCGTCCTGAGCCGAAACACGGCCTGCTGCTTCAGGCATCGGAAAGGAAATCGACTTTTTGCCTGCACCTGCTACAGAACGGCCATGCGTGCAGATTGTGTTTGCAACGAAATATTGCCACGTGCAAGCCTGGGCGAGCAGCCTCGAAAAAGGCTGCCCAAGCAGGTCCCATGGTAGCATCATGCGCGAAAAACAAGCCGCTTGCCAGCCTGCTGGGTACGGCTTCGGCGTTCAGCCAAAAGCGTTTTTTTCGCCCGAATTGAAGAGGCGCAAAGGGCTTCGCTCCTCAACTTATTCTGGCTGCCGACCGGGACCGTGCCGTGGCAATCGAAACCCACCCGGTTCTCGTTCACCGTTCGGTTCTCTATTCGGCCCGTCCGCCCTGACTCGCTTTGCAACCCCAACCCAAATTGCAGCACGACCTGATCTTGCGCGCCCCTGCGCCTTTGGACCGGCAGCGGATGCCAGCGGATGGGAGCGGCACCATCACACCGTTTCGCCATGTCTACCGGCGCGAGATTCGCAGCGGCGAACACACGTCGTTGTCCGCGCTGGCCGACCGCATCAAACCCGGCACGCGGGTGCTCGACCTGGGCACCGGCAGCGGCGCACTCGGCAAGTTTTTGACCTATGTCAAGGGCTGCGTGGTCGACGGCGTGAACTACAACGCGGTGGAAGCGGGCCTGGCCGAACCGTACTACCGGCGCGTGCTGGTCGCCGATCTCGAACAATGCGATCTGAACGCAATGTTTGCCGGCGAGCGTTATGACTACATCGTGTGCGCCGACGTGCTCGAACACATCCGCTCGCCCGAGCGGGTTGCACGCGCCTGTCACGGGCTGCTGGCGGCACGCGGGCGGCTGCTGCTGTCGGTGCCCAACACCGGCTACGCGGGCCTGATCGCCGAGCTGATCGCGGGCGAGTTTCGCTACCGCGAAGAAGGCCTGCTCGACGCCACGCACGTGCGCCACTTCACACGCCAGACGCTGTTGCGTTTCCTGCAGGAAAACGGCTGGGCCGTGCAGGCGGTGGAGCCGGTCACGCGCGACCTGACCAGCTCCGAGTTCCGCGTCGCGTTCGATAACATGCCGCCGGCCGTCGCGCGCTATCTGCTCGCGCAGCCGGATGCGGCGACCTATCAGTTCATCATGGAGGCGCGCCCGGCAAGCGAAGCCGGCGCTTTCGAAATCGACGACAGCGGCTTTGCGCCGACTGCGCAGGCACTGTTCTCGGCGCAGCTGTTCATCCGCATCGGTGGCCGGTACGCAGAAGATCGCAAGGTGATGGCGGCCGGCGTGATCGGTGACGAACGCCAGACGCTGGTGTTTCCGCTGCCCGGACAGCTTGACTGCCAGGGCGCTGCCGACGGGCTGCGACTTGACCCGGCGGACCGCGCGGGCTATCTGCAGCTGCACTCGATGCGGTTGCTCGCATCGACGGCGCGCTCCTCTGGCACTGGGATTGCAGGCGTGACCCAATTGAGCCGCTCAATGCGATGCCGAGCCAGCAGATGGCGCTGCAGGCGCCCGGCCCTGGTCGCGCTCGGTGCTCGCGCTGCTGCAGGGCGACGACCCGTGGATCGAGTTGCCGGTGCCAGGCGAGCTGGTCGCGCGTGGCCACGGCGGCTGCTTCGAGATCGAGTCTTGGCTGGCCGATGTCGGCCGACTACCTGGTGATGGCGGATGCGACGCGCAGCCTGACCACTCAGCTCAATGAGTTGAAGAACTATGCCGCGCAGCTGCAGGCGGCATCCGACGCGAACCACGACATCACGGCCAGCTCGGAGAGCTCAAACGCCACGCCGCACGTCTGCAGGCGATGGTCGACACCAACCGCGCGCAGCAACTTGCCGGCGAAGCCAAAGCGCCGTCACGGGAAGCCACAGCCGCGCTGGCG
>CAWAQL010000013.1:0-320106 GCA_963784295.1 uncultured beta proteobacterium
GCGGTTCAACCGCCCCACGGGGCTGGCGATCGGCCCCGGTGGGAATTTGTATCTGTTCGACACGGACATCAGCGCATCCGCAAGGTCACGCCCGCGGGGGTCGTGACCACAGTCGCCGGCTCGGGCCGACTGGGCGATGCGAACGGTCCCGCCGTGCAGGCGTCATTTTGCGGTCCCAACAAGCTGGGCGTCGGGCCTGACGCTGGAAATCAGCGCACCCTGATGTGGGGCAGGCCGAAGCGTCAAGCTGACAACGGGAAGCCGAGGACGGTTTTCCGGTGGCGAGGCGACGGAGGAAAGCGGGCCCGGACTTCAGCTCAGCGCCTGCGGGGCGCAGGCAGTCGCCAGTCGGCGCCCGTTGCGCAGGCCACATGTCGGTCGCCCGCCAAGAACGCTCAAGCCCCGGCCCGCCGGCTGCTGCGCCGCGTGCGCTCCATGAACTCGGGCGGTTTTTGCCGCACCCAGGCCACGAACCGGGCAACTTCCGGGTGGGCCAGCAAGGCGTCCACCGTTGCGTAGTTGCGCGCCAGCTCCGTTTCAGAGAACAGCGCATGCAGTTGACGGTGACAGATGCGGTGCATGACTTCGGTTCGGGTTCCGCCCCGCGAGCGCGGCACCAGGTGGTGCTTGTCCTGCTGCGCGGCGGGAATCGGGCGGCTGCACAACGGACAGATCGGGTCCCGATCGGACACCGGCGGCAAGGCGTCGAGTACGGCATTGCGCTGCATGCGTTTGATACGGCCACTCATCGGGCGGCAGTATCGCCAAAGCGCAGTGTCCCTGTGCTTTGGCTGACTCGGACTCGGCTTGTGCGACGCATCGCATGTGGGGAACGGTCCAACACGCTTACCGCGCCCGTGCGCATGACCCGCGGCAGCGCGAGTCGTGTGCACCGGCGCGGCAAATTCGCCGCCACAAGGGCGCCGGTCAAAAAATTGTGCGCTGTCCACGAGCGAGACGAACTGCAGCGACCAGCCGGTGCGCGCCATCACCGCTTGCAGATGCATGGGCGGGCCGTAGAAGCCGATGCCCTGCCGAACACCGCGAGTAAGAATGCGGGCTGCAGCGCCACGCGCCTGCCGAGGAACGGGCCCGCCGTGGGCGCTGCGGGCATGGCGGAGCGCGGGCCCAACGCGCTTCCTGAAGCGGCCGCCGGCTCAGCAGCCTTTGGCTGGGGTGACGAGTGCGGCAAGCACCGCAAGCGCTGCGGTTTCGGCGCGCAGCACGCGCGTGCCGAGCGACATCGGCACGAAGCCGGCAGCGATCAGGGCGTCTTCTTCGCGGTTGGTCAGGCCACCTTCGGGGCCGCCGACGATCCAGACGGGACGGGTGGCGTTGGTGTCGAAGCGTCCTGTGGGGCCATGGCTCGTGGCGTTGTTGCTGCTGCTGCGAAATGCTGTGGCAGCGATCAACGCTGTGGCAGCACCAACCTCTGCTGTTTCTGCTGACGTCTCTGGTGGCTTTGCCCTTGCTGTCTCTGTCGCAGTTGCCGTCTTTGCCGTCGCCGCCAGCGGTGTTGCGGGTGCTGCCGTTGTCGTTGCTGCCGTTGTGGCCGCCGCATCGCGCAGCGACAGCACACGCCGATCGGCTGCATCGCGCGTGGGGTCGGTCTGCGCCAACCACGCGGTCAACGTCTGCACCGGATGCACGCGCGGCACACGGTTGCGCCCACACTGCTCGCAGGCAGCCACCGCGATCGCATCCCAGTGCAGGCGCTTCTTGTCCGCACGCTCGCCGGCCAGCCGCAGCACGCTGCGTTCGGTGACCAGCGGCTGGATGCTGGTCGCGCCCAGCTCGGTGGCTTTCTCGACCAGCCAGTCCATGCGGTCGTTGGCGGGCATGCCGACGACCAAGTGCACGGCGCGCGCCGCTTCACGCTCCACTGCGCGGTGCGCGCCGACCTGCACCTGCACGTCGCTGCGGCCAATGCGCTCGACCACCGCCGCGCATTCGCCGCCCTGCCCATCGAACAACGTGATCTCCGCGCCGGGCTGCAGCCGCAACACCTGCACGTGGCGTGCGGCACCGGCCGGCAGCGCAAGGTGGGCGCCGGGTTGCAGGGGGTCGGGGACGTGGAAGCGAGGCATCGGAGAGCAGCAATCGATTTGCTATTGATTGGATAGCTGAAGAGGCACCAAACACCTGCGTCAGGAGCACTTTTTACTCAAAGTCTGGGCACTGGGATTGGTCAAGAACGGAGGCAAGTTCAAACGCCGCGATGTGGCCGCGCACACCGGCGCGCTCGCTGCGATTGCTGCCGCGGCGGCTGCAATGCGGGCCCTTGCCTTGAATGCAAGCAGCCCAGGCGCCGTCCGAACTCGATCGGCCTCACAGCCGCACCGCTACATCCGCCCGAACGCATAGCCCGTCACCGCCGCCGTGCCTTCGATCCGGTCGACGAGTCGCAGCAACGGCGTCAGCTCGCGGTAGCGGCTGGCCGTGGCGCGGATGTAGCCGATGAAGCGCGGCGCATCGGCCAGGTACTTGGGCTTGCCGTCGCGCAGGGTCAGCCGCGCGAAGATGCCGGCGACCTTCAGGTGACGCTGCAGGCCCATCCATTCGACCGCACGGTAGAACTCGCCGAAGTCGTCGCCCCAGCCGCTCGCGCTCAGCCGCCCGAGCAGACCGACTTGTCTGGCGCGCTGCCAGTAGCGCACGGTCACGTCGAGCACGAATTCTTCGTCCCAGGACAGGAACGCGTCGCGCATCAGGCACGCGATGTCGTAGCTGACGGGGCCGTAGACCGCGTCCTGAAAATCGAGCACGCCGACGCGCGTCTCGGCCCGCACGGGCAGCATCAGGTTGCGCGGCATGAAGTCGCGGTGGATATAGACGGACGGTGCGGCGAGGTTGTGCTGCACGAGGGCCGCAAACGCCTGGTCCAGCGTTTCGCGCATCGCTGCGTCGATCGCGATGCCCTTGTGCTTCTCGATGTACCAGTCGGGAAACAGCGCGAGTTCGCGCCGCAGCAGCGCCTCGTCGCAGACGGGCAGCACGCCGGGCCTGGACGCGAGCTGCCAGCCGACCAAGGCGTCGATCGCGCCCGCATAGAGCGGCAGCGCGTGGTCGGTGTCGGCCGGGTCAAGCGCGTCCATCAGCGTGCGCTGGCCCAGGTCGGTCAGCAGCATGAAGCCGTCGGGCTCGTTCCAGTCGAGCACCTGCGGCACGTTCAGCCCGGCCCGCTGCATCAGCTCGGCGATCTGCACGAACGGGCGGCAGTTCTCCTGCGCGGGGGGGGCGTCCATCAGGATGCGGCTGGTGGCGCCGTCATCGGGGGTCGGGGTGCGGTCGATGCGCAGGAAGCGGCGAAAGCTCGCGTCGGCGGCGGCGATGCGCAGCGTGGCGGGGTCGAGCCGATCGCGCGGGGCAACCGTCTCCAGCCAGCGCGAAAAAGCCGCGCGGCGCTCGGCATTTGTCCAGGGCACGGGCGCAAACGCCACACTGGGGCCGGCCGAGGGCGGCAAATGGGGGGTTTCGGGAGGCGTCATGGATAATGCATTTTATGAACCCGCGTGCTGTGTGGCCGCTCGGGCCGCCTCGGTGCAGCGCCGATTCCCCGAGGCCCGGTGATGCCGCCGCGTCCTTTCTCTCTCGACCGATCGATCCGCCCGGTGCCCATCGCCCCTCCCCCCGTATTCTCCCCACTGCGCAGCGCGTGGACGGGCAACGACCGCGCACGCACAGCCTGGCTCGTGCGCGCATCGGCCACCGGTCTGGTGGCGGCGCCGCTGCTGTTCGCACTCGGCGCCGGCTCGGTGTTGGCCGCGCAGGAACAGAAGAAAAACGACCGCCCTGCGCAGCCCACTGCCGCGCAGAAGAAGGACGATAAAAAGGCGTCGCGCGGCAATGCCGCACCCGCCGCCAAAGGCTCGGCCAAAACCCCCTCGAAGGCGGCAGATCACAAGAAGCAGGCCGCTGACCCGGCCAGGTCGAACAAAGCGAGCAAAGTCGACAAGGCGGCAAAAGCAAACAAATCGGCCAAACCGGACAAAGCCACGCCGGCGGGCAAGGCAGCCAACAAGGCGCCCAGCAAGCCGCTGACCCCGCTGCCCACCGCGCAGGCCAACCCCCCGGTGCGCCCGGCGGACCCCCCATTGCCGGCGCTGTCCCTGCGCACCACGCCGCAGTTGCGCGAACTGTTGCCAGGCGCCACCCGGCAAGGGGCGCCGACCTTCATCTACGGCGACCGTGTCACCTCGCAGACCGATCTGCAGACGTCGGTCGACGGCAATGCCGAAGTCCGCCGCGGCGACACGGTGATCCGCGCCGACCAGTTGCAGTACCTCGCACCGGAAGACCTGGCCAAGGCGCACGGCGACATCTACCTGAACCGCGCCGGCAACGTCTACGAAGGCCCGCAGCTCGAGCTGAAGATGGAGTCGTTCGAGGGCTTCCTGCTGAACCCGAAATACCGGCTGCTCGTCAACAATGCGTACGGCCAGGCCGACCGCGTGGTGTTCGTCGGTGAGAAGAAGGTTGCGATCGAGAACGCCACCTATTCGACCTGCCAGCGCCAGCCGGGCCCGAGCTGGATGCCGGCCTGGGTGTTTCGCGCCGACAAGCTTGATCTGGATCTGAACGAAGACACCGGCCGGGCCGAAGGCGCAACGCTCGAATTCAAGGGCGTGAAGACGCCGAAGCTGCCGCCGGTGTCGTTTCCGCTGTCCGACAAGCGCAAATCGGGGTTTCTGCCGGCGACCGTGCTGGTCGACAACCTGAGCGGCGTCGAGTTGCTGCTGCCCTATTACTGGGACATTGCGCCAAACCGGGACGCGACGTTCTACCCGTCGGTCAAGTCGCGCCGCGGGGTCGACCTGGGCGGCGAATTCCGCTATCTGGAAGACAGCTACCGCGGTCAGGTGCGCGGCAACTACATGCCGTATGACGCGCTGCGCGGCGGCACGCAGCGCTGGGGCACGTCGGTGCAGCACAACGGCGTGGTGAACCCGGGCATTGCGGGCTTCGGGCCGCTCGGACTGAACCTGAACGTGAACCGCGTCAGCGACGACAACTATTGGCGCGATTTCCCGCGCGGCTCGCCGTCGCTGGTGCAGCGGCTGCTGCCGAGCACCGGCTCGCTTGCCTGGGCGCGCGACAACTTCAGCGTCACGGCGTCCGCCCTCAAGTGGCAGACCCTGCAAGACCCGACGTCGCCGATCATTCCGCCGTACAACCGGCTGCCGCAGGTCACCGCGCGGTATTCGCGCTTCGACGTGGCGGGCTTCGACTATTCGGTGGACGGCGACTACACGCGGTTTTCGGCCGACCGCGCACTGACTTTGCAACCCGATGCGCAGCGCAGCTTCACCAGCGCGCAGTTGAGCCGGCCCTTTCTGGCGCCCGGCTACTTCGTGACGCCGAAGGTGCAGCTGCACGCCACGCACTACAACTTCGACGAGATGCTGGTCAACGGCGCGATGGCCGCCGACCGCGTGGTGCCGACGTTCAGCCTGGACAACGGGCTGATCTTCGAGCGCGACGCGAGCTTCTTCGGCCGCGCGTTTCGCCAGACGCTCGAGCCGCGCGCGTTCTACGTCTACACGCCGTACCGCGACCAGAGCCAGCTGCCAATCTACGACACCGCGCGGCACGACTTCAACTTCGCCAGCATCTACACCGAAAACGCGTTCGTCGGCAACGACCGCATCGCCGACAACAACCTGTTGACACTTGGCGTGACGACGCGGCTGTTCGATGCGGGCAGCGGGGCCGAAGCCGCGCGCTTCGGCATCGCGCAGCGGCTGCGCTTCAAGGATCAGCGTGTGACGCTGCCCGGCGAAGCCCCGGTGGTCGACCGCTTCAGCGATCTGCTGCTGGGCAGCACGATCAACTGGACGCAGCAGTGGCGTCTCGACACCACGGTGCAGTACAACCCGAAGGCGGGCGAGTCCGAGCGGGTGTCGATCGGCGGCCGCTACACGCCGAGCAACTACCGCAGCATCAGCGCGGCCTACCGCTTTCAGCGCGGCCTGAACGAGTCGATCGACATCGGCTGGCAGTGGCCCTTGAACGACTTCTTCGGCGATCGCGGGCTGAATCTCGGCGCGGGTCAGGGCCAGGGCCCGGGCCGCTGGTACAGCGTGGGGCGGCTCAACTATTCGATGCCCGACAAGCGGCTGGTCGACGGCATCGTGGGCTTTGAGTACGACGGCGGCTGCTGGCTCGGCCGTGTGGTGTTCGAGCGGCTGCAGCACACGCCGACCTCGGGCAACACGCGCGTCATGTTCCAGCTCGAATTCGTCGGCTTCTCGCGCATCGGCTCGAGCCCGCTGCAGACGCTGCAGCGCAACGTGCCGCGCTACCAGTTCCTGCGCGAGCAGACCACCACGCCGAGCCGGTTCGGGAACTACGACTAGCCGTGTGGCGTCATCCTTGAACACGCCGCATGCACGTTGCGGCAGACAACCCAGGACTCCTGCAGGCCGATGATTCATTCTTATTCTTTGACGACCAAGCGACCCGAAGTTCGCGCACATGCTGCGCGGCCGCTTGCATCCCTCGCACGACCAGCGTTCGTGCTGGCGCTGTGGTTCGGTGCGTTCGGTGCGTTCGGCAACGCGCACGCGCAGGGCTTCAAGGCCTCCGGCCGCTCGCCCTCGTTTTCTGCACCCGCGCTGAGCACGCCCGCGTCCCGCGCGATCGAGCTGCCGCGTCCCGGCTCGGCCGCGCCCACGCAGCGCCAGCAGGCCGACTTCATCGTGGCGGTGGTGAACTCCGAGCCGATCACGAACAACGAGCTGCATGCGCGCGCCGAGCGCATTGCCCAGCAGCTCGCGCAGTCCGGCCAGCAGGTGCCGCCGCCCGACGTGCTGCTGCAGCAGGTGCTGGAGCGCATGATCACGGACCGCACGCAACTGCAGCTCGCGCGCGAGGCCGGCATCAAGATCGACAACGGCGCGGTCGACCAGGCCGAGCTGAACGTCGCGCGGCAAAACAAGATCACGGTGGCGCAGTTGCGCCAGCGGCTGGAAGCCGACGGTTATCCGCCCAACGAGCTGCGCGACGAGCTGCGGCGCCAGATCACGCTGCAGCGCCTGCGCGAACGCGAACTCGAGCCGAAGGTGAAGGTCACCGAGCTCGACATCGACCAGTTCATGAACCGCCCGCAGACCGATGGCGTACCGACCGAGCTGGAGCTCGCCCAGGTGCTGATCAGCGTGCCCGAAGGCGCGACGCCGCAGCAGGTGGCCGAACGCCAGCAGCGCGCCGACCTGGTGGCCAGCCGCGCCAAGGCAGGCGAGGATTTTTCTGCGCTGGCCAATGAATTCTCGGACGGCCCCGAACGCGCCACCGGCGGCCGCATGGGACTGCGCAGCGCCGATCGTTACCCGGAGCTGTTTCTGACCGCCACCAAAGCGCTGCCCGCAGGCGGCGTGGCCGGTCCGGTCCGCTCCGGCGCAGGCTTTCACGTGCTGAAGGTGATCGACAAAGGGCGTCTGGGCACACCGGCCGGCATGACGGTCATGCAAAACCACGCGCGCCACATCCTGCTGCGCGTGAACAAGCAGCAGGACGAAGCGGCCGCGCGTGCGCGGCTGGCCGACTACCGGCGCCGGATCGAGTCGGGCAGCGCCGACTTCGCCACCCTTGCACGCGAGAACTCGGCCGACAGCAGCGCCAAAGACGGTGGCGATCTCGGCTGGTCGAGCCCCGGCCAGTACGTGGCCGAGTTCGAGCAGACGCTGGCCGGCCTCTCGCCCGGCCAGTTGAGCGAGCCGTTCACCACGCAGTTCGGTGTGCACCTGGTGCAGCTGCTCGAGCGACGCGAAGCCGCGCTCACGCCGCGCCAGCAACGCGAACTCGCGCGCAATGTGCTCCGAGAGAAAAAGCTCGACGAGGCCTATCCGCCGTGGGCGCAGGACGTGCGCAACCGCGCGTTCGTCGACCTGCGCGAGCCGCCGCAATAAGTGGCTGGCGTCGGTTCGGTGTGACGATCGATCTGCCCGCGCGGCGGCCACGATGAGCAGCCGCGCGCGGCGGCGGCGGCAGCGCGCGGTATCGACCGAAGAAACGCTTCGGCCAGCATTTTTTGATCGACGCGGGCGCGATCGATGCGATCGTCGCCGCAATCGACCCGCGCGCAGACGATGCCGCGCTGGTGGAGATCGGCCCCGGCTTGTCGGCATTGACCGCGCCGCTGCTCGCGCGCACGGGCCGACTCACGGTGATCGAGCTCGACCGCGACCTGGCGCGCCGGCTGCGCAACGACAAACGGCTCGAAGTGATCGAGTCGGACGTGCTGGCGGTCGACTTCGCCGCACTCGCGCGGCAGATCGAAGCGATGCCAGCGACCGGCGCGGCACCCGGCAACCACAGTTTGCGCATCGTGGGCAATCTCCCCTACAACATCTCGACGCCGATCCTGTTTCACCTGCTCGACCACGTCGACGCGGTTGCGGATCAGCACTTCATGCTGCAAAAAGAGGTGGTGGAGCGCATGGTCGCGCTGCCGGCCACGGCCGCGTACGGCAGGGTCAGCGTGATGCTGCAGTGGCGCTACGCGATGGCGCAATTGTTCGTGGTCGGACCAGAAGCGTTCGATCCGCCGCCGCAGGTGCACAGCGCGGTGGTGCGCATGGTGCCCCGGGAGACGTTTGCGCCCGTGCAGGCCACCTGGCTGCGCGAGCTGCTGCGCGTGGCGTTCGGCCAGCGGCGCAAGTTGCTGCGGCACACGCTCGGGCCTTGGCTCGACCAAGTCGGTTTTGCAGGCGCGTTCGATGTGCAGCGCCGGGCCGAGGAGGTGTCGGTCGACGCGTATCTGGCACTGGCGCTGGCGACCCAACCTACGACGGCCTAAGGGCCTGCGACAAAACATAAACCCGCTGTGGTGAGCGGGTTTTTTATGCGCTGCAACCCAATCACCGGTAGGCCGATCGAGCCACTTGGAGCGCAGCGCAAGCGCTGTGCCCGGATCGCGCTCGCTCAGGCGGCCGACAACCAGTACGCCGCATTGAACGGACTGCTCATGCGCAACGCCTGCGGCGTCACGTCAAGCAGTCGATCGGTCGGCATGCCGTCGGTCGACTCGTTGGTGCCGGCAGCGGGTGCTGCCGTCGTGTGGGTGCTCACGCGCTCGGTCGTGCTCGCAGCGCTTGCCACGGCAGCGCCGTGCAATCCGCCCGAGCTGGCAACTCCATTGGCCTCGTTCGCCCGTTCTGCTTGGCTGGTGTGTGCAGAACGGGCTACCGAAAAGAATAGAAGCAGCGGAACGGGATTTTCCGATCGGCCCAGAAGTCGGCCGCGTCGCGGAAGATGTCGAGCAGCTGTTCGCGCGCCTCCTTGTCGAACTTGCCGTTCGCCGGGATGTGCTCGAGCACCACCACGAAGCCGGGCTGCGGACCCGACTTGTGCAGCGGGTCGGTCATGCAGTCGTAGAGCGCATCGAAGTTCTTGCCGAAATGCGCAGGAAACGTGAACTGCTGGGCGATCAGGTCGAGCACGTCCTGCTTGCTTTGGGCCACGGCCAGATTTGCATACAGGAAATGCTGGCCGAGTTCGGTCGCGGCCACGTGCAGATCGGTCACGCGAAACGCACGGATCGACTGCACGATGTTGCTGCGCACGCCGCGCAACAGCGATTCCTGGCTCGGCTGCATGGCTTGCTGCGGCAAATGCTGCTGCGGTGTGCGGACGGTGGGGCTCGTCCGCGGGGTGGGTTCGTGGCCAGGGAACTGCTGCGCCTGCAGCAGCGGGTCCCGGCTAAGCGGTGCATCCATCTTCTATTGCTCTTTCAAATTGACTACAAAAACCGACTCGACTCGAAAAATTACGATCCATTCGGGGACGAACCCGACAGACACCGTTCCCTGCACGAGCTGTGAACGCAGCACAACCACCAAACCCACCGACCTATGGCTGCGACGAAGGTGCCAGTCGGCGAAAGCTCGCGTAGTGGTCACCGGTGTAATAGCAGGCATCCGGCGTCTGCGCCGGCCCGCCGCACACCAGCCGACGTGCACCGCGGTGTCCCAGGCCGGGCGTGTCCACCGTGTACTCCAGGTAGTAGCCGCGGCGCTTGGCCGGCAGCATGCGCTCGCGGTTGCCAAATACGCTGCCGTCTTTCTCGTGCCGAAACGGCCCGCCTTGCAGGATCAACCGGTAGACGGTGCGCGCCTGCGCGGGCAACTCGGCCAGCGCAATCACGTCCGCAGACGACGGCTCCTGTTGCACTGGCAGCGGGCCACGCGCCGCAGCCGCAAAGCTCACACCGACCAGCAATCCAGCGATTGCGCCGGCGCGAAACCGGCTTCCCAACAAAAAATCAAGCACTGACGACATCCCGAATCCACCCTTGCACCCGAAGGCAGCCGCCTCTGGAAACGAGTTCGGGTTTCTACCTAAATGCCGACCGGTAGTGTGACGCAAAGCTGTGGTAATCGCAAGCCTTGCCCGCAGGTTGTGGGGGCATCTGCGCTGCGAATCGGCGCAGAAGGCAATGTGCGTCTAGAGGTTGCGCATTTTTTGCTCAGATCACGGCGTCGTGCACTGCCGATTCGCGCGTCGCGTTCGCATCGGCCACCGTCAGCGCCGTCATGTTGACGATGCGCCGCACCGTGGCGCTGGCCGTCAGGATGTGCACCGGCTTGGCCGCGCCCAGCAGCACCGGGCCGATCGCGATGTTGCCGCCGGCTGCGGTCTTCAGCAGGTTGTAGGCGATGTTGGCGGCGTCGATGTTGGGCAGCACCAGCAGGTTCGCGTCGCCTTTCAGCGTGCTGTGCGGCATCAGCTGCTCGCGCGCCTTGCCGTCGAGCGCCACGTCGCCGTGCATCTCGCCGTCGACTTCGAGCCAGGGCGCCTGCGCGCGCAGCAGCGCCAGCGTCTGGCGCATCTTCAGCGCGCTCGGGCTGGTTCGTGGTGCCGAAGTTCGAATGCGACAGCAGCGCGACCTTGGGCTCGATGCCGAAGCGCAGCATCTCCTCGGCCGCCATCACGGTGATCTCGGCGAGCTCGGCCGCGCGTCGGGTCGTCGTTCACGTGCGTGTCGACCAGGAACACCTGCCGGTTCGGCAGCACGAGGCCGTTCATGCAGGCGTAGACGCCTTCCTGCTGCAGTCGCCCCGGGCGCCTGCCGATCACCTGATCGATGTAGGGCAGGTGCATCCGCGTGGTGCCCCAGGTGCCGCAGATCATGCCGTCGACTTCGCCCTTGTGCAGCAGCATCGCGCCGATCAGCGACAGCCGCCGGCGCATCTCGATCTTCGCGATCGACACCGTCACGCCGCGCCGCTCCATCATCTGGTGGTAGGTCTGCCAGAAGTCGCGGTAGCGGTCGTCTTGCTTCGACGTTGACGATGTCGTAGTCCTTGCCTTGCGCGAGGCGCAGGCCGAACTTTGCGATCCGCTGCGCGATCACGGCCGGCCGGCCAATCAGGGTGGGGCGTGCGAGTCGCTCGTCGACCACGATCTGGCAGGCGCGCAGCACGCGCTCTTCTTCGCCCTCGCTGTAGGCCACGCGCTTTTTCTCGGCCGCGCTGCGCGGTCATGAAGATCGGCTTCATCGTGGTGCCGGAGGCGTAGACGAAGTTCTGCAGCTTCTGGCGATACGCCTCCATGTCGGCAATCGGCCGCAGTGCGACGCCGCTGTCGGCCGCGGCCTGGGCCACGGCCGGCGCGATGTTCGTCATCAGCCGCGGATCGAACGGCTTCGGGATCAGGTATTCGGGCCCGAACGCGAGTTGCTGACCCGCATAGGCCGCCGCCACCACCTCGCTCTGCTCGGCCTGCGCGAGATCGACGATCGCATTCACCGCGGCAATTTCCATCTCGTCGGTGATCGTGGTCGCACCGCAGTCGAGCGCGCCGCGGAAGATGTAGGGGAAGCACAGGACGTTGTTGACCTGGTTCGGGTAGTCGGTGCGGCCGGTCGCGAGCACCGCGTCGGGCCGCACCGCTTTCGCTTCTTCGGGCGTGATTTCGGGGTTCGGGTTCGCGAGTGCCAGGATCAGCGGGCTCGGCGCCATGCGCTTGACCATCTCCTGCTTGAGCACGCCGCCGCGCGGACAGGCCGAGAAACACGTCGGCGCCGTCGATCACCTCGGTGAGCTTGCGCGCGTCGGTCTTCTGCGCGAACTGGATCTTGTCCTCGTCCATCAGCTCGGTGCGGCCTTCGTAGACGACCCCGGCCAGGTCGGTCACGAAGATGTTCTCGCGTGGCAGCCCCATCTTGACCAGAAGCTTCAGGCAGGCGAGCGCGGCAGCGCCCGCGCCGGACGTGACCAGCTTGACGTTCGCCAGTTCCTTGCCGACCACGCGCAGTCCGCCCAGCACCGCCGCGCCCACCACGATCGCGGTGCCGTGCTGATCGTCGTGGAACACCGGAATCTTCATGCGCTCGCGCAAGCGGCGCTCCACGTAGAAACAGTCGGGCGCCTTGATGTCTTCCAGATTGATGCCGCCGAACGTCGGCTCGAGCGCCGCAATCACCTCGACCAGCTTGTCCAGATCGTTCTGCTCGTCGACCTCGATGTCGAACACGTCGATGCCCGCGAACTTCTTGAACAGCACCGCCTTGCCTTCCATCACCGGCTTGGAAGCCAGTGCGCCGATGTTGCCCAGGCCCAGCACCGCGGTGCCGTTGCTGATCACGCCGATCAGGTTGCCGCGGTTCGTGTAGCGGAACGCGGTCTGCGGGTCTTTCTGAATTTCCAGGCAGGGTGCGGCCACGCCGGGCGAGTAGGCGAGTGCCAGATCGCGCTGGTTCACGAGCTGCTTGGTCGCCTGGATCTGCAACTTGCCGGGGACCGGAAACTCGTGGTATTCGAGCGCGGCCTGACGCAGTTCGGCTTGGGCCTGGTCCGACTGGACCGATTCGGTACTCATGATGGGGTTGTCTCCAGTTTTTGAGGCCGCGGGTGAGGATCGACTGCGGGTTTGTCTCGGTCGAAAGGGGCGCTCGACCGAGGCGGGCGGCCCGGGGTTCGCGTCATTTTAGGTTCCCCTTCGCGCGCTGCGAGGCGCCCTGAGCCGGCATCGATAATCGCGCTCATGCCCCGCGCCAGCCGCCCATTTGCCACCCGATGAACGAGTCGACCGCGCGCGAGATCGCGCTGCTGCGTGCCGTCGAATCGGCGGACCGAGACCAGCTGCTGCTGCACGCGGAAGACCGGCGCCAAGCCAGCCTGGTGGCGCGCGAGGCCTTGCAAGGGCCAGCCGCGACGGGCGCCGGCGGCGCGCCCGCCGAGCGGTATCTGCAGGCTCGTGCCCACGCGCTGCTGGACCGGCTGCAGTCGCGCCACGCGGTGGTTGGCGCGGTACGGCAAACGGGCCATTGGCCGCTGTGGGCGGGGCTCGGCTCGGCACTCGCCGCGCTGCTGGCCGGCGGGTTCGCCGAACGCATCGCCAATCCGCAGCGGGTCGATCTGTTGTCGACCGCGCTGCTCGCGATCGTCGCCTGGAACCTCGTGGTTTATCTGGTGTTGCTGCTGTTGCCGCTGCTGCTGCGCATGCGCCGAGCCGCGGCCGATGAGCCCGGGCTGCCCGTGCCCCGCTGGCTCGCGCCACGCGCTCGAGCGCTGGCTGGGCGGGCGCACGACCGCTGCCCAGCAGCAGGAACAACCGGCGCTGCTGCGCGGCGCATTGCTCGGTTTTGCGCGCGACTGGAATCGATGGGCCGCGCCGCTGAACCACGCGCGGATCGCACGCATGCTGCATCTGGCGGCGGCCTTGTTCGCGGCCGGGGCGATTGCGTCGCTGTACCTGCGCGGCATCGTCTCCGAATACCGCGTCGGCTGGGAGAGCACGTTTCTGGAGGCGCCAGGCCGTGCATGGTTTGCTGTCGGTCGTGTTCTGGCCGGTGGTGCACCTGCTCGGGATGCAGCCGTTTTCGGTCGATCAGGTCGCCGCGCTGCAGTTCAGCCAGCCGCCGCAGCCCGCGTCGGGCGCGCATTGGGTGCATCTGTACGCGGCGCTGCTGGCGCTTGTCGTCGTGCTGCCGCGTGCGGGGCTCGCGGCCTGGGCCTGGACGCGCGAGCGGCGGCTCGCGCAGGCGTTTCCACTCGATCTGGAGGAGCCGTATTTTCTGCGGCTGCTGGCCGGCACCGGCGGTCCATCCGGGGGTGTTGCGGGTGCCGGGGGGGGTGCAGGCACAGGGGGAGTTGCAACTGCTGTCGACGCTCGTGGCGGACCCCGCCCTGTGGCGGCATCCTCCCATGGGCTCGCGGTGCGACCCTACAGCTTCCACCTGAACGACGCGCGTCGACAAAGCCTTGCGGCGATTGCGACCCAGCTGCTCGGCCAGGGCGCGCCTCTCGTGGTGCACACACCATGCGCTTACGGTGAGGACTTGGCCACCCCTTCCGCCGACGCGCCGCCGGCCGCGCTCACCTTGCTGCTGTTCAACGCCAGCGCCACGCCCGAGACCGAAAACCACGGCGCCTTCATCGATCAGGTCAAAGCCGCTGCGCCGCGCCGCACGGCCGCGCTGCTGGACGAATCGGGCTGGCTTGAGCGGTTCGGCCAGCAGCCCGATGCGGCCGATCGACGGGCCGATCGGCGTGGGCTGTGGCGGCGCTTTTGCCAAGTGCACGGCGTGCCGGTTGCGTTCGTCGATCTGCTGGCGCCGGTGCTCGACGGGCTCGAACACGACCTGGCCGCGCGCGGCTCGACGGTGGCCGCTGCCTGAAGCCCGCAGCCGCAACCCGGATCGCCTGCCGCCCGATTTCCCTCTTCATTCGATGTCCCTCGACGACGCCACCCGCCCGACCGGCGATGCCCCCGACGGCGCAGCCGCGGCGCCGCCCGTGCGCCTGCAGCTTGCGCTGATCTCGCACACGAACGTCGGCAAGACGACGCTGGCGCGCACGCTGCTCGGCCGCGACATCGGCGAAGTGCGCGACGCGCCGCACGTCACCGAGTCCGCCGACTCGCACGTGCTGGTCGCGACCGACGCGGGCGACGAGCTGCGGCTGTGGGACACGCCCGGCTTCGGCGACTCGGTGCGGCTCGCGCAGCGGCTGCGCAACTCGGAGCAGCCGGTCGGCTGGTTTCTGCGCGAAGTCTGGGACCGCAACCGCGACCGCACGTTCTGGCTCAGCCAGCAGGCGCTGCGCGCCGCGCGCGATCACGGCGACGTGGTGCTGTACCTGGCCAACGCAGTCGGAAGACCCGAACGACGTCGGCTACGTCGAGCCGGAGATGCAGATCCTGCAGTGGCTCGGCAAGCCGGTGCTGGTGCTGCTGAACCAGACCGGGCGGCCCAAGCCGGCTGCCGCCGAGCACGAGGACGTGCTGCGCTGGCGCGCCCGCCTGGCCGCGTTCAGCGTGGTGCGCCAGGTGCTGCCGCTCGATGCGTTCGCGCGCTGCTGGGTGCACGAGCGCGTGCTGCTGGATGCGGTCGGCAAGGTGTTGCCGGCCGCGCAGACCCTTGCGTACCAGCGGGTCGTGGCGACCTGGCAGACGCGCAACGAACAACGGTTCGAAGCCGCGATGCAGTTGCTGTCGGGCTACCTGCTGGCCGCCGCGCGCGACGTCGAGCCGGTCTCGCTCGAACGTGCGGGCCTCGTCAACAAGGTGCTGAACCAGGTCGGCGTGGCGCGCGACCGCACGCAACAGGCACAGCAGTCGGCGATGGACGCGTTGGCCGCGCGGCTCGAGGCGGCCACCGTGTCGCTCACGCAACGGCTGATCGCGCTGCACGGGCTGGAGGGCTCAGCCGCCACCAAGGTGAACGAGCGGCTGGCCGAGCACTTCGCGGTGCAGACGCCGGCCGATCCGCGCGAAGCGGGTTTCTGGGGCGCGGTCGCGTCGGGCGCGGCCACGGGGCTGTCGGCCGATCTGCTGTCGGGCGGCCTGACGGTCGGCGGCGGCATGCTGATCGGCGGCGTGGTGGGCGCGCTGACGGCGGCCGGTGCGGCGTTCGGCTTCAACCGCATCAAGGGCGTGCACCGGCCGACGGTGCGTTTCGCCGAGCCGTTCTTGCAGGCGTTGGTGGTGACGGCGGTGCTGCGCTATCTGGCGGTTGCGCATTACGGGCGCGGGCGCGGCGACTGGGTCGAAGGCGAATCGCCTGGGTTCTGGCAAGCGGAAGCGCAGGCCGCGGTGGCTGAGCGCGGTGCGGTGTTCGACCGGTTGTGGTTGCAGCTGCGGGCGACCACAGCCGCCAATGCGACGGTGGCGACCACCGATGCCTCGCTGCCGCAGACCACGTCCAGCCTGCAGAAGGTGCTGTCGGATGCGGTTCGGCAGACGCTGCTGCGACTGTATCCGGATGCGGTGCCGGCTTCCCTCTGAGCGACCACGCGGTGGGACGACATCGGCCGGTCGCCTGCGGCGCCTCTCAAAATGCCCGAATTTGTTGTCAGCAAACAACGGTTTCGTCAGCAGTCGTAACGAAATGACAACACAGGCCTGCCGACGCACGAAACCGCACGCAGCGGACATGACAATCTTGGCGTGCCCATTGCCGCCCTTGTCCTGCACCGCGCGTTTTCGTCTGCAAACGGGTGGCGCGATCGACACCCCACCATCGGCCGATCGGTTGGGTTTTCATTGATTTCGTGGCCGCCTGGAGCTTTCTTCCCATGAACACCGTATTGCGTCTGGTCGTCGGCATGACGCTGTTGTTGAGCCTCAGCGTGTTGACCGCCTGGGCCTGGGACCATTCGGATGCGCTGAACGCCGTTTCGGCCACGCCAGCGGCGGTCGACGTGGGCGTCAAAGGCAAGCCCGCAGGCTGAACGCCGCGGTGAGCGGTCGCCGGCTGCACTGCGGCGGCTGGCACGGTCGATGAAATTCGAACTGCTGAAGACCGAAGGGCGGGCGCGCCGCGGCCGCCTGACGCTTGCCCACGGCCCGGTCGAGACGCCGGTGTTCATGCCGGTCGGCACCTACGGCACCGTCAAAGGCGTGATGCCGCGCAGCCTGCAGGAGATGGGCGCGCAGATCATCCTGGGCAACACATTCCACCTGTGGCTGCGCCCCGGGCTCGACGTGATCGGCGCATTCGGCGGCCTGCATGCATTCGAGAACTGGCCGCGTCCGCTCCTGACCGACTCCGGCGGCTTTCAGGTCTGGAGCCTTGGGGCGATGCGCAAGATCAGTGAAGAAGGCGTGCGGTTTGCCTCGCCGGTCAACGGCGACAAGCTGTTTCTGACGCCCGAAGTCTCGATCCAGATCCAGACCGCGCTGAACTCGGACATCGCGATGCAGTTCGACGAATGCACGCCGTACGAGACCGCGGGCCGGATCACTTCCGAAGCCGATGCGCGCACGTCGATGGAACTCAGCCTGCGCTGGGCCAAACGCTGCCAGACCGAGTTCGCGCGGCTCGAAAACCCGAATGCGCTGTTCGGCATCGTGCAAGGCGGCATGTTCGAGTCGCTGCGCGAAGAATCGGCGGCTGCCCTGTCCGAGATGGACTTCCCCGGCTACGCGATCGGCGGCGTCAGTGTGGGAGAACCCAAAGACGAGATGCGCCACATCGTCGCGCACACGCCGCACCGGCTGCCGGCGCACAAACCGCGCTATCTGATGGGCGTCGGCACGCCGGAGGACCTGCTCGACGGCGTGGCCAACGGCGTGGACATGTTCGACTGCGTGATGCCGACGCGCAATGCGCGCAACGGCACGTTGTTCACGCGGCTCGGCGACCTGAAGATCCGCAACGCGCGCCACAAGTCGGACCTGCGCCCGCTCGATGAGCGCTGCAGCTGCCACGCGTGTGCGGGCACTTCCGGCGTGCCGTGGGCGGATGGTGGGCGAGACGGCTTCAGCCGCGCGTATCTGCACCATCTCGATCGCTGCGGCGAGATGCTCGGGCCGATGCTCGGCACGATCCACAACCTGCATCACTACCTCGACCTGATGCGCGGGGTGAGGCAGGCGCTGGACGCGGGCGGGTTCACAGCGTTCGCGGCACAGGTTCTGGTCGAGCGGCGCACCGGCGTCTGAGCTTCGACCGGGCGCATGGCCCCTGCGGTGACCAGACCGCCACACCGCCTGCGGCTCGTCGGTATTTCTTCAAGCCCAATCGCTTTGAGTCGCAGGCAATCATTGTATTGTTAGCTATTAAATAAATAGCAAACAGCGTCTCGGGCATGTGATCTGCCGATCCGGTCGGCGCCGCCGTGCAGCCCCGGCCGAGGAAACCAACGGGTTGCGTGGCCGGCCACCCCATTCGCATTCGATTGCCCCAGGAGCCCCGATATGAAAGACGACCAAGACACCACGCAACGCGTGCAGCAGGAACGTGCGATTCAGCAGCAGCAGGACCAGAAAGACGCCGATGCCGGCAAATCCGGTGAAAAAACCGCGGTGCAGGCCGGCGCGCGCAAGCAGCCCGAAAAACTCCCTGAGCAGCACATCGCCAAACCCGGCAACGAGCACGAACTCGATCTGACCCCGCAGCACACGGCGCCTGACTACAAAGGCAGCGGCAAGCTCGAAGGCTTCGCCACCCTGATCACCGGCGGCGACTCCGGCATCGGCCGCTCGGTCGCGGTGCTGTTCGCGCGCGAAGGCGCCGACGTGGCGATCGTCTATCTGAACGAGGACGAAGACGCCGAACACACGAAGCGCCATGTGGAGAAGGAAGGCCGGCGCTGCCTGCTGATCCGCGGCGACGTGACCGACATGGCGTTCTGCCAGTCGGCGGTCGACCAGACCGTGCAGGCGTTCGGCCGGCTCGACGTGCTGGTCAACAACGCCGCATTTCAGGAACACGCGGACAGCATCGAGCAGCTCTCGGAAGAACGGTTCGACCTGACGATGCGCACCAACGTGTACGGCTACTTCCACATGGCGAAAGCCGCGCTGCCGCAGATGAAGCAGGGAGCTTCGATCATCAACACCGGTTCGGTGGTGGGTCTCAAAGGCAGCAGCAAGCTGCTCGACTATTCGACGACCAAGGGCGCGATCCACGCGTTCACCAAGGCGCTCGCGTCGCAGGTGATCGATCGGGGCATCCGGGTGAACGCGGTCGCGCCCGGCCCGGTCTGGACCCCGCTGAACCCGGCCGACCAACCCGCCGAGGCGATGAAAACCTGGGGCGACGGCACCGACATGAAGCGCGTGGCACAGCCGGAAGAGTTGTCGCCGGCTTACGTGTTCCTGGCCGCGCCGGTCTGCTCGGGCTACATCACGGGCATCGTGCTGCCGGTCACGGGGAGCATCGAAGGGTATTAGCTCGCCCCCAGGCTTCGCTCCCTGCGGTCGGCTCCCGCCTTCCCCCACCGGGGGCGGCGCCTGCGGATTGGCGGAACCAGCTCGGCGGCCCCTGCTGGAGGGAGCAACCGGTGAAGTCAGCTCCGCGGTCCCTATCTGTGGGACCGGCTCGCTTCCAGGCTTGGCAGCGCCCGCTCAACGGTCCCTGTTGGTGACCAAGGACTTCGTTTGTGGACCGGCTCTGACCGTTTCAACGCCTCTGCCACGGACAGAGGAACGCTGCGCCGCGGGCTTGTGGGCCTGGCTGCGTCGGCCAAGCCGGGCTGACACGCTGCTGGCTTCGTGGTCAGGACGGAACTTGCTTGCCCTTGATCGCCGACGGAGTGCCGGGCGCGTCGAGCGCGGCGCCAGGGTCTTCTTCGCCAGCGTCCGATGGCAACGCTTGCGTGGGCGCGCCCTGGGCGGCGCGGGCGGCTTCTGCGTCGTGGTCCTTTGCGCGCTGCAGTTCGCTGATGCGGCGACTCGCGCCGGTGGTCGTCAGTTGAGCGTCGAACGGCACGCCGGCTTCGCGGCTCAGGGCTTCAAGCGTGGTGCGCTGCACGTCGCTCATCGGCTCGTCGCCTTCGCGTGCAGCGCGTTTTGCGTCGTCTTGCGTCGGCCCGTCGGCGCGGGTGGCCGCGGGCAGGTTGCCGGATGGTTGCGCGGCGGCGCTGGATGGATCGGACATGGCGGGTCTCCCCCGAGTGTTGATGATGCAAACAGGAATTGGCGAACGGCGGTCGTCATCGGCGCTTCGCGGCCCAGGCGCCCGACGACAGCACCGCGCACATCGCCGCAGGATACGACGCATCGGCCGCCGCGCATGCTGGTGGAAAATCGACCTCGTGAATTGCCCCGCCCTGCCCGTGCCCCATGGTTGAGGCATCGTCCCACACGCCGCAGCCGGCGCCGCACCTGCTCGATGCGACGATGTTCTGGAACGCAAGTGGCGGCGTGCGCCGCTATGTGCTGGCCAAGCGCACCCACCTGCACACGCAGCGCCCGGCGTGGCGCCACACGATTGCGAATCCGACGCCCGACGCCGCCGATCAGCTGCGCATTCCCGGCTGGCCACTGCCCGGCAGCGGCGGCAGCTACCGGCTGCCCTGGCAGCGCACCGCCACCGCCCGGCTGCTGGCCGCCGCGCAGCCGAGCCTCATCGAAGCAGCGGACCCGTATCGCCTCGGCTGGGCCGCACTGGATGCGGCGCAGCAGCGGGGGGTGCCGGCCGTGGCGTTCTGCCATTCGAACCTCGACCAGCTCGCGCGCTCGGCGCTCGGCGGTGGCCGGGCCGGTGCGCTGGCCGCGCGGGCTGCACGGCGCTACGCGGTGCACCTGTACCGGCACTTCGACCTGGTGCTGGCGCCAAGCGAGGCGATGGCCGCGCACCTGCGCGACTGGGGCGTGCCGCGCGTGCAGCGACAGCCGCTGGGCGTCGACGGCGCGGTGTTTCACCCCGACCGTGCGGACCCCGCCTGGCGCGCCGCGCTCGGTCTGCCGGCCGCTGCGCGGTTGCTGGTGTTCGCAGGCCGCTTCGCGTCGGAGAAGAACCTGTCGGTGCTCGTGGACGCCGTGCAGCGGCTCGGGCCCCGTTACTGGCTGCTGGCGATCGGCGCCGGCCCGGACGTGCCGAGCGGCGAGCGCGTGATCCGCCACCCGCTGCAGCCGGACGCTGCGCTGCTCGCCACCGCGCTCGCGAGCAGCGACGTGTTCGTGCATGCGGGTGCGCAGGAGACGTTCGGCCTGTCGGTGCTGGAAGCGCTGGCCTGCGGCACACCGGTGGTCGCGCGCGCGGCGGAAGGGCTGGCCGAGCTGGTCGATGCGCGCGTCGGGCTTGGCGTGGCCAGTGGCCGGGCCGAGGCGTTTGCCGAAGCGATTGCAGCCGTGTGCGCGCAACCGCGCGCCGCGCTGTCGGCGGCGGCGCGCGCGCGCGCCGAGAGCCACGCATGGGACCGCGTGCTGCCCGGGTTGTGGCGACGCTACGACCGCTTGATTGGTGACGACACGATGGCGGCCGAGGCGCTGGATGCGCTCGACGCGTCGTCTTCACACGCATAGGCGACCATCGGTCCATGAGCAACACCCCCACCGCCGCCGTGCAGACCCCGCCCGCTGTCGTGGCCGAGCGGACCTTGTGCATCGTGCTGCACGACGTGGCGCCGGGCACCTGGGGCGCGTGCCGGCGGTTGCTTGCCGCGCTCGACCGCATCGCGCCCGGGGCGCCCGTCACCCACCTCGCGGTGCCGCGCTACCACGGCCAGCCACGCGACCCGGCGTTCGAAGCGTGGCTGCAGGCGCGCGCGCAATGCGGCGACGAGGTCGCGCTGCACGGCTTCACGCATCGGGACGAACGACCGGCCAACGGCTTCATCGATCATGTGCGGCGGCGCCACTACACGCGCAGCGAAGGCGAGTTCAGCGACCTGCCGTACGACGAAGCCCACGCGCGCATCGACGCCGGCATGCGCTGGCTTCATGAGCTCGGCATCGAAGCAAAGGGGTTCGTTGCGCCCGCCTGGTTGCTCGGATAATGAAGCCTGGCGCGCATTGCGTGCGCAAGCGCGGTTCGACTACACCTGCACGCTGCGGCACATCCATCTGTTGCCCGGCGAACACCGCATCACCGCACAGGCGCAGGTGTGGAGCAATTCGGCCGCATGGCGGCGTGGCCTGTCGGTGCTGTGGAACGCGTCGTTGGCGGCACGGCAACGCATGCAGACCGTGGTCCGGCTCGAATTGCATCCGGCCGACATCGATCACCCGGCGCTTGCGCGTTCGTGGACGGGATTGGCGCGTGAGCAGCTGAAGTCGCGCATGCCGCAGACGCTGCACGCGGTGGCTCGGCGGTCTCGCGCGGCACTTGATTGAGGAAGCAATCCGCGGGGCTCTCGCCATTGCACAGACGCCGTATCGGCGGGCGTCGGCGTTCGGAAATTCCAGTTGCGCGGTCGCTCATGCAGCAGCCGAACCCAGGGGACCGAAGCGGCAGACCGGTCGCGCCAGCCAACCAACCCCGTCGGGTCGGCGCCTAAAACAGCATCAGGATCGCCTGTGCCACCGTCCATCCCAGCAGCGCGCCGACCACCACGTCGCTCGGGTAGTGCAGGCCGAGCACCACGCGCGACAGCGCCACCAGCAGCGTGAACGGCCACGCGATCCAGCCGAGCACCGGGAAGTAGGCGACCAGGATGGTCGAAAAACCGACCGCGTGCAGCACGTGTCCGCTCGGAAAACTGAACTCGTCGAGCGCGCGCGTGCAGGCCGACACGCCGGGACAGTTGATGAAAGGCCGTGGGCGCGCGAAGTGGCGCTTCATCACGGTGTAGATCGTCAGATTGACCACGCCCAGCAACGCCATGCGCAGCGCACCGGCGGTGCCGGCCGCCCCGCCGAGCCAGGGCAGCAGCGCCACGACCGAGTACCAGAGCTTGCCGTTGGACAGCCAGCTGATCGTGACCAGCACGCGCACCAGCAGCGGCCAACCGCTGGCACGGTGTATCCGAAGCGACCAGGACCGGTCGCGTTCGGCCCACCTATGCCACGCAGGCGGCAGGCTGTGACGGTTCGGCTGCCGCATCGGCTGCCAGTTCCAGAAAATGCGCTTCGAGCAGTGCGAGCACCGCACCCCAATCGGCGCGGCGGGCCGCCTGACAAGCGGCCGCGCGCATCGGCGCCAGTTCGCCGTGCAGCGAGGCGAGTACGCCGACCGCTTCGATGAACGCCGCATCATGCCCGGGCGCGATCAACCGGCCGGCCACCTTGTCCTGCACGAATTCGCCAGCGGCTGCGGCATCGAACGCGACCACCGGCAGGCCGGACGCGAGCGCCTCCACGGTCACGTTGCCGAACGTTTCCGACAGGCTCGGGAACAAGAACAGATCGGCGCTGGCGTAATGCGCGGCGAGCGCTTTGCCGGTCTGCGTGCCAGCGAAATGCGCGGTCGGATGGCGGCGCTGCAGTTCGGCCTTGAGCGGCCCGTCGCCCACCAGCACCATGCGCGCAGACGGCACGAGTGTCCGCGCACGCTGCCAAGCCGACAGCGCGAGCGCCACGTTCTTCTCGGCCGCAAGGCGTCCCACGTACAACAACACCGGGTCATCACCAGCCACGCCCCATTCGGCACGCAGCTCAGCGCTTCGATGCGCGGGCGAAAAGCGCACGCGTGTCGACCCCGCGGCCGACCACCGCGACGCGTTCGAAACCGGCGGCAAGCAGCTCGGCACGCGCGCGCTGGGTCGGCACGAAGGTGCGCGCGGTGCGGTTGTGCAGCCGGCGCAGGTAGCCGCCGATCGCCGACGACAGCCAGCCGAGTCGGTAGTAGCGGCTGTACTGATGAAAGTTGGTGCGAAAGTCCGACGTGACCGGGATGCCGAGCCGACGTGCGGCGCGCACCGCGGCCCAGCCGAGCGGTCCTTCGGTGACGACGTGCACGAGTTGTGGCCGAGTCGCTTTGAAATGCCGGACCAGCCGCGCCGGGCGCATCAGGCCGAAGCGCAGGTCGGGGTACATCGGGATCGGCAGACCGGCACTGAGCCAGTCGCCCGAAGCGGGCGCAGCGGCGTCGGTCTCGGCCTTCAAGGCATCGCTGCGCTGGCGTGGTCGGACCACTTCGACCTCATGGCCGCAGCCGCGCAGGTGCGAAATGAAGCGGGCGACCGTCAGCGCGACCCCATTGACTTCGGGCGGATAGGTCTCCGTGACGAAAGCGATGCGCATGGAGGACGGTATTGTTTCACGACTTGTGTGACAAAAGCCACACAGGTTGTGGGCGCGGCCGGTTGGGCAGTGTGGGGGTACGTGCAAGTCGCCCGCCGAGAAACCGGCTTCGGCGATTCAGGCGTCGGGTGGCAGGTCGGGAACGGCCGAGTCGGACCGTTCGATGATCCGGTCCGTCTGGAGGTCGGCCGCCGGCTCGGGCTCGTCACCGGTGGCCGAGCCGCGTTCGCCGGTGCCGGTCGAATCGGTGTTGCTGCCGGACTCGACCGGCAAGCCGCCAAGCTCGGCCGCGTTGTCGGGTGCGGTGGCCATCGGACGCTCGCCCTGCACGTCGCTGCCGCTGTCGGACGTGTCGCTGGGGCCGAGCGCATCGATGTCTCGGCCTTTCGGCATGGCCGACGCCGGGGTGTTGATCGAAGTGCTGCTGCTGGTTGCCATGAATGTGCTTTCCTGGATTGATCGAAGGGGTGCAAATGGGGGTTGGAATCGACCGCGGTTTTGTTGCGGCAGTCGGCGTGCCTGAGATTCGGGCCGCACATGAACCCCGCCGCGCACTGCAACCATCGGCAAGGCTTGCGGCAACACGGCGCGACGCCTCTGGCCGGTACGGCATGCGTCGGCACAGGTGATGCGCACAGGCGGTGCACGGCCGATCCGCACACGCGGCAGCTGGGGTCGACGCACCGAACCTGTGTTCCGGCTGATTACAACTGGGTGGCGCAATGCAGTCGGCAGCCGCCCGATTCCAAGGACTGGCCGCCGGAAGCCTACAACCCGACGACGAACATGGTCCACATCCCGGCCAACAACAACCTGTGCTCGGAGCTGCCGTCCGCAGAAAACCCGAAGTACAAGGCCGGCGAGCTCTGCATCGGCATCCCGCTCGAAGGCGTGATGACGAACGTGCGCGTGCCCAACCCCGACCAGACGATCGGCGAGTTGCAGGCCTGGGACATGAGCACCGGCAAGCAGGCCTGGGTACACAAATTCAAGAGTTTTTTGTGGACACCGCTGATGACGACGGCCAGCAACCTGGTGTTCGCGGGCGGCACGACCGACCGCATGTTCCGCGCGTTCGATGCGCGCAACGGCAAGATGCTGTGGGAGACCCCGGCCCCTTCCGGCGTGCACGGCGTGCCGAGCAGCTACATGATCGACGGCGAGCGATACATCGCGGCGCAGTCGGGCTCGGGTGTGGACGGCGAGCGGCTGCTGGGTGCCATCAACACCGTGTTCGACGCCACGACGATGGTGCCGCAGGGTGGTGCGTTGATGGTCTACAAGTTGAAGAAGTAGGCGGCATATGGGCGGGGCCAGGTGCCCCATCGCCCTCGCGTGGGTCGGGCGATGCATGTGGCATTTGTGGGTTGGCTCCTGTAGTCTTGGCGGCACAAAGCGCTCGCAGATTTGCGGCACGGCAGCCACTTACAGGAGACCTTCTGATGCCCACGTCCCCCCGCTGGAAGCAACGCCCCGAGGGCTCGACCTGGGGCGACTTCGGCCCCGACGACGAACTCGGCCGCATCAATCTGCTCGACGCCGCCAAGGTCCGTCAAGGCGCTGCGGAGGTCAAGCAAGGCCTTGCGTTCTGCCTTTCCTTGCCGCTCGACGTGCCCGGCGAAGCCAAGCTGAATCCCCGCCGACATCCGCCCAAGTTGCGGCCGACCGAAATGAACGGCGAGCCCTACATGAACAAGCCGCTGCGCCATCTCGATCCGCGCAACACCGACGTGATCTGCGACGATGAGGTCAGCATCTGCCTGCAGTACTCGACCCAGTGGGACAGCTTGGCGCACGTCGGCTCCTGGTTCGACGCCGATGGCGATGGCGAGCCGGAGAAAGTCTTCTACAACGGCTACCGGGCCCACGAAGACATCGTCGGCCCCGGCGACTTGAAGCTCGCCGACTGCGGCTGCGGCCCCGGCGGGTCGTATGCGATGAAACTCGGCATCGAGAACATGGCCGCGCACCCCATTCAAGGCCGCGGTGTGCTGATCGATCTGCGCGCGCACCTGGGCGATGCGCGCACGCTGGTCGATCTCGCGATCTTGAAAGACATCATGGCCGAGGACCACGTGAAGATCGAGCCTGGCGACATGCTGCTGCTGCACACCGGCTTTGCCGACGTGCTGCTCGGCATGAACAAGCAGCCCGACAAGGAACGGCTCGATGCGTCCTGCGCCGCGCTCGACGGCCGCGATCCGGCGCTGCTGCAGTGGATCACGGACCAGGGCATTGCCGCACTGATCGCCGACAACTACGCAGTCGAAGCGCACCCGGCGCGTGCCACGGAAGGGGATGCCGAACGCGCCTCGCTGCCATTGCATGAGCACTGCCTGTTCAAGCTCGGTGTGCCCTTGGGCGAACTCTGGTGGTTGAGCGACTTGGCCGGCTGGCTGCGCGAGAACCAACGCAGCCGCTTCCTGCTGACCGCGCCGCCGCTGCGGCTGCCCGGCGCGGTCGGCTCGCCGGCGACGCCGGTGGCAACCGTGTAGCCGGTACTTTTTTGTTTTTTTCAAGCCAAATGTGGCTGAGGCACTGGTGCCATCGTCATTGTTTGCTACAAAAACAATAGTTACGCTCGATGGAGCGCGTGTCGACGCAGATGTCCTGCAGCGGCGCCCGAAGACGCAGGCCGCTTGCGCGCAAGCGGCCTCGCGCTACTCCTTGACCGAGCCGGTCATCCCCGAGACGTAGTACTCGACGAAGAACGAGTAGACGAACGCGACCGGCAACGATCCAAGCAACGCACCCGCCATCAACGGCCCCCACTGGTACACGTCGCCCTGCACGAGTTCGGTGACGACGCCCACCGGCAACGTCTTGTTCTCCGATGAGGAAATGAACGTCAGCGCATAGATGAATTCGTTCCACGACAGCGTGAACGCGAAGATGCCGGCCGAGATCAACCCCGGCACCGCGAGCGGCAGCACGATCTTCGTCAGGATCTGCCAGCGGCTCGCCCCGTCGATCAGCGCGCACTCTTCGAGCTCCGCCGGAATGGAGCGGAAGTAGCCCATCAACAACCAGGTCGAAAACGGGATCAGGAACGTCGGATAGGTCAGGATCAGGCCCCACTTGCTGTCGAACAAGCCGAGCTTGAACACCACGTTGGCGAGCGGAATGAACAGGATCGACGGCGGCACCAGGTACGCAAGGAAGATCGACAGCCCGATGTGCTTGGCGCCCCGGAACCGCAGCCGCTCGATCGCATAGGCCGCCAACACGGACGCCGCCAGCGAAAACACGGTCGAGACAACTGACACCAGCACCGTATTCCACAGCCACTGCGGATACGACGTCTTGAACAGCAGCTTGTGGAAATGCTCGAGCGTCGGCGCGATCACCCAGAACGGATTGCCGTCGCTGGACAACAGTTCGGCATCGGGTTTCACCGACGTGATCGCCATCCAGTAGAACGGGAACAGCAGCACGATCAGAAAAACGACGAGCGGCAGATACACCGTCACCAGCTTGCGCGGCACCGAGTCGAGAAAGCTCATGCCGACGGTATCGGCCTGGTTTTGCTGGCTCATTTGTCGGCACCGCCTTGTTGCCACGCGCGCCGCTGCAGGCCGAAGAAGCTGAACAGGATGCAGGCCAGCAGGAACGGCACCATCGCAATCGCAATCGCCGCGCCTTCGCCGAGTGCGCCGCCGTTGATCGCACGTTGGAACGAGAGCGTGGCCATCAGGTGGGTCGCGTTCAGCGGCCCGCCGCGCGTGATCACATAGATCAGCTGGAAATCGGTGAACGTGAACAGCACGGAGAACGTCATCACCACGGCAATGATCGGTGTGAGCAGCGGCAAGGTCACATGCCGAAATTGCTGCCAGCGCGTGGCCCCGTCGATGGCCGAAGCCTCGTAGTAAGAAGGCGAGATCGTCTGCAGGCCCGCAAGCAGCGTGATGGCGACAAACGGCACGCCGCGCCACACATTCGCGATGATCACCGCGAAGCGCGCGTTCCACGGCGAGCCCAGAAAATCGATGTAGGTGTCGATCACCCCCAGCTTCACCAGCCCCCAGCTGATGATCGAAAACTGCGAGTCGTAGATCCACCAGAACGCGATCGCCGACAGCGCCGTTGGGACGATGTAGGGCAGCAGGATCACCGCGCGGAAGAACGTCTTGAAGCGGATGTTCCGGTTCAGCAGCAGCGCGAGCCACAAGCCGAGGACGAACTTCAGGATGCTTGCAACGAACGTATAGAACAACGTGTTGAACAGCGCAAGCCGCGTCACGCTGTCGCCCCAAAGGTAGAGGTAGTTCTCCAGGCCGATCCATTCGCCGGGACGGCCCACTTTGGTGTCGGTGAAGCCGAGCCAGACGCCGAGCCCGAGCGGATACGTCAGAAACAGCAGCAGCAGCACGGCCGCGGGCAACATGAACAGCAGCCCGAGGCCGTTGCGACTGTTTTGGAGCTTTTCGAGCATCGGGCTTTTCTGATTGGAACGCGACGGGAGCAGGGGCCATCAAGGCCGGCGGGGTCGGCTCGGTGTCAACGGCTCGTTGCCTTGCCGTCAGACTTTGTAGTAGCGCTCGGCCCGCTTCTGCGCGCGCTCCATCGCTTCCTTGGGCGACTTGGAACCGCTGATCGCCTCGGCCACCATGTTGACCATGACGAAGTCGGCCGCCACACCCGCCGAGGCGTAGCCAAGCTGTCCTTCGTAGCCCGAAGGCCGCAGGTTTTTTACCGCATCGCGGTACGGCATGTTTTTCGGATCGGCGGTCCAGATGGGCGCGTTCGCGTATTCGGCCAGCGGCGGCGCCACATAACCCGCGCCGCCAGTCAGCCAGGCTTCGAACTGGTCTTTCTCCATCATGAACGCGAGGAACGCCTTGGCCGCGTTCGGGTACTTGGTGTACTTCATGACCATCTGGTTGAAGTACAGATGCGACTCGGTCGGCACGCCCACGGGGCCGATCGGAAACGAGGCATGCTGGATGTCTGCCGCCATTTCCTTCAGCTTCGGATCGCTCGAATGACTGGCCGCGTAGTAGATCGAGATGCCGTTGTTGGTCAACGAGAGCTGCCCATCGAGGAACGCCTTGTTGTTGTTCGGATCGAGCCACGACAGCGTGCCGGGGATGAAGGTCGCATACAGCTTCTTGCCGTATTCGAGTGCCTTCAATGTCTCGGGGCTGTCGATCACGACCTTGTTGTTCTTGTCGACCATCTTGCCGCCGAACGCCCAGACAAGCCAGTTGCACCAGACGCCGTCGCCGGTCGCGTTGCCCAGCGCCATGCCGGGCGGCGTGCCGTTCTTGTGCAGCCCCTCGCAGAGCTTCAGAAAACCGTCGGTGTCTTTCGGAAAGCTGTCGAAGCCGGCGGCTTTCACCATGCTCTGGCGATACACCATCATCGAGCCCGACGCGCCGAGCGGAATGGCGATCCAGTGCTTGCCGTCGGGCCGGTTGTAGGCTTCGCCGGCCGCATACCAGCCGCCGTACTTCTTGCCGAGATAGTCGGCGAGGTCGGTCACGTCGAGCAGCTTGTCGGGGTACAAATTGGCGTCGTCGTTCGTCGACAGGATGATGTCGGGGCCGGCGCCGGTGTTGGCGGCCACCGCGGCTTTGGGGCGCACGTCTTCCCAGCCCTCGTTGTCGACGCGCACTTCGATGCCCGTCTGCTCGGTGAACTTCTTCACGTTGACCATGTAGGCGTCGATGTCGCCCTGCACAAAGCGGCTCCAGCGCAGCACGCGCAGCTTGGCGCCGGCCTCCGGCTTGAACGGCATCGCTGGCTGCGACCACGCGGCGGTGGCGAACACGCTGGCGCCGGTGCCGAGGGCGGCGGCCGTCGCCACACCGGCGGTGCCTTCGAGAAACTTGCGGCGGTTGAATTCGGTCATGTCGTGTCTCCTTGGTTGATCAATGAACGGATGCGTGGGTCGCAGGAATCGACCCACCTCCCATCAAGCGACGAGTCTTGCGCCCGTTTTCGCGTCGAACAGATGCGCGCGGTCGAGGTCCGGCATCAGATGGATCACGCTGCCGGGCTTGAAATCATGGCGTTCGCGGAACACCGCCGACAACTCGACGCCTTCGTGCCGACAGGCCACGAACGTGTCCATGCCGGTCGGCTCCATGACCGCCACTTTGGCCGGGATGCCACCCGAGTCGACCAGCAGCAGGTGCTCCGGCCGGGTGCCGAACACGACCGCCTGACCGTCGTGGCCCGCTGCGCTGGCCGGGGCCGCAAACAGCGTGCCGTCCTTCAATTCGATACACGGAGCGCCCGCGTCGATGCGCACGGTGCCGGGCAGAAAGTTCATTGCGGGCGAGCCGATGAAGCCGGCCACGAACTGATTCGCCGGATAGTCGTAGAGGTCCAGCGGGCTGCCGGTCTGCTCGATCCGGCCGTCGCGCATCACCACGATCTTGTCGCCCATCGTCATCGCTTCGATCTGGTCGTGCGTCACGTAGATCGAGGTCGTGCCCAGGCGCTGATGCAGCTCTTTGACTTCGGCGCGCATCGCCACGCGCAGCTTCGCGTCGAGGTTCGACAGCGGCTCGTCGAACAGGAACACCTGCGGATCGCGCACGATCGCGCGGCCCATCGCCACGCGCTGGCGCTGGCCGCCGGAGAGCTGACGCGGGTAACGGTCGAGCATCGCATCGAGCGCCAGAATCGCGGCGGCGCGCCCCACCTTCTCGTCGATCGCCGTCTTGTCCAGCTGGGCCAGGGCCAGCGAGAACGCCATGTTCTCACGCACCGTCATGTGCGGATACAGCGCGTAGTTCTGAAACACCATTGCGATGTCGCGCTGCTTCGGGGGCAAGTCGTTCACACGCTTGTCGCCGATGCGGATTTCGCCGCCGTTGATCTCCTCCAGCCCGGCGATCATGCGCAGCAAGGTCGACTTGCCGCAGCCCGACGGGCCCACCAGCACGGTGAACGAACCGTCGTCGATTGCGATGTCCACGCCGTGCAGGATCGGCACCTCGCCAAACCGCTTTTTAACGCCTTCAATCGTGACACTGGCCATTCGGCGCAATCCTTAAATCCGTCGACAAATTCAATGCGAAACGGCGCTCGGACGGGGTCCGGCGCGATGAACATTTCGCTTCGACACCATAGCGGGCAAAGGTCAATTCGACGTAAGCACAAACCCGAATTGCACATTGCGCGCTTGATGGCGAGCGCTGGCGCATTTATTTGCGGCTAATCTGTTGAATTGGCAGCCCGGCATGGCTGCATGGCACATACAACATTTGGAAACCCTTATGAAAGTCTTGATCACCGGAGGCGGCGGCTTCCTAGGCGCGCGACTGGCGCGCACGTTGTTGCAACGCGAATCCTTGAACGGCACACGCATCGACCAACTGGTGTTGACCGACATCGCACCGCCGCCGGCCGACCTCGCAGGAGACGCCCGCGTGGAGTGCCGCGTCGGACCGCTGCTCGCACAGACCCAGGCATTGCGCACCGAAGCATTCGACGGCGTGTTTCATCTGGCATCCGCCGTCTCAGGCGAGTGCGAGAGCGATTTCGAGCTCGGGTCTGCGTTCGAACCTCGACAGCACGCGCGCGCTGCTCGACGCGCTGCGCCACCGAACCGAATCGGGCGGTACCCCAACGCGCATGGTGTTCTCCAGTTCGGTCGCCGTGTTCGGTCCCGACCCCGCAGTGCCGATGCCGGACGTGGTCGCCGACGACACGCTGCCCGCGCCACAGACCTCCTACGGTGCGCAGAAGCTGATCTGCGAGCACTTGGTCGCCGACTACACGCGCAAAGGCTACATCGACGGCCGCGCCGCACGCCTGATGACGGTGACGGTGCGCCCGGGCAAGCCGAATGGCGCCGCATCGTCGTTCTTCAGCGGCATCATTCGGGAGCCGCTGGCGGGCATCGAATCGGTGTGCCCGGTGTCGGCAGATGTGTCGCATCCCGTGTCCTCACCGTCGCGCACCATCGACGGCTTGATCGCGGTCTATGAAGCCACCCGCGAAGCCTTCGGCGGTCGCACCGCGATGAATCTGCCGGGCTTGAACGTGCGCGTGGGCGACATGCTCGACGCACTTGAGGAGGTGGCGGGACCCGCAGTGCGCGCACGCGTGCGGTTCGAACGCGACGAGCGCATCGCCGGCATCGTCGCCAACTGGCCGCGCGGTGCGAGTGCCAAGCGCGCAGCCGGGCTCGGCCTGATGCCGCATGAAAACTTCGCCGAAATCATCCAGCAATACATCGACGACTGCCGGGCCGGTTCAACGGCTGCGCAAAGTCTCGCGGGCTTGCCGAAGTGACCCGACCTGTCGCGCAGCCAGCCAAAAACCGAACAACCGATCGCACGGATCCGGTGCGAACAGGCGCTGTGCAGACACCCACTGCGGGCGCGCTGCCGATGCCGTCGTTCCTGCGTCGCTGTTCCAATGTCAGCACGCGCCCGCATCGTCAATCGATCGAGTGACGGTCGGTTGTTCCTGTTCGCAAAGCGCGCGCTTTCGCGTTGACGAGCCCGCTCGTCGCACGCAAGCAACGGGCTGAGGATCAGGCACCAAAACAGGATCCGAAACGCCTCAGCAGGGATACACGCGAGACAGCAGCGCAGCGGTGTCGATGCGCCTTCCATCGACCGCGCCCGTCACGCGGCCTGCACCCGGTTGGTCCAGGCGGGTCGCGATGAAGGCGTCGGCGACGAACGCGGGCGCCGACGCGCGCAGCAGACTCGCCTGCACCAGCAGCACCAGCCGCTGCGCGAAGCAACCGGCCGGTGCGCTTCGAGCGCGTCGGGCGCGTCAGCGCAGCAGCGTCGCGCAACTCCGCGAGCTTCCCGCTGCAGCGGCGGCTCGTCCGGCGAAGCATTCGCCGAGCCGGTCGAGCAGTGCGAACGTCGCCGCCGGCTCGCGCGCGCATCGCGCGCAGCATGTCCAGGCACATCACGTTGCCCGAGCCTTCCCAGATCGAATTGACCGGCGCCTCGCGGAACAGCCGCGCCATCGACGCCGTCGTCGACATAGCCGTTGCCGCCGAAGATCTCCATCGCTTCGCCGGACAGCTTCGACCGCGCGCTTGCAGACCCAGAACTTGGCCGCCGGCGTGCAGCACGCGCTTCCAGACGCGCTCGGCCGGATCGCCCGGCGCGTCTCGGCGCGCTCGAACGCGGTGGCCAGCCGCATCGTGAGCGCCAGCGCGGCTTCGCTCTCGAGCGCCAGGTCGGCCAGCACCGCGCGCATCAGCGGCTGCTCGGCCAGCGGCCGGCCGAACGCGCATGCGCTGGCGCGTGTAGGCCAGCGCCTGCACCAGCGCCTGGCGGATGAAGCGCGGCGCTGCTCGATCACGCAGGCAGCCGCGTGTGGGTCGCCATCTCGATGATGGTCGGGATGCCGCGGCCTTCCTCGCCGAGCAGGATGCCGGTGCGCATCGTGGAACTCGACTTCGCTGCTCGAGTTGCTGCGGTTGCCGAGCTTGTCCTTCAGCCGCTGGATCGTGCACGCGGATTCTTGCTGCCGTCGTCGCGCCAGCGCGGAACGAAGAAGCACGACGGGCCGCCTTCCGGCGTCGGGCGACGACCAGATGCGCATCGCACATCGGCGCCGAGAAGAACCACTTGTGGCCGCGGATCGTGTACTCGGCGCCGCGCCCGCCGTCGCCGACCGGCGTCGCCGTCGTCGTGTTCGCGCGCACGTCGGAGCCGCCCTGCTTCTCGGTCATGCCCATGCCGATGCAGATCGAACGCTTCTGCGCGATCGGCAGGTCGCGCGCGTCGTGGTCGTCGCTGAGAGCTTGTCGCGCAGCAGCGGCCACAGCGCCGGCTCGCGCTGCAGCACCGGGATGCGGCGCAGCGTCATCGTCGACGGGCAGGAGCGTGCCGGATTCGACCTGGCAGTGCAGATACAAGCCGGCCATGTCGGCCGCCCAGCGGCCGGCTCGGTCGTCGCGGAACGGCAGCGAGATCCAGCCGGCGCCGCGCAGCTTGCGCCATCAGCGCGTGCCAGGCCGGGTGGAAGCTCGACGCGGTCGATGCGCCGGCCGCGGCGGTCGAATGCGTCGCAGCTCGGGCGGGTGGCGGTTGGCCTCGTCGGCCTGCGCGAAAACTGCTCGTCGCTGCCGATCAGCGCGCCGTAGCCGCGCAGCGACCGGCAGCCCAGTCGGCCCCGGCCGCGGCGACCGCTTCGCGCAGCGCGGCATCGGTCGCAAACAGGTCGTAGCCGGTCAGCTCGTCGAACTGGTTGAACACCTCGTGCGTTGGCGATTGACTCATGGCAGCCTCCATCGGAAGAACGTCAGGGCGCGCAGATCGGCCGCCCGACATGGATCGGGCCTCGTCTGCCTCGGTCAGGCCGAAGGCATGGGCTTCATAGCAAGTACAGGCGACCCGCCCGGCGCATCCGAACGCTCCACCGCCGGCGTGCCGCACGCATGGCAGAAGTGCGAGAACGTGCTCTTGCGCGCTTCGCAAACGCGGCAATGGTCGAACAGGCCGATGCCGCAGTGCGGGCAAAAGTCGTTCGACTTGTCCTTCAGATCGACCGCGCGCTCGCAGCCCGGGCACACGCCTTTGGACAGCCGCGTGAGCGCCACGTCGTACGACAGGCTGTGCCGCCGCTCGCGGTCCGGCTGCAGCTCGGCCGCCTTCTGCCGCTCCAGATAACGGTTCAGCGCGACGATCACCTGCCGGCCGATCAGCACCGTGAGCACGATGCCGACCACGTAGCGCACGTAGCCGCCGTAGCTCGGCAGGTACGGCACCAGTTCGACGAAAAATGCGAACAGCGCAAAGAAGATGAAGCCCCAGACGAACGGCCACCAGGTGCCTTGCCGCTTTTTCGCGAACAGCCAGCCGGCGATGACCAGCAGTGGCAGCGTCACCGCCAGCCGGTAGAGGAAAACGCGCAGCTCGACTTGGCGCATCTCGGCATTCAGCTTTTCCTGCGCGCCGCGTTCCCGCTCGCTCAAGTCGCGTTGCGCGCGCTCCTGCGCCTGCCGTGCATCGAGCGCGGCCTGTTGCTGTTGCTGCACACGCGTCTGCGCCTGCAGCTCGGCCGCACGCAGCGCATCGAGCGCCTTGGTGCGCGCGATGACTTCCGGGTCTTGCCCCGGCTGCTGCGTTGCGCGCCGGGTCGCGATCCAGTTGTCGAAGCTGTCGCGCGCGGCCGAGGCGTTGCTGCGTGCGACTTGCAGCGCGAGCTGCGCCTGCTCGAACCCGGCCTGCGCCTGCTGCTGCGCGGTGGTCGATCGATTGACCGTCTCGCGCAACTGCGCGGCCGCGTCTTTGTCCAGAAAGTTGTCGAGCACCAGCGGCGACTCGACCTGCGGCAAGTCGCCGACGATCGTGCCGCCCAGGCCGATCAGGAACCAGGCGAACAGGAATGCGACCAGCCAGAGGCCGCGGCGGAACCATTTCTCGGACAGGCGCAGGGATTTGCTCATGGGGTCGCAATCTTCATATTCACTATCATAATAGTAGCGCCCTGCGCTTTATCCATAAGCACCAGAGCCCAATTTGTTTGTAAAAACCGTGTTTGTGCGGAAAGCCGTTGCGCCAGAATACCCGTTGGCTGCCATTACGCTTTCATGACCAACCCGCGCGGTCCCGGCCCCCGTCACGTCAGCGCCGACGCGCCGGCGAATCGGCGCACAGCGCGTGTTCGGTCACCGGACGAGGTGCCGCTTTCGTTGTCGTCCGATTCGGTCACAACGGTGCGTCGGCGACAAGCCGCAGCGCGCGCGCTGCTCGGCGCATCACTGGCCGAGCGAATAGCCGCGGCGCAGCCGGTGCGGTCCGGTGCAGCGGTCGTTTCGCCCATCGGCGCGGAGCAGGTCGCGCTCGCATTGCTCACGGCCGCGGCGGGTACAGGCGCCGTGCTCGGTGCGCTGCAGTCGTCGCTCGCGTTGGGCGCCGCAGGCGGGGCCGGATTGCTCACCGCGGCAGTCTGGGGCGCGGCCGGCCGGTTTCGTCGCCGCCGCTCAGCAGGCGCAACACCCGCCATAACCGCAACGCCGCCGGCTTTCGACGCCGCGACCCTGCACCGCCTTGACGAGTTGCTTGTGGCCGTCGCACCGCAACTGCCGCCGGAAATCTGCGCGCAACTCGTCGACCTGAAGGATCGCTTCACACGCCTCGCCGAAGTGCTCGGGCGCGGCGACACCGGCGAGCACTTCACGTCCGACGACCGCATGGTCGTCGTCGAAGCGTTGCGCCGCTACCTGCCCGACACGCTGCTGGCATTTCTCGCCGTGCCGTTGCCGCAGCGGCACGATCGGCCACTGGAGGAAGGCGGTGCCACGGCGCTGGCGCTGCTCGCCGATCAATTGGCCTTGCTGCAATCGGAACTGCAACTGCGCGAAGACAAGCTCGCGTGCGCGGCGGGTGCGGCGTTGCTCAGGCAGCAGCGGTTTTTGCAGAGCAAGGTGGGCGCGCGTCGGGATCGAGTGGATGAAGATCAGAGGTGATTTCGCGCCACTTGACCGATCGGCGTGGCTTCCTGCGCGCACCCGTCGCAAGCGCAATACGCAAGGGCAACGAACATGCATTCATCTGCTGCAAAACTGTTTGACCTGGGTGGCAGTCAAGCCGTGCGCCTGCGAGCCGAGTTCTGCTTCAACGGCACGGACGAGGCCTACTTCCGCCGCGATGAGCGTACCTGCGATGTCATCGTGTCCACGCGGTCGCTCACGGACTGGCGTGCGTTCATGGCGTTGCGTGGGCGGTTCGGCCCACTCCCCAACGAATTTCCCGGCGACCGGGCGCAGGGCGGGCAGGGCCGCGGTCCGTTCGAAGGCTACGCCGAGTGACGCGCCAGATGCTGGACGCCGATTCGGCAAGCAAGGCAATGCGGTGCTCCAGGCGTTGTTGCCAAGCGGGTGGTGCATCACCACGGTGACGTGATCCGAAGTTCTTTGCTGCTTCATCCCCCACCGCAGACCGTGCGACTGCACGAACGCATGGAAGCTTTTGACGTCGCTCCAACCCAAGCACCCGATGACGGCATTCGGCCAAGAGCTGATGCCCGACAAAGACAGCTCTGGTTGAACCGCCGACCCCCGCCCTGGTTGGCCAAGTGGGGGCATGTCAGCGCTGCGCTGGCTACCGGCAGCGCCGCAGTCGGCTGCGGGCTTTGTGTGTCGCAGGCTGCGCCCAACCGATCCGAGGTTTGACCGGCTCTCGGTTGGCCCAGCAACCTCCAGGCCGACGCGAAGGCTAGAAAACCCGATAGCGGAGGTAGGCGGCCTGCGGGTCTTCGCCGGCACGGATGGCGCGCACCATGTCGCCCTCGGTCGCCATCTTGTGTTCGGCCGCGGCAACCACGGCCTCCACCTCCCCAGCGCCGATCAGGATGATGCCGTCACGGTCGGCCAGTACGTGGTCGTCGGGCAAGACCTGCTGGCCGCCGATGGCCACCGGCTGCTCGAAGGCTTCGGCCCGCCAAGCGCACACGATGTCAATGGGTGTGGCGTAGCGCGCAAACACCGGGAAGCCCTGGTCGGCCACAGCCTGAACGTCGCGGCAGCCGCCATCGACGATATAGCCGCGCACGCCCTTGAGCTTCAGGGCCTCGGCCGACAGGCCACCGAACAGCGCACGCGTGTCGTCCTGCGGCTGGCACACCACCACGTGCCCGGCTGGCGCACGTGACAGCAGGCCCGCCCACTCATAGAGCGACGTGTGCTTGTCCATCGTCGGATCCGGCCGCCCGCGGATGGTGAACACCGGCCCGGCGGCTTTCATCGTGGGTTCCAAGCCGACAATCGTGCGTGGCAGCACGCGCGAGGTCAGGCCCATGTCTTTCATCACGTCATGCACCACGGAGCTGTGGCAAGTGTTCAGGCGGTCGGCAATGGTCACGAAATACCTCCTACGGGTTGCTGATTCTTCAACATTTGCGTAGTTCAATTGAGGCCGCTTTGCGACGCCATTGGAGCGGCGACCTGCTGCCCGCATGACCGTTGATGGCGCCGACCTCCGCTTCATCCGCTTGGCCGGTGCTCCGCTGCCAGGCATCATGGCCGCGCCGGTGGCCAACACGGTGACGGTGCCCGAAGGCTACCTCACGCCGGCCGTCGCGGCCCACTCATGGTCCCCGTGTGACCGCTCCGGGTCCAGGCTGTGTGAGAACGCGATTGGAATGAGCATCACACAGGCGTAACCGAGATGGTTGCATTCGCGTCGACGCCGCCGCCGCAGTGGTCACCCGCTCGCGCCGACAGCATTTTGACGGCCTGCGGGCCAACCGGTGACGGTGTGACGGTCGTAAAAGGCCTCACGCCCCCGCCAGCCGCATCGCCTTCATCGTTTCGGCGATACCCAGCACGCCCATCACCCGCTTGAGGTTGTAGGCCAGCACATGCAGGCTCATCTCGGTGCTCACGCGCTCGAGCGTCTTGGTCAGGAAGTGCGTCGAGCCCATCCAGTGCTTGAGCGTTCCGAACACGTGCTCGACGGTCTGGCGACGCTGTCGCATTCGTCTCGGGTCCGGTCGAGCCGTGCGTGCATCGCGTCGAGCACGTCTTCGTGCTCCCAGCGCCGCACACGCCGGTACTGACTGGTCGTGCACTGCGACTTGATCGGGCACTGCGGGCAGTGCGCGGTCCAGTAGGCGTGCAGTGGTCAAGCCGGCTTCTCGAGGTTGGTGAAGCGGTAGATCAGGCTCTGCCCTGCAGGGCAGTGGTATTCGTTTTTCTCGGGCGACGTAGATGAAGTCGCTTTGTCGAAGCGCCCGTCGGCCTTCGCGTTGGATGTCATCGGCTTGGGCACAAAGGTGGTGATGCCAGCATGCTCGCAGGCCAGGATCTCCTCGCCATTGAAGTAGCCGCGATCGGCGAACGACCGTGCAGGTTCTCCTTGCCCATGGCCGCTCGTGCCTGCTCTGCCATGTATGCCAGCTGCGTCCGGTCGTTGCCGATGTTGGTGACCTCGTGCGCGACGATCAGGTGATGCTTGGCATCGACCGCGGTCTGCACGTTGTAGCCCACGATGCCGGTGCCCGGCCTGCTGGTAGCCATCGAACGTGCGTCGGGGTCGGTCAGCGAGATCTGTCCATCGGGCGCTCGCTTCAGGCGTTGCTCCATCTCCCTTCAGAGCCTTGCATCTGCGCGCTTGCAGCTTCTCGATCTTGTCGTGCAGCCGCTCAGTCTTGGGCTTGGCAACCTCGTGGCTGCGTGCGGTCGGCCGTATCCAGTCGTCGCCAGGTAGCGCTGGATGCTCTGCTCGATCTGCTCCATGCGGCGCTTCGATCTTGGCGGTCGGTGAAGTTGCGGTCGCGGTTGTTGACCGCCTTGAACTTGCTGCCGTCGATGGCCACGATGGCCTGCGAGAACAGGTTGAGCTGGCGGCACAGGACGACGAACTGGCGGCAGACGTTGCGGATGGCGGCGCCGTTGTCGCGGCGGAAGTCGGCAATGGTCTTGAAGTCCGGCGTCAGGCGCCCAGTCAGCCACATCAGCTCGACATTGCGCTGGGCTTCGCGCTCCAGGCGCCGGCTGGACTGGATGCGGTTGAGGTAGCCGTAGATGTAGAGCTTCAGCAGCACCGCCGGGTGGTACGCCGGTCGGCCGGTGGCTGCGGGGTCAACACCTTCGAAGCCCAGCGCCTGCGAGATCGAGTTCATCGACGAAGACATCGACGACGCGCACCGGGTTGTCTTCGCCGATGTAGTCGTCCAGGCACTCGGGCAGCAGGGTGACCTGCTGTCGGTCCTCGCCTTCGATGAATCGCTTCATGTTGTGGCCCGAAGTGACGTTGCCATAATTTAAGCAAGTGACCTCAAGCCATCAACTCGTTTTCACACAGCCTGGGTCGATTCCCGTCCTTCGCTACGATTTGATCAAGCACTGCCTGTAAGGTCGAATACCATCCGGAACAAATTATGAAAACATCTCCCTCTTTCGCCAATGACCGGGTTTCGGCTTCTGCTACCGCCGCATCTCTCGAGGACATCGGCAAGCTCGTGCTTCGTTTAGCACTGGCCACCCTGCTTCTCTTTCATGGTGTCTCCAAGATAACTGGAGGCATTGGCTTTATCACTGGGATGCTCGCCAAAGGCGGTTTGCCATCTGCGCTCGGATACTTGGTGTACGTTGGTGAGGTTGTCGCACCACTACTGATTCTTTTTGGATTCTGGACTCGCGCAGCCGCCTTGGCCGTTGCCATCAACATGATTGTTGCGGTCCTGCTGGTGCACACGGCTCAGTTCTTCACGATGGCGAAATCCGGTGGCTGGGCGCTGGAACTGCAGGGGTTTTACTTTGCCAGTGCAATTGCCGTCGCATTGCTGGGTGCCGGCCGATATAGCGTGGGCGGCACCAGTGGAAAATGGAACTGATGTTGGATCTGCAATCCTTAAAAAGCGAGTGGGACCTAATCTCGTTCCAGCCGACCGCCTACGGCGGCGGCTGAATCGGGTCGTTGAACGGCGGCTTCCATACGTCGAGTTCGCGTCAGCCTAAGACAGCAATGGGTCGAGGCTGTGTGAAAACCCAACCGACGCGTTCGAGCGCACAACGATGACTCTCCAGATCGGTCCAGGATCGACGATTGGCATCATGGAAGCGGTCTGATGACCTCCGAAATTGCGCTGTTGCCGCGTTTTCACACAGCCTCGGTCGTTCGCTGCCCTTCGGCAACCCAAGATCACCCCTTCACCATCGGCACATCCCGCCCCGCGCCCGTCTCCGCCACCCCGCCACTCCCCCGCGCCATCAAGTCCGCCTCCTGCTGATCCCGCACGCTCTTCGCCAGCGTGAACGTCGTGCTGACGAGGAACAGCCAGGCGACGACCATGTAGCTCTTTTGCCAGTCGCCGATCGTCATGCGCCACAGGCCCCAGGCGGTCAGGCAGACGGCGGCGCCGAACGCAGTCCAGACGGCGAACACCCAGGCGGAGGTGTCGACCTGACCGTCGCGGTTGTCGCGAATCGTTTTGGACACCGCGAAGGTCGTGAACAGGCAGAAGAAGAAGCCGATCGCGAGAAACGCACGGTCGAGTTCCTGGCTCGGCAGGCGCAGCACGCCGACGGCGCACGCGCAGACCGCGAGCGCGAACGAGATCCGGACCTGCATGCGCCAGCCATTGGTGTCGCGCTGCATCACGTATTGGGTTGCCATGGGTGGTTGCTCCTGTTGAGAAAAGATATGGATGAAGGAAAAGTGAATCGTCGTAGCCGTGCGCGTCGCGGCTACAGCGCGACCGGATCGGTCTGCGGCAGCCGCACCGCGGCGCGCGCCTGTTGCAGCCGCGCCTTGTCGGTGTAGTGCTCGGCGCGTGCGAGCTGCTTTTTGATGATCGCGTTGTTCTGCCCCATGACGTCGATCGCTTGCTTGCGAAAGTCGTCCATCGCGTCGATCGCGGCGAACGTCTGGTCGAACATCGTTTTGATTTTTTCGATGCCGATCAGCGGGTTGTGCGCGAATTCGCGCGTGCGGTCGGCGTGCGCGTTCAACTGCTGGCCGGTCTGCTCGATCAGCGTTTCGATCGTCGTGTTCACGCCGGAGAGCATGTCCATCACGCGCATCTGGTTGCCGCTGGCGCGCGCGACGGTCTGCGCAACGCTGAGCGCGCTCATGCCGGTGGTCGCTATGCGGCTGCAGCCGTTCATCATTTCGCGGCCGGTCTTCTTCAGCACGTCGAGCGCGAGGTAGCCGTTGGTGTTGACGGCCTGCTGGGTCAGCATGTCCTGCAGGTTCTGGCGCGCGTAGAACAGCACTTCCTGTTCGAGCGCCTTGGCGCGTGCCGGGTCGCTGGCTTTGAGCTGTTCGGCTTTTGCGGCAAGCTGCGCGTCAAGTTTTTCCGCGAAGCGCATCGCGGCAGCGAGCTTCTGCATCGACTCCCAGAGCTTGCCGCGCGTGGCTTCGATCTCGACCACGTCGCGCTGCATGTCGTCGCGCGCCGCGTAGAGCTGCTGCATGCACTTCTGCAACTGGCCGCTTGCGCTCTCGAACTTGCGAAAGTACGCCTGCAGCCGTTGCCACTGCCCAAAGGAATCAGGCCGAACAGCTTCCTCGCCTGCGGCTGCAGCAGATCGCCGTCGCGCCCGGGGTTGAGCGCGTCCAGATGACGGCGCATGTCCTGCATCGCCTGGAATGCAGGGCCGTCTTCGACGCCGACGAAATTGGCTTGCAGCAGCCGGCCCTGGAGCAAGACCGATGCGCTCGAGATTTCCTGTTGGCCGAGTGCGAACGCACTGTCCAGCCGCGCGCGGAAAGCGTCGCTTTGCAGGTCTTCGGTCAGCAGCGCCTCGACAAAGCGCTCGACCTGATCGTCGACCGCGGCCTGCATTTCGGGCGGGATCGGCACCGCGCCGCGGGCTGCGTTTTCAGCAACGGGCGTGATGGCTTCGGGCGGCGTCAATTGAAACGAAGCTGCTGGGTCGTCGTTTTTCAACATGATGTTTTTCTGTCTGGAATCTGGGTCGGAGAACGTCAGCCGCGCGCAAACAGGCTGCATACGGTTTCACGCAGTGCTGCGGGATCGACCGACTTGGCTGCGACCGACGCGCCGACCTGCAGGCCGACCCGGTTGCACACCCCGCGCCGAAACGGCCGCGTCATCGCGCCGTTCGGCTCGACCCGGCTGAAGAAAGATCCCCACAAATTCGTCAACGCCATCGGCACGACCATTGGCTCCATGCCGTCCGCACGTGCACGCTCGATGATCTTCATGAGGCCGCCCCGGAACGGTTGCAACGCACCATCTGGCGTGAGTCCGCCTTCGGGAAAGATCGCGAGCAGTTCGCCTTCCTTGAGCACCCGATTCGCGGCCTCGAACGCGGCTTCGTAGGTCGCTGGATCGACCTTGCGCGGTGCCACGGGAATCGCCTTGGCGAGCCGAAACATCCAGCCCAGCAGCGGCACACGAAAGATCTGGTGGTCCATCACGAAGCGGATCGGGCGCGGGCTCGCGGCCATCAGCAGAATCGCATCGACAAAGCTCACGTGGTTGCAGACGAGGATCGCGGGGCCGTCGAGCGGGATCTGTTCTTCGCCTTCAACCTTGAACCGGTAGATCAGGTGCGAGGCGATCCATGCGATGAAGCGCAGCAGGTATTCGGGCACCAGCAAAAAGATGTAGATGCCGACCACGATGTTCGCCAGCGCGACGAACAAAAACACCTGGGGGATCGTGAAACCCGCGCCGATCAGCGCACCGACGATGACCGAACTCGCGATCATGAAGAGCGCGTTCAGGATGTTGTTCGCTGCGATGATGCGTGCGCGGTGCGTGGGCGGCGAGCGCAACTGGATCAGTGCATACATCGGCACGCTGTACAGGCCCGCGAACAGGCTGAGCAGCCCGAGGTCGATCAGCACACGCCAATGTGCGGCCAGGCGGATGAACTCGCCGATCGTGTAGCCGGTAGAGGCCGGCAGCGCGCGGGACGCAAAGTACAAGTCGAGCGCGAACACGCTCATGCCGATCGTGCCCAGCGGCACCAGGCCGATCTCCACATGCCGGCGCGACATCACCTCGCAGAGCAGCGAGCCGGTACCAATGCCGATCGAGAACACCACCAGCAACAGCGACGCGACCTGCTCGTCGCCGTGCAGCACCTCCTTGGCGAAGCTCGGGAACTGGCTCAAAAACACCGCGCCGAAGAACCACATCCAGCTGATGCCCAGCAGCGAGCGGAACACGACGATGTTGCCGTGCGCGAGTTTGAGGTTGCGCCAGGTTTCAGTGAACGGATTCCAGTTGACGACCAGGCCGGGATCGGTCGCCGGCGCTTGCGGGATCGCTTGCGCGACCGCACGGCCAATCAATGCAAGCAGCAGGCAGACGATCGCGACGTTGCGCGCGCCGCTCTCCGGCATCGCGATCAGCAGGCCGCCGGCCACATTGCCGAGCAGGATCGCGACGAACGTGCCCATTTCGACCATGCCGTTGCCGCCGGTCAATTCGCGGGCCGAGAGCGCCTGCGGCAGATAGGCGAACTTGACCGGGCCGAACAAGGTCGAGTGCAGCCCCATCAGCAGCACGCAGGTCAGCAGCAGCGGCACGTTCGGGATCAGGAAGCCGACTGCGGCGATGCCCATGATGCCGATCTCGAGCGTCTTCACGAAGCGGATCAGCACGGTCTTGTCGTATTTATCGGCCAGTTGGCCGGCCGTGGCCGAGAACAGCAGATAAGGAAAGATGAACAGCGCGCCGATCACGAGGCCGGCCATCGACGGCGGCAGCCAGCCGAGCTGCAACTGGTAAGTGACCATCACGGTCAGCGCGAACTTGAACAGGTTGTCGTTCGCAGCACCGGCGAACTGAGTCCAGAAAAACGGTGCGAAGCGGCGCTCGCGCAGCAGCGCGAACTGATTCGCGTGCGGCTCGGGTTTCGTGCTGGCGGGCAGCGGCAGGTGAGTGGTCGGGGCGGTCATGCGTGAAGTGGGAAAAATGGGTTGCTTGTCGGCGTCGGCGCGGGCGGCTTCGGTGCACGGGACAATGGGCGCCGGCGGTTCACGTCGAATCGACAGCCAGTGTGCCGCGCGGGCCCTCAAATCGGTTCAACAAAACGATTAGAGTGCGGACCGATGACACGATTCGTATCGAATTCCGATACCGCGCCACCCCAATGAGCGCCAGCAGCATGGAGCTGGTGCGTGCGCTCAAAGCCGAGCTGAAGGAGGCGCGCATGAGCTACGCCGACCTGGCGCGCGCGCTGGGGCTGGCCGAATCGAGCGTGAAGCGGATGTTTTCTGCGCGCGGCAATTTCTCGCTGACCCGCGTGGACGAAATCTGCCGCGTATTGCGACTCGACTTCGCGGACCTCGCGCGCCGCGTGGCCGACGCCGAAGTGCTGCTCGAACAACTCCGACCCGAGCAGGAACGCGCGGTGGTGGCCGACAAGAAACTGCTGCTCGCCGCGATCTGCGTGCAGAGCCAGTGGTCGCTTGCGCAGATCACCGCGACCTATCGGCTCACCGAGGCCGAGTGCATCGGGTACTTCGCGCAGCTCGACCGCATCGGCGTGATCGAACTGAAGCCGCTGAACCGATACCGGCTGAAGCTGGCCAAGACCTTTCGCTGGCGGCCGCACGGCGCGGTCATGCAGTACTTCCGCGAGCATGCGCTGCTCGACTATTTTTCCGGCGGCTTCGACGGCGCCGACGAAGGGCTGATGCTGGTGCACGGCTCGGTGTCCCGGCAGTCGGCTCCGGTCTTCCTGAATCGGCTGCGCCGGCTTGCGCAGGATTTTGCGCAGGCGCACCGCGACCAGCAGAAGCTGGCAGAAGCCGACCGCGCGGGCTACACGCTGCTGCTGGCGATGCGCGGGTGGGAGTTCGCGGCGTTCACGCAGTTGCGGCGCTAGCGCAGCGACGGCAGCGGCAACCCCACTGGCCACGGCGCGCCGACCGCGTCCGGTCCACTCGGCCCACTCGGTCCACTCGGTCCACTCGGTCCACTCGGTCCACAAAATAAACCGGTTGCGCGCCGCGTTCGGTGCGGATTTTTCAGATGACTTCTGATACGTTCGAGCCGCAGTGGCCGGGCTTGGCCATCGCCGGTGTGTGGCGCGCGCAGCGGTCGAGACAGCCGCTGCCGTTTTGCACAACGCCTTGCTGCGGTCTTCTCAACCGGCTGCGTCGAGGATGCGCTTTTTCCCAAAAACCCGCTTTCATCATTCCTACAAACATTCTCATGAAGCACTTCAAACTCGCGACGGTGGCGGCTGCAGCGGCTGCGTTGGTGGCCGCTTGCGGCGGTGGCGGCGACTCGGGCCCGGATCGCGGCAAGTTGCGCGAAACGCCGGTGACGCTGGCCACGCTGACGGCCGCGCAGATCGACGCGGCCACCGCAGCCAGCGGCCTGCAGGCGCTCTCGGGCAAAGCCAGGTGCGACGTGAAGGTGGTCGCACTCGACTACGACACGATCGGCGCGAAAAACGACGAAGCGGCGAATGCGTCCGGTGTGCTGCTGGTGCCGACCGGCGCCTGCGCCAGCGCGCGCGCGCCGCTCGTGGCTTATGCCAAAGGCACCGACTTCCAGCGCCCGCGCACGCTGGCCAATCCGCAGGACGGCGAGACCGCGCTGCTGGTCGCGATGTACGCCGCCCAGGGCTACGCGGTGGTGGCGACCGACTATCTCGGCTACGCGAAGTCGACCTACAGCTTCCATCCGTATCTGCATGCGGACTCGGAGGCCAGCTCGGTGCTGGACTCGATCCGCGCCGCGCGCCGGGCCGCGCCGGACGTCGGTGCGCAGTTCTCGGACCGCCTGTTCATCACCGGCTATTCGCAAGGCGGTCATGCGTCGGCCGCCGCGCAGCGCGCGTCGCAATCGGCCGATGACATCAATGTGACGGCCGGCGCCCATCTGGCCGGGCCTTACAACCTGAGCGGCTCGCTCCAGGTGCCCGATGCAATTGCGGGCTATCAGTTCTTCGTGCCGTTTCTGGTGAGTTCCTACCAAAAGATCTACGGCAACATCTACACCAAGCCGTCCGACATCTACAACGCGCCGTATGCGGACTACATCGAAGACCTGTTGCCGAGCGCGACGCTCACCTCGACCACGCTGATCACGACCGGCCGCCTGCCCGGTGGCACGCCGAACCAGGCGCGCGATGCGTTGTTCAAGCCGGCGTTCCTGACCGACACGCGCACCAACCCGAACAGCCCGCTCGCGCAGGACGCGCGCAAGAACGACCTGCTTGGCTGGACACCGACCGCCCCAGTGCTGCTGTGCGGCGGCGCGGGCGACCCGACCGTGCCGCCCGCGGTGCACCAAGTCGTATTGAAGGCCGACTTCGATGCGCGCGGCGTGAAGAATGTGACCTCGGTCGATGTGGACCCGCAGATCCGCGCGATCTACGGCCCGCCGCCGGCGGCGGGCACCCCGGCGTTTGCAACCTACTACGGCAGCTACCACGGCGGGTTCGAGCCGCCGCTGTGCGCAGCCCAGGCGCGGGCGTTCTTCGACACCTACAAATAAGCCCGTCACACAAACCAAAAAAGGCACCCGCGGGTGCCTTTTTTATTGTCTGCCCGCGCCGCCAAAACGGGGACACATCCACATGCGAATCACCAGCGAAACCGCATCCGGCCCTGCACGAAGTCGCCGAACAGCTGGTTGGCCACCGGCGTGAAGTACAGCGCGTCGGCGAACACCAGCTTCGTGTAGTCGACGCCCGACGTGATCGTGTTGGGCGTGCACAGCGCCGAATTGACCTGGTTCCGCCCGATGCCGATGCCGGGCCCGGGATCGACCGAGTTGCAGGCGGTGGTGGTCGCATCGGTCAGGTTGTTGCCGCCGGGATTGCTGATCAACAGATTGAAGAACAACTGCGCGTCCACATACAGCACGGACGCGCCCAGGTCCACCATCGACAGCAGCAGCGCTTCGTTGAAGCGCAGGCTCGCGTTGGTCAGCGTGTCGCCGCGCGCGATCTGCGCGGCCCAGATCGAGAGGCCCAGGTTGTAGGGGCCGACCACCAGCACATGCGTGCCGCCCGCCTGCACCAGACGGCGGACCTGCGCGCCCATGTCGCGGCCGGCCTGTTGCAGGTTCGCGATCATCTGGTCTTCGGTCTGGGTGCCGGCCAGCACCGCCTGCATCTGGAACACGATGTCGCTGATGCCGCCGTTGACCACCACCACGTCGTTGTCGGCGATCTTGCCGCCGGCGCCCAGGAACGCATCGATCTGCTCCTTCACGGTCGGCGTGGCGCTGTTGCCGGCCGCGTCCGGCTTGGCCACGATGCGCGCGTTGCCCCGCGCATAGCCGGTGCCGCCCTGGCTGGACGGCAGGATCGTGAGGTTCTTGTCGTAGTCGATGGCCGCCTTCTCGACCCAGGTGTTGACCGAGCCGTCGTTCACGGTGTAGCGCGTGTTGTTGTTGCCAACGTCGGCCATGGCCGCGCCGAACACGATGAAGCGCTTGGGCACGAGCTTGTTTTCGATCGTGCCACCACCGCACGAGGCCAGCAGCAACGCGGCACCGGCCGCCGCGCAGGCCTGCAGCGCGCGGCGCCGCCAGGAAGAATGTGTGTGGGCCATGGGTTTCCTTGCAGATCGAACGGGATCGGTGGAGAGACAAAAACATCGCGGATTGCGGTCCGCGCGGGGAAGTTTAGCGAGCGAGGTTCGTGCTGGGGCATTTCAGCCGGCGACCAGGGTGAGCTGCCGCGCGCTGATGTCCGTGCCGCCTGGGGCAACCCGGCTCGATCGGACGGGTGTCCGCTGCACAAGGCCTGCCTTGGCTTGCCTTGCCTGCCTCAGCCCGCCGCGGCCGCCCGCAGCAGCCGGTCGCGCACGCCGTCCCAGTCGGGCGCCTCGGGCGGCGTCTCGACCCAGATCAGCCGCACCGCCCGGTCGTCGCACTCGCGCAGCACCGCGAACAGCTGCTGCGCTGCGGCGGCGGCATCGTCGGGCATGCGCCGCAGCAACACCTGGCTGCTGCGACTCCGCAGCGCAGCGCGCGCATAGACCGCAATGCGGGTGTCGGTGCCTTCGAGTTCGGGGCCGAGCACGTCGAGCGCGGTCTGCAGCGCCCGCGCGTTCATCAGCCGCAGCGTGGCCTGCGGTGCGTAATGCGCGGCCAGCATGCCGGGGGCGCGCGGCTCATCCGTAGGGGCCAATGCCGCGCGCGGCTGCAGGCGCTGCCCGGCCGCAGCTTCGAGCTGCTCGGCACCGAGCACGCCCGGGCGCAACAGCACCGGAGCGCCGCGCGTGCAGTCGACGATCGCCGACTCGATGCCGACCGCGCACGCTCCGCCGTCGAGCACCAGCAGGTCTTCTTGCGCGAACTCCGCCGCCACGTGATCGGCGCGGGTCGGGCTGATGCGGCCGAACCGGTTCGCGCTCGGCGCCGCCAGCCCGAGCACCCCGCGTGCGGCACACGCCGCCAGCAGCGACTGGGCGGCCGGGTGTTGCGGGCAGCGCAGGCCGACCGTGTTCAGGCCGGCGGCGGCGGCGCGCGCGATGCCCGAGCGGCGCGGCAGGATCAGCGTGAGCGGCCCCGGCCAGAAGCGGCTCGCGAGCCGTTCGGCAAACGCGGGCCACGCGGGCGTGAACGGCTCGGCGCCCGCACGCGCGCCCACATGCACGATCAGCGGGTGGTCGGCCGGGCGGCCCTTGGTCCGATAGATCGCGGCCACCGCCGCATCGCTCATGGCATCGGCGGCCAGGCCATAAACGGTCTCGGTCGGGATCGCGACCAGCCCGCCCTCGGCCAGCCGCTGGGCGGCCCGCTCGATCGACGCAGTCTGGTTCGCGTCGAGGATCTGTGTCGTCACCGCAGGCGCCTCAAAACGGCGCGATGCCGAGCACCTGCGCGGCTTGCAGCGCGACGTTGCGTGCTGTGCCGATGTCCGCGGCGGTGATGGTCAGGTGCCCCATCTTGCGGCCGCGCGCGGCGTGCGTCTTGCCGTACAGATGCAGGTGCGCACCCGGCAGCGCGAGCACCTCGGCCCAGCGCGGCGCGCGCGCCGTGCCATCCGAGCCCAGCCACAACTCGCCCAGCAGATTCAGCATCACGGCCGGGCTGTGCAGGCGCGGCGCGGCGAGCGGCAGGCCGGCCAGTGCGCGCACCTGCAGCTCGAATTGCGAGACGCTGCACGCATCGATCGTGTAATGCGCGCTGTTGTGCGGGCGCGGCGCCATTTCGTTGGCGACCAGCTGCAACGTGGGCTGCCCATCGTCGCCCGCCGCGTCGAGCACGAAGAATTCGACACACAGCACGCCGATGTACCGCATCTCGTTTGCTATGGAAATGGCAGCGGCCACCGCACACGCTTCCAGCGCTTGCGGCACATTTCCTTCAAAAACCTGTGTGACGGCCAGGATGCCTTCGCGGTGCAGATTGCGCTGCGCGGGGAACTGCACGATCTGCCCGTCCCGCCCGCGCGCCAGCACGATCGACAGCTCGAACGCGAGCGGCAGCTTTTGCTCGAGCACGCAGGGCACGCCGCCCAGATCGTTCCAGGCGCGGGCGAGCGCGGCCGGCGTGGCGACCAGCGCCTGGCCCTTGCCGTCGTAGCCGAGCCGGGCGGTTTTCAAGATGCCGGGGAACAGCTCGGGCCGCTGCGCCACAACGGCGTCCAACTGCGCCGCATCGTCACGCGCACCCACGGCCCGCAGGCCACGCCGCAGCGCGCGAAGTGTTCTTTCTCGACCGCACGGTCCTGCGCCAGCGCGACCATCTCGGCGCTCGGCGCGACCGGACGCTGCGCGGCCAGCGTGCGCAACGCCTCGGCCGGCACGTTCTCGAATTCGGTCGTGATCGCCGCCGAGCACGCGGCCAATTGCGCGAGGCCTTGTGGGTCGAGGTAAGCGGCCTGCAGATGTCGGTGGCTGATGCAACCGGCCGGGCTGTCGGCGCTCGGGTCCAGCACGGCGGTCTCGAAGCCGAGCTGCTGCGCGGCGTGCGCGAACATGCGCCCGAGCTGGCCGCCGCCCAACACGCCGAGCGTGGCGCCGGGCAGGATCGGCAGTGCCGACGGTTCGGCTGCGCTGGAGGGTTCGACGGCGCTGGTCATGTCGCCCCCTTTCGAACCGCAGCGGCCGGTTCGCTGGCAGCGCTCATGCTGCGCCGCCCGGCGGCGGCAGCACGGTGCTGCGCGCCGCGTCCGACTGCCGCGTGCGAAACGCGGTCAGCTTCGCGCGCAGCACCGGGTCGTGCACCGCCAGCATCGCGATGGCAAACAACGCCGCGTTGGCCGCACCCGCCACGCCGATCGCAAAGGTTGCCACCGGCACCCCGCGCGGCATCTGCACGATGCTGTGCAGCGAATCGACGCCGTTCAGATGGCGCGAAGCGACCGGCACGCCGAGCACCGGCAGCTCGGTCTTGGCCGCGAGCATGCCGGGCAGATGCGCGGCGCCGCCAGCGCCCGCGATAATGGCATGCAAGCCCCGCGTGGCCGCGTCCTCGGCGTAGCGAAACAGATCGTCCGGCATGCGGTGCGCGGACACGACGCGCGCCTCGTGCGCGACCTCGAACTCCTGCAGAATCTGCACCGCATGGCGCATCGTCTCCCAGTCGGAGCCGGAGCCCATGACGACGCCGATCCGCGGAGGTGTTGGGGATGGGCTGCTGTTGATTTTTACAAGCTCCTGCCCCGCACGAACGCGCCACGACCGGACGCCACGAGGCAAAGCGCGGATTTTACGTTTCGACGAACCCCAAGCACAGGCTGCTCCCCCACCGACATGATCGACGCCACGATAGAAAATTTCGAAGCCGAGGTGATCGGCGCCTCCATGACGACGCCGGTGCTGGTCGACTTCTGGGCGCCCTGGTGCGGCCCGTGCAAGGTGATCGGCCCGATGCTCGAAAAACTCGAAGCCGAGTTCGAAGGCCGCTTCAAGCTGGTCAAGATCGATTCCGACCAGCAGCAGGAAATTGCCGGCGCGTTCGGCGTCAAAAGCATCCCGACCTGCATCCTGCTGAAAGGCGGCCGCCCGGTGGACGGCTTCACCGGCGCGCTGCCCGAAGGCAAGCTGCGCGAATTCATCGCGCGCCACGTGCCGACGACGCAAGCGCTCGAAGCCGATGCCGAAGCCGACGAAGCGCAGGCCCTGCTGGCCGCGGGCGACACCGACGCCGCGATCGAGCGGCTGCAGCAGGCGCTCGCGCAGCAGCCGAACAACGACGACGTGCGCTTCGACCTCGTCAAGCTGCTGCTGTCGTTCAGCGAGATCGAGGCCGCGCAGGAAGCGCTCGCACCCGCGCTGGCGCGCCAGCCGAAGCCGCCACTGCGCTTCACCGCGCTGCAGGTGTGGCTCGATGCGATCGTCTACGTCGCGGGCACCTTGCAGGACAGCGTCACCCTGGAAGAGTTCGACGAGAAGATCGCCGCCAACAAGCGCGACTTCGATGCGCGCTTCGCGAAGGCCCGCATCCTGATGGTGCGCGGCGAGTGGACCGCTGCGCTCGACGAACTGCTCGAGATCGTGATGCGCGACAAGCAGTGGAACGACGAAGCCGCGCGCAAGGCGTTCGTCGGCATCCTCGAGTTGCTGAGCCCGCCTGCGCCGAAGCCCGGCGACACGGCCGGGCCGGCGGCCGGCGCGATCGCGCTCTCGGGCAAGAGCGCGGCGCCCGAAGACCCGCAGCGCGCGCTCGTGTCGAGCTACCGTCGGCGTCTGAGCATGATGCTCAACTGAGATAACAGCGTGTTGAAGGTCGCCCCCATGATCGATGCTGCGATCGGTCGGCGGCTGGATCGGCAGCACAACAACCAATCAACGCAAAGGAGACCACACGATGAAACGCCGATCCCTGATTGAAACCACCGCGACGCTCGGCCTGGGCGCCATGGCGATGGGTGCGCGGCCTGTGCATGCAGCAGGCGCCGCACGCACGCCGTTCGAGATCGAGTCCGTGACCCTGCCCATCGTCGGCAGCGAGCGACGATGTTCCCGGTGCGCCGCATCTACTGCATCGGCCGCAACTACGCGGCGCACGCGCGCGAGATGGGGTCGGACCCGACGCGCGAGCCGCCGTTCTTCTTCCAGAAGCCGACCGATGCGATCCAGAACGTGGCGCCCGGCAGCGTGGCCGACCATCCCTATCCGACGCTGACCAAGAACTATCACTACGAGGTGGAGCTGGTCGCGGCGCTGGCCAAGGGCGGGCGCGACATCGCCGATCGAGCCGCGCGCTCGACCAGGTGTACGGCTATGCCGTCGGCCTGGACATGACGCGGCGCGACCTGCAGCGCGCCATGGGCGACCAGAAGAAACCGTGGGAGATCGGCAAGAGCTTCGACCGTTCGGCGCCGATCGGCCCGCTCCACCCGGTGGCCCAGACCGGGCACTTCACCAAGGGCGCGATCTGGCTCAAGGTGAACGGCGAGATGAAGCAGAACGCGAACCTCAACCAGATGATCTGGACCGTGGCCGAGCAGATCGCCAGCTCTCCGAAGCCATTCGAACTGTTCCCCGGCGACATCATCTATTCGGGCACGCCGGAGAACGTCGGGCCGGTGGTGAAGGGCGACGTGATCGAATGCCACATCGACGGGCTGCCCAATTTAAGCGTCCGGATCGTCTGATGCATCGCTGCAAGTCCTTGCCGCGCCGACCCTGAGCGGGCGCGCGCCCATGAGCTTCTTCGCGCTCGACATCGGCAACACGCGCCTGAAATGGGCGCAGTACGCATCCGCCTGCCCGGGTGCCGCGGTGCTGGCTCAAGGCGTCGAGTTTCTCGAACACATCGACCGCGTGGCCGAAGGCGCCTGGGCCAGGCTGTCGGCGCCGACAGCCGTGCTCGGCTGCGTGGTCGCAGGCGACGCGATGCGGCGCCGCGTGCAGGAGCAGCTGGAGTTGTGGGACGTGCCCGCGCAGTGGGTCGTGTCCAGCGCGGCGGAAGCCGGCGTCGTGAACGGCTACGACCACCCGACCCGGCTCGGCGCCGACCGCTGGGTCGCGATGATCGGCGCCTGGCACCGGATGTTGAAGAGCGGCACCGCCGCGCGGCCGATGCTGGTGGTGATGGTCGGCACCGCGGTCACGGTCGATGCGGTGGACGCCAGCGGGCGCTTCCTGGGCGGGCTGATCCTGCCCGGCCACGGCATCATGCTGCGCGCGCTGGAGGGCGGCACCGCCGGGCTGCACGTGCCGACCGGCGAGGTCTGCGAATTCCCGACCAACACGAGCGACGCGCTGACCAGCGGCGGCAGCTACGCGATCACCGGCGCGGTGCAACGCATGCGCGAACACCTGACGCAGCGCTGCCGAGCCGAGCCGATCGTCTACATGACCGGCGGCGCGGGCTGGAAGGTCGGCCCCGCGATGTCGGTGCCGTTCGAACTGGTGGACAGCCTGATCTTCGACGGCTTGCTCGAGATTGCGGCGCGGCGCTTCGGCGCGCCCGAGTACGACCTGTAGCGGCGCCTTCGGCCGCTCCTGTCGCGCGGCCCCGAACGCGCCGCGGCGCTCGTGCGCGTTCAGGCCTGCGCGAGCTGGGCGATCGAGTCGACCACGCCGTCCGCGTCCACGCGGTGCATCGGCTCGCCGTGGTTGTAGCCGTAGCTGACCAGCCGACCGGGCAGCCGGCGGCCCTGGCGGCCTGCGCGTCGTTGCTCGAGTCGCCGATCATCAGCGTGTGCGCCGGCTGCGTGCCCAGCGCTTCGCAGGTTTTGAGCAGCGGCAGCGGATCGGGCTTGCGTTGCGTCGAACGAATCGCCGCCGAACACGTGGGCGAAATAACCGTCGAGCTGCTTGCGCTGCAGCAGTTCGCGCGCGGCCGCCACCGGCTTGTTGGTCAGGCAGGCGAGCTTCCAGCCGCGTGCCTGCAACGCATCGAGCCCTTCGCGCACGCCGGGGTAGACGTGGGCGTGCTCGCCGTTGACTTCCTCGTAGTACCGCTGATACAGCGCCCAGGCCGCATCGAAGTGCGTCTGCTGGCGCACCGATGCAGTCGAGCACGGACGCGACCAGGTGCTCCGAGCCTTTGCCGACGCGCTCGCGCGATCGCTTGCGCTGCCGATGCGCGGCAGACCGAGCTCGGCCAGCGTGCGGTTCAAGCGCCACGTCGAAGTCGCCGAGCGTGTCGACCATCGTGCCGTCGAGGTCGACGATGGCGGCTTGGATGGGGGCGAAGCGGGTGGGATCGGGGGTTGCGTGGGGCATGGATGCTCAAGACTTGCTGACAGGGGAAGGGACGCACAGGACGGCGACAGCGCGCAAGCGGACGATCCGGCGACAGCGGTTCGGCGCCCATGGCTCGGGCTTTGCACGGGTTGTGCAGGCACCCGCGGTCGGTGCTTGGTTGGCCGGTGCGGCACAGCCACCGAAACGACCGGCGAGCCTGGCCATCAGCGCGATGCCTCGCGCATCAGCACGAAGCCGCGCTCGCTGTCGTCGACCGGGTCGATCCAGGTGCCGCGAATCTCGCGCCCGCAGCTGCCGGGCACGACGTCGCCGTTCCACAAGCCCGTGATGTTGATCTTGTCGGCCGATTCCTCAATGCCGAACTGGCCGTCGCCGACACCGCCGGCAAGCACCGAGGTTTGCGCGGCCTGCGCGGCCCCGGCCGGCCGGTCGATGCGGCCACTCAACGCGTCCGCGGTCTCCGGGTGCGGCGTGAAGGTCAGATGCGCCTGGCTGGCCGGGCGCTTCGCGGTGGCTTTGAACGCGGCTTGCCAGTCGCCGTACAGATCGGCGCTGCGCACCGCTTTGGCATCCGGGCAGGAGGTGGCCGCAACGGCTTGCGTTCGATCGATGTTGGCATCGTTTGACGCGCAGCCGCCCATCCAAAGCGCATTTGATGCTACTAAAATCGCAGCAAATCTGGTTCGTGCAGGCACCGCGCTCATCGGAAATCCTTGTGCATTCAATGGGCGTTCGCCGCCGCCGCGGAAGCCGCGCTCTGCAACGCCTTGGCCGCGAACTCGGCGCGCAGCGCACGCAGCTTCTCACGCGGGTCCTCGCGCACGGTCGCCTGGTCGAGCGCCATTTCCTTGATGAAGCGGCTGGGCTCGCCAGCCACCATGTCGCGCCCTTTTTTCTTGCGGCGCGGCCAGCTCACGGCCAGCGTGTTGCGCGCGCGCGTGATGCCGACGTACATCAGGCGGCGTTCTTCCTCAAGCCGCGTCGCAATCTCTTCGGGCTTGGTCTTGGCCTCGTCCTGCCGGAACGGCAACGTGCCTTCGCTGACGCCCACCAGCAGCACATGCGGCCACTCAAGGCCCTTCGCCGCATGCAAGGTCGACAGCGTGACAACGTTCTGCTCGCCCTTGCGCTCGCTCAACGTCGACAACAGCGCGATGGTCTGCGCGACTTCAAGCAAGGTTTGCGTGGCGCTGACGATCTGCACGCCGGCCGTGGCGGCCGTGTTGTGCTCGTCGTCGTCGTCCGAGCCACCGCAGCGCTTGGCCATCCAGTCGCAGAAATCGAGCACGTTGCCCCAGCGCGTGGTGGCCAGCTTCTCGCTGTCCTCGCCGTCGTGCAGGTGCTGCTCATAGCCGATTTCCTTCAGCCAGTCGGCCAATAATGCGGTGGCCGCCGTGTGGCCCGCGCTGCGCCGCGCGCGGTATTCGAGATCGTTGATGTAGCGGCCGAATTCCTGCAACGACGCAACCGACCGGGCCGGCAGCGCAGCGCCGAGCGAGTTCGAAAACAGCGCCTCGAACAGGCTGATCTTGTAGCGCGTCGCGAACTCGCCGAGCTGCGCGAGGCTCGTGTGGCCGATGCCGCGCTTCGGCGTGGTGGCCGCACGCAGGAACGCCGGGTCGTCGTCGTTGTTCGCGAGCAGCCGCAGCCACGCGCACAGGTCCTTGATCTCGGCCCGGTCGAAGAACCCCGTGCCGCCGGACACCTTGTACGGAATCTGCGCCTTGCGCAACGCCTGCTCGAACAGCCGCGACTGATGGTTCGCGCGGTACAGCAGCGCGAAGTCCTTCCACTCCTTGTGCTGCGAGGTTTGCGCGCAGCGAGACGATGCGCGCCACTGCGCGTTCGGCCTCGTGCTCCTCGGTGTCGGCGTCGACCACACGCACCGGCTCGCCTTCGCCCAAGTCGCGAGAACAGCGTCTTCGGAAACAGCTTCGGGTTCGGCGCGATCACGTTGTTGGCCGCGCGCAGGATCGCGGCCGTCGAGCGGTAGTTCTGCTCGAGCTTCACGACCTTCAGATTCGGGTAGTCCTGCGGCAGGCGCTTCAGGTTGTCCAGCGTCGCGCCGCGCCAGCCGTAGATGCTCTGGTCGTCGTCGCCCACGGCGGTGAAGCACGCGCGCGGCCCCACCAGCAGGCGCAGCAGTTCGTACTGCGTCGCGTTGGTGTCCTGGTACTCGTCGACCAGCACATGGCCGAGCGTCCGCTGCCATTTGTCGCGCACGTCCGCGCTGGTTTGCAGCAGCTTCAGCGGCAGGCCGATCAGGTCGTCGAAGTCGACGCTTTGATAGGCGGCCAACCGCTCCTCGTACAGCGCCATGATCCTGGCGGCGGTCGCTTCGAGTTCGTTCTCGGCTTGCGCGGCGCTGGCCGCCGCGTTCAGGCCGGCGTTCTTGTTGCGGCTGATTGCCCACTGCCACTGGCGCGCGGTGGCCGCATCGGTCGCACCGCTGCAGTCTTTGAGGATGCTCGTGACGTCGTCGGTGTCGAGGATGCTGAACGTGGGCTTCAAGCCGAGCGCTTCGCCGTCTTCGCGCAACATGCGCACGCCGAGCGCGTGAAACGTCGAGATCGACACGCCCTTGGCCGCACGGCCGACCAGCGACCGCGCACGCTCGCGCATCTCGGCCGCCGCCTTGTTGGTGAACGTGATGGCCGCAATCCGCTTGGCGTCGAGCCCCGCCTGGATCAGCCGACCGATCTTGTGCGTGATCACGCGCGTCTTGCCCGAGCCCGCGCCGGCCAGCACCAGACAAGGCCCGTGCAGGTGGTTGACCGCCTCCTGCTGCGCGAGGTTCAGGCCGGCGGGATCAACGGACATGGGGCTTTCGTGGGGGAACCAAGAGGAGACGGGGAAAACGGCGCTCGCCGGCCTGGGTCGCCAAGCCGTCTGGGGGAAGCGGGAGCGGGCAATGATAGCGATGCATCCGCAGCGCAGTCGGCGGTGCGGCCGGCTCCGGCGACCGTTCCGGAAAGCGTCGACGCGCATCGACAAGTGCCGACCACTGCGCGAACCGTCGCTGCGCCGCGACCGTGGGCCGATCCGCTCGGCGGCACCTGCAACAATCCCCGCCGTGCTCGACGTCCTGCTGGTTACTTTCCCCTTTTTCGCGCTGGTGCTGTGCGGCTACGCAGCCGCGGCGCGCGGCATGCTGCCGCTGTCGGCGATCGCGGGGCTCAACAGCTTCGTGCTGTTCTTTGCATTGCCGGCGCTGCTCTACCGCTTTGGTGCCAGCACGCCGATCGCGCGGCTCGTAAACCCGGCGGTGGCCGGCGTCTGGCTGGTCTGCTCGGTGCTGCTGGTGTTGAGCGTGGTCGCAATGAACCGCGACGGCCGCACCGACTGGAACAACGCCGCGTTCGGCGCGCTGGTGGCGGCGTTTTCCAACACCGGCTTCATGGGCGTGCCGCTGTTGGTCGCGCTGTTCGGCGAACGCGCGGCCGGCACCGCGATCATCACGATCGTGGTCGATCTGCTGTTCACCTCGTCGCTGTGCATCGCGCTGTCGCGGCTGGACGCACCGGGCGGCGCCGCGCAGGCGGCGAAGAACGCGCTGCGCGGGGTGTTCTTCAATCCGCTGCCGTGGGCGGTGCTGGCCGGCGGGCTGGCCTCGGCGCTCGAGTTCGAGCTCTGGGCACCGCTGCAGCGCACCGTCGGGTTGCTGGCCGATGCGGCCTCGCCGGCGGCGCTGTTCACGATCGGTGCGATGCTGGCACGCACGCGCATGCTGGCCGCGCAGCACGAAAAGCAGCGGCTGCAAGTGCACGATGCGCCGACGACGACGGCGCCGCTGCACGCACGGCCGCGACTGGCCGACGTGCTGCGCATCGTCGGGGTCAAGCTGCTCGTGCATCCGCTGCTGGTGCTGTGCCTGGGCACGGTCGCGATTCAAGCCGGGGCGCCGCTGCCGGCGTTCGCACTCACCATCATGGTGCTGGTGGCGGCGTTGCCGAGCGCGAGCAACGTGGCGGTGCTGGCCGAGCGGTTCGATGCCGACACCGGCCGGCTTGCGCGCATCATCCTGTTGAGCACGGCGGCGGCGTTTCTGACGTTTTCGGGCGCGGTCGTGCTGATGCGTTAAAACGCGGGGTCGCTGCGGTGGGCTTGCCAATTGCCGGATTTGCTTCTTCAACCCTTTCGATTCACCTGGGGACAATGCCATGACACTGGGCACCATTTTGTTGGTCGTGCTGATCTTGCTGCTGATCGGCGTGCTGCCGAGCTGGGGCCACAGCCGCAGTTGGGGCTATGGCCCGACCGGCGGCATCGGTCTGTTGGTGATCGTCGTGATCGTGCTGCTGGTGATGGGGGTGATCTAGCCGGTCGGCACAGCGAGGCTGCGGCAACGCCGCAAAGCCCCCTTGAGTGCCATGCGCGGGCAGCGTCTTGCGCCCTGCCGATTACCTTTTGCCCACGCCCCACCATCCCATTTTTTTCCGGCAACGAAGGTCTTATGAACCCGCTCAAGATATTTCGACTGATCAAGGAGGCCGTGATGGCCTGGATCGACGACTTCGCACCCAGCATGGGCGCGGCGATCTCCTACTACACGATCTTCTCGCTCGCGCCGCTCTTGATCATCGTGATCGCGGTGGCGGGCGCGGTCTTCGGCCATGATGCCGTGCAGGGCCAGATCGTCGCGCAGCTGCAAGGCATGATGGGCAAGGAAAGCGCGACCGCCATCGAAGGGATGATCAAGGCCGCCAACGAGCCGGCCAAAGGCATCGTCGCTGGCTCAATCAGCTTCGTGATCCTTTTGATCGGCTCGACCACCGTGTTCGCCGAGCTGCAAAGCGCGTTGGACCGGATCTGGCATGTGCCCGAGAAAGCCAAGCCGCAGGGGGTGTGGGCCATTCTGCGGGCCCGCTTGCTGTCGATGGGGCTGATCCTGGGGCTGGCTTTTCTGCTGATGGTGTCGCTCGTCACGGCGGCGGCGGTGGCGGCGTTCGGCAAACTGGCCAGCGGAATGTTGCCGGGATCCGAGTTGCTGCTGCAGCTGCTCAACATTGCGATTTCGGTGGGTCTGAGCACCGTGCTGTTCGCGATGATTTTCAAATACATGCCGTCGATCTCGATCGAGTGGCGCGACGTCTGGGTCGGTGCTGCGGTGACGGCCGTGATGTTCGAGATCGGCAAATACGGCATCAGCCTGTACATTGGCAAAAGCGGCACCACCGAGACGTTCGCCGCAGCCGGCTCGATCGTCGTGCTGCTGCTGTGGGTGTACTACGCGGCGCAGATCTTTTTGCTGGGCGCCGAGTTCACCAAAGTCTGGGGCAACGCGCACGGCTCGACGTCGGGCCAGAACGCCCAGGCGGCCACCGAGCACCAAAAGCAGATCGTCGAGCAAGGCACCGACGCGCTGCAGCGTCCCAAGTACGGCCCACGGGGCGAAGCCGCACAGCGCAATCGGCAACGTTGAAGGCCGCTTTGCGGCTTGGCGGGAGCGCACTCCGGGGCCGCTGCTCCGTCCGGTGGGTCTGCCCAAACTTGCTCGACCCAACGGACCCGCTCGACTCGCCGACTACCGCATTGCATCCGCGCGCTCGCGAAACACGCGCCAGAACGCCGCGTCCTGCGTGGTCGCGAAGTTGATGCGCATCCGCGTGCTCGGCCGCCGCAACGCATGGAACAGCGCGCCGGGCGCGAGCAGATAGCCGTCGTCCAGCATCGTCTGCGCGAGCGCATCGGTGTCCACGCCGGTATCGACCCAGCCGAACAGCCCGGCCGGTTCGGACACGAAGCGGCAGCCCGCGCCGATCGCCAGCCGCACGCTGCGCCCGCGCGCCTGATCGAGCCGGCTGCGCATGCGCTCGGCGTGCCGGCGCAACTGGCCGCGCTCGATGCACCAGGCCAGTGCGCGCTCCAGCAGCGCGGGCGTGGTCAAGGTCGACAGCAGTTTCGTGTCCTGCAGCCGCGGCACCAGCGCAATAGGTGCCGCGATGTAGCCGATGCGCCAGCTGGGCGCGAGGATTTTTGCAAAGCCGCTCACGTAGATGCAGCGGTGCAGGCCGTCGAGCGCGGCCAGCCGCGTCGCGTGCGCGGGCGCCAGGTGGCTGTAGGTGTCGTCTTCCATCACGTGGAAGTCGTGCTTGTCGGCGAGCTGCAGCAGCCGGTGCGCGGCGTGCGGCGCGAGGCTGGCGCCGGTCGGGTTGTGCAGCACGCTCACGCTCACGAACAGCTTCGGAGCCTGCGCTTCGCAATAACGCTGCATCACCGCGAAATCCGGCCCGTCCGCGCCGCGCGGCACCGGCAGGATGCGCATGCCGAGCGACGCGAGCCGCGCGAACTCGATCGCCCAGCCGGGTTCTTCCACCATCACGCAGTCGCCCGCGCGCAGCAACGTGCGGCTCACGATGTCGAGCCCCTGCGTGGCGCCGACCGTGGTGATGAGCTGCGCGGGCGTGGCATCGATTGAAAGGGCGGCGAGCCGCTTGGCCAGCGCATCGCGCAAGCCCGGGTCGCCGGCCGGGTCGCCGTAATGCGAGGACACCGCGTGCAGCGCCTGCGGCGCGATCGCGCGGCGCAACGCGGCCGACAGAAAATCGACTTCAAGCCACGACGGCGGCAACGTGCCCATGCCCGGCTGCAGCCGGTCGCCCGGGCCGCCGAGCATGCCGCGCATCAACGCGGCCGCATCGATCGGGCCTTGCAGGCTGGGCCGGCGCGGGTCGGCCGACGACGTGGAAACAACTGCGTTTTCTGCTATCGATTCGATATCGGCAGAGGCAGACAACACGGGCACCTGCACCGGATTTCGCACAAAGAATCCGCGGTTGCGCCGGGCCTCGACCAACCCCTCGGCCAGCAGCCGGTCATAAGCAGCCACCACGGTGGCGCAACTCAGTTGCTGCGTGCGCGCGCATTCGCGCACCGACGGCAGTCGCGCACCGGGCGCGAGCAAATGGTTGCGGATGCGTTCGGCGAAGCGGTCCGACAGTTGGGCGGACAGCGGGTGGGCGGCGCTTTTGACGAACATGGTTGAAGGGCAACGGAAACAAGGTGGCCCATCGGCGTACCGCCGCGGCGACCGGTACAGATCGCCTGAGTGATTCGATTCAGTGTACTGCTGGTGTATTGGTACCGCGAATTAGACTGATGCCGATCGTGGCAGGAATTGCCGAATGCAGCGATCGCGCTGGTCCTTTGCAAGCACGCCGTACGGATGTCGAGCGCCTGGGGACCAGCCTGCCCTCGGCGTTGCCTTTCGCGCCGGCTTTGGTGCTTCCTGCGTTCCCACCGCAACTGGCCGTTCCCACTTCAAACTTCGCATGTCCGCTGCCGACTTCACCGCCCTGTTGCTGCTTGCGGCCGCATCGAGCTTCACGCCGGGGCCCAACACCACGCTGTCGACCGCGCTCGCGGCCAATCACGGCCTGGCGCGCGCGATGGGCTTTGTCTGCGCGGTGCCGCTCGGCTGGGGCCTGATCTACACCGCGTGCGCATTCGGCCTCGGCGCGCTGGTGCTGGCCGTGCCGCTGCTGCGCGGCGCGGTGCTGGTCGCCGGCGTCGGCTATCTGCTGTGGCTGGCCGCGCGGCTGTTTCGCTCGGGCGCGCTGGCGCAGGTGGACCGCAAGCGCCTGAACGTCGGCTTCGGCCAGGGCGTGCTGCTGCAGTTCGTCAACATCAAGGCCTGGATGCTCGCGCTGGCCGTGGTCGCCGGCTTCGTCGCGGGCCGGCCGGACGCGACGCTGCGCTATCTGCAGTCGTTGCCGGTGCTGCTGGCGTTCGGCTTCGTCAGCAACCTGAGCTATGCGTTGATTGGCTCGCTGCTGCGCGGCTGGCTTGGGCACGGCAGGCGGCTGCTGATGTTCAACCGGATCATGGCGCTCGCGCTGGTGGCGACCGCTGGCTGGATCGTCTGGAGCGTGCGGTGACGGACCGCGCGGCCACGCATCGGGCCGATGACGACGCGCGGCGGCTGCGCACCGGGTTGTGGCTCGGCGTCCTGGGCGTCGTTGTGTTCGCGCTGACCTTGCCGGTCACGCGGCTCGCGGTCGGCACGCCGCAGGCGCCCGAATTGTCCGGGGCGTTCGTCGCCACCGGGCGCGCGGCGATCGCGGCGATCCTGAGCCTGTTGCTGCTGGCCTTCACGCGCGCGCCGACGCCGAAGCGCGCCGACTGGCCTGCACTGCTCGCGGTGACGGGCGGGGTCGTGTTCGGCTTCCCGCTGCTGACATCGATCGCGATGCGGCACGTGGAAGCGGTGCACGCGAGCGTGATGATCGGCATCCTGCCGCTGGCGACCGCGCTGGTCGGTGCGTTGCTGCATCGGCAGCGGCCATCGTTGGGTTTTTGGCTGTGCGCGGTGCTCGGCAGCGTGCTGGTCGTCGTGTTCGCGCTGGTCAAAAGCGACGGGCCAGGGCTGCACGTGCAGCCGGCCGACGGGTTGCTGCTGCTGGCCTGCGGCTGCGCGGCCGTTGGCTACGCCTACGGCGCGCAGCTGTCCGGCCGGATGCGCGCCGAACACGTGATCTGCTGGGCGCTGGTGCTGGGGCTGCCGATCTCTTTGCCGGCGGCGCTGCTCAGCTGGCCTGCGCAGGCCGGTTGCGCCGAGCGCGTGGTGGGGGCTTGCCTACATCACGTTGTTCTCGCAGTGGCTCGGGTTTTTCGCGTGGTACCGCGGGCTCAGTCTGGGCGGCACGGTGCGCGTGAGTCAGGTGCAATTGCTGCAGCCGTTTTTGAGCATGCTGTTCGCGGTGCCGCTGCTGGGCGAATCGATCGATGCGATCGCACTCGGGTTCGGCCTGGCCGTGATCGCCACCGTGTTCATCGGCCGGCGCATGCCGGTGGCGCCGCCGCCCGCACCGGCCTTCCCTGCAAGAGAGGTCACGCCGTGACGCCTGGAACGATCTGGACGCAAGCCCGCCGCGCCGAAGGCATGAACCCTTCGGTGATCCGCGAAATCCTCAAAATCACCGAGCGGCCCGGCATCATCGGCTCTGGCCGGCGGGCTGCCCTCGCCCGCGACCTTCCCGGTGCAAGCCTTCGCAGCCGCCTGCGAAAACGTGTTGAGGACCGACGGCGCGGCCGCGCTGCAATACGCGGCCAGCGAGGGTTTCGGCCCGCTGCGTGAGCTGGTGGCGGCCGGGCTGCCCTGGCGCGTGGACCCCGCGCAGGTGCTGATCACGACCGGCTCGCAGCAGGGGCTCGACCTGGTCGCCAAAGTGCTGGTCGACCCGGGCTCCAAAGTGCTCGTCGAGGCACCGACCTACCTGGGCGCGCTGCAGGCGTTCGCGCCGATGGAGCCGCGCATCGTGTCGGTGGCTTGCGACGACGAAGGCGTGCGGCTCGACGCGCTGGCGTCCGCTGCCGACGCCGCCCGGTTTTTGTACCTGCTGCCCAATTTTCAGAACCCGACCGGGCGCACGATGGGCGAGGTGCGCCGCGCCGCGTTGTCCGCGTTCGCGGCCGAGCGCGGGCTGCCGATCGTCGAAGACAACCCGTACGGCGAGCTGTGGTTCGACACGCCCGCCGCCGCCGCCGATGACCGCGCGCAATCCGGACGGCTGCATCTACCTGGGCTCGTTCTCGAAGGTGCTGGCGCCGGGGCTGCGGCTCGGCTTTTTGGTGGCACCGAAGCCGCTGTACCCGAAGCTGCTGCAAGCCAAACAGGCCGCCGACCTGCACAGTCCGAGCTTCAATCAGCGCGTCGCGTTCGAAGTCATGCAGGGCGGTTTTCTCGACCGCCACGTGCCGACGATCCGCGCGCTGTACCGGGCGCAGCGCGACGCGATGCTGGCGGCACTGGCGCGCGAGATGCCGGCCGACGTGGCCTGGAACACGCCCGCCGGCGGCATGTTTCTGTGGCTGCGGCTGCCGCCGGGCCTGCACGCATCGAAGCTGCTGCCGATCGCCGTTGAGCGCGGCGTCGCCTTCGTACCGGGGCTGCCGTTTTATGCGGGCGACGACGGCGATCCGCGCACGCTGCGCCTGTCGTTCGTGACCGCCAGCGCCGCCCAGATCGACGCGGGCATTGCGATGATTGCCGCGGCGATCGACAGCGCCCGGCGCGGCGCCTGAAGGGTTCGCGGCGCAGCCGCCGAGCGCCAGCAGTCAGGGGTCTTCGCGTCGGCCATTCGACTCGATCCCTTCCCCACCCAGCAAAGGATGCACACCCCATGAAACCGCGCCCCTTCAAGCAAGTCGACGTGTTCACCCGCACGCCCTACTTCGGCAACCCGGTGGCCGTGGTGCTGGATGCAGCAGGCTTGCACGACGACGACATGCAGCGCTTTGCCCGGTGGACGAACCTGAGCGAGACGACGTTCGTGCTGCCGCCCACGCAGCACAGCGCCGACTACTCGGTGCGCATCTTCACACCCGGCGGCGAGTTGCCGTTTGCGGGCCACCCGACGCTCGGCACCTGCCACGCGTGGCTCGAAGCGGGCGGTGCGCCAGCGCTGCAGGGCGAAGTGGTGCAGCAGTGCACGATCGGCCTGGTGCGCGTGCGCCGCGGCGCCGGGCAACTCGCGTTCGCCGCGCCGCCTTGCAAGTTGAGCGCGCCGTCGCCGGCGGCGTTGTCCCAGGTAACCCAAGCGCTGCGATTGCAGCCCGCGCAGATCGTGGCCGCGTGCATGCTGGACAACGGACCGTGCTGGTTCGCGCTGCTGCTGGATTCACCGCAGACGGTGCTGGCCACCGCACCCGACCACGCAGCGCTGCAGCGGCTCGGGGTCAAGGTCGGCGTGGCCGCCGTCATCGACAACCCGACGAAAGCAACGGATGCGACTCAGCCCGCCGCGCAACTCGAAGTGCGCGCATTCGCCGCTGCAATCGGCGTGCCGGAAGACCCGGTCACCGGCAGCCTGAACGCATCGCTTGCGCAGTGGCTGATCGCCGACGGCCGCCTGCCCGACCGTTATGTGGCCGCACAAGGCCTGTGCCTGGGCCGCGCAGGCCGCGTGCAGATCGAGCGCGATGCAGCAACCAACCAAGTCTGGGTCGGCGGGCACAGCGTGACTTGCATCGATGGGCAAGTCACGATCTGAGCCGGGCTGCCGGTGCGGCTTGCGTGCGGGCTGGGCAGCGGTGCATCGGCTGCGGAAACTGGCGAGAATTCACGCGTCCCGGCCTTGACCACCTCCCGCCGCCCCTCCCCCTTCCAACCGCGCTTCCCCAATTTATTGAGAAGGATTCCCGATGAACAGCCCGACCTTCCAGCAATTCGAAGCCGACGCGCTCGGCCGTGGTTTCGACGAAGTGCTGGAGCGCAATTGGCAGCCCCACACCGTGATTGAAGACCACGCGCATCCGTTCAAAGCCAACGCGCTCGTCGTGCAGGGCGAGATGTGGCTGACCGTGGGTGCGGAGACGCAACACTTGCTGCAGGGCGACCGGTTCGAGCTCGACCGCGACATTCCGCATTCGGAGCGCTATGGGCCGGAAGGTGCGACGTACTGGGTGGCGCGCAAGAGCGGGGGTTGAGGCGGGTACGAGCGCGCAAAAGCCTTGGTCGACATCACCAACATCGGGTGGTCATCAGGCATTGCTTCGCTCACTGCCGGGTTGTGCTGGATGAAGATGATCGCGGCCCGCTGAGGCACCCACAGCGTGGACTGACGCGTCGCCATCGGCAAACGCCTCCATGCCCACTGCACCACCGGCCATCACCTCGCCGCCATGCCGCTTCGGATCGAAGGCCGCCAACATCTGGTCCAGCGTTGGTTCGGCTTCAATCTCGATCACGATGCGACCCGGCTTCACAGAGACACGGACCGCAGACCCTTCGGCAACGCCTGCGGCCTTCGCCATCGATTTCGTAAGTCGAAGGGCAAGACCGTTGCCCCAGGCGCTGATTCGACCGACGGTGGTGCGCATGAGTTGGCTCCTGTTCGTTGACACGGGTGTTTCGACGCCAGTGAGACGTGTCGACCTTCGTATACAACAGACCAGCTCGCAACGGCGTGGTAGCGCGTAGTAGGTCCACCGGCTGTTTGCATTCCGCCATGCGCCGCGCCTGTATGCGTCGCTCGGTGCGATTGGTGCGAGTAGCAGACTGTCTGCGGCGACGTTCCTCGCCCAGCCCATGTGATTTGCTGGCGGAGAGCCAAGCGCTGCCTGGCATTTCGAAGGCGCCAATTTCTGGACATGTTCAGGATGGTTCGCCACAAGGGCCTCCAGGCGTTGTTCTTCGAGCGCGGCAGCAAGGCGGGTATTCAACCGGCCCATGTGGCGAGACTGAGCCTCCTGCTGAGTCGCCTCGATCAATCCGCGAAGCCCGAGGACATGAATATTCCCGGTTGGCGCTTGCACCCGCTGAAAGCGGATTTGAAGGGCCACCGGGCCGTGGATGTGAACAGGCCCTGGTGGGTGACCTTTGTGTTCGAAGGCGTCGATGCGGTGCTCGTGGACCATCCGCAATATCACTGACCAGAGAAGACGAATGGCCATGCATCACCCCCTCGCCCCGACCTCAAGTCTGAATCCTGGCCGGTAACTGGGTGCGGAAAGTTGCGGTTTGCTATGCATGTCCCGGACTGCATGTATAGAAATGGTTCTTTTCCCATACATGTCCAGAATCAATCCACTGAAAAAGTTCGCAGGACACTTCGTTCTCATCCGCCACACGCCGACGGACCTGCACCCACAACGAGCGCCGCCATGCCTGAAATCCTTCTCCGCCGCAGCGGCCCCGTGGGCACGGTCGTGATCTCCAACCCGGCCAAGTTCAACGCGATGACCACGCAGATGTGGCGCGATCTGCCTACGCGCATTGCCGAGCTCGACGCCGACCCGGCGATCCATGCAATCGTGCTGGTCGGCGACGGGGACCGGGCGTTCGTCTCCGGCGCCGACATCTCGCAGTTCGGTGCGGAGCGCAGCGACTCGGTCTCGCAGCAGGCTTATGGCGAAGTGGTGGACGCAGCGTATCTGGCGCCGGTGCATGCGAGCAAGCCGGTGATCGCGCAGATTCGCGGCATCTGCTTCGGCGGCGGGCTCGGGCTGGCGGCCGGCTGCGATCTGCGCATCTGCGCGGACGATGCGCGCTTTCGGATGCCGGCCGGGCGGTTGGGCCTCGGCTACAAGCCGGCCGGCGTGCAGCGTTTCATGGCGCTGATCGGCGTGCAGAACACGTTCGACATCTTCTATTCGGCGCGCGTGTTCGATGCGGCCGATGCGCTGCGCATGGGCTTCGTGAGCCGGGTCGTCACAGCCGCGCAACTCGACGACGAAGTGCAGGCGCTGGTTGCGCAGATCGCCGACAACGCGCCGCTGACCGCGCGTGCGGTGAAGCTGTCGATCAACGCCCGGCTGAACGACAACGACCCGGCCGCGCTGCAAGCGGCCGAGGCCGCAGCGGACGCCTGCAATGCGAGCGAAGACTACCGCGAAGGGGTGCTCGCGTTCGAGCAGAAGCGCAAGGCAAGCTTTCGCGGGCGCTGAGTCGGCCGCCGTTCGAGTTGATCGGCGCGCACATCGGCCAAACGGTCGCAGACAAAGCCACCCACCCGACCATCAATCGGATGAAGACGCTCGGCCTGCCGATCAAGCCCACCAGCGAGCCGACTTCGATGCCGCGGGCAGCCTCGTGGCGGGGCCAGCACTCCGAAGCCATGTTGAAGAACCTCGGCTTGGCAGACGAGGAAACCGCGGCGTTGTTCGACGCCGGCGTCGTCTTCGACCGTTGCCGCGCGCGTGCGTCAGGGGACATCGGCAAACCCACAGCGTCGAGCGTTGCACTGGGTTAGGCCGCGAAGGCGTCTCCCGCATTCGGTTGCACCGATCGACCACGACTTGGGGCAAACACGGGCCAGAGTGGATGGGTCGGCATGCGGCTGCCCGAATTTGTGAAACGCATTGGCCCATCCATGGTCTGCGGCGCGCGCCGGGCTGAAGGCGACGATGCAGATCGTGCCTCCAGCGCCCTGGGGAAACGCCGATGGGGTGCCAACGCAGCACGCCGCCGCATAGCCGGAGCCAATAACCCGGATCGACACAATTAATGGATCGAGTCCAGAATATGCGGTCCAATACGCGCATGGACAACGCGATCGAACAGCTGCTGCGCCAGCACCATGTGCAGGTCACCGCGCAGCGCATTGCGATCCTGCGGGCGGTCTCGGCCCTGCCCCATGCGACGGCCGATGAACTGGCCGATCACGTGCGCGGCCTGCTGGGCGCCATATCGCGTCAGGCGGTCTACGACACGCTGGCCGTGCTGGTCGACAAGAAGCTGCTGCGCCGCATCCAGCCGGCCGGCTCGGCCGCACGCTATGAGGACCGGGTCGGCGACAGCCACCATCACCTGATCTGCCGCGGTTGCGGCAAGACGTTCGACATCGACCTGCCTGCGGCAGCGGAAGGCGCTGCGGAGGCTGTCTTGCCGACCCAGCAAAACCATGGCTTCGAGATCGACGAAGTCGAAGTCACCTACTGGGGGCGCTGCCCGACCTGTCTGCGTGCGGCGGTTGCGGTCAAGGCACCACACTCAAGCAGCCCGGCGGGCGCTCCCGCCTTGCCAGCCGCCTCGAAGGCGGGCAAGCCTCCCGGTGCGAAGAAGACCAGGAACACGAAGCCGAAAACAAAACCCGCTGGCGGCCGGCCTGCTGCGAGTTCGGCGCGTCGGTCCGTGTCACCGCCCCGCAGCCGCAAAGCCCGCTGAGCATCGCGCGCGTTCGCTCACCGCGGTCTCATCCGGGATCAGCCGGATCACTCGAATTACCCGAATCACCCACCCCCGACCCCGCAAGGAGCAACCCATGTCCGATTCATTCGAAACCGTCAACGACACCGTGCGCCAGTGCCCGGTGATGGCCGGCCGCCATGCACCGATGGCCACCGCCGCGATGTCGAACCAGCACTGGTGGCCGAATCAGCTGAACCTGAAGGTGCTGCAATTCAACCCGCCGCAGGCCGATCCGATGGACGCGGACTTCGACTACGCGGCCGAATTCAAGACGCTCGACCTCGATGCGGTGCAACGAGACCTCGACGCGCTGATGACCGATTCGCAGGACTGGTGGCCTGCCGACTACGGCCACTACGGGCCGTTTTTCATCCGCATGGCATGGCACAGCGCGGGCACGTATCGCGTGGGCGACGGCCGCGGCGGCGCCGCCTCCGGGATGCAGCGGTTTGCGCCGCTCAACAGCTGGCCCGACAACGTGAACCTCGACAAGGCGCGCCGGCTGCTCTGGCCGATCAAGCAGAAGTACGGCCGCAAGCTGTCCTGGGCCGATCTGCTGGTGCTCACCGGCAACCGCGCGCTGGAAACCATGGGCTTCAAGACCCACGGCTTCGCCGGCGGCCGCGTCGATGTGTGGGAGCCGGACAACGTCTACTGGGGCCCGGAAGACACCTGGCTCGGCGATGAGCGCTACAGCGGCGACCGGAACCTGCAAAACCCGCTGGGCGCGGTGCAGATGGGCCTGATCTACGTGAACCCGGAAGGCCCGAACGGCAACCCCGATCCGCTCGCCTCGGCAAAAGACATTCGTGAAACGTTCGCTCGCATGGCAATGGGCGACGAGGAAACCGTTGCGCTGATCGCCGGCGGCCACACGTTCGGCAAGTTTCACGGCGCGGCCGACCCGAAGGACAACGTCGGGCCCGAACCGGAAGCCGCCGGCATCGAAGAACAAGGCCTGGGCTGGCGCAACAAGTTCGGCAGTGGCAAGGGCGTCGATACGATCTCCAGCGGCCTTGAAGGCGCGTGGAACGCGACGCCGATCACCTGGGACAACGCCTACTTCGACACGCTGTTCGGCCACGACTGGGAGCTGACGAAGAGCCCGGCCGGTGCGCAGCAGTGGCGGCCGAAGAACGGCGCCGCCGCGGGCACCGTGCCGGATGCGCACGACCCGTCGAAGCGGCACGCGCCGGCCATGGCCACCACCGACCTCGCGCTGAAAATGGACCCGATCTACGCGCCGATCTCCAAGCGCTTTCACGAGAACCCGGCCGAGTTCGCCGAGGCGTTCGCCAAGGCCTGGTACAAGCTCACGCACCGCGACATGGGGCCGCTGTCGCGCTACCTCGGGCCGCTGGTGCCCGCAGAGCCGGAGATCTGGCAGGACCCGGTGCCGCCGGTCGATCATGCGTTGGTCGATGCGCAGGACATCGCCGCGTTGAAGTCGAAGCTGCTTGGCTGCGGCCTGACGACCGCGCAACTGGTCAAGACCGCCTGGGCCTCGGCCTCGACGTTTCGTGGCACCGACAAGCGCGGCGGCGCCAACGGCGCGCGCATTCGGCTGGCGCCGCAGAAGGATTGGGCCGTCAACGAGCCGTCCGAGCTGGGCCAGGTGCTGAGCAAGCTCGAACAGGTGCAGCGGGACTTCAATGGCGCGCAGCAATCCGGCGGCAAAAAGGTGTCGCTGGCCGACCTGATCGTGCTGGGCGGCTGCGCGGCGATCGAGCAGGCGGCGAAGAACGCGGGCCATGATGTGCAGGTGCCGTTCTCTGCTGGCCGCACCGACGCATCGCAGGACCAGACCGACGTCGTATCGTTTTCCGTGCTGGAGCCGAAAGCCGACGGGTTTCGCAACTACCTGGCCGCAGACCATGGCGACAAGACAGCCGAAGAGTTGCTGCTGACCCGTGCGCAGCTGATGACCTTGACGGCGCCCGAGATGACGGTGCTGATTGGCGGCCTGCGCGTGTTGGGGGGGAACGTGAGCCAAGCCAGCAAGCACGGCGTCTTCACGCAGCAGCCCGATCGCCTGAGCAACGACTTCTTCGTGAACCTGCTCGACCTGGGGCTGCAGTGGGCGCCCGCGGGCAGCAGCCAGGAGGCGTTCGAAGCCCGCAGCCGCGATGGCGGTGAAGCGAAGTGGAGCGGTTCGCGCGTGGACCTCGTGTTCGGCTCGAACTCGCAGCTCCGGGCGCTTGCGGAGGTCTATGCTTCGAGCGATGCGAAAGCGAAGTTCGTGCAGGACTTCGTCGCCGCCTGGGGCAAGGTGATGAACCTCGATCGCTACGATCTGGGCTGATCCCCGCTTCGTGTGGGGCACGCATGGCCAGGCCGGACGATTCGTTCGGTCTGGCCTTTTTTTGTTTGGCGCCATGCGCTGCGCCGTGTTTTTTCAAGCGTCGCTCGGGTCTGCGGGTTGCTCATGTCGGTATTGGCGATTCCGCAGAACCCACCTTGCAATCCACGCAACCGTAAGGAACATCAGATGACGATGAAGCGTCTCTCAGGGTCTGGCGCTGCACGCGGGGCCGCATGGCACATCGTCGGCAGCGCCACGCTCGCGTTCGGGCTGACGGCGGCTGCCGCCTGTGCCCTGTCAACGCATGCGAACGCCGGATGGCTCGGCTGGATCGGCAGCGCCCAAGCCGCCACCAACGCACCCGCGCTGTCCACCGGCGACGCGGTCGTGATTCGCGCCAGCAACGGCAAGCACTACTACGCGGTGGTCGACCGGCTGTATCAGGAGCGCGGCATCGACATGGTGGCGTTCAGCTGGCAGGCAGGCAGCCAGTTCGGCCAGGGCTACATGCCGCTGCACGAGCCGGGCAGCCAGAAGCGGAATCCGAACCTGCTCTCGGTCGATGAGGCGCGCAGCAAGTCGCTGACGATCGCGAACGATCTGGCATCGACGAAACGGCAGCAGGCCGGCAGCAGCGGCGCCGCCGGTTCCATGCAAACCCTGCCGGCTGCGAAAAGCACCAACGACGCCGCGGTTGCCGCGTCGAGCCCCGCCTCCGGCCCGTTGAATGCCACCGAACGCAAAGACGCGCTGGCCACCCACGCGGAGTGGCGCCGCGAAGTGGGTGTCCGCCCGCTCGACTGGTCCGACTCGCTCGCCGCGTCCGCGCAGGACTGGGCCGAGCACATCCGCGAGACGCGCGGCTGTCGCATCAATGAATCCGCGCACAGCCAGCGCGCCGACATCGGCGAGAACCTCGCCTACTACTCGCCGGTGCGTTTTTCGAACGGCAAGACGCAGCAGCAAGCAATCGACCCCGCGCGCGTCGTGAACGACTGGGGCCGGGAGAAGCGCTTCTACGATTACGCAAACAACAGCTGCAGCGGCGTTTGCGGCCACTACACACAGGTCGTCTGGCAAGACACCAAGGCGGTCGGCTGCGGCCGCGCGGTCTGCGAGGACCAGTCGCAGGTCTGGGTCTGCCAGTATTCGCCGCCGGGCAACTACGTGGGGCAGAAGCCCTATTGATCGCCGGCAACCGGCCGCTCGTCGCCTTCCGCAAACCGCATATCGCGCCACGCAATTGCAGCGCGCATGCCTTGCTCACGCGCCACGTCCATGAACGCGCGCTTGTCGGGTGAACCGTGCGACTCGATGCCGTGGTCGATGTCGAGTGCGACTTGCAGCGCGCTCTGCATGCCCTGGATGTCGTAGGTGCGGTTCAGCGCCTTCTTCGTTTCCATCACAAGGTTCGGGTCCATGCGCGCGATGGTGCGCGCGGTGCGCAGCGCGGCGTCGATGTGCGTGCCGGCAGGCACCACGCGGCTGACCAAGCCCATCGCGAGTGCGTCCGTCGCCGGGATGCGGTCGTCGGCCGACAGGATGATGCGCTTGGCGTGCTTCGGACTCGTCATCCACGGCAGCAGCAAGGTGACGATGCCGGCGCCGAACTTCAGCTCCGGTTCGCCAAACACGGCGGTGTCGTCGGCGATGGTGATGTCGCACGCCATCGCGAGTTCGAACGCACCGGCCAGACAGGCGCCGTGCACCGCGGCGATCGTCGGCTTCGGGCTGTTCCAGAAGCGCATCGTGGTGTCGAAGTCCAGGTCGAGGATGTCGCGCCAGACGGCCGCCCCTTCCGGGCGCTGTTCCATCTGCGCCTTCAGGTCGAAGCCGGATGAGAACGCGCGGCCCGCGCCGCTCACGACGATCGCGCGGATGTTCGCATCGGACTCCGCGCGGTCCATCGCGCGGTTGATTTCCTGTAACGCGGCCTTGTTCAACGCGTTCAGCCGCTCGGGCCGGTTCAGCGTCAGATGGGCGATGTGGCCTTCGACGACGTCGAAGGCGATGGTTTGAAAGTCGGTGGTCATCTGCGGCTTGCCTGGGTGGATGGCGCGGTCGGCTGGATCGCACCCGAGTCGATGAGCGCCCTGAATTGCATGCGGTCGGCCTTGCCCGTGCGGCCCAGCGGCAACTCGGCCGCCACATACCAGACGTCGGGCTGCTTGAAGCGTTCGAGCCGGCTGCGCAGGTGGGCCTGCACCGCCGCGATGTCGGGCAGCGCGCCCGCACGCGGCACCAGCAGCAACGCGATGCGCTGGCCGAGCAGCGCATCGTCGATGCCGACCGCCATTGCCGCCGCGACGTCCGCGTGCGCGGCAGCGGTCTGCTCGATCTCGACCGGCGTCACCTTGTAGCCGCCTCGGACAATCAGCTCCTTCTGGCGGCCCCGCAATTCGACGTGCCCGCTGCCCAGCATGCGCGCGAGGTCGCCGGTCTTGAACCAGCCGTCCTGGTACGCGGCAGCCGTCAACTCGGGCTCATCGAGGTAGCCGGCCATCAGGTACGGGCTTTGCAGCTGCAACTCGCCGACCGCACCGGGCTCGACAGCCTGCCCTGCCGCATCGACGATCCGGCAACGCACGTTCGGCGACGGGCGGCCGATGCTGCCCGGCGCAACTTCGCAGTCGGCCGGGAACGCAAAGAAGTCGCAGGTCGCGGTCTCCGTCAAGCCGTAGATGTCGATCAGGTCGGTCGCGGCGAAGGTCTTGCGGATCGTCGCAGCCAGCGTCGCGCCGAGCGATTCGCCACCGATCAGGATTTGCCGCAAGGCGCTGTCGGGTGCAACCTGCGCGAGCGCCTCGTGCTGCTGCGTGTCCGCAGTCAGCAACCGCATCATCGTCGGCACCATGCCCACGCGCGTGACGCGTTGGCGCTGCAGCGCATCCAGAAACATGGCCGCGTCGAACTTCGGCTGCATGACCAGCCGCCCGCCGCGCAGCAGCGTCAGCAGACCGACCCACAGGCCGAAGACGAACGCGATGTTGAGCACCAGCAACGTCGATTCACCCGCACCGAACTGCAGCAGCCGGTCGATCTGCTCGATCTTGGTCGAGAACGCACGATGGCCGATCACGACGCCCTTGGGTGCGCCGGTCGACCCGGAAGTGAAGACGATGAATGCGGCGTCTTGCAGCAGCGGCCGGATCGGCGGCGCCTCGGGGCCAATGACCGCCAGCAGCGATGCTTCGCCCGATGTCCGATCGTCCCAGCTTCCCTCGATCTGAAGCCGCGCCTGGGTCCGCCGATGAAACGCCTGGGCGACCGCTGGCGGGGTGGAGCGATGCACCGGCACCGCGACACCGCCTGCCAGCCAGATACCGATCAGCGCCGCCAGGTCCGCCGTGCGGTTTGCCACCAGCACGTGCACGGGCTCATCGGCTTGCAGTCCTGCTTGGTGCAGCTGCTGCGCCACGCGCTGCGCGGCTTCGATCAGCTGCGCGTAGGTGACTGCGCCGTCCGTGTCCTGCGCGGCGGTCGCACCGGGCCACGCATTGCAGGCTTGCTGCAACGCCAGACCGAGCGCGCCGCCTGCGCTCACTGCAGTTCCGGATGCTGCTTGACGACCTCTTCTCGCGTGAGCCGCGGATACCAGCCCGCGAACATGTAGCTGTAGCCCTGGTTCTGCCACTTTGCGATGTCGATCACGGCCGCCGGCACGACGGTCGTCGTGTCGTAGAAGTCCTCTGGCTGGTAACCCCGCGCGCGCGCCGCGTTGGCGCAGATGTGGATCGTCACGCCCGCATCCTTCAACGCTTTCAGCCGCCCGTACATGTCCGGATAGGCCGCGCGATTTCGCCGCGACAGCGCATGCAGCTCATTGCCGTGCGCGACGATCACGAGGTGCGAGTTCTTTGCATCGCCGAACTCACGAATTGCCTGCAGGTGGTTCAGCACATAGCCGAACGCGGGCACCACGTCGTTGGGCTGGGCGAAGTTGAAGTCGTACATCGCCTTCTGCGCCTGGTACGGCGTCGGATCGAACTTCGAGGGATCGTCCGGGCCAGCGTACGCGGCGGCGCAGAGCAGGCAAATCGCCGCAAGCACGGTGGCTTGCCAGGTCCGCAGCATCTTCATGAAGTTGCCTTCCGGGTGGATGTTGTGAAATGGCCCCAAGAGAGGCCGGCATTGATGACTGACCATGGTACTTGGCGCTGCGGATTCGACCAAACGAAATACGAGGCTTCGGGCAATCGCGCTCGGCAAGGCCATGAAGTAAGCGCGGGTTTTTCCTCCCGTGACCACCTCCCTGCGGCGCGTGGTCCTGCACAAGCAGCAGCCGGGCTTCGTCGGGTGTTGATTCGCCCGGCGCCTCCGGCTGGCGGTTGGTGATTGCTGCAGCGCAGCGACCGCGCAGGCAGCCGATCGAGGAGCCGATTGCAGCCGGCGTGGGCGAACGACAATTGCCGGCATGCGCACCGCCACCCCAACCCTGCCGGACCTTTGGGCCGATCGGACACCCAACGACCCTTCGACCGCGCAACTCGATCATCTGGTCGTGCTGGCAACCGATCTGGCGCAGGGTGCGGCCTGGTGCGAACAACTGCTCGGCGTCACGCCGCAGGCCGGTGGCAAGCATCCGCTGATGGGCACGCACAACCGGTTGCTGAACATCGGAAGTACCGCATTCCCGAATGCGTACTTGGAGCTGATTGCTATTGATCCGGAAGCAACAAGTGCACCACCTGCGCGCGCTTCCCGCTGGTTCGATATGGATTCCGGGGCGCTGCAGGCGGCTGTGGCAGCGCACGGCCCGAAGTTGATCCACTTCGTCGTCCGGGTGCCGCAGATCGATTCGGCCGGGGCGGCGCTGGCCGCGTTGGGCATCGACCGCGGCGCGGTGCGCGATGCCTCGCGCGCCACGCCGGCCGGCCTGCTCGAATGGCGCATCGCGGTGCGGGACGACGGCGCGCGGTTGTTCGACGGTGCGTTGCCGACGTTGATCGAATGGGGTGCGGTGCATCCGGCGGCGGCAATGGCCGCATCGGGCGTCGCACTCACGCACTTCGCGGTGCGCCACCCGCAGGCGCCCACGCTGTCTCGCGCTTTCCAAGCGATCGGGCTTGCCGATTCGGTGCCGATCGAAGCCGGCGCGGCGCAATTGATCGCCACCCTCGACACCCCACGCGGCCGCGTTCGGCTGTGCGGTTGAAGCGACGCCGCACGGCGCGCGGGCGTTGCCGCGTTCGGCCTCGGCCATGAGCGAGCCGCCCGAGCTTCCTGAGCCGCCCCGCCGGCTTGTCCAGCGCGCCACGCTGCCGATCACGCTGCTGATACAGGCCGCCTCATCGGCCGCGCTGATCACCCCGGCGGTGTCTGCGCCGCGGCTGCTGGCCGCGCTCGACCTGGGCGCGGTCGCGGTCGGCATCTACGTGGCGCTGGTGTATGTGGCGGCGATGTTCTCGGGCCTGTGGGGTGCGGCACTCGCGCGTCGGCTCGGGCCGATCCGCACCAGCCAGCTGGCGTTGCTCTGCAGCGCCGCCGGGCTTTCATTGATCGCGCTGGGCACGTTGCCGCTGGCGGCGATCGGCGCGCTGCTGATCGGCATCGGCTACGGCCCGATCACGCCGACCAGCTCGGAGATGCTCGCGCGCACCACCGCACCGGCGCGCATCTCGCTCGTGTTTTCGATCAAGCAGACCGGGGTACCGCTGGGCGGCACGATCGCCGGGCTCGTGGTGCCGGGCGTGCTGCTGCACAGCGGCGTCGGTGCCGCGCTCGGGGCGATCGCGCTGCTGTGCGTGAGCGCGGCGCTGCTTGCGCAACTGCTGCGGCGCGACATCGACGCTGCGCGCCACGCGCAGGCGCGGCTGCCGACCGCGGCCGACTTCGTGCGGCCGCTGCAATCGGTGCTCAAACATCCGGTGCTGCGCCGCGTTGCGCTGTCGACGTTTATTTTTTCGATCGTGCAGGCCGCGGTCACGTCGTTTCTGGTGAGCTTTTTGACGATCGATCTGCACTGGACGCTGGTGCAGGCGGGCGCGGCGTCGGCCGTGGCGCAGGGCAGCGCGGTATTCGGCCGCGTGCTGTGGGGCGCGGTGGCCGACCGGCTGCCCGATGGTTCCCGCCGCATGCTGCGCGCATTGACGCTGGCGATGGCGCTGGCGGGCCTGGCGATGGCGGCGCTGTCGCCTGCCACGCCCAGCGCGTGGGTGCTGCTGCTGCTGGCCGGCTACGGCGCCACGGCCGTCGGCTGGAACGGCGTGTATCTGGCCACGGTGGCCCGGGTGGCACCGCGCGGCGAGGCGGCGCGCGCCACGGCCGGCTGCCTGTTCTTCACGTTCTTCGGCGTGGTGATCGGCTCGCCGTTGTTTGGTGCGGTCGGCCACGCGCTGGGATCGCTGGGGGCGGCTTATGCAGCGCTGGCGTTGCCGCTGGCTGCGGCGTTCCTGCTGCTGCGGGCACGTTGGCCGCTGGCTGCGCAGCCAGCGTAGCGCAGCCGAGCCCGCTCGAAACCCTGCATTCCCCCCGACCGGAACCAGGCCTGCTGGCGGCGGCCAAGGTTCATGCGCAGACCACGCCAGGCACTGCGGCAACCCCGCCGCACGTCGGAGTGTTCTGGCCGCCCGCCAACAAACTTCTGCGGGCAAGCAGTTCATCACGAACGCAGCCGGGCAGTTGCCCCACAGGCCTTGTGCGACCCGTCTTCCGACTGGAAACTGCCCAACGGCCCGACGGTGCTTCCGTGCAAAGCAAGCGTTCGCGTGTGGCTGCATTTTTCACGTTGTCCCGCCGGCCACTTTTTTCCACGACGCACCGCGCATTCGGCTTGCCGTCGGCACCGGGTTTTTGAAAATCTCGTCTTGCATCCTCGAATTTTTCTGTCCACCGAACACTTCCACATGACGACCACACACACGCTCTCCTTTGGGGACGCGACGCTGTTGACCGACCTGAACCAGGCCACCGATGCGGACATCGACGAGCTCGGCTTCGGCGTGATCGGCTTCGACGCGCGGGGCCTGGTGCGTCGCTACAACCGGTTCGAGTCGGCATGTGCGGGGCTGTCGCATCAGCGCGTGATCGGCCATCCGTTGTTCACCTACGTGGCACCCTGCATGAACAACTTCATGGTGGCGCAACGCTTCGAAGATGCGCAGGCAGCGGGCGCCGCGCTGGACGACACCATCGACTACGTGCTGACGCTGCGCATGCGCCCGGCGAGGGTGCGGCTGCGCCTGCTGGCCGCGCCCGGTGCGGCGCATCGCTACGTGCTGGTCGAGCGCAAGAACTGACCGGGCCGCGCACCATCATGCCCATGGATGTGGCCGAAGAGCACGAGGCGCTGCTTCAGTTTCTGTACCTCACTCCGGTCGGGATCGTGCAGATCGACGCCGAGGGCGCCATTGCGCTGGTCAACCCGGTGAGCACCCAGCTGCTGATGCCGCTGTCCGGCGACGGGGACTTCGCCAACCTGTTCGATCTGTTGAAGGACGTGGCGCCCGACCTGCGCAGCCTGACGCGTGCGTTCAAGGCCGAGCACGGACTGGTTTGCCAGGACATGCATCTGTACCTGCACCACACGGCCTCGGGCCGGCGGCAGACGCAGATCGTCTCGCTGACCTTGCTGAAGCTGAACGCGCAGCGCCTGATGGCCGTGATGAGCGATGTAACGCAGTCGGTGCAGCGCGACCGCGAACTGCGCCAGAGCCAGGCCTGGATTCAAACGATCGCGACCGGGATGACCGACTACGCGTTGCTCGCACTCGACGAGCAGGGCCGCATTCAGGCCTGGAACCCGAGCATCCGCCGGCTCACCGGCTTCGACCGGCAAGCGAGCATCGGGCAAAGCCACGCGATGTTTTATGCGCCCGAGCTGGTGCCGGTCGAACGCGCGCTGGACCGCCTGCAAGAGGCCGACGCCAACGGCTGGAGCCTCGACGAAGGCTGGCGCGTGCGCGCCGACGGCACACGGTTTTGGGGCAGCTGCCTGATCGCGCCGCTGCATTCCGAAGACGAGCCGCCGGCCCAGCCGCGTGGCTACAGCCTGATCCTGCGCGACATCTCGCACCAGCGCGAAGCCAATGAAGCGATGCGCCGCTCGGTGACCTGCGACCATCTGACGGGGCTCGCGAACCGGCGCGCGCTGTTCGAGGTGGCCGAGCTCGAAATCGCGCGCTGGCGGCGCTGGCCGCGCCCGCTGTCGGTGGTGCTGATCGATGCCGATCAGTTCAAGTGCATCAACGACCGGCATGGCCATGCGGCGGGCGATGCGGTGCTGCGCCACCTGGCGGCCGGCATGTCGGCCACGTTTCGCGCCAGCGATGCGATCGGGCGCCTGGGCGGCGAAGAGTTCGTGGTGTTGCTGCCCGGCTGCGACGTCGAGCAGGCGACGGTGATGGCCAACCGGCTGTGCGGCCACATCGCGGCCGCAGCGGTCGAAGTCGACGGCGTGCCGATCCACTACACGGTGAGCGCGGGCATCGCTTCGATGGAAGCCGACGTGGACAGCGTGCACACCCTGATCGAGCGCGCCGATGTGGCCATGTATGCGGCCAAGTCGAACGGCCGCAACCGCGTGGAGCGCTGGCACGACCGGCTCGAAGTGCCGGTGGCCACCGCGTATGTGATCTGATGCAGCCCGCTTCGCTGACCGCGTTGCAGGCCGACGCGCTCGAAGACGAGCAGACGCCGTCGCCCGAGCACGAGGCGCTGATGCAGTTTCTGTATCAGGCGCCCATCGGATTGGTGCGCACCACGCTGGACGGCGACATCCTGATGCTGAACCCGATGTCGGCGCAGCTGCTGGTGCCGCTGGCCACCGGCGGCATGCTGATCAACCTGTTCGATGCGCTGCAGTCGGTGGCCCCGCAGCTGCGCGAGCTGGCCGGTCGACCGGCCGCCTCCGGCACGGTGGTCTACGAGGCGATGCACACGCTCACGCTGGCACCGATCCAGACGACCGACCGGCGCGCCTCGGCGCGGCCGCAGCAGGTGCTGTCGGTGCGGGTGTTGCGGCTCGACGCGACGTTGCTGATGTGCACGCTGCACGACGTGACGCTGTTCGTGCAGCAGGAGCAGCAGCGCGAGGCCAGCCGTCTGCAAGACGCGCTGCGCATGGACGGCCTGACGACCTTGCCCAACCGCGCCGTCGCGCTCGAACACATCGCGCGGGTCTTGCATAACCAGTCGCGCGGCAGGCGGCGCCCGTTCGGGGTGCTGTTCATCAACGTCGACCGGTTCCACCGCATCAACGTCACGCTCGGGCAGGCGGCCGGCGACGAGCTGATCCGGCGCATGGCGGCACGCCTGAAGGCCTCGCTGCGCCAGGGCGACGTGGTGACGGCCAGCCGGCTGGGCGCCGACGAATTCGTCGTGGTGCTCGAGGTCCACCACGCGGTCGACGAAGCGCTCACCGTCGCCCAGCGCCTGACACTGCAACTCTGCACACCGGCCTACACGATCAACGGCCTGCAGCTGCACGTGAGCGTGAGCGTCGGCGTGCTGACCAGCGCGGACGCCACGAGCGATGCCGAAGCCGTGCTGCAGGACGCCAGCCTGGCGATGCGCGAGGCCAAGCGCGCGGGCGGCTCGCGCTTTTGCATGTTCGAGCCCGGCATGCGCCAGCGCGTGGCCCAGCGCGGCCTGCTGGAGCGCGAGCTGCGCACGGCGCTGGCCGAAAACCAGTTGTTCGTCGCCTACCAGCCGATCGTCGACCTGAGCAACGGCGAAGCCACCGGAGTCGAGGCCCTGGTGCGTTGGCAGCACCCGAACCGCGGCGCCGTCTCGCCGCTCGAATTCATCCCGATCGCGGAAGAAACCGGCCTGATCGGCGCTTTGGGCGAGATGGTGCTCAACACCGCGTGTCGCCAGCTGGTGACCTGGCAGCGCGCCTTCGGCGCGCAGGCGCCGCGCGTGATGTCGGTCAATCTGTCGCGGGCGCAGTTGCTGGATGGGGCCGTGTGCGCCAAAGTCCGCCGCGCTTTAAGCCGCAGCGGGCTGCCGGCCGCCTGCCTGCAACTCGAAGTCACCGAGAGCCTGGCGGTGCAGGACGAACAGATCCAGGCGCGCCTGCTGGAGCTGAAGGCGCTCGGCCTGACGCTCGCTTTGGACGACTTCGGCACCGGGTACTCGTCGCTGGCCAGCCTGCATCAGTTGCCGATCGACGTGATCAAGATCGACCGCAGCTTCGTCAGCCAGGTCACCACCAGCCTGCACCACCGCGTGCTGATCGAAGCGATCGTCCAGGTCGCGCAAAGCCTCGGGTTGGGCACGGTCGCCGAGGGCATCGAAACGGAAGCGCAGGCGGCCATCCTGACCACCTTGCGGTGCCAGAAAGGCCAGGGCTTTCTTTATTCGAAGGCGCTGCCACAGGACCCGGCCACGCGCAGCCTGACGGCTTGTGTGCGGACCTGCGAAGTCTGCCGGGCGCTGCGGCGTCGCTGCGCGTGCCGACCCGGCGGCTGAGACGCGCGCACGACGGAAGGCGGCCGCGCGACCGGGCGCGCGACGGCATTTAAGATGGATGCGATTCCCGCTCGACGGGCCATTCACCGCCGCTGTACAGCCCCCATCCGATGAACGACTGGAACACCCAAGCCTTCGGCCGAATCACCGACCTGATCCGAGAGCACGCACGTGCCGAACCGCAACGGCGCGCAGTCGTCGACGGCACGCGCGAAATCGACTACCGCACGCTCGACGCGCTGATGGACCGGGTCGCCGCCGCGCTGCAACGCGACGGCTGCCAGGTCGGCGACAGCATCGCGATCTGCGCGGGCAGTTCGATCGAATACGTCGCGTTGTTTCTGGGTGCGCTGCGCGCCGGCGTGGTGGTCGCCCCGCTCGCGCCCAGTGCCACCGCCGACAGCCTGGCCCGCATGCAGGCCGATGCGGACGCCACCATCCTGTTCATCGATGCCTCGACGGCCGACAGCGTCGGGACAGCAGCCCCGGGCGCGATCCCGCGCATCGCACTCGACGACAGCGGCGTCGGCCGCGCGTTCGGCGAATGGCTCGCGCCCGTCGGCACGCAACCCGCACCGGCCGACGTGCAGCCGGCGCCTTGCGTTCAACATCATCTATTCGTCGGGCACCACCGGCGAGCCCAAAGGCATCGTGCAGTCGCACGCGATGCGCTGGGCCCACGTGGTGCGCGGCGCGACGTACGACTACGGCGCCGGACACGGTGACGCTGCTGTCCACGCCGCTGTACTCGAACACCACGCTGGTGGTGTTCTTCCCGACGCTGGCCTACGGCGGCTGCGTGGTGCTGATGCCCAAGTTCGACGCCGCCGGCTACCTGCGGCTCGCGCAGGACCAGCGCGTCACGCACACGATGCTGGTGCCGGTGCAGTACCAGCGCATCATGGCGCGACCCGACTTCGACGCGCACGACCTGTCGCAGCTTCCAGTTCAAGTTCTCCACCAGCGCACCGTTTTCCGCCGCCGTGAAGGCCGAGTGCTGAAGCGCTGGCCCGGCGGGCTGGTCGAGTTCTACGGCATGACCGAAGGCGGCGGCACCTGCATCCTGGAAGCGCACCTGCACCCGACCAAGCTGCACACGGTGGGCCAGCCGGCGCCGACCAGCGACATCCGGCTGATCGACGACGACGGCAACGAAGTGGCAGCAGGCGAAGCCGGCGAAGTCGTCGGCCATTCGCCGAGCATGATGACCGGCTACCACAAGCATCCCGACAAGACGCGCGAAGCCGAGTGGTTCGACGCGGACGGCAAGCGCTTCATCCGCACCGGCGACGTCGGCCGCTTCGATGCGGAAGGCTTTCTGACGCTGTTCGACCGCAAGAAGGACATGATGATCTCGGGCGGCTTCAACATCTATCCGAGCGATCTCGAAGCGGTGCTGGTGCAGCACCCGGCCGTGCCTGGAAGCCTCCGTGATCGGCGTGCCGTCCGAGCAGTGGGGCGAGACGCCGGTCGCGTTCGTCGTGCGCAAGCGGCGGCGCGCAGCCGATCGATGAGTCGACCCTGCGCGACTGGGCCAACGAGCGTCTGGGCAAGACGCAGCGACTCGCCGCGCTGCACTTCACCGACGAGCTGCCGCGCAGCGCGATCGGCAAGGTGCTGAAGCGCGAGCTGCGCGACCGGCACGCTGCCAGCGCGTAACACCCCAAACGGTTGCCTGGCCGAGTACAGGCTTTGCATGTCGAGCATTTGTGGGTACATTCCCGCAAATGGACACCATCGATTGCTTTTGCACGAACACCCGGCGCGCAGCGCTGGCCTTGACAGCGCTGTACGACCAGACGCTCGCTGCACACGGTCTGAAGGTCACACAGTTCTCGTTGCTGCGCGCGGTCTCGCGCAGCCATCCGCGAAACCTGACCGAGCTGGCCGCCGCCACCGGGCTGGACCGCAGCACGATCGGGCGCAACCTGCGGCTGCTGCAGCGCGAAGGATTGGTTGCGCTCGATGCGGGCATCGATGACTCGCGCGACCAGATCGTTGCGCTGACCACCGAGGGCCAACGCCGCGTGCGCGCCGCCACCGTCGGCTGGCAACGCGCGCAGCGCACCATGCAATCCGCTTTGGGCGCGGATGCGAACCGGCTGATCGCGGTGGCACGTCGCGCGGCCGATACGGCGCGCGTGATGAGCCTGCAGGGGGTGTCGGCATGAGTGCGCCGGTTGCGCTGATCATCGGCGCCGGGCCCGGCATCAGCGGAGCGTTTGCCCGTGCATTGCGGGCGGCGGGCCACGCGGTGGCGCTGGCTTCGCGCGACCTCGGGCGTTTGCAGCCGATGGCCGACGCGATGGGTGCCCACGCGTTTGCGGTCGATGCCGCGCAGGCAGGCAGCCTGCAGCAGCTGTTTACCGACGTGGACGCGGCACTCGGCAGTCCGCAAGTCGTTCTCTACAACCCGAGTGCTCGCGTGCGCGGTGATCTGCTGTCGCTCGACCCGCAGGCGGTGGCCGCTGCGGTGAACACCACCGCGATCGGCGCGTTCGTCGCGGCGCAGGAAGCCGCGCGGCGCATGTTGCCGCAGGGGCGCGGCGCGATCTTCTTTACCGGCGCGACCGCCGGCATCAAGGGCTTTGCAAAATCGTCCGCTTTCGCGATGGGCAAGTTTGCACTGCGCGGTTTGGCGCAAAGCCTCGCGCGCGAGCTGTCACCGGCCGGCATTCATGTGGCGCACTTCGTGATCGACGGCGGCGTCCAAAAAGACGACGCGCCGGCCGGCAGCCTGACACCGGATGCGGTCGCGCAGAGTTACATGGCCGTGCTCGCGCAACCGCCCGGTGCCTGGAGCTGGGAGATCGAGTTGCGCAGCCACACGGAAACGTTTTAAGCGCGCGCTGCAGTCGTGCTGGCACCCGACTGCCAAGCAAATATGGGTAGGTGCCCGTGAATTCTGCATCGAAGGAATTCCTGCCTTGACCCGCCCCGGCTGGCGTACCCCCGGCATCGTGCTCGCGGCCGGCGCGTTGATCCTGAGCTTGTCGCTCGGCATCCGGCACGGCTTCGGCCTGTTCCTTTCGCCGATGAGCATGGTCAACGACTGAACACGCGAAGTGTTCGCATTTGCGAGCGCGCAGCAAGACCTGGTCTGGGGCATCGCGCAGCCGTTCGCCGGGCGGCTGGCTGACCGCTGTGGCGCGGGCAAGGCGATCCTGTTTTGCAGCATGTTGTATGCGGTCGGCCTGGCGCTGATGTCGCAGGCGCAGACCGGTTTCGGGCTGTCGATGACGGCGGGTGTGGTGATCGGGTTGGGTTTGTCAGGCACCACGTTTCCGATCGTGTTCGGCGCGATGGCGTGCTCCACGCCGCCGGAAAAGCGCAGCCTGGCAATGGGCATTGCGATGTCGATCGGCTCGCTCGGTCAGTCCGCGATGTTGCCCCATGCGATGACGTTGTTCGACGGCATCGGCTGGGCCGCCGCGTTGATCGCGCTGGCGCTGATGACCGCGCTGATGGCGCCGCTGTCGAGTGGGTTGTTCGAGAAACCGCATGGGGTGGCCAAGTTGCCGATGACGTTGCTCGAGATCCTTGCCGAAGTGGCGACGCACAACCGTTTCTGGCTGCTGTCGTTCGGCTTCTTTGTTTGCGGTTTTCAGGTGGTGCTCATCGCAACGCATCTGCCGGCTTATCTGGTCGATAACGGTCGTTCGGTGAAGACCGGTGCAACCGTGCTTGCGCTCGCAGGTCTGTTCAACATTGCGGGCTCGTAGCTGGCGGGCCTCTGGGGGGCAAGTTGCGCAAGCCGCTGCTGCTCACGGGCATCTGCATCGGCCGCGCGGTGGCAATCACCGCGTTCTGCTGGCTGCCGAAGTCCGAGGTGTCGGCGTCCCTCTTCGACTCCGCGATGGGCCTGCTCTGGCTATCGACGGTGCCACTCACCAACGCGACGGCAGCGGTGGTGTTCGGTCTGAAGTGCATGTCGATGCTCGGCGGCATCGTTTTCTTCTTCCATCAAATCGGCTTGTTCCTGGGCGGCTGGCTCGGGGGGCGGCTTTATGTGCGGACCGGCAGCTACGACACGGTCTGTTGGCTCGCAGGCGGGCTTTCGGTGGCCGCTGCGTTGGTGAATCCGCCGATTCGCGAGCAACCGGCGCCGTGATTGCTGGCGGCCGGTGCGCAATTTGGTCAGCTGAGTCCCGACCACTTCTTCGATCTCGACGACCATCGATTCGTTGCTGGCCCACGTGGTGCAGCGGATAAGCCGAATCTTCGATGGCGCAATTCGGCTCGCTCTCCCGCTTGAATGCGCGGGTGGGCTTCTCCCTTGCCGTCGTGGAACGTTTTGGGTATTGATCGGTCACACGCCTCATGCCCCTCCTGAGCGCTTCGCCGCTGCGGATGCCGTGACCTCATGGCATCGAGCCCCACTTGCCCTGTCCAGCAACAAACCAAAAATGACTCAAACTCAACCACCTCATCCAACCGTCGCCATGCCTTGCGCGCAGGCATGGCAATGCTCGCGCTGCCGCTGGTACCGACGGCTTTCGCCCAGTTCAAAGAGCCGTTGCTCGAAGTCTGGAAGAGCCCGGACTGCGGCTGCTGCAAAGACTGGGTCTCGCACCTGCAGGCCAACGGCTTCCGCGTCGAAGTCCACGATGTCGGCAACGCGGCGATGCGCGCGACGCTCGGCGTTCCCGTCGCTTTGGGCGGCTGCCATACCGCGCGAATCGACGGCTATGCCATCGAAGGTCACGTGCCGGCCAGCGATATTCGGCGTTTGCTGAAAGACCGGCCAGAAGCCGTCGGTCTGACGGTGCCCGGCATGCCGGTGGGCTCACCGGGCATGGACGGCCCGGCGTACGGCGGGCGCCGCGATCCGTTCGATGTGCTGCTGATTGCCAAGGGCGGCGAGGCAGCGGTCTATCGGTCTTATCGATAGCAGGGGCGGCCACGTTGCGCAACAAACGTGGCCTGCTTGATCGGCACGTCTTGATCGGGCGGTGATCGACACACGGCGTCGTCTTGCTGGACCCCACCGACAACCCGTTGATCCGCGCCCGTTTCCACGCGTGCTTTTTGCGTTCGGCGAAACCGGCACGAACGGACAGCGTGCGCACCGCCCGTGTCTCGACCCGGCTCCTGCTCAGTCGTCGCTGCCGCCGCCGATGCCCAGCAAGAGCAGCAGCGACTGGAACACGTTGAACAGGCTCAGGTAGACGCCCAGCGTGGCCGTGATGTAGTTGGTTTCATGGCCGTCCCTCACGCGCTTCAGGTCGTACAGGATGAAGGCGGTGAAGACGCCGATGGCCAGCACCGCGATCGTGATCATCAGCGCGCTCGACTGGATGAAGAAGTTGGCCAGCGCCGCCACCAGAATCATGATCGCGCCGACGAACAGCCACTTGCCCATCGACGACAAGTCGCGCTTGATGATCGACGACAGCGTGGCCATGCCCAGGAAGATCGCGCCGGTGCCGGCGAACGCGGTCATGACCAGCCCCGCGCCGTTGGACAGCCCCAGCACGGTGCCGACCAGCCGCGACAGCATCAGCCCCATGAAGAACGTGAAGGCCAGCAGCACCGGCACGCCGGCAGCCGAGTTCTTGGTCTTCTCGATCGCGAACATGAAGCCGAACGCGCCGCCGAGGAACAGCATCAATCCCATGCCGGAGGACAGAGCGGCGGAGAAGCCCGTGGCGATGCCGACCCAGGCGCCAAGCACGGTGGGGATCATCGACAGCGACAGCAGCCAGTAGGTGTTGCGCAGCACCTGGTTGCGTTCTGCAGCGACGGCATCGCCTGCGGGGAGCGAGCCGTAAGTTTGGACGTTTTCGTTCACGAATTTGCCTTTGGGGTGGTGGAAGCCGAGCCAACGCGGTTGAAGTGCGTAGGCTCTGGAACTCCCGGGGTTTCAAAAAAAGTTCGGGGCGGGTCTGGCCTGAGCCTGCGTTGTCGCGAGCCCCCGGCCACGTCGCTTTGCTTACCGTGCTGCTGCTGCGCGCGCCGCGTCGGCTTTTGACTTGGCTTCGTCGGCCTTGCGCTGCAGGTCCTTGGCTTCGTTTTCAGCAGCCAGTGCCTGGGCTTCCTTGGCCTTGAGGGCGTCCTTGTCGCCCGACATGCCGCCGGCCATGGCATTGCCTGCCATCGAGCCGACCGCGCCGCCCACCACGGCGGCGCCCAACATGCCGCCCAGACCCGGGCCACTGCGAGCTGGCGCTGCCGCAGCTGCCGGCCCTGCGGTGGCCGCCACCGGTGCAGCAGGAGCCACGGGCGCTGCAGGCGCTGCCGCTGCTCGCTGCAGCGGGCGGCGTGCGGTTCATGCTGGAGGTGCCGATTTGCCGCCGCCAAATCGTTTGGCCTGTGCCAGCGAAGGAACCGTCAGCGAAGCGATGGTCAGCGCGATCACTGCCGCCGCAGCGGAGCGGGAAGAAGTACGAGTACGCATCGGAATGTCCTGAGGTAAGAGAAAAAAGAAACCAAAAAAGCGCCACTGCGAACGTCGTTGACAAGAATCGTGATGAAGGGCGACGTCGAACACACAAGTTAAGGCCTTCATGTATTCGAAAAAAGCAGAAAATAATTTAATCTGATTCCCGTAATTACTGCATATGAGTCTGAACTTCAACCATCGCCACCTCTACTACTTCTGGGTTGTCGCCAAAGAGGGCAGCATGTCGCGTGCAGCCGAGCGGCTGGACATGGCGGTCCAGACCGTGAGCGCGCAGGTGCGCGAGCTGGAGCGCGACCTGGGCTGCCAGTTGCTGAAACCGGCCGGCCGGGGACTGGCGTTGACCGAAGCCGGCATCGTGGCGCTGCAGCAGGCCGAGCAAATCTTTCAGCTGTCGCAGGCGTTGCCCGAGCAGGTGCTGGCCACCGCCCAGACGCCGACGGTGCGGCTGGCGGTGGGCATCGCCGACGGGCTGCCCAAGCTCGAAGTGCAGCGCCTGCTGCAGCCGGTGCTGGGGGTTGCCCATCTGCGCCTGATCTGCGACGACGGTGAAATGGCCGACCTGCTGGCCGACCTGGTGTTGCACAAGCTCGACGTGGTGCTGACCGATCACCACGGCGCCGTCGAATTCGGACCTGAAGGTGCACAGCCACTCGCTGGGCACGTCGGACATCGGCTGGTACGGCTCACCGCACTGGTGGGCGCTCGCGCACGACGGATTTCCGGCGTCGTTGCAGCACGTGCCGTTGCTGCTGCCGACCACGCATTCGGTCGTGCGCGGTCAGATCGACCGCTGGCTGGCCCAGCGCGGCCTGCGCCCGCGCATCGCCGGGGAAATCGAGGACAGCGCCTTGCTGGAGACGTTCGGCAGCACCGACCTCGGCGTGTTTCCCGCCGCCATGGCGACGCAGAGCGACCTGCTGCGCCGCAGCGGCGTCCAGCTGATCGGAGCCTGCGAAGGCGTGCAGGAACACTACTACGCGATCAGCACGGAGCGCCGGGTCATGCACCCGTTGGTGCAGCGGATGCTGAGCGGGACGTCACTCTGACGCTACGATTTGGATAGCTGCAAACGCAGTCTCAGCCAGCGCGCAATGCGATCTGGACAAGAAAACGCTGGTTCAGAACGTCGCGACCACTCGCTTCACCTCATCCGCATCCAGTATTTCGGACAGCACCAGCGGCGGTCGGCCGGCGGCGTAGAACACATACACCGGCACCCCGCTGCGGCCGAGCTCGGTCAGCGCAGCGGTGATCGCGGGGTCGCGCCGGGTCCAGTCGGCGCGCAGCGTCGCGATGTTTTTGGCGTCGAACGCAGCCAGCACCTCGGCGTTCTGCAGCGTGGTCTTCTTGTTGTACTGGCAGGTCACGCACCAGGCGGCCGTGAAATCGACGAACACCGGGCGGCCGGTCTCCACCAGTTGATCGACGCGGCCCGGCTGCCATGATTGCCAGCGCGCGTCTGCCGCCACGCGCTGCGGCGCGGCGTCGAGCGGATGCAACACGTTCGGTCCCAGCGCGGACGCGCCGAGTGCGAGCAGCGCAATCGATCCGACGCCGAACAGCCAGCGCGTGCGACCCGTTTGCGCAACGGCCCAGAGCACGAACGCGACCGCCACCAGCAGCGCAAGCAGCGCACCGGCGCCGTCGATGCCGCTTTGCTGGCCGAGCACCCAGACCAGCCAGGCGACGGTCGCGAACATCGGAAACGCCATCACACGCCGCAAGGTCTGCATCCAGCCGCCAGGGCGTGGCAGCAATTTCGCAAAGCCCGGCAGCACGCTGGCCAGCAGATACGGCAGTGCCATGCCAACGCCGATCGCCGCAAACACCGCAAGCGCCTCGGCCGCCGGCAGCCCCACCGCGAAGCCGAGCGACGCGCCCATGAACGGCGCGGTGCAGGGCGATGCGATGGCCACCGCGAGCACGCCGGACAGAAACGAATTGGCAACCGGATTCTTTGCCTCCCAAGACACCAGCGAGCGCGGCAGCAACGCCCCGAACTCGAACAGCCCGGCCAGATTCAACCCGATCACGGTGAACAGCACCGCAAGCCCCGCGACCACCGCCGGCGATTGCAACTGGAACCCCCAGCCCAGCTGCTCACCCGCCGCGCGCAGGCCCAGCAGCAGCAATCCCAGCGCAACGAAGCTCGCGATCACGCCGGCGGTGTAGGCGAAGCCTGCGATCCGGTGGCCGCGCCGGTCGTCCGCGTGGCGCGCGAAGCCGACCACCTTGATCGCAAGCACGGGAAACACGCACGGCATCAGGTTCAGGATCAGGCCGCCGAGCAGCGCGCCGAGCAGTGCGGCCACCAGCGTGGTGTTCACGTGCGACGACGCGGTGATCGACTGCACGGCAGCCGCGTTGGCCGCGAGCGCTTGCGCGAGGCCGGGCAACACGGCCACCGACTTGGCCGGCGCAGGTGGCCAACCGCCGTCGATGGTGGTCACGGTGCGCCAGCCGGACGTCGTGGTTTGCGCTCGCGCTGTTGCGGCTGTCGCGGACGCCGGCGCCGTCAGCACCACGGCCAGTTGCTGCGGGCTCTCGCTGCGCAACGGCGACAGCGCAATCGAGCCGGTCCAGACATCGCCCTGCCAGCTTTGCACCGGGGCGGCCGCGGGTTGCGTGAGTTCCGGTGTCTCGGGAAACACGCCGAGCGACCGGCCCTGCAGCGTGGCCGGCAGACCGGCGACCGTCAGCATCAAGCGGCCTTCTTCGACCCTCGCGGTGGACGTGGCCGCAAGCGGCTTCGGCGCGGCAGCGAACGCGGCGTCGAACGCGGCGCCGTGAAAAGCCGTGCTGCTTTGCAGCGGCACCTCCAGCGCGAAGCTGCCGTCTTCCGGGATGCATTCGGTTTTGCAGACCAGCCAGGCCGCCTGCAGCTTGACCTCCAAAGCGCCACCGAACAACGGCGGCTTGAATTCCGGCGTGATGGTCAGCGCAACCGGCAGCAACACGTCGCCCTCGTAGCCATAGTTGGCGAGGTCGCCGACGGGAATCTTTTGCGGCACGGGCCACGCGATGTCGCCGGCCAGCACGCCAGGCGGCAGCGTCCATTGCAGTTGTGTGGGCAGGCCGGAGTCGCCCGGGTTCTTCCAATAGGTGTGCCAATGCGGCTGGTGTTGCAGCCGCAAGCCCACCCAGACCGTGCGGCCGGCCGCCACGCCGTCCGGCGCATGGGCCAGCAGCTCGGCGCGCACGCGTTCGGTCTGCACCAGCGCGCCGGCACGGCTCGTCTGCGCGAGCGCCGCGACCGTCCCGAGCGCGATCAGCAGGCCCAGCAGCCAGCGAAGCGCGGTGCCGATGGGCGGGCTGCGTGCAACGACGCCAGAGCAGGGCATGACAGGCAGCGGCAAATTCATCGATAAGGCAAAAAGGGGGTTGCAATGGGATTGCAGGCGGCTCGGAATTCGACGCCCGGCGGTATCGAGCGAAAGACAGTGGCCGAGAACGACGGCCAGCGATTGCGGCCGGCGCGGTCATCGATGGATTCTGCGCCGTCCATGCAAGTTCCTGCGACGGTTGCAGCGGCGCTTCGGGCGGACGGTGCGCTTTGCGAAGAACGACCCGGCGCGTTTTTCGCCGGCGCGCCGATTGCTCCGTGGAGGTACGCACCTGCTGGCGAACCTTTTGTCCTGGAGGATCGAAGATCATGTTGTCCACCTCGTCGTTCGATTCGATGCTCATCGACACGCTGCAGCCCTGGGCCGAGCGACTGCGCCGCACCGCGAATCTGCCGGTGCTGCTGCGCTGGTGCCTCGGGCCCGAAGCCCAGAAAAACCCGGCCGCCGCGCCGACGCTCAAGCTGGGCGACTTCGCCGAGCCGGCGGTCGAAATCCGGATTCGCGACGCGGCCGCGCTGCCGCTGCTGCTGAGAGCCACGCTCGACAGCCTGGGCCAGGCCTACGTGGAGGGGCGCATCGATCTGGTCGGCTCGGCGCAGAACCTGCTCGCGGTGGCCTGGCGGCTCGCGGAGGCCGGCGCCAGCGATCTCGGCCGCCGCGCGCGCGGCGGGCCGCTGGCCGGCTGGCTCCCGCGTCGGACCGCGAATGCCGATCCGCCGCGCTGGCGAAAAAGGACGAGAAAGCACTCGAAAGCCGGCGACCGGCAGGCTGTGCAGTATCACTACGATGTCTCCAACGACTTCTATGCGCGCTGGCTGGACCCGGCGATGGTGTATTCATGCGCGTATTTCGAGCGCGGCGACGAGACACTCGCCGAGGCGCAGACCAGGAAGATCGACCACATCCTGCGCAAGCTGCGCGTGCGGCCCGACGATCGTCTGCTCGATGTCGGCTGCGGCTGGGGCGCGCTGGTGCTGCGCGCGGCAAGCACGCGCGGCGCGCGCTGCGTCGGCATCACCCTGTCGCGGAACCAGTACGCGCTGGCCTGTGAACGGGTGCGCGCGGCCGGGCTGCAAGACCGGGTCGAAATCCGGCTCGAGGACTACCGCGAAGTGCGCGGTGAATTCGACCGGATCACCAGCGTCGGCATGTTCGAGCACGTCGGCATCGAGCACCTGAGCGACTATTTCTCGCGAATGCACGGCCTGCTTGCGCCGGACGGCTGGGCGCTGAACCACGGCATCACGAGCACACGCGCCGATGACGCGGGCGGCAGCCACGAGGTCGGCAACTTCATCGACCGCTACGTGTTCCCGCAGGGCGAACTGCCGCATATCGGGACCGTGCTCAAAACCATGCAGACCGGCGGACTCGAGCCGGTCGATGTGGAAAACCTGCGCCGGCACTACGCGCGCACCACGCGGCTCTGGAGCGATGCGTTCGAAGCCGCGGGCGACGCGCTGCGGGACATGGTGGATGAGAGAACCTGGCGCATCTGGCGGGTCTATCTGGCCGGCTGCGCGGTCGCGTTCGAGCGCGACGAGATTTCGCTGTTTCAGGTGCTCGCGCGCCGTGCCGGTCGGGCCGCGAGCGAAGCGCCGTGGTCGCGTCGCTGGATGTACCACGACGAGCCGGGCACGGCGGCGGGCTGAAAGCACCGGCGCGCCCGGCGCTGTCCCGATCTGTGGTTTGATCGAGGGTTGGGTCCCGCATTTCGGTGCCGAACCGGCGTGTCGGGCCAGCTTGTGCGCGCTCGTTCTCCCCCTTTCATCTCCCTTTTTGTGCCGGCGCGACGCGCGGTGCCCGATCCGCGATGCTGAACGACGCCACCAACACGCTTTTTTCGTTCCTGCCGGCGGGCGTCCCACAGCCGAACCTGCTGATCGCGTTCGGTGTGCTGCTCGCTTTCGGCACGCTCGGCGGGCTGCTCGCGGCGCGGGTGCGCTGGCTGCCGACCATCACCGGCTTCATGGCGCTCGGCCTGCTGGTGGGGCCGAGCGGGATCGGGCTGTTGTCCGCGGACGTGCTCGAAAACACGCGGCCGCTGGTGCAGATCGCGCTCGGGCTGATTTTGTTCAAGCTCGGCAGCACGTTGCACCCCTGGGCGATTGCGCGCAACCGCGCATTGGTGGTCAGCGCGCTGGTGGAGAGCCTGGCGACGTTCGCGGCGATCTATGCGCTCTTGGCCTGGACCGGTGCGCCGTCGGTGGTCGCGGTGATCGCCGCGGCGATCGCGGTGTCGTCGTCGCCCGCCGTGCTGATCCACGTGGCCGAAGAGCTGCGCGCGCACGGCCCCGGCATGGAGGCCGCGCAGGCGCTGGTCGCGATGAACAACATCATCGCGTTCGTGCTGTTTTCGTTTTCCCTGCCGCTGGCGCTGAACCGGGCCGACGGGTTCGACGCGATGTCGGCGTTTTTGCTGCCGCTCTATCAGATGGTCGGCGCGGTGGTGGTGGCACTGGTCGTGGCGTGGGTCATGACGCGCATCGCCCTGCTGACGCGGGTGGATGAGCAGCACCTGCGGTTCTCGCTGGTGGTCGGTGCGGTGGTGCTGGCGCTCGGCATTGCGATGACGCTCAACGTGTCGACCTTGTTCGCCGCGCTCACGCTCGGCGTGGCGTGCCGCTGGATGCAGGGCAAGTCGCGCCTCGCGCGCATCGAGTTCGGCGAAGGCGGCGATGTGTTTTTCATCATCTTGTTCGCGTATGCGGGCGCCAATCTGCACCTGCACGATCTGATGGGCTCGGCCGGCATCGCGCTCGCGTTCGTCGCGGTGCGCGGGTTGGCGAAGGTCGCGTCGATCTACGGCTGCGGGCGGATGTTCGGCTTCACGCGGTCGCAGTCGCTCTCGATCGGCCTGCTGCTGGTGCCGATGGCGGGGCTGGCGATCGGGCTCGTGCAGACCACCGCCGACATGGTGCCCGAGGTGGCCGCGCAGATTTCGGTGGTGGTGCTGGGCGCGGTCGCCGTGTTCGAGACGATCGGCCCGCCGCTGACCGCGTTCGCGCTGCGCTTTGCCGGTGAAGCGGGCAAGGCGCCGAACGTGGACGACGACGCGGCCAAGAGCAACCCGGGCACGACAGCCGCCTCACCCACGCAGGTGGTGCCATCGCCCACGCCGAGCCCGGTAAAGGCGGCAATAGGCCAGTCGAACGCCTGACCGCATAGGGTTTTGCCCCTGGTCCCTCGGCACAGTCGCTTGCCGGGCTGACTACGACTCGCGCGAAAGAAAACCAATAAGGTTCGAGTTCAGCAGGGGCCGCAGAGCCGGCTTCGCCCGGCCGCAGGCGCCGCCCCCGGTCGGGGGTGGGCGAAAGCGGAGCGAAGCCCGGGGGCGAGTTCTACCCCCACAAGGCGACCAGCGCATGCCGCATCTGCGCGCGTGCACGGGCGCGACCACAGAACAGCACCCGGTCGCCCAGTTGCAGCTGCGTGTCGATCGAAGGCTTGAGTTCGCGCTTTTGCCCGCGCTGCAGCAGCAGCGGCACCGCATGGATCAACTCGTCGGCCGAATCGGCACAGGCCATCACCCGGCGCAGGGTGAAAATCTCGCCGCGCTTCAACGCCGCGCACAGTGCCGGCGCGCGCTCCGACGCGAGTTCGACCGACCAGGATTCGACGATCTCGTCGCCGATCACGCTCCGCATTTCCTCCAGCAGCGCCGCCGCCCAGTCCTCGTCCTGGCTGCGCGCCTGACGCAGGAACGTGGCGAGCTGCGGCGCACGGATCACGCGCAGCACCTCGGCGGCGATCAGATAGCCGCTTTGCACCACCAGATCGACTGGCGCTGCGCGAAACACATGCGTGTGCCGACGCTGCGTCTGCTTGGCGACCAGAAACAACGGCTTGTTGAGCTGCCGCGCGAGCAGCGCGATCGTCAGGTTGTCGACGTCGTTGGGGGTGCCCGCGACCAGCGCACCGGCTTCCCCGATGCCGGCTTTGGTCAGCACGGCCGGGTCGGTCGGCGCCCCTTTGAACAGGTCCGGGTCGGCGTCGGCGGCGTCGGGGTCGCAGTCGGGGTCGATGATCACGACTTCGATGTCCAGCCGGCTCAACTGGCGCCTGAGCGTGGTGGTGAAGAGACCGGTGCCGCACAGCAGCCACTTGCCGCGCGGCAGGTTCGGCACGTCGCCCATCGCGGTGCCGCGTTGCGTGGTCAGACTCTCGTAGATCACGTGCAGGCTGGGCGTGCGCACCGACAGCGCGATGCGCGACGCAAAACTGTCGAACGGATTGATGATGTGGTCCGCGCCGACGGCCGCCATGCGCGCATGCGTGGCGTGGTCGCGCGCCGCGCACAACACCGGCACCTTGGGCGCGAGCAGGTGCGCGGTCAGCGCGATCTCGACGTTCACCAAGTCTTCGCCGGTCAGTGCCAGCACGCCCGCGCAGTGCGGGCTTTGCAGGCCGGCGAGCACCAGGCTTTTGGGGTCGCTCGCGTCGGCCGCGAGCGCCGGCACGTTCGAATACAGGTCGTCGACTTCGACCATGTCGACGCGCGCGCGGTCCACATCCACCACCACGAACGCGACGCCGTCTTCGACCAGTTCGTGCGCCACCCGCGTGCCCGCGTCGTCGTAGCCGCAGATCAGATAGAACGGCACGTCGAGCCGATGCACCGCGCGCTCCATCGCGCTTTCGCGGCGGATGCGCTTGAAAGCCGGATCCTGCAACACGCCGAACAGCGCGCCGATCGCATACAGCCAGGCGATCACGGTGGCATAGATCGACACGGTAACCCACAGCCGCTGCGCGCCAGAGAACGGATGCGGAATCTCGCCCAGACCGATCGTGGTGCCCAAAAAGCTCACGAAGTAGAACGCATCCAGAAAGCTCATGGTCCAGCGCCGGCCTTCCGGATCGACCCCGGACACCAGCGTGAAGCCGAGCACGGCCACCGCGTACACGCCGATCAATACCGCGAGCGGTATGCGCAACCGCCGCAAGAGGATGAAGATGCCCCAGCCGGTGCGGCCGCCGACGCTTCTCATGGGCAGCCGAACACCGTGGTGGCTGCGCGAACCGCCGGCTGCGCTCTCACCGCCGCACGTTGGCCATCTCGACGATCAGCAGCACCACCGAGATCACGTTGGCGACCGTCGCGCCGACCGCGAGCGACACGACCGTGGCGCTCTCGTGCGCCGACAGCGGCGCCGTGCTTTGCTGCGCGTAGTAACCCCAGGCGGCCGCCGCCGCGGCGAGCTGCAGGTCGGCCACGAGGCTGGTGGCAAGCAGCGTCGAGCCCAGCGGCGAGCGGTCGCCGAACTTCATCACGGTGGTCATCAGGCTGACCACGAGTGCGGCGAACAACTCGTACACGTTGTGATGCCGGATGTCGGCGATGTCGCCCATCACGAAGCCGACGTTCAAGGTCAGCGCCAACACGATGACGAAGGCAAAGAGAACGCGCTCGCTGGTCATGCAAAAGCCTGGTTTTCAGGGGAGTTGCCGCAGTCTACGCCGCGCTGACGGCGCGGCCGGTTCGGGCTCGTGGGGCGGCCCTCAGCCGATAGAATGCGTGCGCTGGCCGGATGTGCATGCGGTGCTGCGACGCGGTCCGCTGCGGTGGGTTTCGGTGGCTTCTTTCGTCGAAGGTTTCTGCTCATCTCGACCGGTCCCCACCTTGTCGTCGTGGCCCCGACGCCCCCTTTTCTCTTTCAAAAACTTCCACCCTGCGGAGAACCGACCCATGAACCGATTGAGTACCGTGCTGGCCTGGGTTGCATTGGCCGTGGTGGCATTGTTTCTGGCGATGAACTGGGGCACGATGCTGCAGCCGGCCACGTTGAACTTCGGCGTCGGGCAGCTGGTGGCGCCGCTCGGGTTGGTGATGATGGGCATTGCGGCCGTGCTGCTCGCGTTGTTCTTCGTCGTGTATCTGCGCAGCCAGATCGCGTCGCTGCTGGAGACCCGCAGGTTGCTCAAAGAGATTCAGCGCGTGCAGTCGATGGCCGACAAGTCGGAGGCGTCGCGCATCGAAAACCTCTACACGATGATCGCCACCGAGTTTCGGCTGACCAACGAGCGCATCAGCAACCTGGCCGTGATCGCACCCGCACCGGCGCCGGTGCCGGAGCCCGAGCGGCGCACGTTGACGCAGCTCATCTCACGGCGTGAGCAGCCCTGAGCCGTCGGACCCGGCCTTTCGGTCCACCGCGCTTTTTGCGTCCGAATCGCCTGATCGTGCACACCCTGCCTGCGGATTCAGATATGTTTTTGATAGCAACTGAGACGTGCAGCGGTGCGGTGCGCTTCGACCGGCCCGTTCCATGCGAATGAACGCCCGCTGCTGGGCCGACCTGACGACGCGCGACTTCGCGACGCTGGACCCGAACACCACCGTGGCGGTGCTGCCGGTGGCCGCGATCGAGCAGCATGGCCCGCACCTGCCGCTGGCGGTCGACACGCTGCTGGTCGACGGCATCGTGCGCGCGACGCTGCCGCTGCTGGCGCCCGAACTGCCGGTGTTGATCCTGCCGACGCAGGCGATCGGGCTGAGCCCGGAGCACGAACGCTTTGCGGGCACGCTGACGTTGTCGCCGCAGACCTTGCTCGCGCTGTGGTGCGAGATCGGTGAGTGCGTGGCCAAAAGCGGCGTGCGCAAGCTGCTGTTTTTGAACGCACACGGGGGCCAGGTCAGCGCCACCGACATCGCCGCGCGCCTGCTGCGCGCGCGCTGCGAACTCATCGCCTACAGCACGAGCTGGTTCAACCTGCCGATCCAGTCGGTGCTGGACGCGGCGTTCAACGCCGAGGAACAGCGCTTCGGCGTGCACGGCGGCGCGATCGAGACATCGATGATGCTGGCGCTGCACCCGGAGCTGGTCGACATGTCGGCGGCACAGGATTTCGTCTCGAGTTCACGCACGCGCGCTGCGGACTTTCCGCTGCTCGGCAACGGCAGGAGCGCGCAAGTTCGGCTGGCAGATGCAGGACGTGAATGCGGCCGGCGCAGCCGGCGACGCCACCAGCGCCAGCGCCGCCAAGGGCCAGCGCGTGGTCGATGCGGCGGCGGCCCAATTGGCCGTGCTGCTGGACGAACTCTCGCGGCTGCCGCTGTCGACGCTGGTGGATCGGTCCTGACGACCGTGCAGAGCGACGGGGACGCATTGTGCAACGAAGGGGCCGACCGCTGCGATGTGGCGCGGCGTGTGGAGTGCGCTCCGATGGCCAAGCGTGATCGGTGGGTCGGTGGTTCTGCACGATCGGTACGACCGGCAGATGCACGCTTTCGCCTCGGCGCCCGCCAAGCTGGCCTCAAGCCAGCGCCTTGGCTTCGGTTGGCCGAGCCAGCCCGCTTGGCAGCGGCTGTCTTGCGTGCTGCTTCGGCCTTCTTGCGCGAGGCGGGTCCGTGCGACGCTTCACCGAGGCGCACAGCGACCTTTTCCGGCTCCGCACAGCATTTGCCAGCGGGTGGCTGCGACGCGCACCCGAGCGACCGCGAGGTGCGCGTCGCGCGGGCCTGCGCGGCGCACCGAGCATCCGCATGGCAGCGCAGCGACCAACGCCACCGATGACCGCAACCCGCAAAGTGCTCGATGACTCCGCAGCGGCGGTGGCTGCAGCGCACGGCCCGGCCGGCCCGCGCCGCCCGGCGACGCCGGCGCCGACGGCCCGGGTGCCGCGGCGCCGGCAGCGCGCAGCGGCAATGCGCCGCCAGCCAGCCGGCACGCGGCGCTGAGCAGCAGCGGGCCCACCGGCCCTGCGGGTGCGATCGGCGCCACGTCGAGCGGCGCTGCCGCCGTCCAGCGCATCGACCTGGAGCGTGCTGCGGCAGCCGTCGTTTCGCGGGCTGTGGCTGTGCTCGGCGGTGTATTTCATCGGCAACGCGATGCAGAGCATGGCGGCGGCCTGGATGATGGTGGAGCTCACCGGCTCGTCGCTGCTCGCCGCGCTGGTGCAGACGGCGGTGTTCCTGCCGATGTTCCTGCTGGTGCTGCCGGCCGGCGTGCTGGCCGACACCGCGGATCGCAAGCGGCCTGCTGCAGTGGGCGCTGCTGGTGCAGGTGGTGGCCGGCGTCGCTGCTGGCGGCGCTGGCGATCGGCCACCGGGCCGGGCCGATCACGCTGCTGCTGCTGGTGTTCGTCTGCGGCTGCTGCACCGCGCTGCTGTCGCCGGCCTGGAACTCGACCATCAACGAGACCTTGCCGCGCGACCAGTTGCCCGCCGGCATCACGGCGATCGGCATTTCGTACAACGCGGCGCGCGCGCTGGGGCCGGCGCTGGCCGGCGTCGTGTTCGCGCAGGTCGGCGGCGGCTGGAACTTCGTCGCTCGCGGTGCTCGGCATGCTGGTGATGTGGTGGTCGATCCGGCGCTGGCCGCCGCGGCCGCATCCGCCGTCGCGCCTGCCGGCCGAGCGGCTGTGGGGCGGCATGCTGAGCGCGCTGCGCTTTGCGCGCCATTCCAGGAGCGTGTTGGCGCAGCTGGTTCGCACCGTGGCGTACAGCGGCGCCGGCTCGGCCTGTGGGCGCTGCTGCCGGCGATCGGGCAGCGCCAGCTCGGGCTGGGGGCTGCCGGCTTCGGTCTGCTGATGGGGTGCCTGGGCACCGGCGCGATCGGCGCCGGCCTCGTGATCGGGCGGATCCGCGCGCGCGTCGCACTCGACACGCTGGTGGCGGGCGGCTGCGTGCTGTTCGTCGGCGATGATGCTGGTGGCCGCCTGGTCGCCCTGGCATGCGCTGGTCTACCCGGCGCTGGTGCTGGCCGGCGCTGCCTGGATGGCGGTGATGTCGACCTTCAACACCGCCACGCAGACCAGCGCGCCGCCCTGGGTGCGCGCGCGCGCGACCGCGCTGCACACGCTGTGCGCGCTGGGATCGTTTGCGCTCGGGTCGGCGCTCTGGGGCGCCTGTCGGACCTGTTCGGGCTGCCGGCTGCGTTGACGGCCGGCGCGGCCTGCATGCTGGCGGGCGTGCTGCTGGGCCGGCCGTTTCCGCTGCGCATGGGGCAGGCGACCGAAGTGTCGCCGGCCGCGCCGCGCGAGGACTTGTGGCTGATGCCGATGAGCCGGCGCCCGAAGCCGGGCCGGTGGCGGTGGAGATCGGCTACCGCATCCGGGCCGATCAGTCGCGGCGTTCCTGGCGGCTGCCGCGCTGCTGAAAGCACCCCGCCGGCGCGACGGCGCGACGTTCTGGCGGCTGTACCGCGATCTGGCCGATCCGTCGCGCTATGTGGAGCGATTCATCGTGACCTCTTGGGCCGACTACCTGCGCCAGCGTGCGCGTGGCACCCAGGCCGACTTGCTGATCGAAGCGCGCGTGCGCTCGTTTCTCAGGCCCGGAGAAGCCACCACCATGGCGCACTTTCTGGCGGAGCGGTAAGCGATGCGATGGGCGATGTGCATTCGATACGTCGCCTCGGAGCCACAGTTCCAGCGCGCCTCAGACGCAGAAAAGCCCGCCAATGGCGGGCTTTTCTCATCAAACTTTGGTTGCGCGAGCAAGATTTGAACTTGCGACCTTTGGGTTATGAGCCCAACGAGCTACCAGGCTGCTCCATCGCGCGGCAAGTTTGAATTATAACTCAGTTCGACGCACCGCTGTCGTTGGCGCCACTTCGCTGTTTTCCATCGCGTCGGTCGTCTCGGGCCGATCGACCAGTTCGACCAACGCCATCGGCGCGTTGTCGCCCGCGCGGAATCCGATCTTCAGGATGCGCGTGTAGCCACCTGGGCGGGTCTGGTAGCGCGGGCCGAGTTCTGCAAACAGCTTGACCACGTTGTCGCGGTTGCGCAGGCGGTTGAATGCAAGCCGCTTGTTCGACAAGCGTCGGCTCTTTGCCCAGGGTCAACATCGGCTCGATCACGCGACGCAGCTCCTTGGCTTTCGGCAAGGTGGTTTTGATCGCTTCGTGCTCGATCAAGCGAATTCATCATGTTGCGAAGCATCGCCAGGCGATGCTCGCTGGTGCGGTTCAGTTTCCGCAGACCGTGTCCGTGGCGCATGGGGTTAGTCCTCTATTCGTCTTCGTTTGTTGATTTGCCCGCGAGCCGTATCAGGTACTGCGGGTGTGCTGTCGGCAGGTAAAAGGATGCTTACCCGACCGTTCAGCGCTTGTCGAGACCGGCAGGCGGCCAGCTTTCCAGCTTCATTCCCAAGGTGAGCCCACGTGAGGCAAGCACTTCCTTGATTTCGTTGAGCGATTTACGGCCCAAATTGGGCGTCTTCAACAGCTCGTTTTCGGTGCGCTGGATCAGGTCACCAATGTAGTAGATGTTTTCGGCTTTCAGGCAATTGGCCGAGCGCACGGTCAGCTCGAGCTCATCGACCGGGCGCAACAGGATCGGATCGAACTGCGCGTTGCCGGCGCGCACCGGCTGGTCGAACGCAGCCAGTTCGCGACCTTCGAGTTGCGCGAACACCGCGAGTTGCTCGACCAGGATCTTGGCCGAAGCGCGCACCGCGTCTTCGGCGGAGATCGCACCGTTGGTCTCGATCTCGACCACCAGCTTGTCGAGGTCGGTGCGCTGCTCGACGCGCGCGCTCTCGACCGTATAGCTCACGCGGCGCACCGGCGAGAACGACGCGTCCAGCACGATGCGACCAATCGATTTCGTCGGCTCGTCCGCATGGCGACGCATGCTGCCAGGCGCGTAGCCACGGCCTTTTTCGACCTTGATCTGCATGTCCAGCTTGCCGCCTTGCGACAAGGTGGCGATCACGTGGTCTGGGTTCACGATCTCCGCGTCGTGCGGGGTCTGGATGTCGCGCGCGGTGACCACGCCTTCGGTGTCCTTGCGCAGGCTGAGCGTGACCTCATCGCGGTTGTGCAGCTTGAAGACAACGCCTTTCAAGTTCAGCAACAAGTTGACGACGTCTTCCTGCACGCCGTCGATGGACGAATACTCATGCAGCACGCCGGCAATCGTCACTTCCGTGGCCGCATAGCCCGGCATCGAAGACAGCAATACACGGCGCAGTGCATTGCCCAGGGTGTGTCCATAGCCACGCTCGAACGGCTCAAGTGCGACTTTCGCACGGTTCACGCCGATCTGTTCGACGTTGATGGCTTTCGGCTTCAGCAGACTGTTTTGCATGCAATGGTTCTCTCAATACCCCCGGCTCGTTACACCGGTAAGGCTGATGGGGACAAAAAAAACGCAATGCCGCGTGAGACGCCCGAGACCAAAGTCCAGGCGGCGCGCGCGGCAAGAATGGAGGACCGAACGCTCAGCGCGAATAAAGTTCGACGATCAGCGATTCGTTGATGTCGGCACCGAACTCGTCGCGATCCGGCACCTTTTTGAAGGTGCCTTCGCCTTTGTCGACGCTGACTTCGACCCAGGCAGGGATGCCGACTTGTTGCGCCAGGCTCAACGCCTCGGTCACACGGTTTTGCTTCTTTGATTTCTCGCGCACCGCAATCACATCGCCGACCTTGACCATGTACGACGGTATGTTGACCGGCTGACCATTCACCGTGATTGCCTTGTGCGAAACCAACTGGCGCGCTTCGGCACGTGTGGAACCAAACCCCATGCGGAACACCACGTTGTCCAACCGCGACTCAAGCAAACCGAGCAAATTCGCACCGGTATTGCCGCGACGCCGATCGGCTTCGGCGAAGTAGCGGCGGAACTGGCGCTCCAGCACACCGTACATCCGCTTGACCTTCTGCTTTTCGCGCAGTTGCAAGCCGTAATCGGAGATGCGTGCGCCCGACGTGCGGCCGTGCTGGCCCGGCTTGCTGTCGAACTTGGCCTTGTCGCTGATCGAGCGACGGGCGCTCTTCAGAAAAAGGTCAGTGCCTTCACGGCGAGAGAGTTTGGCCTTGGGGCCGAGATAGCGTGCCACTTAAATGAATTCCTGTTCGAGCTGCCGCAACCGGTTGTTGCGGGAGCCAGCGGTGCGTGACGGCTGGCGGTGGTCTTGGAGAAAAATGCGGAAGAGACCGGCGTCAAACCATCCTTGGCCGGTGGTTGTCTTCTACCGAATCAAATGCGGCGGCGCTTTTGCGGGCGGCAGCCGTTGTGGGGCACCGGGGTCACGTCGGCGATCGAGCTGATCCGGATGCCCAGTGCGCCAAGCGCGCGCACCGAAGACTCACGACCCGGGCCTGGGCCTTTGATCTCGACGTCGAGGTTTTTGATCCCCTGCTCCATGGCCGCCCGGCCCGCCACTTCAGACGCCACCTGCGCTGCAAAAGGTGTCGACTTGCGTGAGCCCTTGAAGCCCTGGCCGCCGGACGACGCCCAGGACAAGACATTGCCCTGACGATCGGCAATCGTGATGATCGTGTTGTTGAAAGATGCATGAACGTGCGCGATGCCGTCCGCAACGTTCTTGCGGACTTTCTTGCGCACGCGCTGTGCGGCGGTGCTGGCAGGTGCTTTGGCCATTTGATTCCTTGAATTGCAGCGGTGTTGTTGACCGGTTGCTTATTTTTTCAGCGACTGGGCCGCCTTGCGCGGGCCTTTGCGGGTGCGTGCATTGGTGCGCGTGCGCTGACCACGCACCGGCAGGCCCCGGCGATGACGAAACCCGCGGTAGCAACCGATGTCCATCAAACGCTTGATGTTCATCGTTGTTTCGCGACGCAGGTCGCCTTCGATCGTGAACTGACCGATTGCCTCGCGAAGCTTTTCCTGATCGCCATCGGTCAAATCCTTGACCTTCTTGGCAAATGGGATCTCGCAGGCTTGGCAGATCTGCCGGGCCCGGGTGCGCCCGATGCCAAAAATCGCCGTCAGCCCAATTTCGATGTGCTGATGCTGCGGGATGTTGATGCCTGCAATACGTGCCATGTGTTTCCTCAGATCGGTGAGTGGGTCAACCCTGGCGCTGCTTGTGGCGCGGGTCCGTGCAGATCACGCGCACCACACCGTTGCGGCGGATGATCTTGCAGTTGCGACAAATTTTCTTGACGGATGCAGAGACTCTCATTGCATGCTCCTGGTGAAATCTTCTTAAGTAAAACGATTGGCAATGCGACTGAAAGCGAAGCAATCGCGACCCAGGGCCTTCGATTCGAAGTTGCCAAGCCGCACGGGTTGGCTACTTGGCGCGAAACACGATTCTTGCCCGCGTCAAGTCGTAAGGTGTCAACTCCACAGTGACCCGATCGCCTGGCAGGATCCGGATGTAATGCATTCGCATCTTTCCGGAAATGTGGCCCAGAACCACATGCCCATTTTCAAGCTTCACACGGAACGTCGCATTGGGGAGGTTTTCGACCACCTCGCCTTGCATTTGAATGACATCGTCTTTGGACATAAGGATCAATTGCCGAGCGACGTCTTGAAGTTCGCCTTCTTCAGCAGCGACTCGTACTGCTGCGACATCATGTAGTTCTGCACCTGCGCCATGAAGTCCATCGTGACCACCACGATGATCAGCAATGACGTGCCGCCAAAATAGAACGGCACGTTGTAGCGCAGGATCAGGAACTCCGGCAACAAACAGACAAAAGTGATGTAGATCGCGCCAGCCAACGTCAGACGGGTCAGGATTTTGTCGATGTAGCGCGCGGTCTGGTCTCCCGGACGAATGCCCGGAATGAACGCGCCACTCTTCTTGAGGTTGTCCGCCGTCTCCCGACTGTTGAACACCAGCGCGGTATAGAAAAAGCAGAAGAAGACGATGGCCGTCGCGTAGAACAGCACGTAGATCGGCTGGCCCGGGCTCAGGGTGGCGGCTACGTCGCGCAGCCAGCGCATCGACTCACCGGTGCTGAACCAGCCCACCACCGTCGCCGGCAGCAGAATGATCGACGAAGCAAAGATCGGCGGAATCACACCAGCCATGTTCAGCTTCAATGGCAAGTGCGAAGACTGGCCGCCATAGACTTTGTTGCCGACCTGACGCCGCGCGTAGTTGACCAATATCTTGCGTTGCCCGCGCTCGACGAACACCACGAAGTAAGTCACCAACGCCACCACGACCACAATCAGGATCGCAACCAACGGCGCCATCGCACCCGTACGCACGAGTTCCAGCAACCCGCCGACTGCATTAGGCAAACCGGCCGCAATGCCAGCGAAGATGATGATCGAAATGCCATTGCCCAAGCCGCGCTCGGTGATCTGCTCGCCGAGCCACATCAGGAACATCGTACCGGCCGTCAGGCTGACCATCGCGGTGATGCGGAATCCAAAGCCCGGTGACAGCACCAAGCCCGCCGAGCTCTCCAGCGCGATCGCGATGCCCATGGACTGGAACAGCGCCAGGCCCAATGTGCCGTAACGCGTGTATTGAGTGATCTTGCGACGACCCGCTTCACCTTCCTTCTTCAATTGCTCGAACGTCGGCACCACATAGGTCATCAACTGCATCACGATCGACGCGGAGATGTACGGCATGATGCCGAGCGCGAATACCGTGAAGCGCGACAGTGCGCCCCCGGAGAACATGTTGAACAGGCTCAGGATGCCGCCCTGCTGGCCCTTGAACAGTTGCTGCAGCTGGTTCGGGTCAATGCCTGGCACAGGGATGTGCGCACCGATCCGATACACCACCAATGCAAGCAGCAAGAACACAAGCCGGCGCCGCAGGTCACCGAACTTGCCGGTCTTTGCAATGCGCGCTGAATTAGTGGCCACGAACGTGTCCTTCGTTGCTCATTCGTTGACGTTTCAAGCCAGCGATCCGCCCGCAGCTTCGATTGCTGCCTTGGCACCTGCCGTGGCGCGGACGCCTGTCAGCTGCACCGCTTTTTCGATCTTGCCCGACAGGACGACCTTGACGTTCTTGATCATGTCGCCGATGAGCCCCGCCTGCTTCAACGCAAGCATGTCGATCGACGAAGCATCAAGCCGGCTCAACTCGGACAGTGTGACTTCGGCATTGAACTGCAGCTGATGCGATTTGAAGCCGCGTTTCGGCAAACGGCGCTGCATTGGCATCTGGCCACCTTCGAAGCCGACCTTGTGAAAGCCACCCGCACGGGATTTCTGGCCTTTGTGGCCGCGACCTGCGGTCTTGCCCAGGCCCGAGCCGATGCCGCGGCCGACACGGCGCCGATCGGGACGTGAGCCTTCGGCCGATTTGATGCCGTTCAGTTCCATTGCTTGTTTTCTCTCTAGAGGACCTTGACCAGATAGTCGATCTTGTCAATCATGCCGCGCACCGCCGGCGTGTCTTCCAACTCGCTGGTGCTGCGAATCTTGCGCAAGCCGAGACCGCGCACGGTCGCACGATGCGATTCCTTGCAGCCGATCGGGCTGCGAACCAGTTGCACCTTGACGGTGGCTTTGGATGGCGTGCTCATGGGGCAACTCCTGTCGTCGATGCGCTGCGCATCAACCGAAAATTTCTTCGACGGTCTTGCCGCGTTTGGCAGCAACGTCGCCTGGGGTGGTGCAGTTCCTCAACGCGTCGAGCGTGGCACGCACCATGTTGTAGGGATTCGACGAGCCGTGGCTTTTCGCCACGATGTCGGTGATCCCCATCACTTCGAAAACGGCGCGCATCGGACCACCGGCGATGATGCCGGTGCCCTTCGGTGCGGGCGTCATCATGACGTTGGCCGCGCCGTGCTCGCCGGTCACGCGGTGATGGATCGAGCCATTCTTGAGCGTCACCTTGGTCATATTGCGACGCGCCTCTTCCATCGCCTTTTGCACGGCCGCAGGCACTTCCTTGGATTTGCCCTTGCCCATGCCGACGCGACCATCGCCGTCACCGACCACGGTCAGCGCGGCAAAGCCCAGAATGCGGCCGCCCTTGACCACCTTGGTCACGCGGTTCACCGCGATCATCTTCTCGCGCAATCCGTCTTCCGGTCCGTCTCCTTGCGGACGGCCCATCATCTTGCCCTGCATCTTTGCCATGACTGTCCCTGAATTCGGTGATCGTTGTTAGAACTGCAAGCCGGCCGCGCGGGCGGCATCGGCGAGTGCCTTGACGCGACCGTGATACGCATAGCCCGAGCGATCGAATGCGACTTTCTGGATGCCGGCGGCTTGTGCCTTCTCGGCGATCCGCTTGCCTACCTGCTCGGCTGCCTGCGCGTTGCCACCTTTGCCCGCGGCACCCAACGAGGCGCGCAACTCCGGCTCCATCGTCGAAGCACTTGCGAGCACCTTCGAACCGTCTTCGGAAATCAGGTTTGCGTAGATGTGGAGGTTGGTGCGGTTCACCGTCAGGCGCGCGACGCGTTGCGTGGCGATCCGGATCCGGGTCTGGCGCGACCGACGCAGCCGCTGCTCTTTTTTGCTCAACATGGCTGTCAGTTCCTAACGAGGTTTATTTCTTCTTGGTTTCTTTGATCGTGATCTTCTCGTCCGCATAGCGGATGCCCTTGCCTTTGTACGGCTCGGGTGGGCGGATCGCACGGATTTCGGCGGCGATCTGGCCGACGCGCTGGCGATCGGCACCCTTGATCAAAATCTCGGTCGGGGTCGGTGTGGCCACCGTGATGCCTTGCGGCATGTCCTTGTTGACCGGGTGCGAGAAACCCACCGACAGATTCAGCTTGTTGCCGGCCGCCTGTGCCTTGAAGCCCACGCCAACCAACGTCAGCTTGCGCTCAAAGCCCTTGCTGACGCCGACCACCATGTTGTTGACCAACTGGCGCATCGTGCCACTCATCGCATTCGCTTCGCGGGAATCGTCGGCCGGTTCGAAACGCATCTGACCGTCCTTGTTTTCCAGCTTGACAAGCGCATGCTGGCGCAGCGACAGCGCGCCGCCGGCACCCTTCACGTTGATCAGCTCGTCGTTGATCGATATATCGATGCCCGGCGGCACCGGGATCGGCATTTTTCCAATACGGGACATTGTTCGGTTACTCCGCGATTGACTGGGCCATTTGATGCGCGCAGCGCATCAGGCCACGTAACACAGCACTTCACCGCCGATGCCGGTGGCGCGCGCCTTGCGGTCGGTCATCACGCCCTGCGGCGTGGTCACGATCGCCACGCCCAAGCCGTTCTTGACTTGAGGAATCGCGTTGCGGCCTTTGTAGACGCGCAAACCCGGGCGGCTGACGCGCTCGATGTGCTCGATCACGGGCTTGCCGGCGTAGTACTTCAACGTGATTTCGAGTTCGGCCTTGCCGGTCTCGTTCTTCACTTCGAAGCCGTCGATGTAGCCTTCGTCCTGCAACACGCGGGCGATCGCAATCTTGACTTTGGAAGCGGGCATCGCAACGGTCGGCTTGGACACCATCTGCGCATTGCGGATGCGTGTCAGCAAGTCGGCGATCGGATCACTCATGCTCATGTTTGTTTACTCCTGCCGTGCGGCAATTACCAGCTGGCCTTGGTGATGCCGGGGATGTCGCCGGCAAACGCGAGCTCGCGAATCTTGGCGCGCGCCAGACCGAACTGGCGGAACACCCCACGTGGACGACCCGTCATCCCGCAGCGGTTGACCAAGCGCGTCGGGTTCGCATTGCGCGGCAGCAGTTGCAGGCCGAGCCGGGCAGCGGCGCGCTCCTCGTCGCCACGCTTCGCGTCTTCCGAAATGCGCTTGAATTCGGCGTACTTGTCTGCGTATTTGGCGACCAGACGCTCACGCTTCAGTTCGCGCTGGATCACGGATTTCTTTGCCATTGCAGGGCCTTTAGTTCTTGAACGGAAAACGGAACGCGGTGAGGAGCGCCTTGCACTCGTCGTCGGTCTTTGCAGTCGTGGTGATGCTGATGTTCATCCCGCGCAGCGCGTCGACCTTGTCGTACTCGATTTCCGGAAAGATGATCTGTTCCTTGACGCCGATGTTGTAGTTGCCCCGGCCATCGAACGCACGGCCCGAGATGCCGCGGAAATCGCGCACACGCGGCAGCGCCACGGTCACGAATCGGTCCAGGAACTCGTACATGCGCACACCGCGCAATGTGACCATGCAGCCGATGGCCTGGCCTTCGCGAATCTTGAAGCCGGCGATCGGGCGCTTGGCCTTGGTGACGACGGGCTTCTGACCCGCGATCTTGGTCAGATCGGCGACCGCGTTGTCCATCACCTTCTTGTCGGATACCGCTTCACTGACACCCATGTTCAGGGTGATCTTGGTCAGCCGCGGAACTTGCATCGGCGACTTGTAGCCGAACTTTTCAATCAGCTCGGGCGCGATCTTGTCGCGGAATTGCTGCTGCAGACGTGCCATGTTGAATACCCGGTTTCTTAAGCGTTTCAGGCCAGTTTGATGGCTTCGCCGCTGGACTTGAAGACGCGGAAGCGCTTGCCATCCGCATCCTGCTGAATGCCGACGCGGTCCGCCTTGCCGGTGGCCGCGTTGTAGATCGCGATGTTCGACTGGTGAATCGGCATCGATTTCTCGATGATTCCGCCGGTGGTGTTTTTCATCGGATTCGGCTTGGTGTGCTTCTTCACGACATTGATGCCGTCAACCAGCAGATAGGCTTCGTCTTTGCGCAGTGCGACCTTGCCCCGCTTGCCCTTGTCGCGTCCTGCGATCACGATGACTTCGTCGCCCTTGCGAATCTTGTTCATGGTGCTTCTCTTCGTCTCTTGGCTTAAATTAGAGGACTTCGGGCGCGAGCGACACGATCTTCATGAATCGCTCGGTGCGCAGTTCGCGCGTGACCGGGCCGAAGATGCGGGTGCCGATCGGCTCCAGCTTGTTGTTCAGCAACACGGCGGCATTGCCGTCGAAGCGGACCAGCGAGCCGTCGCTGCGACGGATGCCTTTGGCGGTGCGCACCACCACGGCGCTGTAGACCTCGCCTTTTTTGACGCGGCCGCGCGGCGCAGCTTCCTTGATACTGACCTTGATCACGTCGCCGACACTCGCGTAGCGACGCCGCGAGCCACCGAGCACCTTGATGCACAGCACGGATTTCGCGCCCGTGTTGTCGGCCACGTCAAGCCGGGATTCAGTCTGGATCATGATTCGTATGTTCCCAACTTGACCGAAACACTCAAGCCAATCCTCGGCAGCGAGGATCGGGGAAGTGCCCGGTCAGTCTTGGACCCGTCGTTGCTGCATAAGGCTGGCTCTCGTTCGATCGGCTTGGCACCGATGAACGACAAACCCCACGCACTGGCGATTGGGATGAAATTCGTTTTGCGCTTCGACGCCCGGTTTGGCGCGAAGCTCATGATTATGGCACAGATTCGCGCGGCCGGCAGGAGCCAAGTGCTCGCGTCTTGCACGGGACGGCTTCAGATGGGGCGCGGGCGGCGGCGCCCTATCGACCACGTGAGCCAGTGCGGACCGCAAACCGGAACGACCGAAAGCGGGTGTGGATGCGGCGCCAGCGATCTCCTCGCCACCAACACCCAACCCGTCGACAATGCTTCCGTTTTCATAGCTGACCGTGCTTGCCGCGCAAGCGCCGACAGCCAGAACGTGCCAAAACGCCGGCCCTTCGAGAGCTACTTTTCTTCGAGCAGCGGCTGCAGTTGCCGCGGCTGCTGCATGACCGCTGGTGTGCTCGCACGCGTCGCGTAATCGACGCCGGTCAGCCCGGCCAGCAGCGCGAGCATGGCAAGGCCGCTTGCTGCGGCGAGCCGCACCAGCGCCGAGGCCTGCCGCATCTGCATGAAGAGCCAGACGACGATCGCGCTCTTGAGCACCGCGATGCCGATCGACAGCACCGGGTTGAACAGGCCGAGTGACAGGTACGCGCCGCCCAAGCTGCTGAGCAGCAGTGCGATCAGCGCGACCCAGGCCAGCAACAGCCGGCGCGACGCGCGCGCGAAGTCCGGCTGCTTGTCGTCGGGGTTGCGTCGGGTATTCATGCGTGGCGCTGCACGAGGTAGAGCAGCGGATACAGAAAAATCCAGACGATATCGACGAAGTGCCAGTAAAGCGCCGCGATTTCGATGCGGCGCGGCGGCGCCCAGTCGCGCTGCTTCGCGGTACCCCACGCGAACACGGACAGCACGCAGACGCCGATGAACAGGTGCAGCGCGTGCAGCGCGGTGACGAAGAAATACAGTGCGAAGAACAGCTCGGCGCCGGCTGTGGCGGCAAGCGCAAAATCCGGCCCCGGAAAGAGTTGCTCGTGCCATTCCTTGCGGTACTCCATTCCCTTGATCACGAGGAACGCGACACCGAGCGCGGCACTCATGGCAAGCAGCCACCAGATACGCTGCCGCTGCCGCGGATATTCGCCGCAAGCCACCGCCAGCGCGACGAGCGCGCTGCTCGTGAGCAGCACGGCCGTGTTGAGCGTGCCGAGCACGACATCGGTGTGCCGGCTCGCTTCGCCGAACCCGTCCGGCCAGTGCAGCCGGCCGTAGGCATAGGCGACGAGCAGCCCGCCGAAGAACAAAATTTCGCTCGCGAGGAACACCCACATGCCGAACTCGGGCGTGTCGGGCGGCGCCTCGTGCGGCTTCACGCCGCGGTCGTCGGGTGCCGTGCCGGTCGGTGCCGTCGCGGTGGCCGATGCTGCTGCCGTGTTCATGCCGACCACCCGCGCGCCGTCATTTCGCCTCGGTGCTCATGCTCGACGCGTTCGCGTGATCGACGCGGCTGCCGTCGCCGTGCCAAGGCTGGGTTGGGTCGTAGTCGTAGACGCGTTCGGGCACCTGGGGCGGCTTCAGGAAGTTGTGCGTCGGCGGCGGTGACGAAGTCTCCCATTCCAGCCCCTTTGCGCCGAACGGGTTCGGGCCCGACTTCTTGCCATAACGCAGAGACCACGCGAAATAGACCAGCGGCAGCAGATAGCCGAGCGCAAGCACCACCGCGCCGGCCGAAGAGAACATGTTGAGCTCCTGGAACTCGGCCGGGTACTCGTGATAGCGCCGCGGCATGCCGTGCGTGCCGAGGATGTACTGCGGAAAGAACGTGAGGTTGAAGCCGATGAAGATCAGCACCGCCGCGATGCGCGCCCAGACCTCGGGGTACAGCCGGCCGGTGATCTTCGGCCACCAGAAATGCAGCGCCGCCGAAGAACGCCATCACCGAGCCGCCGACCATGATGTAGTGGAAGTGCGCGACGACGAAATACGTGTCGGTCAGGTGCACGTCGAGCGCGAGCGAGGCGAGGAACAGCCCCGTGAGGCCGCCGATCGTGAACAGGCCGACGAAGCCGAGCGCATACAGCATCGGCGCGTCGAAGCGGATCGAGCCCTTGTAGAGCGTCGCGGTCCAGTTGAAGACCTTGATCGCCGACGGCACCGCGACGAGGAAGCTCAGCAGCGAGAACACCAGGCTGGCCGTCGAGCGACTGGCCCGCCACGAACATGTGGTGCCCCCAGACCAGGAAGCCGACGCCGGCGATGCCGAGGATCGCGTAGGCCATGAAGCGGTAGCCGAAGATCGGCCGCTGCGCGAAGCACGGGATGATCTCGCTGACCACGCCCATCGCCGGCAGCACCATGATGTAGACGGCCGGGTGCGAATAGAACCAGAACAGGTGCTGGAAGAGCAGCGGGTCGCCGCCGTGCGCGGGGTCGAACACGCCGATCTGGAACAGGCGCTCGGCCACCACCAGCAGCGTCGTGATCGCGAGCACCGGCGTGGCCAGCACCAGGATCATGCTGGTCGCGTAGATCGACCAGACGAACAGCGGCAGCTTGAACCAGCCCATGCCCGGCGACGCGCAGCCGGTGCACGGTGACGATGAAGTTGAGCCCGGTCAGGATCGACGAGAAGCCGATCACGAACACGCCGACGAGCGCCAGCGTGACGTGGGTGTTCGAGAACATCGTCGAGTACGGCGTGTAGAACGTCCAGCCGGTGTCGACGCCGCCCGAGGAACAGCGCGGCCAGGATGATCAGCGCCGCCGGCACGAACAGATACCAGCTCAGCAGGTTCAGCCGCGGAAACGCCAGGTCGCGCGCGCCGATCATCAGCGGCACCAGGAAGTTGCCGATCACCGACGGGATCGACGGGATCAGGAACAGCCAGACCATGATCACGCCGTGCGCGGTGAACAGCTTGTTGTAGGTGTCGTGCGGCGACGAGGTCGCCGGCCGGCGTCGCCAGTTCGAGGCGCATGATCGTCGCTGCGGCGCCGCCGATGAAGAAGAAGCCGGTGATCGCGACCGCATACAGGATCGCGATGCGCTTGTGGTCGATGCGTCGTGAGCCACGAGCGCAGCGTGAGGCCGTCGGTCGAGATAGCTCATGGTCGTTCTCGGGGACAGCGGCTGCCCCGCCTCGGTGGAATGCAGATACGCGATCAGCGCCTGGAGGTCTTCCTCGCTGACCTGGCCCGCGAACGACGGCATCACGCGGCTCGAAACCCGCGACCACGTCCTTGCGCGGCTGCAGGATCGAGTCGCGCAGGTAGTTGTCGTCGGCGACGACGCGTGCGGCCGTCCTGCAGATGCACCTGCCGGCCCGGCAGCCCGAACAGCAGCGGCGCATGCACGGTCGATCTCGCGTTGTGGCAGCCGCTGCAGCCGAGCTGCCGAAACAGCGCGAAGCCGTACTGCGCGAGGCTCGGGCTCGGCCGGCCCGGACGCCGAGCCAGCGGCTGAAGTCGTCGGGCCGCATCACGACGACGCGGCCGATCATCTGCGAATGTTCGCTGCCGCAGTATTCGGCGCAGAACAGGTGGAACTCGCCGAGCTGCGTCGGCGTGAACCACAGGCTCGTGTAGCGCCCGGGCAGCACGTCCTGCTTCAGGCGGAACGCGGGCACGAAGAAGCTGTGGATCGCGTCCTGCGAGGTCATGTTCAGCATCACGGGCTGGCCCAGCGGCACGTGCAGTTCGTTGATTTCGCGCCGGCCGCTGCGGTGCTGCAGTTTCCACATCCATTGCTTGGCGACGACGTAGACGGGCAGCGCATCGGCCGGCGGCCGGTACAGCCGCACGTAGTCGACCGCGGCCCAGACGAACAGGCCGAGGAACAGCACCAGCGGCGTGAGCGTCCAGCTCCGATCTCGAGCCAGCGCAGGTTGCGCGTCGCGGATGCTGCGGTCCTTGCGCGCACGCCGCGCGGTAGCGGACCGCGAACACGACGATCACGAGACAGACACCGAGCGCGACACTGCCGCACAAGACCAGCAGCGCGGTGAAGAGCGCATCGCGTGCGCGAAGCCGCTTCGGACGCGACCGGCTGCATCAGGTGAAAGCCGATGAGGAAGCCGGTACGTTCGGCGCCGTTCATGCGCGTGCTCCTTCGGTGGCGCGCGCGGCTGCCGCTGGCGCCAGCCACAGCATCGCGAGCAGCAGCGACGAGCGCGACGCCGAGCCCGCGCATCGTCCAGAGCACCGCCCCGGTGTGCAGGCCGAACTTCGGGTCGAGGTGCGCGCACAGCAGCGCGATGCGGTCCGACAGCGTGCCGATGCGCCCGCCGCCCGCATCGACCAGCGCGAGCCGCAGTTCGGCCGGGTCGAACTGCACGCCCATCAGATAGCTGCGCGACGCGGCCCTGCGGTGTTGCGACGAGCACGGTCGCGCGGGTGCGCGAACCGCGCGTCGGCCGGCGCGTCGGCGTCCTGGCTGCGCGTGAACCGCACGCCGGCGGCCTGCGCAAGCTGCGCGATGGCCGATTCGTCACCGACCAGCGCGCGCAAGTCGAGCGGTGCATCGGCGCCGCGGCCGTCCTGCAGAAACGCCGCATAGGAAAGATCGGCGTCGCGGCGCGCCCGTGCGGTCTTCGGCGTGTCGTCGGGGTCGATGCTCACGCGCACGACGCGGTAGTCGCTGCGCGCAAGGCCGCTGCCCTGCACCGCCTCGAGCAGACCGTGCATGAGCGAGGCCGCAGAGCTGCGGGCAGCTGTAGTAGCCGAGCACCAGCAGCACCGGCCGGTCGCCGTGGAACGCATCGGCCAGCGGTTCGGCGTGGCCCTCACTGTCGGTGAAGCGAAGGTCGAGCGGCAGCGGTGCGCCCAGCCGCTGCGTCAACCGCACGCCGGCCGGCGGCACGATCGGCGCGAGCGGCTGGGCGGTTGCAGCGACGGCGGCGCAGCCGAGCGGCAGGCACGTCAGCAGGGTCTGCAACACCCGTCTGGTGGTCATGGCGACGCCTCCGGCCGCGTGTTCGGCGAATCGGCCGGCGCGCCGACGGGGTCGGCTGCGGCCGGCGGCTGCGCAGACCAGCGGCGCACGCCGAACGGCGCGCTCGCGGGCGAGCCCGTGGATGTCGCAACCGATGCACGGACTGCGCCCGATGCGAGCAGCGCCATCGCATCCTCGAGTGGAATGCGCGCCGTCGTGTGCGAGGCGTCGAGCCACGCCAGTTCGCCGAGCCGCGCGCGTTTTTCCGTGAAATACGCGTGCAGGTCGGGCTGCGGCGCGCTCTGCAGATTCGGCCCCGGCACGGTCAGTTGGTACGCGCGCTCGCGCCGCTCGCCCCCGTGCGGGATGTCGAACGCGCTCAGACCCCAGAGCACGGCGAGCACCGAGACGACGACCACCCCTCCGATGCCGGCGACGATCAGCACGATCCGGCGCGTGTGCAGGTTCGGATCAGGCATGCAGCACCTCGCGCGACGGTTGCGGCGCGGCGGCCGCCGCGACTTCCGGCGCGATGCCGCCGAACAGCAGCAGGCCCATGCCGAAGGTCAGCAGCGGCACCAGCCACCAGCCGAGCAGCGCTGTGCGGCGCGACCGACGGCAGCACGAGCCACGCGCTGTTGAGCAGCTGCATGACCAGCAGCGGCACGGCGATCCAGACGAGCCGCGCGGGCCGGTCCTTCAGCGCGCCGCTGCAGCAACGCAAGCAGCGGCAGCGCCGAGCATCAGCACGACGAGCGCGAGCCGACCCACCACCAGCCGGTCTGCAGCCGCGGCACGTACCACGCGGATCTCGTGCGGCAGGTCTTCCGCCCAGATGATCAGGAACTCGAAGAACGCGACATAGGCCCAGACCATGAGCCACATCAGCAGCAGATTGCCGAGGTCGCGCCACAGCGGCGGCGTGCCTTTCGGAAGGTCGCGGCACGAGCCGCGCGCGGCGCGAGCAGCACGACCGACAGCGCGGTGCCGCCGAGCGCCTGGGCCGGACAGCACGACCAGGCCGAACGCGGTGCTGAACCAGCCCGGCATGAGCGACATCAGCAGATCGACCGCGGCGAGCGTGCCGCTGAGCATGTAGAGCACGAGCGATGCGGCCGCGCGGCCTTTGCTCACGACGCTCGCCGGGCGCGACAGCCACCACCAGAGCGCCGCATAGAGCAGCATGCGCAACCAGAAGAACGCCGGCTGCAGCCAGAACTGCAGAAACGCGGGCTGCGCGATGTCGCGTGCCCAGTCGCCCGTCGGATCGGCGAGCCACGGGTAGAGCTGCGGCAGGCCGAGCGCGAGCGGCAGGAACAGCAGCAGCAGCCAGCGGCAGCGCGCTGCGCCGCGGCGAGTGCGGCCGGCCGCAGCGCATCGCCCCAGCGCCCGCCCGAGAGCCGATGAATCCACAGGTTCACAAGCCCGCCGAGCATGAGTCCGAGCAGGTACCACCACGCGACGAGCCAGCTTGCGAAGAACAGCCGTGGATCGAGCAGCAGGCCCGGCAGCGCGAGCAGCAGCGCGACCGCTGCAGCCACGAGTTGCGTGCGGCGTTCACCGATCGACACGCGCATCAGCCGCCCCTCGCCGCAGGCGGCACCGCTCGCCATTCGGCCGGACCGCGCGACTCGCGCGGCTCGGCAGCCGGCAGCGCGCGCAGCCGCGCCTGCAGCGTCGGCGGCAGCGCGGCGGCTGGTGCGTGCTGGCTCAGCTGCAGTGCGCGGATGTAGGCGACGATCGCCCAGCGGTCCTCGGGCGTCACGCGGTCGGCGTACGGCACCATGACGCCGTAGCCGTGCGTGATGACGTCGAAGAAGTGGCGGTCCGGCGCTTCGCGCAGGCGCGGCTGGTGGTAGCTCGGCGGCGCCGGAAAGCCGCGGCGCACGACCGACGCCGTCGCCGTCGCCGACCGGGCTGTGGCACGGCAGGCAATAGATCGTGTAGCGCTCGCTGGCCGCGCCGCAGCAATTGCTCGGTGACGGGCGGCAGTGCGGTCGCCTCGTACGGCAGCGACGCGGTCGGCGACCTCGCTCTTCGCCGCGCCGGCCGCTGCTGGTCGCGGCCAGGTCGCCCATCGCGCGCACCACGGTGCCCGGCGAGCGGCGGCGCGCGAGCCTTGCCGTTCGGCGAACAGCGGGCTCGGCTCGCCCGGGTCGAGCCGCGGCTGCTCGTACATGTCGCGCATCACGCGCTCGCAGCCGGCGAGCAGCGCCGCGCAGCACAGCACGGCAGCGGCGGCGTGCAGGCCGTGCGCGCTGTCATCGCCGCACCTCGGTGCGTTTGAGCGGATCGAACGAGTCGAGCAGCGCGGCCGGCGCGCGCTGCGTCGAACGCGGGTCGTCGCTGCGCAGGCACAGGAAGAAGCGGTTGCGCGTCGCGAGGTCGAAGTCGGGCGCGTCGAACAGCGGGTGGTGCAGGTCGGGCAGGCGGTTGCCGATGATCACCGCGAGGAACGCCGCGAGCGCCGCGCCGAGCACCGCGAGCTCGAAGCGTCACCGGCACGAACATCGGCCAGCTGTGCAGCGGCCGCCCGCCGATGTTGAGCGGGTAGTCGATCACGGCCGAATACCACTGCATGAAGTAGCCGCCCAGCGCCGCCGAGCACGCCGCCGACGAACGTGATCGAGCGCGACGCGGTTGCGCGCTGAAGCCGACCGCCTCGGCAAGCCCTTCGACATGGAACGGCGCATACGCTTCGACGCGCGTGTAGCCGGCTGCGCGCACCGCGTCGCGCCGCGTCGCAGCAGCGCGTCGGCGGTCGCGAACTCGGCGAGCAGGCCCCACGGCGCAGCGTCGCGCTCGTGTTCGCGCTCATTGGCGCTCTCCCTCACGAGCTGCCGCATCTCCGAGATCGAGATCGCCGGCAGCACGCGGATGAACAGCGAGGAACAGCCAGACGAACATGCAGATCGAGCCGAGCAGGAAGACCCAGTCCCAGACCGTCGGCACGAACAGGCCCCACGCCGACGGCAGGAAGTCGCTGGTGCAGTGCTCTGCACGACGATCACGACGCGCTCCATCCACATGCCGCAGGTTGATGACGATGCTCAAGCACGAACAGCAGCAGCGCGCTGCGCCGCGCGCGACGCCACCACAGGATCTGCGGCGCGATCACGTTGCAGGCCGATCATCGCCCAGTAGACCGGCGCGTAGGCGCCCGTCCAGCGGTCGATCGTCATCGCGATCTCGTAGCGGTCGCCGCTGTAGAAGGCCATGAAGATCTCGCAGAAGTAGCCGTAGGCGACGCAGCGCGCCGGTGGCCAGCAGCACCTTGGCGGCATGGTCGAGGTGCACGTCGGTGATGAAGTCGTGCAGGCTCGAAGGCGCGGCGCAGCGGGATCGCGAGCGTGAGCACCATCGCGAAACCCGAGAACAGCGCGCCCGCGACGAAATACGGCGGAAAGATCGTCGAGTGATAGCCGGGCGTGTTGCCGATCGCGAAGTCGAGCGACACGACCGAGTGCACCGACACGACCAGCGGCGTCGCCAGCCCCGCGATCAGCAGGTAGGCCGACTGGTGCCGCGCCCAGTGCCGCGCCTCGCCGCGCCAGCCGAGCGCGAACAGGCCGTAGGTCGACGCGCTTGAAGCGGCTCGTCGCGCGGTCGCGCAGCGTCGCGAGGTCCGGGATCAGCCCGAGATACCAGAACAGGAACGAGACGATGATGTAGGTCGCGATCGCAAAGAAATCCCACACCAGCGGGCTGCGCCACTGCGGCCACAGCTCCATCTTGTCGGGGTACGGCGCGAGCCAGTAGAAGAACCAGGGCCGCCCCAGGTGCAGGATCGGAAACAGCCCCGCCATGCTCGCGGCGAACAGCGTCATCGCCTCGGCGAAGCGGTTGATCGAGGTGCGCCAGCGCTGGCGCAGCAGCAGCAGCACCGCCGAGATGAACGTGCCAGCGTGGCCGATGCCGATCCACCAGACGGTGTTGGCGATCGCGAAGCCCCAAGCCACGGGATGTTGACGCCCCAGATGCCAACGCCCGTGACGAACAGGTACGCCATCGCGCCGAGCAGCACGAGCGTGCCCGCGAACGTGACCGCGAACGCGGCGAGCCACGGCCAGCGCACCGGCCGCTTGAGCACCGCGTCGGCGATCTTGTCGCTGATGCTCGCGTAGCCCCAGCCCGCGTGCAGCACGCCGATGTCCTGCGAGACCGGCGGGGTGGCGGCGCTGTCCGGAGGCGGCATGAAGGGGTCGGCTCAGCGAACGGACGGCGATGCAGCGGGACTGCACACGCGCACGCACCGAGCCCGCAGCTCAGGTGCAAAGACAGCGCCGAGGCTCATCGCATCAATCCTGCTTCTTGGCAATCGCGCTGGCCAGGTCTTCCTTGTTCATCGAGGAACGGCCTGTGACGCCGAGCTTTTTCGCGCGCTCGTAGAGCTCTTTCTTCGTGTGGCCGATCGCATCGACACCGCCCGTGCTGCGGCCCCTGCCTTCGCGTGCGGCCTTGCCCGACAGCGCCGATTGCGAGTCCGATGGCCCTTTGTGGTCTTTGGTCTCCCAGTGGTTACCGACCTTCTCGAAACTGTGTTTGACCGAGCTCCACGCGGTGCGGCTCGCGCGCTCGCCTTGGCCGTACTCGGCCTCTGCGCTCTCGAGCGTCTTCGCATAGGTGCGCTGCGCTTTCTTCGGCGACCGCTCGAGCGTGCCCGGCATCTCGACCCCTTGTTTCTTCGGCATGTCAAATCCCTCGTTCACTACGATATTGATAGCTACAACGGCATGGCGAGAGAGCGCTCAAGGCTTTTTTTCCTTGGAATCGACCACGCGCGCGAGGTAGGTGGTGCGCGGCTTGGTGTTGAGTTCGCCGAGCATCGCGTAATGCCGCGGCGATGCCTTGCTCGCGGTCACGTCGCTGGTCGCATCGTTCAGGTCGCCGAAGTGGATCGCTCGCGTCGGGCACACCGCCTGGCACGCGGTGACCACGTCGCCGTCGACCAGCGGCGTGCCGGTTTTCTCGGCATGGTGCCGCGCGCGCGCGACGCGCTGCAGGCAGTAGGTGCACTTCTCCATCACGCCGCGCTGGCGCACCGTGACATCGGGGTTCTTCTGCGCCTGCAGCGTCTCGGTGGGTCTCGTCGCTGTACTGCAGGAAGTTGAAGCGCCGCACCTTGTACGGGCAGTTGTTCGAGCAGAAGCGCGTGCCGACGCAGCGGTTGTAGACCTGCACGTTCAGGCCCTCGCTGTCGTGCACGGTTGCGCCGACCGGGCAGACGAGCTCGCAGGGCGCCTTCTCGCAGTGCATGCACGGCACCGGCTGGAAAGTGTGAGGTCGGCCTCCGCTGTGCCCGATCTTCCGGCGACGTGTCGTAGTGGTCGACGCGGATCCAGTGCATCTCGCGCCCCGCGATCACCTGCTCCTTGCCGACCACCGGGATGTTGTTCTCGGCCTGGCAGGCGATCGTGCAGGCGTTGCAGCCGATGCAGGCGTCGAGGTCGATCGTCATGCCCCAGGCGTGCTCGGGCGTACGCGAACTTGCCGGGTAGAGCGACGGGTGGTCGGTGTCGGGTTCGTCGATGCGCGCGCCGGGTTCGACCGTGCGCGCGAGTTCGCGGCCGTGCTGCGCCGATTTCGTGCTGGGTGACCGCGAACTCGTGCTGCGCCGCCCGGGCGCCGCGAGTGTCGATCGGCGCCGGGCCGCCGTCCACCGGCTGCAGCGAAAACCCGTCGAAGCCGACGCCGGTGCCGACCCGGCCGGCGCGCGCAGCGGCCCTGGCCGAGCGTGAGCGTGGCCGCGCCTTCGGCATGGCGCGCGAGCGACCCAGACCGGCAGCTCGAGCAGCGCGGTCGCCGACGCGCGCCTCGCACCATGTCGCCGGTCGCCAGCCCAGGCGCCTGCGCGGTGCGCGGGCCGAGCTGCAGCGCGTTGTCCCAGGTCAGCTTGCGTGAACGGGCGCGGCAGCTCCTGCAGCCAGCCGATGTTGGCGAAGCGGCCGTCGTGGACCGACGGGTCGGGCGGGAACAGCGGCGACGAGCGCGCGCTTCGGCGGACGCGGCGCGGTGCCAGTCCAGGCACTCTGCGCGGCCGGCGGCTGCACCGGCGCGAACGCGCTGCCCGGCACGACGCCGCGACGCAGGCTGTCGCGCCAGAACGCATCGAAGCGCGGCTGCCGGCTCCGCCCCGCGCGCCATTGCCGCTGCACGCAGCGCATGGCCGTCGCGCAGCTCGTCGCCCGCCAGCAGCGCGAGCAGTTCGGCCGCGGAGCGGCTGTCGTAGAGCGGTGCGATCGCCGGCTGCAGCAAGCGTTGCGCTGCCGTCGTGCGCGAGCGCATCGCCCCAGCGCTCGAAGTCGTGCGACAGCGGCAGGTGCCAGTCGCAGAGCGCGGCGGTCTCGTCGGCGTACAGCCCCGCATGGATGCGAAAGCCGTGCGCGCGCAATCGCGGCGCGCACGTCGAGTGCGGCCGGCGCCGCGTAAACCGGGTTGCGCATCGAGCACGAGCAGCGCGTCGACCTCGTCCGCATTCAGCGCCCGCACGAGTTCGGGCAGCGTGCCGGCCCGCGACGCGGCGTCGGGCGGCTCGATCAGCTGCAGCGTGCGCCCGATCGCGCCGAGCCGCTGGTTCAGCGCGAGCGCGAGCGCCTGCGCGGTCGGCGACAGGCCCCGGCCGGCGAGCACCAGCGCGTCGGGGCCGGCGTCCCGCAGCGCCTGCACCACGTCGCGCTCGAACGCGGCTTCCGCATTGCTGGCCGGGGCGCTAGTGCGCGGTCGGCGCTCGGCAGCGCGGCGGCCGGCCGCCGGCAGCCGAGCAGGCGCCGCGATGCGCGCGAGCAGCCGCTCGATCCGCTGCGGCGCGAGCGCGACGCGCCGGTCGGCCCGCGCGCCGAACAGGCCCGGTGCGACTTCGACCGCGAAGCAGCGCGGCAGCGCGGCCGCTCGCACGCCCGGCGGCGCGCGCGTGTCGACCAGTCCATCGCATGGCGCACCGCGCCCGGGCCATCGCTGAACGGATCGGCGGCGAGCGCAAGCACGCAGCGCGCGCGCTCGAACTGCGGCAACAGCGCCAGATCGCGGCCGAACGCGAGCCGTGCGCCTTCGGCTGCCGCGGCGTCGCGCAACGGCGCATGCACGGTCCACCGCGCGGTCGGATGCCGTTCGCAGCAACGCCTCGAGCAGCGCGCGCTCGGTCGGCGAGGTCAGCGGCCCGGTCAGCACATGCAGCCGCAGCGCGCGGCCATCGTCGAAGCGCGCCACATGCAGGCGCCACGCGGTCTCGAACGCCGACCAGCTCGACGCCGCGGTCTGCGCGGGCGCGCCTGCGACCGGTCGCCCGAGCCGCTCGCGCACCGCGGCCGAGCGGTCCGGGTCCCATAGCTGCAGCACCGCGGCCTGCGTGAACACGTCGGTCGCGCCGAGGCTCGACGGATGCAGCGGATTGCCCTCGAGCTTGATCGGCCGGCCTTCCTTGGTGCGCGACCAGCACGCCGTGCGCATGACCGTCGCGCACCACGGCGCTTGCGTAGTAGAGCGGCAGCCCGCTCGTGCGGCCTCGGGCAGATCGACGTACGGATAGATCGACTCGTTCGGCGGCGCCGAGCACGCGCTGTTGGCAAGCGCGGCCGATGCAGCCAGCAGCGCGAGCACCTGACGCCGGCTCATGCCCCCCGCACCGCGGTGGAAATGAACGGGCGATTCGTCGTCGGCGTGCGAATGGGTCATGGGCATGCGGCTCGGAACGATCAAGCGGTGGCAGGTCGAGCAATCGGTCATGCGCCGCTCGCCCTGAATGTGGAGCACGCGCGCGATCATCTCCGCGTCCTCGCTCGTCAGCCCGGTGTCGCGCTGCATGGTCGTGACTTGGCTGGGCGGTCGCAGGTGCGGCTCCGGATTGCGGTGGCAGCCGAGGCACCACTGCATCTGCAGCGGCTTGACGCGCCAGGTCAGCGGCATCTGGTCGACGCGGCCGTGGCACTCGATGCAGGCCACGCCCTTGTTCACGTGCACGCTGTGGTTGAAGTAGACGAAGTCGGGCAACTGGTGCACGCGCCGCCATTCGATCGGCTTGCCGCTCGCGGCGCTTTCGAACAGCGGCGAGAGCAGCGGCTGCTCGGTGTAGAGCTGCGAATGGCAGCTCAGGCAGATGCCGGTGGATGGCAAGCCCGCATAGGCGCTGGTCTCGACTGTGGTGTGGCAGTAGCGGCAGTCGATGCCGTCGTCGCCGACATGGTGCTTGTGCGGAAACGGAATCGGCTGCGCGACCGGCTCGCCGAGCGGTTCGTACGATGCGTTGAGCCCGACCAGCAACGCGAGCACGCCGGCGACCAGCACCAGGACGCCAAGCACGGCGAGCTTGACGCCGAGTTCCGCGCGTCGGGAAAAAATGGCACTCATCGTGGTCTTACTTCAACTCGATCCGTTTGTCCGGCGATGGCAATCCGCTTGCCGAGAAGGTCGGCTCCGTTCGGCCGCAACCGCCGTCTCGGCGATCGGCGCTGGGCACTGGCGGCTTGAACCAGGGCATCATCTTGCACCGGATTTCGCACGCATCGATCGAAGATTCTCGATCGCCGCATCGGCCCGGGTCGGGCACTGGCTTTCTTGCCGGTGCGCGACCGCCGCTGCCCTGCCGTTGTCCACTCACGACGCCCGCGCCAGCGCGAGCAGCGCATTCACGAGCGCGATGTGGCTCAGCGCCTGCGGGAAATTGCCCGCGAGCCGCTTGCTGCCAAGGTCATATTCCTCCGACAGCAGGCCCAGTTCGCTCGTCAGCCCGAGCACGCGGTCGATCGTCGCCTGCGCCAGCCGCGCGCCGCCCCTGCAACAACTGGCATTCGGCCAGCCACAAAGTGCATGCGAAGAACGCGCCTTCGGGCACCGGGTCGGTCGAGCGGTTGCGATAGACCAGGCCGTCCCGCATCGAGTTGTTCCTCGATCGCGGCGATGGTGGCGGCCATGCGCGGATCGTCGGCCGGCAGAAAACCGAGCTTGGGCAGCAGCAGCAGCGAGGCATCGATCTCCTGGCCGCCGAAAGTACGACGTGAACGCGCCCAGTCCCGCGTCGTATCCTTCCTTGCAGATCACCGCGTGGATGTGCTCGCGCAGCGTCTCGAACGCCTGCCGCTCCGGCCGCCGCGATGCCGCGACTGGCCGCGCTCAGCAGGAAGCGGTCGATCGCGACCCAGGCCATGACTTTCGAATAGGTGTAGTGATGCGGCGCGCCGCGGCTCTCCCACAGCCCTTGATCGGGCTGCGTCCAGACCTTGCGCACATGCTCGCGCAATCAGCGGCTGCAGCCAGCGCAGTTGCGCCGAGTCTTCCAGGCCGGCCTCCTCGCACAGATGCAACGTGTTCATCAGCTCGCCATACACGTCGAGCTGAAACTGCCCGGCGGCCGCGTTGCCGATGCGCACCGGCTGCGCGAACCGGTAGCCCGGCAGCCAGTCGAGCTCGGCCTCATCGAGCCGGCGCGAACCGTCGACCCGATACACGATGTTCATCTTCCCAGGCTCCGCCGCCACCGCGCGCAGCATCCAGTCGCGCCAGGCCTGCGCCTCGCTGCCGGAAGCCGCATTGAAGCAGCGCGCTGACCGTGAAACTCGCATCGCGCAGCCAGCAATAGCGGTAATCCCAGTTGAGCTTGCCGCCGGGTTTTTCGGGCAGTGACGTGGTGGGCGCGGCGACCAGTCCGCCGGTCGGGTGATGCACGAGTGCCTTCAGCGTGATCAAGGAACGCTTGAGCGCTTCGGGAAACGCGGTGGGCCGGTCGAACCGACCGATCCATGCTTGCCAGTGCCGCCGCGTTGCATCGAGCGCCCGATCGGCATCGGGCGCCGCACGCGGCCGCGACGCGGCCGAGCGATCGAAAAAGCGATGCCTCAGCACGAACACGCGCCGCTCGCCCGCGCTCAACTCGAGCCCCTCGCACACCGCGTCGTGTTCGATTTCGGCCGCCGCGCTCACGCCGTGCAAACTCACCTCGTCCGGGCCAACCTGCAGCAGCATCGGCGTCCGCGCCTTCACAGCGCACGATCCACGGCGCCATCTTTCCGTAATCGAAGCGCAGCGCCGCGGTCATGGCGACCTTGACGCGGCCGGCCATGCCGCTCACGATGCGCACCACCACCGGCTCGTGCTCGCGCGGCGGCATGAAGTCGGTCAGCCGGATCGTGCCGCTCGCACACGTCAATTCGGTCTGCAGGATCAGCGTGTCGGGCTCATACTGCTGCCGCGCCTGCTGGACCGGCTCGACCGGGCCGATTGACCAGTGACCGTGCTCCGGCGTGCCAAGCAAGGCCGCGCAGCACGCCGGCGAATCGAAGCGCGGCAGGCACAGCCAGTCGATCGACCCTTCGCGCGAGACCAGCGCCACGCTCTCCCCGTCGCCGATCAGGCCGAACCACTCGAGCGGCAGGCTCATCGCGCACAGCTCCCATGCGCCTGGGAATGCCGGGCCTTGTCCGCAACCAGCGAAGCGAAGCTGCCCGATTCAAGCAGGGGCCGCGGAGCCGGCTTTGCCGGGCCGCAGGCGCCGCCTCCGGCGAGGGGGAAGGCGGGAGTCGACCGAGGGGAGCGAAGCCTGGGGGCACTCATACCCTCACACCCTTTGCCGTGCGTGCCTGGCGGCGACAGGTCGCGCCGCACCGGCGGCACGCTCATGTCGCGGCGGTCGGAGTGGAACACCGCATCGCCCTGCGCGATCAGATAGTCGCCGCAGCGCGCAGCCAGCGATTGGATCGTCAGCCCCGGATTCGCCGAGCCCTGCGTCGGCATGATGCTGCCGTCGCAGATGAACAGGTTCGCGATGTCGTGCGTGCGGCCGAACTTGTCGACCACGCTGGTCTGCGGGTCGTGCCCCATGCGCGCGGCGCCGACCAGATGCGCGAAGCGCGACTCCTGCGCCACTTCCGTCGCACCGGCCGCGCGCATGACTTCCTCGACCTTGTTCTTCGCGAACGCGATCAGCTTTTTGTCGTTGTCCTGCAGGCTGAAGGCGATGTGTGGAATGCGCAGGCCGAAACGATCGCGCTCGTCGCTCAAGGTCACGCGGTTGTCGGCGGCCGGCAGGATCTCGCCGAGCACGCCGAGCGGCGCCCAGTGGTTGTAGTCCATCATCGCGCGCCGCAGGCCCCAGCCCCAGACGCCGCGCGCGGCCATCACCTGCTTCGCATACGCGATCGGCAGCGGCCCGACGGTCTGGATCGCGAAGCCGCGCGCGAAGTCGCGCTTCGGATCGGTCTCGTAGAACGCCTCGGTCAGCGCATGCGCGGGCGGCGCCTTGTACATGCGCACCGGTTCATCGAAGCGGCCGAGCACGACGTTGCCGGCCTGCGCCATCAGGTAGCGGCCGACCGTGCCGCTCGAGTTCGCGAGGCCGTCTTCATGGCCCGGGACAGGCCGAATTCAGCAGCAGCCGCGGCGTCTCGATCGCGTAGCCGCTCAGGATCACGGCCTTCGCTTTCTGAAACCGCTCGCGTCCGTCGCGGTCGATGTATTCGACGCCGGTCACGCGGTTGTCTTTGCCCAGACGCACACGGCTGACCATCGCGTGGTCGCGCACTTCGGCGCCGCTCGCAATCGCATCCGGCACATGCGTGACCAGCGTGCTCGCTTTCGCGCCGACCTTGCAGCCCTGCACGCAAAAGCCGCGGTAGATGCAATGCGGCCGGTCGTTGCGCGAGCCGGACAGGATGCCGACCGGCCCGCCGATGCTGACCTCGATGCCGAGCCGCGTGGCACCTTCGATCAGCACGTTGCCGACGCCGCCGGAAGGATGCGGCCCGTACGCATAGCCGTGCGGATCGCCCCACGGAAAGCGCGCCGGGCCGGCGACCGGCATTTCGAGTTCGAGCAGTTCGTAGTAGGGCTTGAGTTCCTGGTAAGACATCGGCCAGTCGACACCGACGCCGTCGCGGCTGTGGATTTCGAAGTCGGACGGATGAAAGCGCGGCGTGAACGCGGCCCAGTGCACCGAGCTGCCGCCGACGCCGCGGCCGCTGTTGTTCGAGCCGAAGGTCAGCGGGTCGTCGCCGCCGCTGATGCGCAGGTCTTCCCAGTAGAGCCGGTGCGAGCCTTTCTCATCGCTGACCCAGTCGCGCTCGGTGTCCCAGAACGGGCCGGCTTCCAGCCCCGCGACGCGGAAGCCCGCGCGTGCGAGCCGCTGCAGCAGCACGCCGCCGGCCGCACCGACGCCGACGATCACGTAGTCGAGTTCGTCGTGGTCGGCGAAACGGCGCATCGGCACGTCGAGCGTCTGCATCGCGCCGAGCCGGTGCACGGGGTCGCGCTTCGCCTTGAAGGGGCCACCGATCGGTTGCATCAACGGGTTTCTTTTCGGTCATCGGCCGGGTCCGACAGCCAGTGGCGCGGCGACACCGCCCATTCATGGCGAACCTCGTCCACCTCCCACGGCTCGGGCTCGCCGTGATTCAGCCGCATGTAACCACGCGGATAGGCCGGCCCGCCGAAGCCGATCTCGTCCCAGGCCCACGGATGCGCATAGTAGACCTCGACGCAGTCGTGCAGCACGAGTGCCCACCAGCGCTCTACAGGCATGCGCGCCCAGATGGCTTCGGCACCCGCGATCGGCTGCTGGTCGTGGATCGACTTGAGCAATGCTTCCTGCTGCCGCCAGCCGAGCGCGAGGAAGCCGCCCTCGTGATTTGCCCGTGCCATCTGCTCGATTGCTTGAAAGCCAAGCCGATAAGCGTCGGGGTCGGGCGGCATCGATTCGTACCGATAGCCGGGCGTGCGCCCCAGGTGCAGCCGCTCGTCGATGAACGGCACGATCGGAATGCGGTGCGCCTCATCGCGGTCGTCCTGCGGCAGCAGATGCGCGCAGAGCACGTCCATCAGGCGTGCTTCATCGGACGTGAAAAAGCGGATCGGCGGCACTTCCTCGATGCGCTTGCCGATCACGTCGCGCGTGGCGGCGTCCCAATAATCCTGCTGCGCGAGCGTGCTGAAACCCGGGTAGTAACCGGGCTGCGCATGCGGCGCGATCGGCCGGCCGCTGCGCGGGTCGAGCGGCAGCCGATCGACGTTGTCGGGTGATGGGTTCATCGCAGCGATCCCTGCGGTGCCGCACCGGCGCGGCGCAGTCTGCGCACCAGCCGGTTCATTCGTTTCATCGTTCTTCCTCCCGCCGCATCAGGCTCGCCAGCAGCCCCATGAAACCGCAGGCGGCAAACAGCAGCGGCGCGAACACCGGTGGCCCGTAGATCAGGTTGTGCACCGGCTGCCGGAAGCCGCCCGGCCGCCGCTGCACGCCGCGCACGTGGTAGCCGAGGCCGACCGCGCCGGCCGCGATCGCGAGCACCGACACGGCTGGCAGCCAGGTGCGCGCAATCTTCGGGCTCACGATCGCACCCGCGCCAGCGCCCATCAGCAACGGCGCGAGCACGATCGGCGCCCACTGCGCGTTGTAGCGGAAGTTGCCCTTGTAGTGCGAATAAAGCGCCTCGCCGCCGCTGCAGAACGCCCCGGCGATCGTGGCAGCCGCCAGGTGTTTCTGAAACCGGCCTTCGCGCAGTTCGATGGTCCACGGATGCTGTGCGGCACGCTTCGGTGCCGCATCCGGCTGGTGCTGGGCTTCCTCCGGCCGCAGGAACGAGGCGACGAGGCCCAGATATGCGCTCACGCCGAACAACAACGGCGCAAAGATCGGCGGCCCCATCGTGATGTTGGTGATCGGCAGACGCCAGCCGCCGGGCTTGCGATGCACGCCGCGCACATGAAAGCCGAAGCCGATCAGCCCGTCGGCCAGCGCGACAGCGGACGTCCAGCGCAGCACGGTGCGCGCAGCAGTGGGGCTGAACGCGCTCCAAGCCCCCGCAATCGTCATCGCACCGCTGAGAACGACCGGCGTGTACATGACGCGCTGGCCGTAGCCGGCGCGGTAGTGCTCGTAGCCGACTTCCGTACCGGCCAGCACGCTCGATGCACCCGCGAGCAGCGACAGACTGCGCTGAAAGCGGCCGTCGCGCAGGCGCGCTTCGACCACTTGCTGAGCGGGCTGCTCGATCGACGGCGGCAGCTCATCCAGCAATGGGTCGATCCAGCCCGCCTCGTTCGGCAGGAAATCGCGCCTCATGTCCATCTTGTCACTTGCATTCGGTGAGATAGGTGATTGTGGTGGATGGCACGAAGGGTGCCGGCTTGCCGAGCGGCGCCGGGACGGAAGCTCGTGCGCCAGCCCGCATCACAACGCGAAGCGCTTCGCGTCTGCGTGCTTGAAGTCCAGTCCGTTGCCCAGCCGGCTCAGGTCGGGCCGGAGCGCACCGCCATCCGGCAGCGCCACGCCGTCGAACAGCATTTGCTCGATGCGCACGTGATCGTGAAAGTACTCGGCATGCCGAAACGCGCGCGCCGCGCAGCCCACTGGCAGATGCAGCGCCGGTGCGCAGTGCGACGACAGCGGGATGTGATGCGCGTCGCACAACGCGTCCGCCTGCAAAAACCCGGTATAGCCGCCACAGCGCGTTGCGTCGGCCTGCAGCACATCGACTGCGCCGGCGTCGAGCATGCGTTGGAAGTAGGTCGCGTCATAGCCATACTCGCCTGCGGTGATGTCCATGCCGGCCGGGCCCATGTCGCGCAACAAGCGCATGCCTTCCAGATCGTCGGACGTCACGGGTTCCTCGAACCACACCACGCCGGATTCGGCGAACCGTTGGCTCATCAGCAGCGCCTGCTTGCGGCTGTAGCCGCCGTTGCCGTCGACGAACAGTTCGACATCCGCGCCGACTGCTGTGCGCGCTGCATCGACCCGCCCGGGATCGGCCGCCGCGTCACGGCCGACCTTCATCTTGACGCGCGGAATGCCCTGCTCGGCCCAGCCGCCGAGTTGCGCCTGCAACCCATGAATGGAATACGACGTGAAGCCGCCGCTGCCGTAGATCGGCATCGCGTCCCGCACCTGGCCGAACAGCAACGCAAGGGGCACACCGAGCAGCCTGGCCTTCAGGTCCCACAGCGAGGTGTCGACCGCCGAGATCGCCATCGAGGCGATGCCCGGTCGCCCTGAATTGCGGATCGCATGCACCATCGCCGCGAACGCGCCGTTCGGCGACAGCGCATCGCGTCCGACCACCACGGATGCCAGCTTGTCCTCGATCAGCTTCGCGGTGGCCACATCGGCATAGCTGTAGCCGAGCGAACGCTTGCCGCCGGCCTGCACTTCGACGACCACGAGCGTCGTGCTGTCCCATTGCAGCGTGCCGTCCGACTCCGGTGCATCGGTCGGAATCTTGTAGGCCGCGACATCGAGCCGCTCGATCGCCACCTTATCCATCGTGATCGACCCGGCGCTTTCAGCCCTTGTGCGGAACGATGGTTTCGATCGCTACCTTGAAGGCGCCGCGGATCGTGCCGCCGCTCTCCGGGTCACCCTTGCCGATCGACTTCATGAAACTGACCGCGTTCTCGAACGTGATGTGCGGCGGCAGCGGCGGCGCTTCCGGATCGGTCACGGCCTCAACCACCACCGGCCGGCTGGCGGCCAGCGCACGGCCCCAGGTCGGGCCGACGTCTTCCGGGCGCTCGACCCGGATGCCGACCCGCGGCGTCATACGCTGCTGGCGAACGCGATCGTGCCGATCAACGCGTTCTCGGGCTGGCGCGAATCGAGCCGTGTGTGTTGCACGACAATCGGCACGTCCGAGACGATCGTGCTTGCGTAGGCGGTGGCTTTTGGGACCGGCTTCGGGTCACGCAGTTCGTTGAAGCGCTGGCGCAGCGTGCGCCGCGGCGGCACCGTGAGCCGGTAGGGGCCGACCGGCTCACGGTCGGCAAAGCAGAGGGTGATCTCGACGTGCGCCGGTACGTCGTTCGCGTTCCGTACGCAGGCCGTCTCATGATTCGTCATCGCTGGCTGCGGCCCGTGGCTCGACGCCGGAATCCAGCCCTCGGCAATCGCCCAGTTCATGCGTCCGATCGTCATGACTTCCGCTCCTTGGCACAGGTGAAAACAAGCGACGCGTGGGTGCTCCTCCACGGATCGAGGCGGCCGCCGTCATCGACTGGGCTGTGTCTGGCCTTCGGTCCGTGGACGAAGCGCGATGGCAACGAACGTGCCCGTGGCAGCCGATCGGAGCAGGCGATCCGGCGTCGGGCCCGGGTCGGTGCGGTGTCCGTCAGCTCGGCAACCGAAGGTAGTGCCGGGTCAGCACCTGAAACGCTTCCAGCTCCGCAGTACGTCCGGTTTCTTCCTGCAGCAGTTCGGCCACGCGCGGCGCAAGCACGGCGGCCTGCATGGCGTCCAGAAACAGCAGCCGCGAGCGCCGCGCAAGCACGTCTTCGACGCTGCGCGCGTATTCATGGCGGGCCGCGAAACGCACCATTGCTGCGGTGAATCCCGGCGCGAGTTCCTCATGGGCGCCCGGCAGCGCAGCGACGGCCGCGGCTTCCGATCCGTACGAATGCAGCCCCTGCGGTGCGCTGAGCGGCTGCGGAGCCGGCCGTTCCCGGAGATCGGCGCCCACCAGCGGCAGCCGCAAGGTGACGCCGCCCGGCGCGGACGGCAGCGCGCCGGTTTCGAAGCATTCGTCCAGCACGTCTTCGGCCATCGCGCGGTAGGTCGTCCACTTGCCGCCGGTCACGGTGACCAGCCCGATCGCGCTCGACAGCACGGTGTGTTCGCGGCTCAGCTTTTTGGTGTGCTCGCCGTCGTCGTCGGGCGGCCGCACCAGCGGGCGCAGACCGACCCAGACGCTTTTGACGTCGGCGCGCTGCGGTGCGCGGCTCAGATGGCGCGCCGATTCGCGCAGGATGAAGTCGACTTCCCTGGCAAACGGCGCCGGCTCGTCGCTCAGGTCCGGCCGCGGCGTGTCGGTCGTGCCGAGGATCGTCTTGCCGAGCCACGGCACCGCGAACAGCACGCGGCCGTCCGCCGTCTTCGGGATCAGCAGCGCGTGGTCGGTCGGCAGGAAGTCGCGGTCGACCACGAGGTGCACGCCCTGGCTGGGCGCGACCATCGGCTTCGCGGCGCGGCCGATCGCTGCGCCGTCCTGCTCGCGAAATCGATCGACCCAGACGCCGGTGGCGTTGACGACGCAGCGCGCGCGCACCGGTGAACCGTGCCGGTCTCGCGGTCCTCGCATTGAAACCCGGCGATGCGGCCGTTCTCATGAATCAGTCCGGTCACGGCGCAATGGTTCAGCAGCAACGCGCCACGCGTGGCCGCCGTGCGCGCCAGCGCCAGCGCCAGCCGCGCGTCGTCGAACTGGCCGTCCCAGTATTTGACGCCGCCGCAGAGCCCGTCGGGCGCGATGCCCGGCAGCAGCGCGAGCGTCTCGCGCCGGTTCAGAAACTCGGTGTCGCCCAGGCCCGCCTTGCCGGCCAGCGCGTCGTACGACTTCAGGCCCGCGCCGTAAAACGGCGCTGCCACCAGTGATACGCCGGCATCACGAACGCCAGCGGCTGCGCCATGTGCGGCGCGTTGGCGAGCAGCGTGGTGCGCTCGCGCAGCGCCTCGCGCACCAGCGCGACGTTGCCCTGCGCCAGATAGCGCACGCCGCCATGCACCAGCTTGGTCGCGCGCGACGACGTGCCCTTGGCGAAATCGTGCGACTCGACCAGCACCACGGAAAACCCGCGCGCCGCCGCATCCAGCGCCACGCCCAGCCCGGTCGCGCCGCCGCCGATGATGGCCAGGTCCCAGGTTTTCGGTTCGGCCAACCGCGCGATCAGCTCGTTGCGGCGGGTCGGCAGGGGATCGGTCATGGAAGGCTGCAGCACAAGCGTCCGAGGTCGTCAAAAAAGGCAGTGAGAAAAAGGAAGCTTCGTCCGCATCCGGACAGAAGATGCACCCGCCCCTCAGCAGATGGTTTTCGAAAGCAGCGCGCCGGCATCAAACTGGAATGGCGGACGGCAATTGCCAAGCCTCCCAATCGAGCAGCGCGCAAGTCCGCCCATGAACACGACAGCGACGCCCAGTGCGTCGGTGTTGCCATGCGGCGGGCGTTGTCTCCACCAAAAGGCATGGTCCCCAGCAAGAAGTGGGCAAAGCCGCACATCAAACCAATGGTCCGAAGCCCCCCTTCCAGCAGGGGCCGCGGAGCCGGCTCCGCCGACTCGCAGGCGCCGCCCCCGGTGAGGGGGTAGGCGAGAGCCGACCGAAGGGAGCGAAGCCTGGGGGAGAGTTACTTCACCCTTCCGGCCTTCCAAGCCGACAGCAGCGTGTCGTAAGCGATCGTCTCGCCCTTCGGCTTCTCGTTGTCGAGCTTGGCCCACGGTGCACCGTCCATCTTGAACCACTTCTGCGGGTCTTCCTTCTTGTTGAGCTTCGGCGGGCAGTGCTCCATGCCGGCACGCTCAAGCCGCGCCATCACCTGGTCCATCTCCTCGGCGAGGTTGTCCATCGCCTGCTGCGGCGTCTTTTCACCTGTCACCGCCACCGCGACGTTCTTCCACCAGAGCTGCGCGAGCTTCGGATAGTCGGGCACGTTGTTGCCGGTCGGCGTCCAGGCGACGCGCGCCGGGCTGCGGTAGAACTCGACCAAGCCGCCGAGCTTCGGCGCCATGTCGGTCATCGCCTGACTCTGGATGTCGCTCTCGCGAATCGGCGTCAGGCCCACGATGGTTTTCTTCAGCGACGTGGTCTTCGCGGTGATGAACTGCGCGTAGAGCCAGGCGGCTGCGGTCTTCAGGTCGTCGTGCGCGGCGAAGAAGGTCCAGGAGCCGACGTCCTGATAGCCGTTTTGCATGCCCTCTTTCCAGTACGGGCCGTGCGGGCCGGGCGCCATGCGCCACTTCGGCGTGCCGTCGGCATTCACGACCGGCAGGCCGGCTTTGGTCATGTCGGCCGTGAACGCGGTGTACCAGAAGATCTGCTGCGCGATCTGGCCTTGCGCGGGCACCGGGCCGGATTCGCCGAACGTCATGCCCATCGCCTCTTTCGGCGCGTAGGCTTTCATCCAGTCGATGTATTTGGTCAATGCATAGACCGCAGGCGGCGAGTTGGTGGCGCCGCCGCGCGACACGCTGGCGCCCACCGGCGTGCACTTGTCGTCCGCCACGCGAATGCCCCATTCGTCCACCGGCATGCCGTTCGGGATGCCCTTGTCCGCCGTGCCCGCCATCGACAGCCACGCATCGGTAAAGCGCCAGCCGAGCGACGGGTCTTTCTTGCCGTAGTCCATGTGGCCGTAGATCGGCTTGCCGTCGATGGTCTTCACGTCTTCGCTGAAGAACTTGGCGATGTCCTCGTATGCGCTCCAGTTGACCGGCACGCCGAGTTCATACCCGTACTTTTCCTTGAATTTCTGCTTCAGGTCGTCGCGCGCGAACAGGTCGGCACGGAACCAGTAGAGGTTCGCGAACTGCTGATCGGGCAACTGATACAGCTTGCCATCCGGGGCCGTGGTGAAGCTGGTGCCGATAAAGTCCTTGATGTCGAGGCCCGGATTCGTCCACTCCTTGCCCTTGCCCGCCATGTAGTCGGTCAGGTTCATGATCTTGCCGTAGCGGTAGTGCGTGCCGATCAGGTCCGAATCAGAGATCCAGCCGTCGTAGATCGACTTGCCCGACTGCATCGAGGTCTGCAGTTTCTCGACCACGTCGCCTTCCTGGATCAGGTCGTGGCGCACTTTGATGCCGGTAATTTCCTCGAATGCCTTGGCCAGCGTCTTCGACTCGTACTCGTGCGTGGTGATGGTCTCCGACACGACCGAGATTTCGTTCACGCCTTTGTCTTTGAGCTTCTTGGCCGCGTCGATGAACCACTTCATCTCGTTCATCTGCTGGTCTTTGGACAACGTCGACGGCTGGAATTCGCTGTCGATCCATTTCTTTGCGGCCGCTTCGTCGGCCCAGCTGTTGCCCGTGACGGCGCAGGCCGCCGCGACCGCAAGCAGTGTGGTCTTGAACTTCATTTTTCCAGTCTCCTGTCGATTGATTTGTCACACCTCCCGTTTCACACAACCTGGATGTTTCGGCCCGGGGAGGGGCGAGCCGCTATCCGTACAAAAATCGCTTTTCCGGTTCGTCGCCCGGGCTTCAGCCCTTGCCCAGAATCAGCACGAGCAGCCCCATCGAAGCCATGAAGCTGATCCAGATCGACGGGTCCGCACCCAGCTTGAACCACTCGGCGAAATGTCCGCTCATCCCGACGAACGCGAGGTTCAGCCAGGCCGCCGCGACGAGCCCGATAAACAGCCGATCCCCGCGCGTCGTCGCCATCGGCAGCCAGCCCTTGCGCAGCACGGTCGGCGACTTCAATTCCCAAACCGTCATGCCGACCAGCATCAACGCGATGCTGATGAAAAACACCGCCACCGGCAACGTCCAGGCCATCCAGCTAAACATCGACGACCTCGCTATAAATAACGTAGCTCAATCCGCTTGCTCCACCAGCGTCCCGAGCCGATTTCTTCAAGAAGCACAAGAAATCAGCGAGTCGCCCGAACCTTCTACCGCGCCTCGTCCCGCGTCCCAACAGGGGCCGCGGAGCCGGCTCCGCCGGGCCGCAGGCGCCGCCCTCGGTGAGGGGGAAGGCGAAAGCCGACCGAAGGGAGCGAAGCCTGGGGGAGTCATCAAACTCTTCCCATGGCGAAGCCTTTGGCGATGTAGTGGCGCACGAACCAGATCACGATCGCGCCTGGCACGATCGTCAGCACACCGGCAGCCGCCAGGGTTGCCCAGTCCATCCCCGATGCGCTGACCGTGCGCGTCATCGTGGCCACGATCGGCTTCGCGTCGACGCTGGTCAAAGTGCGCGCGAGCAGCAGTTCGACCCAGCTGAACATGAAGCAGAAGAACGCCGCCACGCCAACCCCGGCCTTGATCAGCGGCAAAAAAATCCGCAGAAAGAAGCGCGGAAACGAATAGCCGTCGATGTACGCCGTCTCGTCGATCTCGCGTGGAATGCCGCTCATGAAGCCTTCGAGAATCCAGACCGCGAGCGGCACGTTGAACAGCAGATGCGCGAGCGCGACCGCGAGGTGCGTGTCCATCATGCCCAGCGTGCTGTAGAGCTGGAAGAACGGCAGCAGAAACACCGCGGGCGGCGTCATGCGGTTCGTCAACAACCAGAAGAACACGTGCTTGTCGCCCAAGAACTGATAGCGCGAGAACGCATACGCCGCCGGCAGCGCCACCGTGATCGAGATCACTGTGTTGATCGCGACATAGATCATCGAGTTGATGTAGCCCGAGTACCAGGACGGATCGGTGAAGATCGTCTTGTAGTTGCCCCAGGTGAAATGCTGCGGCAGCAGCGTGAAGCTGGTCAGGATCTCCCCGTTGGTCTTGAAGCTCATGTTGAGCATCCAGTAGATGGGCAACAGCGCAAACACGAAATACGCGAGCAGGAACAGCGTGCGCCCCTGCGGCCGGAAGCGGCGCGCCGCCGTGCGATCGTTGCGCGCGACCGGCAACAGGGAGGTATCGGCCACATGCGTCGCAGCCACGGCCGAAGGCATTGCGGTGCCCGGCGTTAGCGTGCTGCTCATTCGACCACCTCCTTCGTCGCGGTGCCGACCCGCTGCATCCAGTTGTAGAGGATGAAGCAGAACACCAGGATGATCAAAAAGTAGATCAGCGAAAACGCCGCCGCCGGCCCGAGGTCGAACTGGCCGACCGCCTTCTGCGTCAGGTATTGCGAGAGGAACGTCGTCGCATTGCCCGGCCCGCCGCCGGTCAGCACGAACGGCTCGGTGTAGATCATGAAGCTGTCCATGAAGCGCAGCAGCACCGCGATCATCAGCACGCCGCGCATCTTCGGCAGCTGGATGTAGCGGAACACCGCGAAGCGACTCGCGCCGTCGATGCGCGCGGCCTGGTAGTACGCATCGGGGATCGAACGCAGGCCCGCGTAAGCCAGCAGCGCGACCAGCGGCGTCCAGTGCCAGACGTCCATCACGAGCACCGTGACCCAGGCATGCGTGGCATTCCCCGTATAGCTGTAGTCGAAACCGATCGCCTCCAGCGCCTTGCCGAGCAGCCCGATGTCGGTGCGCCCGTAGATCTGCCAGATGGTGCCGACCACGTTCCACGGAATCAGCAGCGACAGCGCGACGATCACGAGCGTGGCCGACGCTTTCCATCCTGCTGCCGGCATGCACAGCGCGAGCGCGATGCCGAGCGGGATTTCGACCAGCAGCACCGACAGCGAGAATCCGAGCTGCCGCAGCAACGCGCTGTGCAACTCTTCATCGCGCATCACGGAGACGAACCATTCGGTGCCGACGAACACACGCCGGTCTGGCGAGATGATGTCCTGCACCGAGTAGTTGACCACCGTCATCAGCGGCAGGATCGCCGAGAACGCGACGCAAATGATGACCGGCAGCACCAGCAGCCATGCACGTTGATTGACGGGTTTGGTGGTGCTGCTCATGCAGTGACCAGTTCTTCGTTGCGGTAGAAGCAGGTGTGCGGGCCCAGCACGCGCAGCCAGGCGGTCGCGCCCGGCGGCGGCGCCAACGCAGCTTGAGACGGTTCCAGCCGAACCTTGATCGCGTGATCACCGGCGCGTGCGGTCAGCATCAGGTAGGTGCCGACGTCCTGCAGTTGCGTGACGCGCACGGGCAGCGCGCCGGTGCCCTGCATTTGCGCGAGTTCAACGTATTCAGGACGCACGCCGAGCTTGTAGTCGCCGTCGGCCAGCATCGGTTGCCCGGCCGTCAATTCGAGTTGCTGACCGGCAATGTGCAGCCGGCCGCCATCGACTTGCACAGGCAAAAAGTTCATGCCCGGTGAGCCGATGAAATGCCCGACGAACGTGTGCTCGGGCCGCTCGAACAGCGCATCGGCCGAGCCGACCTGCACCGCCTTGCCACGCGACATGACGACCACCTGCTCGGCAAACGTGAGCGCCTCGACCTGATCGTGCGTCACATAGATCAAGGTCAACTTCAGCTCATGGTGAATCTGCTTCAACTTGCGCCGCAACTGCCATTTCAAGTGCGGATCGATCACCGTGAGCGGCTCGTCGAACAGCACGGCCGAGACGTCTTCGCGCACCAGCCCACGGCCCAGCGAAATCTTCTGCTTCGCGTCCGCTGCCAAGCCCGCCGCGCGCGTGTCGAGCTGGTCGCTCATCTCGAGCATCTCGGCGATCTGGCCGACGCGCTGCTTGATGCGATCGGCCGGCACCTTGCGATTCTTCAGCGGGAACGCGAGGTTTTCGGCCACCGTCATGGTGTCGTAGATGACCGGGAACTGGAACACCTGCGCGATGTTTCGCTGCTGCGGTGAGCGCTCGGTCACGTCTTCGCCGTCGAACTTCACGCTGCCATGCGACGGCATCACGAGGCCCGAAATGATGTTCAACATCGTGGTCTTGCCGCAACCCGATGGGCCCAGCAGCGCATACGCGCCGCCGTCGTTGAAGCGCATCTTGAGCGGCAGCAGCGCGTAGTCCACGTCGCTCTGCGGATTTGCCATGTAGGCGTGGGCGAGATCGAGGTCGATGCGTGCCATGTCGAAGTTTCCGCCGATCAATCAGGCGCCGCGCGCCGGCGCCTGCAACAGCCGGCCGTCGTCGCCGAATACAAAAGCTTGCGCTGGCGACAGGTGCAGCGTCAGCGGCATGCCGATCTCGAAGTAATGCACGCCCGTCAGTTGTGCAACCAGCGGGCCGGCCGGGCTGTCGATGTGCACGAACGTGTCCGAGCCGGAGATCTCGGCCAGGTCCACACGGCCGGGAATCGCGACGTCGCCATCCCGCGGCTGCACGCGCAGCGCCCCGGCGCGCACGCCGATGGTCACCGCGCCGCGGTGCTGGGCCTTCGAATCCGTGAACGCGCCGAGCGACAGAACCGGCCCCGCGTCGAGTTGCACGCCACCCTCCGCACCGCGCGCGCTCAACAGGTTCATCGGCGGATCGCTGAACGCACGCGCCACGCGCAAGGAGCGGGGCCGATGGAACACTTCCGCCGTCGGCCCGTACTGCAGCAGCTCGCCCGCGTCGATCAGCGCGGTGTAGCCGCCGAGCAACAGCGCCTCGGCCGGCTCTGTCGTCGCATAGATCACGGTCGAATCGCCACTGCGAAACAGCTCGCCGAGCTCTTCGCGCAACTCTTCGCGCAGCTTGTAGTCGAGGTTCACGAGCGGCTCGTCGAGCAGCATCAGCGGCGCGCCTTTGGCCAGTGCGCGGGCCAGCGCGACGCGCTGCTGCTGCCCGCCGGACAGTTCGGCCGGCAGCCGCTGCAAGAACGGGTCGATGTGCAGCCGTTCGGCCAGCGCATGCACCTGAGCATCGATGTTCGCCTCGCGCCGCAGCTTCAAGGGTGAGGCGATGTTGTCGGCCACCGTCATCGACGGGTAGTTGATGAACTGCTGATAGACCATCGCGACGTTGCGCTCACGCACCGGGGTGCCGGTCACGTCCTGGCCATCGACGCGCACCTTGCCTTTCGTCGGCACATCGAGCCCGGCCATGATGCGCATCAGGCTGGTCTTGCCGGCCTGCGTTGCGCCCAACAGCACGGTGACGGCACCGGGCTGCGGCGCCAGATCCATCGGATAGAGCCACTGCGCCGAGCCGACCCGGCGCGTGACGCCTTCAAGCGCAAGCTGCATGGGGCTCCCGACGCGCAACACGCGCCATCGACATTGGCGCCTGCTGCGCCGCTTGCAGCAATGCACGGCACGCGCGATGGATCCGGTGCGCCATGCGCTCGATCGACTCGACGTCCGCGCTGCCACCTGCATCGGATGTCCGACAGATGCGATGTGCCGTGCGCGGCATGCCGACGCGCGTCGTGCAGAACGCGCAGAAAGGAAAGATCGAGAAAAAAGGATGCTTCATGGTCGCCGCGACGCGTAAGTTCATTCTGGTTCGTTTGCGCGCGAATCGACTCATGGTTTTCCCTGAATGGGTTCCTTTCTTTTCGATTCGCGTCCAGAATCGTTCGAGAGATGCATGCGAATCCCCGCCAACTGAAGTTGCTCGAACTCGTGCGCGAGCGCGGCTCGGCTTCGGTCGAGCAGTTGGCAGCGACGTGCGGCGTGACCTTGCAAACCGTGCGCCGCGACGTGCAACGGCTCGCCGACGAGCATCTGTTGTTGCGCTTTCACGGCGGCGTGCGCGTGCCCGGCTCGACGGTGGAGAACATCGGCCACGCGCAGCGTGAATCGTTGCACGCGGTGGGCAAGGCGCGCATCGCCGCAGGCGGTGGCCGCACAGGTGCCGAACGACTGCTCGCTGATCATCAACATCGGCACCACCACGGAAGCGGTCGCGAAAGCCCTGCTCGGCCACCGCGGCCTGCGCGTGATCACGAACAACCTGAACGTGGCCGCGATCCTGTCGGGCAATCCGCACTGCGAAGTGATCGTGGCCGGCGGCGTGGTGCGCACGAGGGACCGCGGCATCGTGGGCGAAGCGGCGGTGGACTTCATCGGCCAGTTCATGGTGGACATCGCGTTGATCGGCGTGTCCGGCATCGAAGCCGATGGCAGCTTGCGCGACTTCGACCTGCGCGAAGTGAAGGTCGCGCAGACCATCATCGCGCACGCCCGCGAAGTCTGGCTCGCCGCCGACGCGAGCAAGTTCAACCGGCCCGCGATGGTGCAACTGGCCACGCTGCACCAGATCGACCGGCTGTTTACCGATGCCGAACCGCCCGAGCCTTTTCCGGCGCTGTTGGCCGATGCGCAGGTGCGGTGCGTGGTGGCAGCCGATGCGGCAGGCCCGGCCGCCCCGCAAATTCCGCCAGCCCCATTGGCGCAGCCCGCGCAGCCTGCACCATCCCATCGCAAAACCAGAGCCCATCGATGACGACCGCAACCCAGCCGATCTATCTGCTCGCCTTCGACCAAGGCACCTCCAGCTCGCGCACGATCGTGTTCGACGAACGCGCGCGCGTCGTCGCCTCCGCCCAGCGCGAGCTGCCGCAGATCTATCCGCAACCCGGCTGGGTCGAACACGATCCGCGCCAGATCTGGCAGACGCAGATCGACACCGCGCGCGAAGCGCTGGCCAGCGCCGGCATCCAGGCCGCTGCGGTGGGCGCGGTGGGCATCACGAATCAGCGCGAGACCACGGTGCTGTGGAACCGCAAGACCGGCCAGCCCATGCACCACGCGATCGTCTGGCAGGACCGCCGCGCCGAGCCGCTGTGCGCCGAATTGCGCGCGGCCGGCCATGCCGAGACCATCGCCGAGAAGACCGGCCTCGTGATCGATGCGTACTTCTCGGCCACCAAGCTGCGCTGGCTGCTCGATAACGTGCCCAACGCGCGCGCCCAGGCCGAGCGCGGCGAGCTCGCATTCGGCACGGTGGACAGCTGGCTGATCTGGCAACTCACGAAAGGCGCAATGCATGTGACCGACGTGACGAACGCCGCGCGCACGATGCTGTTCAACGTGCGCACGAACGATTGGGACGCCGAGCTGCTGCGACTGCTCGACATTCCGGCGTCGTTGTTGCCGAAGGTGCTGCCGTCCAGCGCGCACTTCGGCGAGATCGACGCGAGCCTGCTCGGCGCCGCGATTCCAATCGGCGGCGTGGCCGGCGACCAGCAGGCCGCGCTGTTCGGCCAGGCCTGCTTCGCACCGGGCATCGCGAAGAACACCTACGGCACCGGCTGTTTCCTGCTCACGCCCACGGGCGAGCGGTTTCAGCGCAGCGCCAACGGCCTGATCACCACCAGCGCCGCGCAGACCGACCGCGCACAGCCCGAATACGCGCTCGAAGGCGGCGTGTTCGTCGGCGGCGCGGTGGTGCAGTGGTTGCGCGATGGGCTCGGCGCGATCTCGGCCAGCAACGAGGTCGAAGCGCTCGCGGCCAGCGTGCCGGACGCGGGCGGCGTGATGCTGGTGCCCGCGTTCACGGGCCTCGGCGCGCCGTACTGGAAGCCGAACGCGCGCGGCACCATCACCGGCCTCACGCGCGGCAGCAGCGTGGCGCACATCGCACGCGCCGCGCTGGAGAGCATCGCGTTTCAAAGCGCCGCGCTGCTGAACGCGATGAACCGCGACGTGGCCGCATCGGGCGCCGCGCCCGCAGCCGAATTGCGCGTGGACGGCGGCGCGGTGGCCAACGATCTGCTGATGCAGTTCCAGGCCGATTTGCTCGGCATCCCCGTGCTGCGGCCGGCCGTGACCGAAACCACCGCGTTGGGTGCCGCCTGGCTTGCCGGGCTGTCCAGCGGCGTGTATTCGGGCACCGCAGAGCTGTCCGCGCTCTGGCGGGCCGAGCGCCGCTTCGAGCCCACCCTGTCCAAGGCGCACGCAGCCGAGCGGATGGCGCGTTGGGAACATGCGGTGCGGCAGGCGACGGCGGCGTAAGTTCTCGCGGAAAGCGACCCACGGCCCGCCCGATTCCGGTGGGCTGCATCGGGATTGCCCTGTTAGCATGACCGCCACCTAAAACCCTGCCCTTCCATGGTCGCTTTTGTCCTGCGCCGCCTGATCCAGGCCGCGATCGTGATGGTCGTCGTGGCGGGAATCGCATTTCTGCTGTTTCAGTACGTGGGCGACCCCGTGGTGTTTCTGCTGGGGCAAGACGCCAGGCCGGAGCAGATTCGCGCGTTGCGTGCCGAACTCGGCCTGGACCGATCGTTCGTGGTGCAGTTCTGGCACTTTTTGCTGAACGCGGTGCAGGGCGAATTCGGGCTCAGCCTGCGCCAGGGCGCGAAGGTGTCGAGACTGCTGGCCGAGCGCTTTCCGGCCACGCTCGAGCTGTCTTTGGTGGCGGCCATCCTGGCGCTGGCGCTCGGCATTCCGATGGGCGTGTATGCGGCGCTGCGGCGCGGCAGCTTTCTGAGCCAGGCCTTCATGACCTTGTCGCTGCTCGGCGTGTCGCTGCCCACCTTTTTGATCGGCATCCTGCTGATCCTCGTGTTCGCGGTGCAGCTCGGCTGGTTTCCGAGCTTCGGCCGCGGCACCGTGGTGAGCTTTGGCTGGTGGCGCACGGGGTTGGCCACGGCCGACGGTTGGCACCACATCGTGCTGCCGGCCGTCACGCTCGCGGTGTTTCAGCTCACGCTGATCATGCGGCTGGTGCGCGCCGAAATGCTCGAGGTGCTGCGCACCGACTACATCCGGTTCGCCCGCGCACGCGGCCTGTCGGACCGGGCAATTCATTTCGGCCATGCACTGAAGAACACGCTCGTGCCGGTCATCACCATCACCGGGCTGCAGCTTGGCTCGCTGATTGCTTTCGCGATCATCACGGAGACGGTGTTTCAGTGGCCGGGCATGGGGCTGCTGTTCATTCAGGCCGTGACGTTTGCCGACATCCCGGTGATGGCCGCGTATCTGTGCCTGATCGCGCTGATCTTCGTGGTCATCAATCTGGTGGTCGATCTGCTTTATTTCGTTGTCGATCCGCGCCTGCGGGTCGGCCAAGTGGGAGGACATTGACATGCAGGACGTTGCACTGAACCCGCCGCGCTACCGGGCCAGCGGCCGCGCGTTCTCGTCAATAGCGCAGTTCCACCCCGAACTCACGGCGTTCCGGCGCGATCTGCATGCGCATCCCGAGCTTGGCTTCGAGGAGGAATACACCGCCGCGCGTGTCGTCGAAGGCTTGCGGGCCTGCGGCGTCGATGCGGTTCATGAGCGCATCGGCAAGACCGGCGTGGTGGCGCTGGTGCATGGCCGCAGCACGGCCAGCGGCCGGCTCGTCGGCCTGCGCGCCGACATGGATGCGCTGCCGCTGGCCGAATCGAACGACTTTGCGTGGAAGTCGTGCCAGTCCGGGCGCATGCACGGTTGCGGCCACGACGGCCACACCACCATGCTGATGGGCGCCGCGCGCTATCTGGCCGCCACGCGCGATTTCGACGGCACCGCGGTGCTGGTATTTCAGCCCGGTGAGGAAGGCTATGCGGGCGCCAAAGCCATGATCGAAGACGGCTTGTTCGACCGCTTCCCCGTGGAGGCCATCTACGCGATGCACAACGCGCCGGGCATGGCGCCGGGCACGGTCGGCACGAATGGCGGCGCGATGATGGCGGCGGCCGATCGCATCACCATTCGTATCGAGGGCCGCGGCGGCCACGGCGCGCATGCGTATCAGGCGGTCGACTCGGTGCTGGTGGCCGCGCACATCATCACGGCGGTGCAGGGCATCGTGGCGCGCAACGTGCGCGCGCTGGACAGCGCCGTCATCAGCATCTGCGCGGTGCAGGCGGGCGACCCGGGCGCGATGAGCGTGCTGCCGGCCCGTGCCACGCTGGTCGGCACGGTGCGTACGTTCAGCGCGCAAGTGCAAGACCTGGTGGAGCAGCGGCTGCACGAGCTGTGCGCAGGCATCGCGCAGGGCTTTGGCGCCACCGCCACCGTGCATTACGAGCGCGTCTACCCGGCCACCATCAACAGCGCAAAAGAAGCCGACTTCGCCGCCAATGTGGCCGCAGCGCTGGTCGGTCCTGAACACGTGGTGCGCGACATGGAGCCGAGCATGGGCGCCGAGGATTTTTCGTTCATGCTGCAGGCCCGACCGGGCGCCTATTTGCGGCTGGGCCAGGGCCACCCGGGCGGCCTCGGCAGCGCGCCACTGCACAACAACCGCTACGACTTCAACGACGAGGTGCTGCCGCTCGGTGCGGCGCTGTTCGCGGGGCTGATCGAACGGTCGCTGCCGCTGGGCGCTGGTGTGGGCGTTGGTGCAACCTCCGACGAAAGTGCAAGTCCTGGTGCAAGTGCAAATTCAGGTGCAGGCGCCAACACAGGTGCCGCTGTGGCCTGATACGGCTGTGCTTGCCGCTGCGTGCGCTGCGTCTGCGTCTGCAACTTCTCAACTTTGTTCGTCGTCGATTTTTTCCCCAACCTCCAGAAAGCTCCAGATGAAATTCAAGCGAAATGTGCTCGCCGCGCGCCTGTTGATTGCGCTGGCAGCTACCGTTTCCGCAGCAGCCGTTCAGGCCCAGACCATCCGCATCGCCGACCAAGGCGATGCGTTGTCGATGGACCCGCATTCGCTCAACGAATCGCTGCAGCTCAGCGTCACGGGCAACGTCTACGAGCCGCTGGCCGGGCGCAACAAGGATTTGAGCCTGGCGCCGATGCTGGCCACCAGCTGGAAGCAGACCTCGCCCACGGTCTGGCGCTTCGAGCTGCGCCGCAATGTGAAATTTCATGACGGCACGCCGTTCACCGCGGACGACGTGCTGTTCAGCCTCGCGCGCGCTGCCGGCGAAGGCTCGGACATGAAGACCAACACGAACGACATCAAGGAAGTCCGCAAGGTAGACGACTTCACGGTCGAAATCGAAACCAAGGCACCGTTTCCGATCCTGCCCGATGTGCTGTCGCTGACCTACATCCTCAGCAAAAAATGGGCGGAAGCCAACCAGGCCACGCGCCCGGTGGATCGCCGCAAGGGGATCGAGAACGCCGCGTCGTTCAGCACCAACGGCACCGGCCCGTTCATGGTGCGCGAGCGCCAGCCCAACGTGCGCACCGTGTTCGTGCGCAACCCGAACTACTGGGGCACGATCGAAGGCAACGTGCAAGAGGTGGTGTTCACGCCGATCGCCAACGACGCCACGCGCGTGGCCGCGCTCTTGTCCGGCGAAGTCGATGTGATGGAGCCGATCCCCGTGCAGGACATCGCCCGCGTGAACGCCAGCGACAAAGCACGCGCCATGACCGGCCCGGAGCTGCGCACGATCTTCCTGGGCATGGACCAGAAGCGCGATGAGCTGCAGTTCTCGAACGTGAAGGGCAAGAACCCGTTCAAGGACAAGCGCGTGCGCCAGGCCTTCTATCAGGCGATCGACATCGCAGGCATTCAGCGCACCGTGATGCGCGGTGCGTCGACACCCACGGCGTTGCTGATCGCCCCAGGCATCAACGGCTTCTCGGCCGACCAGAACAAGCGGCTGCCCTACGACGTCGAAGGTGCGAAGAAACTGATGGCCGAAGCGGGCTACCCACAGGGCTTCGAAGTCGCGATGAACTGCCCGAACGACCGCTATGTGAACGACGCCAACATCTGCCAGGCGGTTGCGGCCAACCTGTCGCGCATTGGCGTCAAGATCAATCTGCAGGCCGAGACCAAAGGCACCTATTTCCCGAAGATCCTGCGGCGCGACACGAGCTTCTACATGCTCGGCTGGACCCCCACCACGTACGACGCGCACAACGCATTGAACGCGCTCACCGCGTGCCCGACGGACGCGGGCGCCGGCCAGTTCAACCTGGGCGCGTACTGCAATCCCGAGCTCGACAAGCTGACGCAGGCGATCCAGTCGGAGACCGACAAACCGAAGCGCGATGCGCTGATCAAGCAGGCGTTCGAGATCCACAACGCCGACATCGGCCACCTGCCGCTGCACCAGCAGGCGCTGGCCTGGGGCGTGGGCAAGAACGTCACGCTCACGCAATTGCCGGACAACTACATGCACTTCAAATGGATGAGCATCAAGAAGTGATCGTGGGCTGATTCATGCATCAGCGCTCTCACGCGCCGCCCGCTGCCCAGCGCCGCCGCTTTCTCTCCACCCCGGCTTGCCACCACCCATGAACACACTCGCGCGGTGGGCGGACAGCGACATCGGCCACAGCTTTCGCACCTCGCCGGTGGCCGTTCTTGCGGCCGTCATCGCGTTCGTCTGCGTGTTCTGCGCGCTGTTTGCGGGCTGGGTCGCGCCGCACAATCCGTTCGATCTGAGCACGCTCGAGTTGATGGACGCGCGCCTGCCGCCGGTCTGGATGGAAGGCGGCACCGCCAAATTCCTGCTGGGCACGGACGACCAGGGGCGCGACATCCTGTCGGCGCTGATCTACGGCGCGCGCATCTCGCTGATCGTGGGCATCGCGTCGGTGATTCTGTCGGTGCTGGTCGGCGTGTCGCTCGGGCTGCTCGCAGGCTTTCAAGGCGGCTGGGTCGATTCGGCGTTGATGCGGCTGTGCGACGTGATGCTGTCGTTCCCGGCGATCCTGATCGCGCTGCTGATCGCGGGCGTCGGCCGCGCGGTGTTTCCGAACGCGCACGAGGGTCTCGCGTTCGGCGTGCTGATCCTGTCGATCTCGCTCACGGGGTGGGTGCAATACGCGCGCACCGTGCGCGGCTCGACGCTGGTGGAGCGCAACAAGGAATACGTGCAGGCCGCGCGCGTGACCGGCGTGGCGCCGCTGCGCATCATGCGCCGCCATGTACTGCCCAACGTGCTCGGGCCGGTGCTGGTGCTGGCCACCATCCAGGTCGCCACCGCGATCATCACCGAAGCCACGCTGTCGTTCCTGGGCGTGGGCGCGCCGCCCACGTCGCCGTCGCTCGGCACGCTGATCCGCGTGGGCAACGACTATCTGTTTTCCGGTGAGTGGTGGATCACCGTGTTCCCCGGCCTGACGTTGGTGCTGATCGCACTCAGCGTGAACCTGCTGGGCGACTGGTTGCGCGACGCGCTGAACCCGCGGCTGCGCTGAAGCGAAACGTCGTCTTGAAGCCAAACAAGGCCAGGGCGCTGGTGCAGCCTGCACATTCGGCTATGAAAACAGGTGTGACGGCGGCTTGCGTGGCCACACCACCTCCACCGATCGGCATCCATGTCCCTGCTTGAAATCCGCAACCTGGTCGTCGAATTCCCGCACCGGCGCGGCACGCTGCGGGCGCTCGACGACATCTCGTTGTCGATCGCGCCAGGCGAAATCCTCGGCGTGGTCGGTGAATCGGGCGCCGGCAAATCGCTGACCGGGGCTGCGATCATCGGGCTGCTGGAGCCGCCGGGCCGCGTGGCGAGCGGCCAGATTCTGTTGCAGGGCGAACGCATCGACAACTTAAGCAACGATGCGATGCGCAAGATCCGCGGGCGGCGCATCGGCGCGATTTTTCAAGACCCGCTGACGTCGCTGAATCCGCTCTACACCGTCGGCCGGCAGTTGACCGAAACCATTTCAGCGCATCTGTCGATGAATGCGGCGGAAGCCCGCCGCCGCGCCATCGCGCTGCTGCAAGACACCGGCATCCCCGCCGCCGAGCAGCGCTTCGACCACTACCCGCACCAGTTCTCCGGCGGCATGCGCCAACGCGTGGTGATCGCGCTGGCGCTGGCCGCCGAGCCGCAGCTGATCGTGGCCGACGAGCCCACCACCGCGCTTGACGTGTCCATCCAGGCGCAGATCATTCAGCTGCTGAAAAAAGTCTGCCAGCAGCGCGGCGCCGCCGTCATGCTGATCACGCACGACATGGGCGTGATCGCCGAAACGTGCGACCGCGTGGCCGTGCTGTACGCGGGGCGCGTGGCCGAGATCGGCCCGGTGCATCAAGTGATCAACCACCCCGCGCACCCCTACACCGCCGGCCTGATGGCGGCCATCCCCGACATCACCGTGGACCGCGAACGGCTGCACCAGATCGACGGCGCGATGCCGCGGCTGAACGCGATTCCCAGCGGCTGCGCGTATCACCCACGCTGCCCGCGCCAGTTCGACCGCTGCCTGGTCGAGCGGCCTGACCTGCTGGATGCGGGCGCCACACGCGCAGCCTGCTGGCTGCACGACGATCGGCGCACGCGCCGCGCAGTGGCCGATTCGGCCCCAAGGGTCGCCGCATGACCCGTACGCCCGCTGTGACGAACGTCCTCGCCGGGGGCGGGCCGGTGCTGGTGCTGATGCTGGCGTGGGCCAGCCCGGCCAGCAGGCACCGCTCAACGTCGCGCCCGGCAGCGCTGGCACGCTGGTGCAGGCGCGCGACCTGGCCATGACCTTCGACGTCTCCCCGCCCTGGCTCAACCGCGTGCTCGAGCGCAAACCCCGTCTGCTGCTGCACGCGGTGGACGGCGTGAGTTTCGACATCGAGCGCGGCAAGACACTCGCGCTGGTCGGCGAATCGGGCTGCGGCAAAAGCACCGTGGCGCGCCTGCTGGTGGGCCTCTATCGGCCCACGCGCGGCGGCCTGCAGTTCGATGGGCAGGATGCGCACGCCGCGTTCAGAACCCCCGCCGGCCGCCAGTTGCGCCAACGCATCCAGATGATTTTTCAGGACCCGTACGCAAGCCTGAACCCACGCTGGGCCGTGGAGGACATCGTCGGCGAGCCGCTGAAGGAACACGGCCTCATCACCGACAAAGCCGCGCTGAAAGAACGCGTGGGCGAATTGCTGACATCGGTCGGCCTGTCCCCGCTCGACACGGTGAAGTACCCACACCAGTTCTCCGGCGGCCAGCGCCAGCGCGTGTCGATCGCGCGCGCGCTGGCCACCGAACCCGAATTTCTGGTCTGCGACGAACCGACCTCGGCGCTCGACGTCAGCGTGCAGGCGCAGGTGCTCAACATCATGAAGGACCTGCAGACCAGGCAGGGCCTGACCTACCTGTTCATCTCACACAACCTGGCTGTGGTGCGCCATGTGAGCGATCACGTCGGCGTGATGTACCTGGGCCGGCTCGTCGAGCTGGCCGACAAGCACACGCTGTTCGCCAGCCCGCGCCACCCCTACACGCGCATGCTGCTCGACGCGATCCCCAAGATGCACGACACCGGCCGCGCGCGCACGCCGGTGCAGGGCGAAGTGCCGAACCCGCTGAACCCGCCGGCCGGCTGCACGTTCCACCCGCGCTGCCCGCATGCGAACGAGCGTTGCCGCAGCGAGCGGCCGCTGCTGCAGCCGATCGACGGCGTGCGCGTGGCTTGCCACGGCATTGAAGAGCGGCGCATTGCGGTGGCGGGCAGCGAGGCTGCCTCTGTTGGCGTCTAGCGCACTTGGACAGCGCGACACGCCGGCCACTGCCCGCCGGCTGCACGGAGGCTTTGGACCGTTCATGCCGGCATCCGCTTTGACGCCCGACGGCGATGCCCCGCCTGGAATGTTCGCGCTGCGCCGGGTGACAACGACAGTCATCGTCTGCTGACAGTGCCTGGCTTGCCGGGCTGGCGCACGGCATTTGTGCAGGCACCCACGCGCTGTCCGCACCGTGGACTTGCGAAGCGTCGCCTCAGAACTGCGTCACAGCCCGATCGCGCACGAACTGAACCGGCTCCGCCCTGCTGCCCTTGCGGCGCACGACGACGGTACCCGCGAGCTTGTCGTGCCAGCCTTGCTTGCGCGAGTCGAACGCCACCCAGAAGAACCCCAGCCCGAGAACCAGTGCCGAAATGAAGTAGCCGAGGTAGCGACCGATCAATTGCCCCGTGCTGGCCGGCTCCCCGGACCGCGCATCGACGATGCGGGCGCCGACGGCCATCTTGCCCGGCGTGGCTTGTTTGAACATCCAGAACAGCACGACGAGTACGGCAGGCAGCACCCAGGTGATCAGAAGGTCCGACGGACCGCGCACGACCGAAGCCTGCGCGTCGAGCCAGTACGACTTGCCATAGACCATGCCGGCCAGCGGCAACGTGCACAAGAGCGTGAGGAAGGAGTCGATCAGGCTCGCGCCGGTGCGAGCCCAAAAGCCGACGTATTCGAGTTCGATCGCGCGCGAGTGCATGATTGGTCTTGTTGTCCGGGAGGTTGGGGGTTCGAAATCACGGCGCACCGGTCGACCCGGCGCAAAAAGCAAAACTGGAAGCGCCGCTTTGCGGATTCACCCGGGCGCGCGTGCGCTCCCAGCGGCAGTTCGTCACAGGTTGGGCATTGATCCTCAGCGCATGTGGCTGTGTCGCACGATCGCAGCCCTCCGCGCAGCCGCCAGGGCGCAGCGCCACCGTCAACACGGGGCACAGGGACAGCGCCATCTCGGCATACTCGCTGCTTCTTGTGCGCTGGCCTGATTCGGGGGCCCGTGCGCCGTGGCTTCGCAGCAGCACCTGCAGCGGCAACGCCCGATTCAAACAACAGAAGGTGTTCGATGAAGTCCTTGTTTCGCAGCCGCCGGTGGCTGTCCGGTCTGATGGGCGCTGCCGTTGCACTCATGGCAGCCAGCGCCCACGCCGATGCGGTCACCGATTGGGACCGCCTGACGTTCGAGACCATGCTCGCGAACGACTGGAACCCTTTCCTGGAGGGCCGCGACGCCGCGCTCGTGCATGTGGCGATGTATGAAGCGATCAACTCGATCGAGGGCAGCGCCCGGCCTTATTCGCAGCGCATCCCGGCCAAGCCGGGCGCCTCGCTGGAGGCGGCGGCGGCCACGGCCGCGCACCGGGCGCTGCTGGGGCTCTATCCGACGCAACAGCCGATGCTGGATGCCGCGCTCGCCAAGTCGCTCGCCGAAGTCGCATCGCCACAGGCGCGCGACGACGGCATCGCGGTCGGCGAGATCGCCGCGCGGCAGATGCTGGCCCTGCGCGCGAACGACGGCATCGACAACGTCCTGCCGTATCGGCCGCCGCACGTCTTCGGCGTCTGGGTGCCGCGCGCGGGCGGGGCGGCGTTCGGTGTCAATCTGGCGCTGGTGCCGCCGTGGGTGATCCGCGACGCCGCGCAGTTTCGCCCGGGGCCGACGCCCGCTTTCTCCAGTGCGCAGTTCGAGCGCGACTACCGCGAAGTGTTCAACCTCGGCGGTGTGGCCAGCGCCGCGCGCACGCCCGAGCAGACGCTGGTGGCCCAGTTCTGGACCGACAGCGGCCCGAAGCTCTGGAGCTCGGTGGCGCGGCAGTTGTCGGCGGCTTACGGCCTGACGTTCATGCAGAACGCGCGGCTGTTTGCGCTGCTGCACATGGCGCTGGCCGATTCGTCCGCCGCCTGCTTCGACGCGAAGTACACGTATGCCGTCTGGCGGCCGGTCGGCGCGATCCCGACCGGCGCGGGCCAAGCCCACCTGCCGGCCGAGCCCGGCTGGACGCCGATCATCCCGACGCCGCAGTTCCCGGCTTATCCGTCCGCGCACGGCTGCTACGCGGGCGCGGCCGCGGCGGTGCTCAAGTCGGAGTTCGGCGACACGCAGTTTCCGGTCGCGGTCACGCTGAAGAGCGTGGCGACCGGCGACGTCGAACGAAGCTACGGGCGCTTGAGCGAAATCGAGACCGAGGTCGCCAACGCACGCATCTGGGGCGGCATTCACTGGCGCGTCGACCAGACGGTGGGCAGCGCGCTCGGCTACCGGGTGGGCAACTTCGTCGTGGCGAATGCGTTGGGTCCGGCGTTGTGAACGACCGGCCGCAGCCCCTGCGCGCGTTGGCGCGAAGCGGCCGGGGTTTGCCGACAACCAGCGCGGCGCGGTCCGGATGCCCGATGCGGGTCGGCAGCGGCCATGGCGTCGCTGCATTGGGCGGCCTCGGTGGTTGACTACCCGGGCGACTTGCGGGGCGTCGGTCGACGCCAGTGGCTGGCTGTGGCCGCTTCGACCCTTGCCGTGGCCTCGGGCGGCTTGGTCGGCTGCAGCGGCCACGCAGCGGTCGGCATGGCCGCACGGCAGCGCGCACCGCTGCGGCTGCTGGGCAGCGCGACGCTCGCCTATCGTCAAATGTTCGAGGACACGATCGTCGGCGGCTTGTCGGGCATCGATTACGACGCGCGGGACGACGTCTGGTATGCGATCAGCGACGCCGACGCACCGGCGCGTTTCTACACGTTGCGCGTCGCGTTCGGCACAGCCGGATTGAATGAGCCCGAGCTGCTCGGCGTCGTCACGATGAAGCGGGCCGACGGCACGCCGTATCCGCGCCGCGGCCCGGGCCAGCTGCAGGCCGACCCCGAGAGCATTCGCCTGCGGCCCGATACGCGCACGCTGCTGTGGACCAGCGAAGGCAGCCGACGACGCGGCGTCGACCCGTTCGTGCGCGAGATGACACTCGACGGCCGGCACCTGCGCGAATTGCAACTGCCTGCGATGTTCGCCATGCATCCCGACGAGGACCGTGGCCCGCGCCACAACGGCGCGTTCGAAGGCCTGGCACTGACGGCGGACGGCCGCAGCGCCTGGGTCGCGATGGAGCACCCGCTGCTGCAGGACGGCCCCGTCTCCAGCGCCCTGGCCGCCGGTGCGCCATGCCGCTTCACGTTGTTCGATCTCGCGTCCGGCACCGCGGTGCGGCAGTTCGCGTATCGGACCGAACCCATTCGGCGGCTGCCGATTCCGGGCCTGGGCTTCGCCGACAACGGCGTGTCGGAAATATTGATGATCGATGCCGACCGCATGCTGGTGCTGGAGCGCGGCTTCTCGCTCGGCGCGGGCGTGACGTTGCGGCTGTTCATGGTCGATGTGCGGCACGCTGCGGACACGCTCGGCCTGCCCACGCTGCGCACCACGCGTCCGGTCCAGCCCGTGGGCAAGACATTGGTGGCCGACTTCGACCACCTCGGCCTGCCGCGCCTGGACAACACCGAGGGCATGGCCTGGGGACCGATGCTGGCGGACGCGGACGGCGCACGTCAGCGCAGCCTGCTGTTCGTCAGCGACGACAATTTCAACCCGCTGCAGATCACGCAGTTCGCGGCGTTCGCGTGGCGCGATCCCGCCACGCCCGGCCCCGCGACTGCTGCCCCACCGCCTTCACCGAAAGCCTGACCCCTCATGAGCGACACCGCCGCCGCCACCGACCTCCCGCCGATCGCCTTCATCGGCGGTGGCAACATGGCCGCGGCCATCATCGGCGGGCTGATCGCCGAAGGCTTGGCCGTCGCGGACATCGACGTGGTGGAGCCGGCCGCCGACGCGCGCCAGCGGCTGCTCGCGCAGCACGGCGTGGCCGCGCAGGCAGCAGCCGGCGCTTTTCTGGAGCGCGCCGCGATCGTCGTCTGGGCGATCAAGCCGCAGGTATTTGCCGAGGCCGCCGCAGCCAGCGGACCGCCCACGCGCCAGGCCCTGCACCTGAGCATCGCCGCCGGCATCCGCACCGGCAGCATCGCGCAGTGGCTCGGCAGCGACCGCATCGTGCGTGCGATGCCCAACACGCCCGCGCTGGTCGGCCTGGGCATGACGGGCCTGTTTGCGGCCGCCGGCGCCGACGCCGCCGACCGCGCGCTGGCCGAGCAGGTGATCGCCAGCACGGGCCAGCACGTCTGGGTCGAACAGGAAGCGCAGCTCGACGCGGTGACCGCATTGTCCGGCTCGGGCCCGGCTTACGTGTTTTATGTGCTCGAAGCGATGATCGCGGCGGGCCAGCGCATGGGCCTCACGCAAGCGCAGGCGCACACGCTGGCGATCGGCACGTTCGTCGGCGCGGCCGAACTCGCGCGTGCGTCCACCGAATCGCCCGAACAGCTGCGCGGCCGCGTCACGTCGAAGGGCGGCACCACGCATGCAGCGATCGCGCGGTTGGAAGCAGCAGGGGTGAAGGATCACTTCGTCGCCGCGATGCAGGCCGCGCAGCAGCGCGCGCAAGCGCTCGGGGACGAGTTCGGAGTGGGCTGATCTTCGAGCGCAGCGGTGGCTGGCGCAATCGGGTCGGACGGCACCGTGCGCGTCAACAGCGGGGCCTGGGCACCGCAAGCAATTGTGATGACAAAGCGCTCACAGCTATTGCCCCATCTGCACTTGCAGCTGCGTTTTTTATAGCTTGATGGTCGAGGGCGCGAGTGGGTCAGTGGCCAGCAGTGGCTTCATTGATCGCCGCCACCCTTTGGCCCTCGCGCGCTGCACGCTGCGCTCGGCACCGGTCAGTGCAACGTCCCCCAGCGCGCCACCGCGGGCTCCGCCAGCGCCCAGCGCCAGCCCTGCTCGGTGCGACACGCGGTGGTCAGGTATTGCTGCGGCGGCTTTGCTTCGGCGGGCTCGGTCCCGGCTTCGTCTTCGACCGTGAACGACGCTTCCTTGCATTCGGCCAGCGCGCTGGAAAACGCACGCAGCACCTGCACGCGGCCCTGGCTGTCCTGGTAAGGCACGACATGACGCACCTGCCACGGGCCTTGCGCGCCGACCTCGAGCGCGCCGATCTGCTCGGCGATGCTTCGCTGTTCGGCTTGGTGCCAGTAGCGATCGAATTTTTTCTGCGCCGCATCGACCGCGGTCTTCACGCCGATCGCCACCGCGATGCCGACGCCGGGGTTGCCGCTTGCGGTGCCGGACGCCGCGCCCGCCACCGCGCCGGTGATGCCGCCCAATGCGTTGCAGCCCGACAGCGCGCTGGCCGCGAGCATCAGCGCGGCCGTGGCAACGGCGGTCGTGCGTTGCGATGTGTGCAAGCGATGGCCCTTCATTGCAGCGAACCCCAACGGCCCGTGGCCGGCTCGGCCGCGGCCCAGCGCCAGCCGGCGTTGCCGTCCTTGCAGATCGACGCGACATAGAAGTTGCTCTGCACGACCGGCTCGGATGGTCGCTCCGACGGATCGCCACCGGTCTCGCCCGTCACGTCGATCGAGAACACGATCTCCTTGCAGTCGAGCGCCCCGGTCGCGATCACGCGGCTGACCGTGACGCGGCCGGCTTCTTCCGGCTCCAGCGGCAGCGACAGCGTGGTCTGCCAACGCGCGATTTCGCCCACCGCGAGCGGCCCGGCGATCTGCGCGATCTGCGTCTGCGCTTCGGTGTGCACCTTGCGCTGCCCGAACTGAATGAACGTGCGCACGCCGGCCTGCACGCCGATGCCGATGCCGGCCGCCACGCCCGCGTCGTTCGTGATGGCGCTGGCCAGGCCGCCGCCGGCGATGCCGGCCACGGCCGAGCCGGTCTCGGTCAGCAGCGAGCTGCAGCCGCTCATGGCCAGCGTGGCGAGCAGCAAGGCGGGAGCGATCGAATGTCGGTTCATGCGGGCCTTTCGGATTCGGATCAAAGTGCGTTGTCGGTGGCGCCACGCACGTCGTGGCGTCGATGGTTCTTCTGTGGTGAGCGATGCTGCCCGCTCGCGGCAACTTTCGCGCTTGCACAACAGCGTTCGGGCGGTCGGCATGGACGGCTGTACGACAGGTGGTCCGCAGGAGCCGATGTGCCCGGTGAGGACGACACAGACGAGGCAGCAGGCCATGATAGATCGGGTTGCTTGGTCTCTGAGTGCGGGTCGGCGAGGGGGTGCGCAGTGGACTTGAGCCGGGTTGGCCGACGTCGATGGCTTCACCTTGCCGCATTCACCACTTCCCGCTCACCGTCTGCCCCCTCGGCATTTGCCGGGTGCCGCTTGCCGGCATCAACGCACCGCCTCGCTCCACGCAATGCCAGCGAAGATCGCAAAGCCGAACCAGTGGTTCAGCCGAAACGCCTTGAAACACCCGTCCCGCGTGCGGTCCCGGATCAACGCGCAATGCCAGACGGCCTGCGCCGCCGCCGCCGCCAGCCCGAGATGGAATGGCCAGCCGAGCCCGCGTCCCTGCAGCGCCGCCCACCAGATGGCGAGTGCCACGAAGTAGCATGCGGTGACGACCGCCACATCGGCGCGGCCCAGTGTGATCGCCGACGTTTTCATGCCGATCTTGAGGTCGTCGTCGCGGTCGACCATCGCGTATTCGGTGTCGTAGGCGAGCACCCAGAACAGGTTGCCCAGCAGCAGCGCCCAGGCCAGCAATGGCACTCGGGCCGTCGCAGCCGCGAACGCCATTGGAATGCCGAAACTGAACGCCACGCCGAGCACCGCCTGCGGCATCGCCACGTACCGCTTCGCATACGGATACAGCAGCGTGATGGCCAGCGCCGCGAACGACCAGCCGATGGTGGCTGCGTTGGTCGTCAGCACCAGCGCAAAGGCCGATGCGGCAAGCGCCGCGCCGAACGTCAACGCTTGGCGTACCGACAGCGCACCGCGCGTGACCGGCCGCTGGGCCGTGCGCTTCACGTGCCGATCGAAGTCGCGGTCGGCCACGTCGTTCACACAACACCCGGCGCTGCGCATCAGCACCGTGCCGAGCACGAACACGACCAGCAAATGCCACCCCGGAAACCCGTCGGCGGCGATCCACAGCGCCGACAGCGTCGGCCACAGCAGCAGCAACCAACCGGCCGGCCGGTTCCAGCGGATCAGGTCGAGATACAGCGCGGTGCGCGCTTGATGAACTGCCGTCATGTCGATCCAACCGGTGTGCTCGACCCATTGATAAGAAAACCGATGGCGCACCGTCGATCCAAGAGTGCTGCAGCGCGGCCGTGGCGCAGTTCACCAACACGGCACCCGACAGCGAATCGGCAGACAGTGACCACACCGAGCCAGACTTTGGTGCGAAGCGCCCCCTCCTGCCAACAGGGGCCGCGGAGCCGGCATTGCCGGGCCGCAGGCGCCGCCCCTGGTGGGGAAGCCGAGTGCCGACCGCAGGAAGCGAAGGCTGGGGGGAGCGTCATCCTCCCGGTGGGGAGAAGGCGAGGGTCGACCAACGGGAGCGAAGTCTGGGGAGAGCTACAACCGCTGTACACCGTCGAGCTCACATGCATCGATCGACCCACGCAGCGCCTCGATCGCCGCCTCGCGGGTGAAGCTGCGGCGCCAGACCAGCACCACGCGGCGCGACGGCGCCTGGTCTTCGAACGGCAGGTACTTCACGTAAATGTCGTCGTGGCTGCGGCGCTGGTGCTGCACTTCGCGCGCATTGAACGCCGAGCGCGGCACCGACAGCCGCGGCACCAGCGTCACGCCCATGCCGGCCGCGACCATGTACTTGATCGTCTCGAGCGACGAGCCCTCGAAACTCTTGCGGATGCCCTCGGCGCTGCTCGAGAGCCGGGCGAACTCGGGGCACACCTCGAGCACATGGTCCCGAAAACAATGGCCAGTGCCCAACAGCAGCAAGGTTTCGTCTTTCAACTGCGCGGTCGTCACAGTGGCTTGCCGAGCCAGCGGGTGATGGCTGGGCACGGCTGCCATGAACGGCTCGTCGTAGAGCGGCGCCACCACCAGCCCGGTGTCGGGAAACGGCTCGGCCAGGATCGCGCAGTCGATGTCGCCCAGACGCAGCATGTCGAGCAGCTTGACGGTGAAGTTCTCCTGCAGCAGAAGCGGCATCTGCGGCGTGCGGTCGATGCACTGGCGCACCAGCGCGGGCAGCAGGTACGGCGCGATCGTGTAGATCACGCCCAGGCGCAGCGGCCCGGCCAGCGGGTCCTTGCCGCGGCGCGCGATCTCCTTCACGTCGCCGCCTGCTCGAGCACGCTCTGCGCCTGGCGCACGACTTCCGAGCCGATCGGCGTCACGCTGACTTCGTTCGCGTTGCGCTCGAACAAACGCACCTCGAGCTCTTCTTCGAGCTTCTTGATCGCGACCGACAGCGTCGGCTGCGAGACGAAGCACGCCTCGGCTGCCTTGCCGAAGTGCTTCTCGCGCGCCACGGCGACCACGTATTTGAGTTCGGTCAGCGTCATGCAGCCACCGCCCATGGGCTGCGGGCCAGCCGGGTTCGCACCGCGCCGACGGGCGCATGGGGGCGTTGTTGTTCTTTTTGTTTCATGACCGGAACCTGCATCATTTCGAAGCCGCCGTCAAACCTTCAGGTAGTCGGCGTTGCCGGCCAGCCAGCGCTGCACGTGCTGCTCGGCCACCTGGGGTGCTTGTTGAAGCAGCACAGCCGCCTGCGTGTGCGCCCACTCCAGCAGCGCGGTGTCGGTGGCCAGATCGGCAAAGCGCAGCAGCGGCAGACCCGACTGGCGCGCGCCCAGAAACTGGCCCGGCCCGCGCAGCTCCAGATCGCGCCGCGCGATCTCGAAGCCGTCGTTGCTCTGCACCATCGCCTGCAGCCGCGCGCGCGCGATTTCGCCCAGCTTGCCCGATTCGCCCGCTGCGAACAGCAACACGCAGGCCGACGCCGCCGCACCGCGCCCGACCCGGCCGCGCAACTGGTGCAATTGCGACAGGCCAAAGCGCTCGGCGTGCTCGATCACCATCAACGAGGCGTTGGGCACATCGACGCCGACTTCGATCACGGTGGTGCTGACCAGCAGATCGGTCTCACCGGCGACGAAGCGCGCCATCGTGTCCTTCTTCTCGGCGGTGCTCATGCGCGAATGCAGCAGCGCCACCGTGGCGGCCGGCAGCGCTTCGGCCAGCGCCGCGTGCGTCTCGGTCGCGTTTGCAAGGTCGAGCGCCTCGCTCTCCTCGATCAACGGACAGACCCAGTAGGCCTGCCGTCCCGCCTGCAGTTGCGCTCCGATGCGCGCTACCACCTCGTCGCGCCGCGCATCGGGGATCAGCCGCGTGACGACCGGCGTGCGGCCGGGCGGCAGCTCGTCGAGTGTGGAGACGTCGAGGTCCGCGTAGTGGCTCATCGCCAGCGTGCGCGGGATCGGCGTGGCGCTCATCATCAGCAGGTGCGGCTCGTTCAGCGCGGGCGCGGCCATCTTCGCGCGCAATGCGAGCCGCTGCGCGACGCCGAAGCGGTGCTGTTCGTCGATGATCGCCAATGCAAGCCGTGCGAACCGCACCTGCGACTGGATGATCGCGTGCGTGCCGATCACGAGCGTTGCCGCGCCGGACGCGATCTGCGCGAGCATCTCGGCGCGCTCCTTCCGGCCCTGGCTGCCCACGAGCCACGCGACCCGGATGCCGAGCGGCTGCAGCCAGCCGACCAGCTTGGCGAAGTGCTGGCTCGCGAGGATCTCGGTCGGCACCATCAGCGCGCATTGCCAGCCCGCGTCGATCGCGATCGTGGCCGCGAGTGCGGCGAGCACCGTCTTGCCCGAGCCGACGTCGCCCTGCAGCAGCCGGTTCATCGGCGTGGCGCGGGCCAGGTCGGCACTGATTTCTTTGGCCACCCGCGCTTGCGCACCGGTCAGCGCAAACGGCAGGGTCGCGAGCAGTCGCGTGTGCAGGCCGCCCTGCCTGGCGACCAGCGGTGGCGCCTGCAGCAACTCGCGCTCGGCGCGTGCCTGCAGCTGTGCGATCTGCTGGGCCAGCAGTTCTTCGGCTTTCAACCGTTGCCAGGCCGGGTGGTTGCGGTTTTCCAGCGCGGCAATCGATGCGGCCGGTGGTGGGTGATGCAGATGGTCGAGCGCGGCGTGCAGCGGCCAGACCTCGGTCGGTGCCGATGTGGCGGGAGCGTCTTCCTCGTCGCCTTCGACCGCCGGCAACGGCGCAAGCCCCACCAGTGTGTCCGACAGATCGGCGCGCGCCAGTCCCGCTTCGATCGCGCGCCGCAGATACGGCTGCGGCAGCCCGGCCACGGTCGGATAGACCGGCGTCAGCGTCTGCGGCAGCGGCCCGCCCGCGGTGCGCCAGGCCGGATGCATCATGGTCCAGCCCGCGAAGCCGCCGCGCAGTTCGCCGCGAATGCGCAGGCGTGTGCCGACCGCCAGCGCTTTCTGCTGGGACGGATAGAACGTGAAGAAGCGCAAGGTGCAGCAATCGCTGCCGTCGTCCACCGTGACGAGCAACTGGCGGCGGCCGCCCAACCGCACCTCGCAGCTGGTGACGGTCGCCTCGATCTGCGCGAGGTCGCCGTCGCGCGCGTCGGCCAGCCGCACGATGCGGGTCTCGTCTTCCCAGCGCAGCGGCAGGTGCAGCGCGAGGTCGATCGGGCGTTTCAGGCCGAGTTTCTCGAGCGCCCGTTGCGCGAACGACTTCGGCTTGACAGCCGCCGCTGCGCCGGGTTTTGCCGGCGGTGCAGCGACCGCGGCAGCGCGCTTCGTGGGCAGCAGGGCGGGTGGGCTCGACATGGATGGATTTTGCCCGCGGCCTGCCGCCACGCTGGTGCGGGTGCTATGAAAACCCGATCGCCTCAGCGCATGTTGCCGGTGTGTCCGAGCGAATAACGCCCGGGTTGCGGCCACACGGTGAGGCCGTGCGGCTCGGCGCCGACGGCAATCTTTTCCACCTTGCCGCTCGACGTGTCGATTGCATAGACCTCGTCGTCGTAGCGGCCAGAGACCCAGAGCGTGCGGCCGTCCGCGCTGACGTTGCCCATGTCGGGGCTGCCGCCATCGGGGATCGCCCAGTTCGCCACCAGCTTCTCGCTGGCGAAGTCGAGCACCGCCACGCTGCCGACGCCGTCCTTGCCGCCGTGCACGGTGTGCGAGCCGCGGTTCGTGATGTAGAGCTGGCGGCCGTCGCGGCTCGGGTACAGGCCGTGCGCGGCCAGCCCGGTCGTGATGAAGCCCACCTTCTTGAACGCCGCCGGGTCGATCACGTGCACCCCGTCGGCGTGCATGTCGGCCACGAAGAAGCGGCTGCCGTCGGGCGAGCTGCGGATGTCCTGCGGCATGCCTTTCTTGGCCGTGCAGACTTCGGTCAGCGACGGAGGCAAGGTCTCGGCCAGCACCGCGTCGGCCGCGCCCTTGACCTGCTTCAGCCGCATCGCGGGCATCGTCAATTGCAGGTATCCCGTGACGCTGCGGTCGACCAGATCGATCTTGGCGAGCGACCCGGAGAACTCGCAGGTGAAGATCGCGAAGCGGCCGTCGATCGAGAACTCCGCGTGATTGATGCCCGGGCAGCCCGGCGTGTCGATCGAGAACTGCAGCTTCATCGTCTGCGGATCGCGGAAGTCCAGCCGCTTTCTGGCCTCGGCCACCACGATCGCCGACTTGCCGTCGGGCGTGAAGTACATGTTGTAGGGGTCGTCCACGAGGATGGCCGCGCCGGGCTTGCCGGTCGTCGTGTCGATCGGCGTCAGGCTGCCGTCGGTGCGGCCTTCCGCGTTGTTGGTGACCCACAGCGTCTTCAGGTCCCATGAGGGCACGATGTGCTGCGGCGAGCGGCCGACCTTGAAGCGGTCCACCACCTTGCGCGTGACCGGATCGATCACGGACACGTCGTTGGAACGCAGGTTCGGCACGTAGATGCGCGGCAGCGCATCGGCCACGGCCGGACTCATCTTGCCTACGGCAACCGTGCTGTAGAGATTGCGCGCATCGGGCACCGGCGGCGTGCCGGGCAGCGCGGGTTTGATCGTTGAGGCCGCAGGCCCGGGCGATACCGTGAAGCAGCAGCAGAAGCAGCAGAAGCAGCCGACGCCGGCTTGGCGGGCTGAGCGATCGCAGCCAGACCGGCCACGGCGGACAACGCAGCCGCGCCGAGCACGACTTGAAGCGGTTTGGTGGGGTGGGGTCGTCGCATGGGGAAAAAGCTTTGCTGGAAATGGAAAAACGGTCCGGGCGGAACAACCCCCCATGATGCACGAATCGCTGCGTGGTCAGCGGCTTGGTCTGCCCGCTGCTGCGTCGCGTGACGAAGGCGTTCGGCGCTACTTGATGGCACGCCGGATCGCCGCCACCGTTTCCTGCACGATCGCCTCCACCCCCGCCTGCCCCAGTTGCGCCGAAGCGCGGCTTGCATTGCCCTGCACCCCGTCGGCCAGGCCCGGCGCCGCACCGCTTTGCAGCCGCTGCAGCCGCACCGACTGCGGCGCCACGGCCAGTTGCAGCGACGCATCGGCCAGCCCCGCGTGCAGGCCGATTTCGTTCTTTGCAAAGCCCTTGCCGCCGAGCCACTTCGCAAACCCTTCCGAGCTGGCCCGGTAGTACTCGGGCGGCGCCGATGCATGCGCGTGGCCGGCCCAGCGGCGATTCAGCTGCACCGCCGCCTGCTCGAGCAGCTTCTGATAGCCGCCGTGGTCGCCCAGAAACACCACATCGCGGATGCCGTGCACCTGCAGGCTCTCGGCGGCCGCCATCAACGTTTTCACGAACACGTCGTCGGGCACGCTGATGGTGCCGGGAAAGCGCATGTGTGAGGTCGGCGGCGCGATGCTGCCCTCGGGCACGTAGGCGACGACGGGTGCGATGACCGCGTTGCCCAGTGCTTCGGCGATGCGTTGCACCAGCACGCGCACCCGCTCGTTGTGCTTGCCGAGCGCGATGCCCGGGCCACTTTGCTCGACGCCGCCGATCGGCACCAGCAAGGTGGTCGTGCCGGCGGCGATTCGGTCGCGCAGTTCGGTGGACGTCAGGTCTTCGAGCCAGGGGCTGCTGGATGCGGCCGATGCGGCGGCTGGGGCGCTCGCTGCATCGGTGGCCGTGCGGGTCGCGCTGGCGGCGAACGCTTGCGGTGCGATCGACAGGGCCAGTGCACCGATGGCCAGCCACCGGCCCAAGAAGCGGCGGTTGGCGCTGTGTGTGGGGGCACGCCAGCGTCCGGAAATCTGGCTCTTTGCGCTGTGTACAGGGCTGCTCAAGAGGCTTGCGGGCCGGCTCTTCACGCGGTGTTCCGGCCCGCAACGGAGTCGGTCGCCAGCTGCACGCTGGCCGGCGTTCGGCCGCGCATCGGGTCCGCTTGCGCACTGCACGGCGCGGTCGCCGAATGGGTCATGGAGTTGGCTGGCGAAGGCCACAATCCGGCAGATCGGCCCGCGCGTTGCTGCTTTGAAAAATGTCATGACGCCGATCATGCCCAATCGCCATTTCGGTGCGTCGAGCGCCGATGAACCCGCCGACTCGTCCCTCCTTTCGAATCTCCCCGCCGATGTCCGTACCGACCGCTTCGAAGCCCTTCGATCACGCCGCCGCCAAAGCGCTTTCCGCTGCAGCCGAACCGTCTGCATCCGCATCCGCACAGCGTGCCTTCAAGCTGTCGGACTTCGACTTCACGCTGCCGCCGGAGCTGATCGCGCAGACTCCATCGATCGAGCGCAGCGGCTCGCGCCTGCTCGACGGCACGCGCGCGGATGCGGCCGTCGACCGCACGTTCCGCGACCTGCCATCGTTGCTCGACCCCGGCGACCTGCTGGTGTTCAACGACACGCGCGTGATGAACGCGCGCCTGTTCGGCCGCAAGGCAAGCGGCGGCAAGGTCGAGCTGTTGGTCGAGCGCGTGCTGGGCGAAAGCGACCGAGGCTTCGACGTCGTCGCGCATATGAAAGCGAGCAAGAAGCCAGCCATCGGCGCCGTGCTGCCGATGACCACGCGCGACCGCACCTCCGATGCCTTCACCGCCACCCTGCTCGGCCGCTGGCCCGACGCAAACGGCACATTGTTCCGCTTTGCGTTCTCCGCCGAGCCGCACGCGCTGATGGCGCAGCACGGCCACGTGCCGCTGCCGCCCTACATCGAGCACGCCGACTCGGCCTCGGACGCCGAGCGCTACCAGACCGTGTTCGCCGCCCGCCCCGGCGCCGCCGCCGCACCGACAGCCGCGCTGCACTTCGATGAAGCCCTGCTGCAAGCATTGACCGACCGCGGCGTCGAGCGAGCTGCGCTTACGCTGCACGTCGGCGCTGGCACCTTCCAGCCCGTAAAGACCGAGAACATCGCCGAGCACACGATGCACAGCGAGTGGTACGAGGTGCCCGAGCCCACGCAACGTGCGATCCATGCCGCCAAAGCGCGCGGCGCCCGCATCGTCGCCGTTGGCACCACCACCGTGCGCACGCTCGAATCCTGGGCGCTGACGGGCCAGGCAACCGGCGACACCAGCATCTTCATCACGCCGGGCTTCGCGTTCCAACTGGTGGACCGGCTGATCACGAACTTTCACCTGCCGAAGAGCACGCTGCTGATGTTGATCAGTGCGTTTGCGGGGTACGAGCCGGTGATGGCGCTGTACCAGCACGCGGTGCGGGCGCGGTATCGGTTTTTCAGTTATGGGGATGCGATGGTGCTGGATCGGTCCGGGATGAGCATCCATGCGACAAATCAACATCCACCTGAAGTGCCCATGCCAGGAGATTGAAAGACGAGTTCCATTCGATTGGCTGATGCCCAAACCCGGTTCTTGTCCATGCAGCCAAAGATCGTTTCCGTCAACGCCAGCCCGAAGCACGATTTCTCAAAATCGGTGCGCGATGCCATTCGACTGCTGCAAGGACTCGGCGTCGAAGGTGATGCGCACTGCGGTGTGTTGGTCAAGCATCGCTACCTCGCGCGCAAGAATCCGAAGACGCCGAATTTGCGGCAGGTGCATTTGATTCCGTGTGAGCTGTTCGACGAACTGGCCGCGCGCGGCTTCGCCGTCGCGCCGGGTCAGATGGGCGAGAACCTGAGCACGCGCGGCATCGACTTGCTGGCGCTGCCGACCGATGCGGAGCTCGCGATCGGCCCGGACGCGGTGGTCCGGCTGACCGGACTGCGCAGCCCCTGCGTGCTGATCGATCGATTTCAGCCGGGCTTGATGGCTGCCGTGCTGGGTCGGGATGAGGATGGCAAGCTGCTGCGCAAGTCCGGGGTGATGGGGGTCGTGCTGCAAGGCGGTACCGTGCGTGCGGGCGATGCGGTCCGGGTGCGGCTGCCGCTCAGCCAGCCGCACCGTCCGCTGGGGCCGGTTTAGAGCGGCGGCGCCAACGCCGCGTCCAGCAGTTCCACCCAGTGCGCTACCCGCGTGCCGGTGCCGCTTTGCAGATGCGTGATGCATCCCACATTCGCACTGGCAATCACGTCGGGCTTGCCTTGCTGCAGGTTGTCGATCTTGCGGTCGCGCAACTGCTTCGACAGCTCGGGCTGCAGCACCGAATAGGTGCCGGCGGAGCCGCAGCACAAATGCGATTCGTTGGTTGCAAGGCGAATCTGAAAGCCGAGCTGGCCGAGTGATTTCTCGACGCCGCCACGCAGCTGCTGACCGTGCTGCAGCGTGCAGGGCGGATGAAAAACGATGCGCTGTTCTTTGGGCGCGCTGACCTTGTCCTTGATCAGCGGCACGAGGTCGGGCAGCAGTTCGCTCAAGTCTCGCGTGAGGTCGCTGATGCGTTTGGCCTTGTCGGCATAGGCGGGGTCGTCTCTGAGCAGGTGGCCGTAGTCTTTCACCAGCACGCCGCAGCCGGATGCGTTCATGACGATCGACTCGGCCTCGCCGCGTTCCACATGCGGCCACCAGGCATCGATGTTGTTGCGCATCTGCTGCTTGCCGCCGTCCTGATCGTTCAGGTGAAATTTCACGGCGCCGCAGCAGCCGGCCTGTTTGGCAATGATGGTCTGGATGCCGGCCGCATCGAGCACCCGCGCGGTGGCTGCGTTGATGTTCGGCAACATCGACGGCTGCACGCAGCCGGCCAGCATCAGCACCTTGCGTGCGTGATCGCGGGTGGGCCACTTGCCGGCGTCCTGCTTCGGCGGCACCTTGGTCTTGAGCACTTCGGGCAACAGGCCGCGCACCGACTTGCCGAGCGCCATCGCGGGTGCGAACAGCGGCGAGGTCAGGCCTTCCTTCAACGTCCAGCGCAGCGCGCTCTCAGCTGGGGGGCGCGGCACTTTCGCATCGACGATCTTGCGGCCGATGTCGACCAGGTGGCCGTACTGCACGCCGCTCGGGCAGGTGCTTTCGCAGTTGCGGCAAGTGAGGCAACGGTCGAGGTGCAGCTGCGTTTTGCGTGTCGGCGCCTCGCCTTCGAGCACCTGCTTCATCAGGTAGATGCGGCCGCGCGGGCCGTCGAGTTCGTCGCCGAGCAACTGGTAGGTCGGGCAGGTCGCGGTGCAGAAGCCGCAGTGCACGCATTTGCGCAGGATCGCCTCGGCTTCCAGGCCGTCGGGCGTGTCTTGAAATTCTGGAGCGAGGTTGGTTTGCATCAGGCGGTTCGCATGGGGATGAGCACGGCGTTTGGCGCCTGCCTTTCAGTAGTCGGGCGTGAGCCGGCCGCGGTTGAAGATGCCGGCGGGATCGAAGCTGGTCTTCAGATTGCGCTGGATACGGTCCAGCGGCGGTTTTATCGAGTCGAAACGGGCGGTGACGCTGGTGGGGTCTGCGTTTCCAGCTATGAATAGCGTAGCATGGCCACCCGCTGCGTCGGCGGCCGCGCGCAGCCGCTCGGTAATATGCGCATCGCGCGTCACGCGCAACCAGCGCTGCGCGCCGTGCCATTCGATGAACGGGGCTTCCGGGGTGTCGAGCACCGGCGCGGTCTGCGGCACGGAAAGCCGCCATAAGTCCTGATCGGGCTGCCGCTCCTTGAACCACGGCAGTTGCTGCTCGCGGCAGGCGGCCCAGTCGGACGCGGCCTGTGCGTCATCGATGCGCTCACCGCCGAGCCGTTTGCACGCTGCATCGACGGCAGCGACCGCGCCGCGCAGACGCAGGTAGAGCGTGCCGGCCCCGCCCGCAACATTGCCCGATGACGCTTCCTGCACCCAGCAACTCGCATTCAGCGGCAACGGCTGGCCGCCCCACTCGTTCAGACGCTGCAACGCCTCGGCTTGCGTCAGTTCGAATTTCAATGTGGCTTCGGCGCTGGCCTTGGGCAGCACCTTGAGGCTGACTTCGACGAGCACGCCGAGCACGCCGAGCGAGCCGGCCAGCAGGCGCGCGACGTCATAGCCGGCAACGTTTTTCATGACGGTGCCGCCGAAGGTCAGCCGCTCGCCGCGGCCGTTGAGCAACTGCGCGCCGAGCACATAGTCGCGCACCGCACCGACGCTGGCGCGCGATGGGCCGGACAAGCCGGCAGCCACCATGCCGCCGACGGTGGCCCGGCGGCCGGCGCCGGACGTGTCGCTGAAATGCGGTGGCTCGAACGGCAGGCACTGGCCTTTTTCATCGAGCGCCGCTTCGAGTTCGGAAAGCGGCATGCCGGCGCGTACCGTCACGACGAGTTCGGTCGGCTCGTAGCTCACGATGCCGGCCAGGCCGAGCGTGGACAGGGACTCGCCTTCGTAGTCGCCATCGGCCGCACCCGCGCCGTAGAAATCCTTCGTGCCGCCGCCGCGAATGCGCAGCGGTGTACCGGCGGCGCTGGCTGCGCGGATGCGCTCGGTCAGCTCGCGCAGGGCAGGTGCATCTGCAGAGGTTGCAGGGGTTGCGGCCGACTGGGGTGTTGCAGGCGCCTCCGTCCTGGTCGTCTGGCTCGTTGTCTCGGTCATCGCTGTGGCTCCCCGTTTGTCTGCATGTCGTCCATCGGCCGATGCTGCCGGCTGCCCGGCGCCAACCTCAGCGCTGCCTTTGACACGGTCCTACCGTGGCTGTGGTGAGTCGCAGTCGCAGTCGCAGTCGCAGCGATCAAAACCGCGGCAGATCGGGATGCGCGAGCCGCCCGCCGCGCACGAGCTTCTTGCCGTATTCGGCGCAGCGCTACAGCGTCGGGATCACCTTGCCCGGATTCAGCAGCTCCTGCGGATCGAACGCGCGCTTCACGGCAAACATCTGCTCGCGCTCTGCCGGTGTGAACTGCACGCACATGCTGTTGAGCTTTTCCACGCCCACGCCGTGCTCGCCGGTGACGGTGCCGCCCATCGCGACGCTCGTCTCCAGGATGTCGGCGCCGAACAGCTCGCAGCGGTGCAGCTGGTCGGGGTCGTTGGCATCGAACAGGATCAGCGGGTGCAGGTTGCCGTCGCCGGCATGGAACACGTTGGCGCAGCGCAGGCCGGTACTTCTTCTCCATCTCTGGATGGCCAGCAGGATGTCGGCCAGCCGCTTGCGCGGAATGGTCGAATCCATGCACATGTAGTCGGGGCTGATGCGGCCCGAGGCCGGGAACGCGTTCTTGCGGCCGCTCCAGAAGCGCAGGCGCTCGGCTTCGTCCTGGCTCACGGCGATCGCGGTGGCGCCGCAGTCGCTCAGCACCGCGGTCATGCGGCCGATCTCTTCTTCGACTTCTTCGGGCGTGCCGTCCGATTCGCACAGCAGGATGGCTTCGGCGTTCAGGTCGTAGCCGGCATGCACGAAGTCTTCGACGGCGGCCGTCATCGGCTTGTCCATCATCTCCAGGCCGGCCGGGATGATGCCGGCCGCGATCACCGCGGCCACCGCGTCGCCGGCCTTGCGCACGTCGTCGAAGCTGGCCATGATGCAGCGCGCGAGCTGCGGCTTGGGCATCAGCTTGACGGTGACTTCGATGGTGACGGCCAGCATGCCTTCGCTGCCGATGACCAGCGACAGCAGGTCGAGCCCGGCGCATCCAGCGCGTCGCCGCCGAACGTCGACCGGCTCGCCTTCGACCGTGAAGCCGCGCACCTTCAGCACGTTGTGCAGCGTCAGGCCGTACTTCAGGCAATGCACGCCGCCGGAGTTTTCGGCGACGTTGCCGCCGATGGTGCAGGCGATCTGGCTCGACGGATCGGGCGCGTAGTAGAGGCCGTGCACCGCTGCGGCTTCGCTGATCGCGAGGTTGCGCACGCCGCACTGGACCACGGCCGTGCGGGCGGCCGGATCGATGTCGACGATCCGGTTGAACTTGGCCAGCGACAAGCGTCACGCCCTGCCGATGCGGCATCGCGCCGCCCGACAGGCCGGTGCCGGCGCCGCGCGCGACCACCGGCACCTCCAGCCCGTGGCAGGCCCGCAGCACCGCCTGCACCTGCGCCTCGGTTTCCGGCAGCGCAACCACCAGCGGCCGCTGCCGGTAGGCGGTCAGCCCGTCGCATTCGTACGGCGTGGTGTCTTCGGGCGTCCACAGCAGCGCATGCTTGGGCAAACAAGCCTGCAGCGCTTGTACGACGTCCGCCTGGCGCTGGGAAGTCTGTAGCGCCTGCTGTTGCTCGGTGGTCAGGGGTGCGTTCATGACATTCCTCCGGTTCGTGGGTTGCCGCCTGTCAGGCCGTGCGGATGGCCCAGTATTGCGGCAAACCGACCGATGCGTTGCGCATCCACCAGTAGGGGCCTCAGAGCTGGCGCCGCCAGGCTGCAGGCGCCGCCCCAAAGAGCGAGAGCCGACCGCAGGCAGCGGTGCCCAGGAGCGTTCACCGCACGACCATCAGCGTGAATGGCCAGACATACGCCTGCATCGTCACATACAGGCCGACCAGACAAGCAAGCGCCAGCGAATGGAAGAACACGTAGCGCAGGATGTCGCCCTCGTGGTTGAACCAGCGCGTCGCAGTGGACGCCACGACGATCGACTGCGCATCGATCATCTTGCCCATCACGCCGCCCGAGCTGTTGGCCGCCCCCATCAGATTCGCCGACAGGCCGAGTTGTTCCGCCGCGACTTTCTGCATGCCGCCGAACAGCACGTTCGATGCCGTGTCGGAGCCGGTCATCGCCACGCCGATCCAGCCCATCAGCGTGCCGAAGAACGGGTAGAACACGCCGCTGTTGGCGAACGCCAGGCCAAGCGTGGTGTCGGTGCCCGAGTAGCGCGTGAGGGTGCCCAGCGCCAGCATCAGCACGATCGTGAACAGCGAAAAGCGCACCAGCCAGAGCGTGCGAAACCAGATGGTCACGATCTGCACCGGGTTGTACTTCATGACCAGCGCGCTCACGACCGAAGCCAGCAGGATGCCGGTGCCGGTGGCCGACAGCAGGTTCAGCACGAACACCGCGCCCTCCTTGGTCGGCGCGCGCACCACCGGCGGCATTTTCTCGACCAGGTTGTGCAGCCCGGCGATCGGGAATGCGGGCGCATACAGACTGTTGAGCCACGCCTTGACCGGCGGCAGGCCCCAGACGAACACGAACAGCGACAGGATGACCCAGGGCGTCCAGGCGCGCACCAAGTCGGCGCGGGTGTGCGTGACGATCGGCGCCGGGGTTTTGGCCTCGGCGGCGCTGCTGTCATGCCCTTTGAGCGAAGGCGAGATCCAGATCTTTTTCGGCTGCCAGACGCGCAGGAACAGCACGAGGCTTGCCATCGAAATGATCGACGCGATGATGTCGACCAGCTCCGGGCCGATGAAGTTGCTGACCAGGTACTGCGGGATTGCAAACGACAGGCCGGTGACCAGGATGGCCGGCCAGATCTCCAGCATGGCCTTGCGCCCCGCGAACGCCCAGATCAGCCAGAACGGCACCAGCAGCGAGAAAAACGGCAGTTGCCGCCCGATCATCGCGGTGACCTCCATCAGGTCGTAGCCGTGCACCTTGGCCAGCGTGATGACCGGCGTGCCCAAAGCGCCAAACGCGACCGGCGCGGTGTTGGCGATCAGCGACAGCCCGGACGCGGCCAGCGGCGAAAAGCCGAGCCCGATCAGGATGCCCGCGGTCACCGCCACCGGCGTGCCGAAGCCGGCCGCGCCTTCGAAGAATGCGCCGAAGCAAAACGCGATCAACAGCAACTGCAGCCGCCGGTCCTGCGTGATGCTCGAGAGCGAATCCTGCAGGATCTTGAAGCTGCCGTTGCGCTCGGCGAGTTGCTGCAGGAAGATGATGTTCAGCACGATCCAGCCGATCGGCAACAGCCCCGTGAGGCCACCGTACATCGAAGCAAGCCCGGCCATCTGCAGCGGCATGCCGTAGACGAAGACCGCGATCAGCAGCGCTGCGAGCAACCCGAGGCCGGCTGCGATGTGCGCCTTGACGTGCAAAAAGCCGAGCGTGAGCAGCAGCACCGCAACCGGAATGGCGGCCAGCAGGGTGGAAATCACCATGTTGCCGAAGGGATCGTAGATTTGTTGCCAGGTCATGAGAGGGACGGTTTGAAGTGGTTGCGGTCGGAAAGGGGAAGCGCAGGCGGCTTGGTCGCCCCGGCCCCGGCGGTTCGATCGAATGGGTGGGCAGGAATGTATCGACGCGCCCAAATGGTGCGTTGAGATTTCTTGGGTGGCGCGTTGAGGATTTTTCGTCGGGCGTAGACTGCGAGCCAAGGCCGTTGCCCCCGATGGGGTGGCCGACGCGACGCGACCGCCACGGGCATGAAAGCTGCCGCTGGCGATGCTCCGCGTTGCAACCGGCCCGCCGCTGCGCACCCGGGCCGCTGCCGATTTTTTCCCTCAACCTCAAGCCGCCCTTTGAGCGGCATCCACGAGCCATCCACCCATGTTGCATGCGATCCTGACCGACCCCGAAAACGGCTATCTCTACATCCGCGCCGATGGCGAACTGACCAAAGACGATTACGCGAGCTTCGTGCCCGCGTTCAAAACGGTCACCCGGTCCGGCGACCGGCCGATTCCGATCATGATCGAGCTCGGCACCGACTTCAGCGGCTGGAGCATGAAGGGCTTGTGGCAGGAGCTGAAGTTCGACGAGCGCCACCGCAAGCAGTTCGGCCGCATCGCGGTCGTCGGCGACAACCGTTGGGAGCAATGGGGCACCGAACTGGCCGATGTGTTCTTCGACGCCGAGATGCGCTTTTTCGAACACGCCAAACGCGCCAACGCCGAGCAGTGGCTGCACGGCGAGCACATGACGGAGCTGCCGTAGAGGAGCAGCCCGATTCGGTCTACGCCAGCGCTTCGGTCAACCAGTCGACGAACGCCGCGCACTCCCAGCGTTCCAGCAGGCCGGGCTTCCAGCAGATGTAGTGATGGTGCGGGGAAGGCACCGAACGCGCAGACAACCGCACCAGACGCCCGCTGTCGAACCAGGCCGCACCCAATTTGAGGCGCACCAGCGCGACGCCGAAGCCGCTTGCCGCGGCGTCGTAGGCCAGGCCCAGATCGTTGAACTGGGCGCCCGTGACGGGTTCCGGCAGCCGCAGGCCGCACGCGCCGAACCAAGGGGTCCACGGCTCCAGCGGGCTGCGCACCAGGCGCAACCGGCCCAGCTCGGCCGCGCTGTCGCAGCCGGCAAACGGACCGGCCTCGTTCAGATAACTCGGACTGCAGGCGGGCGTGACTTCCTCGCTGACCAGCAGCCGGTGCTGCAGATCGCTGTAGCCTCCAGCGCCGTAGCGAATCTCCAGATCGGCCGGCTCGGCCGTCACATCAAGCAGCGGGATCGACACCTGCAGCACGAGTTCGATGTCGGGCCAGGCGTTGCGGAACAACTCCAGCCGGGGCATCAGAAACTGCCGGCAGAACGTCGGCGTGGCCGCCACGCGCAGCCGCACGTTGCCGACCGGCACGCTCGGCGTCGCGGTCCGGCGCAGTGCGTCCAGGGCGACGCGCACATTGGCCAGATAAGCGACGCCCTCGCTCGTCAACGTGAAGTCGTTGCGCGCAAACAGCTTGCAGCCGAGTTGCGCTTCGAGCTGGCGGATGCGGTGGCTGACCGCGCTGACCGTCACGCACAACTCGTCGGCGGCCCGGCCCGCGTGGCGCAGCCGCGCAAGGGTCTCCAGCGTCAGCAGACACTGGATCGGCGGAATGTGCTGGGTCGTCATCGACGGGGTTCTCGGTCGGGCGAGCGGTGTTGGCCGCGAACCGGGGTTGCGGCGCTGGTCGATCGTAGCGGGGCGAAGCCGGGGCACGAATGGTTGGCGCTACAGTGAAATCCAGTCGGCTTCGACTTTCATCTTCAAAGGAAAACACCGTGTCAACCAAACCCACCGCGGCGTCGAAGCACGACGCCAAGCAAAAAAGCCCAGAGCAAACGGTGCTTGCGCGGCTGACTCAGCGCGCCACCGAACTCGAGGAGGAGATCGCGTCGAAGGAGCAGCGCCAGCCGGCCAACGACGGCCAGCACGGTCAGCACGAAGTGATGGACCGCGGCGAAGAAGCCAACACGCACGTGCGCGCCGAGATCCGCAACGCCGAGATCGATCGGGACCGAACCGAACTGCGCAACATCGCGCTGGCGCGCGAACGGATCGAGGCCGGCAGTTATTTCGATTGCGTCGACTGCGGTAAGAAAATCGACGCCGCCCGGCTCGAAGCACAACCGACGGCAACCCGCTGCATCGCTTGCCAGGAAAAGGCCGAAGCCGCGCAAAGCCGCGCACAGTGATGCGGTGATTGGTCGATTGACGGCCGAACCCGACAGCCGTGATTGTTGGATCGGCCGCATCCGTGTGAGTGCGAGGTTTCCCGTCTGACCACCCGCTTGGGCGTCGTGAGGCAATCCGGTGTCGCCCTGGCATCGCGCCCAGCAGCGCTCAGAAACGGCCTCCCCGAAAAATGAAAACCCGCCGGGCGCTTGTCGCGCACCGGCGGGTGATTCTTGCTGCGAAAGGTTTGCGACGCGCCTGCGGATTCCTTCGGCTGCAGACGCTCGCTGGTCTGGCTTACCGCCCGTAAGCCGCTTCGCCGTGCGACGTGATGTCCAGGCCCTCCCGCTCGGCTTCGTCGCTCACGCGCAGACCGATCACGATGTCGACGATCTTGTAGGCGATCACGGACACCACACCCGACCAGGCGATCGTCACCAGCACCGCCTTGGTCTGAATCCAGACTTGCGAGGCGATCGAATAAGCCTCCGGTGTCGTGGTCGTGGCGGTGACCCAGTCGGCCACCGCGCTCGGACCGCCCAGCGCGGGCGAATTGAACACGCCGGTCAGGATCGCGCCGACGATGCCGCCGATGCCGTGCACGCCGAACACGTCGAGCGAGTCGTCCGCGCCGAGCATGTGCTTCAGGCCGCTCACACCCCACAGGCAGGCCACGCCAGCGATCGCACCGATCACGAGCGCACCGCCGATGCCGACGTTGCCGGCCGCCGGCGTGATGGCCACCAACCCGGCCACCGCGCCGGATGCCGCACCCAGCATGGATGCCTTGCCGCGCAGCATCGCCTCAAACAGCGACCAGGCCAACACCGCGGCGGCGGTTGCCACCAGCGTGTTCATGAATGCCAGCGCCGCGAAGCCGTTCGCTTCGAGCGCCGAACCCGCGTTGAAACCGAACCAGCCAACCCACAGCAGCGCCGCGCCGACCATCGTCAGCGTCAGGCTGTGCGGCGCCATCGATTCGCGGCCGTAGCCGATGCGTTTGCCGACCATGTAGGCACCGACCAGGCCGGCCACCGCCGCGTTGATGTGCACCACGGTGCCGCCCGCGAAATCCAGCGCACCCCACTGCCAGATCAAACCGGCCTTGGCGTTCAGGCCGTCAACCAGATTGGCCGCGGTGTAGGCATCCGGGCCCGGCCAGAACCAGACCATGTGCGCCATCGGGATGTAGCTGAACGTGAACCAGATCGCCATGAACAGCAGCACGGCGGCGAACTTGATGCGCTCGGCAAACGCACCGACGATCAGGCAGCAGGTGATGCCGGCGAACGTGGCCTGGAACGCGGCAAACACGATTTCGGGGATGACCACGCCCTTGCTGAACGTCGCGCCGTTCACGAACGTGCCGGCGACGTTGTCCCAGATGCCTTTCATGAACAGCCGATCGGTGCTGCCGAAGAACGCGTTGCCTTCGGTGAACGCGTAGCTGTAGCCGTACAGCACCCAGAGCACGACGATCAGCGAGAACGTGACCATCACCTGCATCAGCACCGACAACATGTTCTTGGCGCGCACCAAGCCACCGTAGAACAGCGCGAGGCCCGGCAGCACCATCATGATGACGAGCAACGTGGAGACCATCATCCAGGTGGTGTCGCCCTTGTTGGGCACGGGCGTGGCGGCTGCGGGCGCATCGGCGGGCGCGGCCGTCACCGCGGTCGTGGTGGCGCTGCCAACGGCGGGTACGGCCGCTGTGGCGGCCGAGACAGCCGCCGTGCCTGGCGCCGCGGTGGCGGTGCCGGCTGGCGTATCGGCTGCGAAGGCGCCGATGCTGGCAAAAGCCAGCCACAGCGTCAGCATCAAAAAGAGTTTGCGCATGATGAACGGGTCCTGAAGGCTCGTTGTTGTTGGGTGGGAAATCGCAGGTCGCCGCCGGGTTCAGACGGCAGCGCCGAACCGAAGTGCGGTGTACCGTCTGCTGGTCAAAGCGCCTCGGCGCCGGTCTCGCCGGTGCGGATGCGGATCACCTGCTCGAGATCGGTCACGAACACCTTGCCGTCGCCGATCTTGCCGGTGCGCGCGGCGTTCTCGATGGCTTCGATCACGCGGTCCTGCAGCGCGTCGTCGACGGCGGCTTCGATCTTGACCTTGGGCAAAAAGTCGACCACGTACTCGGCACCGCGGTAGAGCTCGGTGTGGCCCTTTTGTCGGCCGAAGCCTTTGACTTCCGTCACGGTAATGCCCTGCACGCCGATGTCCGACAAGGCTTCACGCACCTCGTCGAGCTTGAAGGGTTTGATGATGGCGGTGATGAGTTTCATGGGTGGAAGGCTCCTTCGGGGAATGCCGTTTTTTGCTTGCGCTGCAAGCAGCTCGTGCAGGGGCGGCGGGCGGCGGCCCGCCGGGTTTCATGCAGCGCGTTAGAACACCTTTTTGACGCCGAGCACGATCGCTGTCTTGCCCAGGTTCTGGTCGCTTGCGCCGCGGTACGCGCTGGTGCTGGTGGCGACCAGCGCGGCCGACAGCGTGAAGCCGTACAGGTCCTTGTTCACCGCGACCGAATAGTCGGTGTAGGAGAACTGGCTGTTGCCGGCCACGCGCTGGTGCCCGATGTGCGGCACCACGGTGAAGCCGTAGCCCACGTCGAACGCGGCCGACGCATCGAGGTAGCCGCTGTTCTTGCTGTCGGCGAAGCCGAACAGGTTGGTCACGCTGTGCGAATACTTGAGCGTGTAGATGTCGTAGCTGCCGCCGATGTAGAGCTCGGTGGTGTTGGCGCTCGGATTCAGGTGGTTGCGCGAATACTGGTAGTGCAGCACGCCCACGTCGTAGCCGAAGTCCCCGACCGTGCCTTTGTAGCCGCCGTAGAAATCGACTTCGACGCTCGCATCGCCGCCCGCGTCCCGGATCCATTTGATGCCGCTGCCCCAGGCGCCCACATAGAAGCCGAGCTTGGTGGTGAAGTCGACACCGCCCTGCAGCGTCGGGTTCAGCCGCGTCTGCGAAATCCCGCGATATCGATAGTCCGTCACACCGGCGACGTTGAAAGCCAGCGTGTAATCGGGCTCCAGCTTGGCGGCGTTGGGCTCGGGCGTGGCGTTCGATGTCGGCGCCACCGCCTGCGAGGCCTGAGAGTTGGTCTGGGCAGCCGTCGGACCGACGAAGCCGATCGCGCACACGAGCAGTGCAGCAATGGGAGAAGTGGTGCGGATCATGGGAGGGTTTCCTTTTCTTTTGTCGGAGGTCGCCGACAGGCACTGTGCCGAATGCATGGAACGTGCCACTTGTTGTGCGCCTTTTTCCGCAGCGCTTTGGCAACTGCAACGTTCGGTTCTGCGAGCTTTCGGCGCGGTGGGCCTGCGCGCCGCTTCTGCTGCAGGTGTCGCCTCAAGATGGTGCCGAATGGCTCGCTCGCCCGTTAAAAACAGCACCGCATTGGTGCATCTTCCCTCTGACCGCCAACGGCGGCTGCGGCTGCGGCTGCGCTTGGCAGCATGCGCAGATGTTGAGCTGCACAGTCACCCCGACCAGCAGACCGCGCGCGCGCCTGCGGTCGCCTCTGGGGCAATCGCCCGATGAGTCTGGCACTCGTTCAAAGCCGCGCGTTGCTCGGGCTGCGCGCGCCGCCCGTGACGGTCGAGGTGCATCTGGCCAACGGCTTGCCGAGCTTCACGCTGGTGGGCCTGGCCGAGGTCGAAGTCAAGGAGGCGCGCGAACGCGTGCGCTCGGCGCTGCAGAACGCGGGCCTCGAGTTTCCGCACAACAAACGCATCATGGTGAACCTGGCGCCGGCCGATCTGCCCAAGGATTCGGGCCGGTTCGACTTGCCGATCGCGCTCGGGATTCTGGCGGCCAGCGGGCAGATCGACGCGGCGCGGCTGGCCGGCCATGTGTTTGCGGGCGAGTTGTCGCTCTCGGGCGAGTTGCGCCCGGTGCGCGGCGCGCTCGCGATGAGCCTCGCGTTGCGCACCCAGGGGGCGCAGACGTGCCTGGTGTTGCCGCCTGGCAACGCTGAAGAAGCCGCGCTCGTACCGGATGCGCTGGTGTGGCGCGCGACGCACCTGAGCGACGTGGCCTGCCACTTTCGGCCGGCTGGCTCGGACGGCGACGCCCCCGCAGCCAGCGGCGGGCTGGTTCGCGTCGAACGCCGGCCAATGGCTGCGCGGCCCGACTATCCGGATCTGGCCGACGTCAAAGGCCAGGCCGGCGCGCGCCGCGCGCTCGAGATCGCCGCTGCGGGAGGCCACAGCCTGTTGATGCGCGGGCCGCCGGGTTCGGGCAAATCGATGCTCGCGCAGCGCTTTACGGGCCTGCTGCCGCCGATGTCGCTCGATGAAGCGCTGCAGAGCGCGGCCGTGGCGAGCCTGGGCAGCGAATTCACGCTCGCCCACTGGGCACGCCGCCCGACGCGCCAGCCGCATCACACGGCGAGTGCGGTGGCGCTGGTCGGTGGCGGCTCACCGCCGCGGCCGGGCGAGATTTCGCTCGCGCACCATGGGGTGCTTTTTCTGGATGAGTTGCCCGAGTTCCCGCGTGCCGCGCTGGAAGCGTTGCGCGAGCCGCTCGAGTCCGGTCGCATCACCATCTCGCGCGCGGCGCGGCAGGCCGAGTTTCCCGCCCAGTTCCAGCTGGTCGGTGCGATGAACCCCTGCCCGTGTGGCTATGCGGGGGCGCCGGCCGGCGCGGTGCGCAGCTGCCGTTGCACGCCCGAGCAGATCGCGCGCTATCAAGGCCGCTTGAGCGGCCCACTGCTCGACCGGATCGACCTGCACGTCGAAGTGCCGGCGCTGTCGACCGCCGAGCTGATGGTGGCCACGCCCGGCGAGGCCACCGCCATGGTGCACGTCCGCGTCACGGCCGCCCGCGAGCGTGCGGTGCAGCGCCAGGGCAAATCGAATCAGGCATTGGTCGGGCAGGAACTGGACGACCATCTGCAGCTCGAACCGGCCGCTGCCGCCCTGCTCACGAGCGCCGCTGCGCGGCTGGGCTTGAGCGCGCGCAGCGCGCATCGCGTGCTCAAAGTGGCTCGCACGATCGCCGACCTGGGCAGCGCATCGACCACCGGTACCGTGCACGTGGCCGAAGCGCTGCAGTACCGGCATACATAGCTCGAGCAAAGGTCTGCTGCGCTCGGCCATCGAGCGCATGAAGTGCCTGCCAATGCACCACCGGCGCGGTGGCGCGCGTGGTGCCGGTCCGCGGCTCAGGAGCGCGGTCCTCCGCTGCCACGGCACGCGCGCGCTCTGCCCGGCCTGCGCTCCCTTGGCACCGTCTCTCGGCATCGCTTCGGAGGCGCTGGCCGCGCCAGCAGTCAGCCCTGCATGCTGTTGCGCACGACCGAACCAGCAGCCGCTGCACCGGATGCATCGTCCGACCGCCTCGCCGCGCTCCTCTGCCCCAGGCAAGCGCAACGAGGCGTCATTCGGTTCAGGGGCGTTGCCTATTGCGCATGCCAGCCATCCCGACCATTGCCAGCAAGCCGGCGAGCAGCATGAACGCCCACTCCGACAAGGTTGGAATCGGCTGCACTTCCGCTGGCGGCGTCACGGCAGCAGTGGCAGCCACCGCAAGGCGACGCATCGCGTTGTTGTTGGCCGTGTTCACATCGCCTGTGGCCCCGGTCGTGCCGGTGAGCGTCGAGGCACCCGACGCGGTGGGTGTGCCGGACACCGTGCACTGCACGGTCTGGCCGACGGCAACTGGCGCCCCCGGCGCCCAGGCGGTGCCCGCCTGGGCGCTGTTGCCGGGGGAGACGCTGCAGGCACCGAGCGTGACGCCGGCCGGCAGCCCGCCGAGGTGGCACAGCGTGTCGGACGCCGCCGGGGCGCCGCCGCCGTTCGTGCAGCGGAACGTGCCGCTGTACGGCGTGCCGACAGCCGCCGTCTCCGGCAGGCCGCCCAGGTCGATGCCCAGGTCGGGCGTCGGCGCCGAAGCTGCCGGCGTGACCACAGTGGAGCCGCTGGCGGTGTTGTTCGCCGTATTGCTCTCGCTGGTCGAGGTGCCGGTGCTTGCGGTGATGTCGACGGTGCCGCTCGCGGGTGCGGTGTAAGTCACCGTCAGGCCGATCGACTGGCCCGGCGTCAACGCGGTCGGCAGGCCGCAGCCCGTGACGGCGCCACCTGCGTAGCTGCAAGCGGCGCCACCGTTTGTCACCGTCGCACCGGCCGGCACGCCGCTCAACGCGACGTTATAGGTCACTGCGGCAGCCGTCGCGGCGCCCGCGTTGCCGAACGAGGCCGGCACGTTCACGACCGAGCCGGCCACTGCGCTGGCGGGCGCCATCACCGTCGTCGTGACGTCGGCCAGACTGACCACCGTGGTGCCGGAAGCGGTGTTGTTGCCGCTGTTGCCATCGAACGTGGTGGTCGAGACCGTCGCATTCACCGGGATCTGGCCGGCCGAGGGCGGGGTATACATCAACGTGAACGACACGCTCTGTCCCAAAGTCAGCATGGTCGGGAGGCCGCCCAGCGTGACCACGCCGGTGGCCAGGTTGTAGCTGCACGTCATCGTGGCCGGTGTGCAGCCGACCGCAGTCAGACCGGTCGGCAGGTTCAGTGTGTAGCCGACATTCGCCGCATCCAGCGGACCCTGATTTGCCACCGTGATCGGCACGTTGACGGGCACGCCCGGCGCTGCGTTGCCTGGCGCGGTGAGCGTGACCGATACGTCCGCATCCAGCTGCGCCGGTACCACCGTCGTGTTGCCGGTGGCACTGTTGTTGGCGGTGTTGGTTTCACCGCCGGTGGTGGTGATCGTGGCCTTGACCGGAATCACGCCGGCCGTGGGTGCCGTGTAGTTCAAGGCCAGGCTGGCGTATACGCCCGGAGCCAGTGCCATTGGCAGGCCGCTGACGGCCACGTTGCCACTGGTACCGTCGTAGGTGCAGACGGCCGGTGACGTACATGACACGCCGGACAGCCCGCTCCGCAAGGTCAGCGCGTAGCCGATGCCGGCAGCGCCGGTATCGCCTGCGTTGCCGAAGGTGACGGGCACGCTCACGGTGGTGCCCAGATTCGCGGACGCTGGCGCAGCGACGCTGGCCAGCACATCCGGCTTGTTGCCGGCGCCCACCGTGGTGGTGGTACCGCTGGCGGTGTTGTTGGCGGTGTTGGCTTCGGTGGCGGATGTCGTGATGGTGGACGTCACTGCCGCCGGGGTGCCCGCGGCCGGCGCGGTGTACGCGACCGAGAACGGCACGTTCTGACCGGATGCCAACGAGGCCGGCAGACCGCTCAAGGTCACGACGCCGGTGCCGGGCGCGTAGGCGCAACCGACGCCGCCGGTGCAAGCGACGCCGCTCAAACCGGGTGCGAGTGTCAACGTATAAGCCGTCACCGGCACGGTCGCGACACCAACGTTGGCAAACGTCACCGGCACGTTCACCGTGCTGCCGGGTGCGGCCGACGGCGGGGCCTGAACGGTGGTGACCAGATCGGTCGCGCTGGCGTCCGCCGGATTGACGGTCAGCGACTTGCTGGCCGTGTTGTTGGCCAGATTGCTGTCGCCACTGGCGCCGGTCGTGCCGTTGATCGTCGCGCTGCCGGCGGTTGTCGGCGTGCCCGATACCGCGCAGGTCACCGTCTGGCCTGCCGGCACCGCATTGCCGGCGCTCCAGCTCGCATTGGACGGACTGATCGTGCAGGCGCCGACCGCGATGCCGGCGGGCAGGCCGGAGACGGCGCAGGTCGTGGCCGCGGCCGCGCTTGCATTCCCGCTGTTGGTGCAGGCAAAAGTGCCGCTGTACGGGCTGCCGGCGGTGGCCGGGCCCGGCAGATTGGCCAGGCTGATCGCCAGATCGGGCGCGGGCGCCGGCGTCAGCGCGGTCGAAGCGGTGGCCGTGTTGTTGGCGGTGTTGTTCTCGGCGGTGGAGGTACCGATCGTCGAGGTGATGCCCACCGGGCCGGTTGCCGGCGCGGTGTAGGTCACCGTCAGCTTGACGGATTGACCCGGCGTAAGCAAAGCGGGCAGGCCGCAACCGGTGATGGCGCCGCCGCTGTAGCTGCACGCCACGCCGCCGTTCATCACCGCGATGCCGCCGGGCGAACCGGTCAAGGCGACGTTGTAGGTCACATCGGCGGCCGCCACGCTGCCGACGTTGCTGAAGCTCACCGGTACATTGACGGTCACGCCGCTGATCGCGGTCGGCGGTGGCGATACCGCAGTCGTCACGTCCGCCTGCGAGCCGCTGGCACCAACCGCGGTGGTGCCCGAAGCAGTGTTGTTGCCGGTGTTGGGGTCGAACGTCGTCGTCTGCACCGCGGCGTTGACGGGCACCTGCCCAGTAGTAGGCGCGGTGTAGGTTAGGGTAAATGGCACGGTCTGGCTGGAGTTCAGCGTGGCAGGCAGGCCGGTGACGGTGACCGAGCCATTTGCTGCGTTGTAGCTGCAGGTGACCGTTGCCGGGGCGCAGGACACGCCGCTCAGGCCCGGTGGCAGGTTCAGCGAGTAAGTCACGCCGACGGCGGCTTGTGGACCCTGGTTGGCGAACGTGACCGGCACATTCACGGCCACGCCGGGCGCCGAATTGGCCGGCGCGGTGATGGTGGCGGTGACGTCGGCGCCGGACGACGCGGTGACGACCGTGGTGTTGCCGGTGGCGCTGTTGTTGCCGGTGTTGGTTTCGCCTGGGGTGGTGGTGGCGATGTCGGCGGTGGCTGGCACCACGCCCGAAGACGGTGCGTTATAGCGCAAGGTCAGGCTGGTGTAGTCGCCCGGATTCAACGCAGCTGGAAGTCCGCTGACGCCGACGGCTCCGGTGCTGGTGTTGTAAGTGCAGACGGCCGGCGCCGGGCAGGAGACGCCGGTCAGTCCGGTTGGCAGGGTCAGGCCATAGGTGAGGCCCGCTGCCGCGATGTCGCCGACGTTGCCGAAAGTGACCGGCACACTCACCAGGCTGCCAGGCGTGGCAGTGGTCGGCGCGGCGACCGTGGCCACCACATCAGGTTTGCTGCCTGTGCCCAAGGTCGTGGTGGTGCCACTGGCGGTGTTGTTGACCGTATTCGCTTCGCTTGCGGAGGTTGCAATCGTCGTGGTTACCGTGACCGGCGTGCCGGCAGCAGGCGCGGTGTAGGCAAGGGAAAACGGTGCGCTCTGGCCGGGTGCAAGCGCAGCGGGGAGACCGGAGAGCGCAACGGCACCGGTGGCCGCGTTGTAGCTGCAAGTGACGCCGCCGCAAGCGACGTTGGCAAGGCCCGGACGGCAATTGCAGGCCATAGCTCGTGATGGGCGCGCTGGTCGGGCCGACGTTGGCGAAGTTGACCTGCACCGTCACGGTGCCGCCGACAACCGAGGACGGCGGCGGCATGACACTCGTCAACACATCCGCATTGCTCGTGCCGCCGACGAGCGTGGTCGCGCTGGCCGAATCGGGCGCGAGGTTCGGGCCCTGGTCGGTGCTGGTGCCGACGTTGGCCACGACGTTCACGCTGCCGCTGGACGGCGCAGTGTAGGAAAGCGTCAGTGCCACCGACTGCCCGGCCGACAGGGACTGTGGCAACCCCGTGATCGCGACGGCGCCGGTCGCGCTGTTGTAGTTGCAGGTGGCACCAGCGCAGGCGACGTTTGTCAATCCTGCGGGCAGTGTTGCGCTGTAGCCGACGCTCGCCGCGGTCTGCGAGCCGACGTTGCTGAAGCCGAGGTTCGCGGTCACGCCGCTGCCGGCCGAGGTGCTGCCGGGCGCCGAGATCGTCGCACGCACGTCGGCGGCGTCGATCACGCTCAGGGTGTTCATCTGCGGTGAGGTGGTCTGATAAGTCCACAGGTTCAGCGCTTTGGTGTCGCCGAAATACTGAGTGGCCGAGTTGCAGTCGGCGTTGGCATTGGAACCGCTGTCCGGCCACCAACGCGCATAGGCGCTGTTGGGGCCGGACCCGTTGTTGTAGATCTTGGCGGATGAGTCGAGTCCGACCAGCGACACCACGGGCGTCGGCTGGGGCCAGGTGGGTTGACCGCAGATATGGCCGTCCGGCGTGCCGACGAGGGCGCCGCCTTTGGTAACGTAGCCGCGGTCGTCGTAGTAAACAAGCGAATCGATCGCATTGCCGTTCAGCTTGGTGAGAATCGGCCCGCCGTTGATGTTGCCTTCCACGTCGATGAACGGGAAGTGCGCCTCGCCGTTGCGGCCCGTGATGCGGTACTGGTAGTTGGTGCCGACCGGGAAATTGTTGCCGGCATTGTCCTTGCCGTCCCAGACGGTCGAATACGGGCCGGTGCCCGAGACACCCGTCAGCACCCGGTTGAGCGGGTTCGCGGGGTCGAAGTCGACGCCGTCTCGGCTGATGACGATCTGGAACGATACGGTGTCGGTGACAGTGAAACCGAACGTTCCGCCCTGGCCCAGAAAACTCGTCGAGCCGCTGGTTGGCGGGTAGGCGAAGCCGAACGAATTGACTTGCGGCGGCTTCGGCGTGAGCGTGATGCCGAGCGCCCCCAGCGTCGGCTCCACACCGGGTGCACCACCCTGCGCCACGCTGCTGAAGAAAATCGGGAACTGTGCGTTGTCTGCGGTGACGCCGGCCGGTATGCCCGTCGACACAGGCTGATTCGTGCCGCGAATGTCCTTGTAGAGCGGCGCGCCCTGGTCCCGGAAGCCGAGCGGGTTGGCGAAGAACGCACCGGCGTTCGGATCGATCCCCTGCAGCGACTGCCGATAGCGATAACCATCGTCGGTCACGTAGTACAAATCGGAGTAGAGACGTCGCCCGGCCTGGTTGCCGCCCGCGTTGACCGCCAGCGCGTACGTGAACACCCTGCCGTTGATGTTGGCAACCGATGCCATGTCGCTGCTGCGCACGGTGACGTCCCAGGCCGAAACCTGGTTGTTGCCGACGGACGGAGCAGCGACCGAACCGGTGGCGCCGCCTCCGCCCGAATTGCCGCTGAACAGCACGCCGTAGATGCCGGTGCTGGGTGCTTTGTAGAAGCAGGGCAGATAGCCCGCGGCGGCATTGCCGGTGCCATCGACCGAGCGTGCACCGGCCAATTCCTCCGCACGGGTGGCGATCAGGCCGGTGGTGCCGGTGGTGCAGGTGAAGTCGGCTGCCGCCGGGATGGTTTCGAGGCCTTTGGTGCCGAACGGCTGCGGGTTGTAGACCTTGACCACGCCGGCTGCGTCGGCGGTCCGGTTGCGCGAGCCCAGCAGGATGTACTCGTCCTTCTGCGCATACGCATAGATGAACGTGCGGCGCGGCACCACGTTGAGATATTTGGCGGCCGCCGCATTCGGATCCAGCACGTCCAGGTCGCCGCGGCCGCCGCCCGGATGTGCGGCTTCGTAACCGGACGGATACAGCGACGCACTGCCTTCGGCACCGACCGGCGACGCGCCCAAAAGGCCCGCTGCACCCGCAGCGGCCAAAAGCAAGCGCATCGCCCCGGAACGAGGCGCGTTGACCTCCATGGTGCGGCCTGGAGCTTGTGAGGCGGGTGTGCTCACACCACGACAGAACAGTTCAGTCATTCACCGTCTCTCGACAAATTTCTTTTCGTGGGGCATGCATGACGTTAAGAATAGATTTCTTCAATGGGTCGCTATCTTCACGTGCCTAAAAATTATTGCTCGATTCGAAGGCTTTGCACATGGCGATCCAACCGTTCGGAAACGAAAACCAGTGATCTGTTGGAGCTTGACGACACGAGCTGTCAAGCAATGCGCCTACTCCTCCACTAGGCATGCTGGCTTCGACCGCTCCTGCGCTGCAACGGCCCAGCACCCGAAGCGACCGCAGTTGCTCATCCGAAGCGATGGCGCGGTGCTGCCAGACCACAAATGCGACCGTCTCCCATGCACATAGGCGGACTTTGCACAGGCCACAGATTCCCCGTTGCGGCTCGACCCATGCCCGGGTTCGGGAGACGACACTACGATCGGCCCCATGAATATCCAGTTGGTGTCCGACCTGCACCTGGAAGTCCGGCCGACCTTTTGCCCGCCTCCAGCGTCCGGTGCCGATTTGCTGATCCTGGCGGGCGACATCGGCTCGTACCAGTCGGGCTCGGGTTTGCTCGAAGCCGGTGACAACGACTTCGGGCTCGCGCGTTTTTCGCCGCTGCCGCAGCACGGCGGCTGGCCGACGCCGGTGCTGGTTCGTGCCGGGCAACCACGAGTACGACGGGCTCGACTTCGACGCCGCGCACGCGCGGCTGCGCGCGACCTGCGAGCGGCTCGGCATCGGATGGCTCGAGCGCGAAGTGGTCGAGTTCGGCGGCGTGCGATTGGTCGGCAGCACGCTCTGGAGCGACTTCGACGCGCTGGCCGAAGCGGGGGATGCGGCACTCACACGCAATCTGAAAGCGCGCGAGAAAGCGTTTCGCGCGGCGAATCACTATTTGCGCAGCACCGGCGGCACGCGGCACGGCGAGATGCTGCTGGCCGAGCAGGTGCGCGCGCTCGGGCTGGCGGCGCAGCAGTGGCTGGGTGCTGCGCTGGCCGTGCCGTTTGCGGGTCCGACGGTGGTCGTCACGCACTTCGCGCCGAGCCTGCTGAGCGCCGACCCCCGCTACGGGCTGAAGCCCGGCACCGCCGGCTTTTGCAACGCGCTGGACGAGCTGCTCGCGCACGCGCAGCTGTGGCTGCACGGCCATCTGCACTGCCCGTCCGACTATGTGGTGCACGGCTGCCGCGTGGTGGCAAACCCCATGGGGTACGAGGCGAAAGGCGAAACGGCGACGTTCGAGCCGCTCAAATTAATCCAGGTTTGATCCTGCGGCGCAGTGCCTGCACAGCGCGTCGCGTGGCTGTCGGACGCATCGCGCCCCAGCCTATGCAAGGGGTCGCCTGGCAGCTGCGCAGGCGCTTGTTAGACTGCGGCCGAAACCGCAGGATCGGGCCCAGCGGCGATGCGCGCCCGACCTGGTGCGCCGGCAGTCTGGCAGCTCGCCTCCCCGCCGATTGCTTACCGCCCACCGCATCGAAAGGCGCCACCCGTCATGAAGATCCTGCTTGCCGTCGACGGCAGCGACTACACCCGTCGCATGCTCGACTATCTGGAGACGCACGACAAGCTGCTCGGACACGACAACGACTTCACCGCACTGACGGTCGCGCATGAGCTCGCGCCCCGCGCGCGTGGTGTGATGAGCAAGGAAGAACGGAGCCGCCTGCACAGCGAGGAAGCGCAGAAGGTGCTCGATCCCGTGCTGGCGTTTCTGCAGCGCTACGGCGGGTCTTCGGCGCAGGGGCACTTCGAAATCGGCCAGCCCGGCGAATCGATCGCGCGTTATGCCAGGGAAGGCGGGTTCGACCTGATCGTGATGGGCTCGCATGGCCACGGGCGGCTGGCGAACCTGATGCTCGGCTCGGTCACGACGATGGTGCTGTCGCACTGCAGCGTGCCGGTGCTGCTGATTCGGTGACGTTAAGTTCGCCCCCAGCCTTCGCTCCCTTCGGTCGGCTCTCGGCTACCCCCTCGCCGGGGGCGGCGCCTGCGGCTTGGCGGAGCCGGCTCCGTGGCCCCTGCTGGAACTGAGGTACACCGCGAGTGCCGTTCTGTGTCGGTTCTTCAAGTGATGCGTAACTCGTGGCTCGGCGCCGAACCGGTCAGCGGCTTCGCAGGCCGTCGAAGCAGGCGGCCAATACGTACTCAATGATCTCGCCGTCGGCCATGTCGCCTTGCGCCTTCAAATAATCGACCACCGGGCAGCACGCGCGCGCATAGAGCGAATGCAGCACCACAGGCGCCGGCAGCATCGGATTCAGCGAGCCGTCGGCCTGGGCGGCCGCGATCCAGCCGAGCAGGGTGTCGCTTACGTCGTCGAGCGTGGCCGAATAGTCGGCGCTGTTCATCAGCGTGCTGCGCAACGTGGAACGCTGGCCCGGCACCAGCGGCAGTTCGCCACCGAGCTGCGAGTGCATCGCCCACGCGGCAAAGCTTCGCAACTTGTCGACCGGCGCATCCTGCGGCGACACCTGTTGCTGCAGGAAGTCGAGCGCGCGCTGCATCACGCGCACCATCGCTGCGGTGGCCAGCGCTTCCTTGCTTGGGAAGTGCTGAAACAGGTTCGCTTTGGCGATGCCCACGGCGGCGGCGACTTCGTCCACCGTCATCGCGTCGAACCCTTTTTGCGCGAGCAGCCGATTGGCGATCGTGACGATGGCCTCTTCGCGCGAGCGCAGCATCTGCTGCTTGAACGAGGAAGAAGGCGACGATGGCGATACAGCGGCGCCGGAGCTCGGAACCGCAGGCGATGCAGCGGGTGGTACGTCGGGGGCAGCGTGGCTCATGACGAATGATTTTAGTGCGGCACTCACCGAGCATGCGCTGCGCGCCGGCTCGCAGGGCCCCACCCATGCGGTAACAGTGGTAAGGGGTCTGTCTCCACCGCATCGCGCCGCCGTGCATGGCCGATGCATGCCGGGCTCGCCGACGACGATCGATCGGTTCCACGATGTGCGTGGCGTGGGCGATGTCGGGAACACGCGCTTCAATGCGACAGGCGATCGTTCGCAGTGCGCTGAAATCAACGACCGGTGTGCGGTGTGCCCCACGCTCCACCTGGGATCGTCGAAGCGCCATCGACCGTTGGATGCCATGGGCGTGTTGCGGTGGCCGTCGGGCGCAACGGTTGCGCGCGGCACGCTCGGTCCTGGGCGACGCCCCACCAACGCGCCGCAGCCCCGGCAAACCTACTTCTTCGCCGCTGCGCTCACCAGCGGGCAGGTGCTGGCCGACAGCGGCTGAAACGCCTGGTCGCCCGGCACGGTGGACCTCACGTGGTAGTAGTCCCAAGGGGCTTTCGATTCATCGGGCTTTTTCACCTGGAACAGGTACATGTCGTGCACCATGCGGCCATCCGCCCGGATGCGGCCGTTCTTCGCGTACATGTCGTTGATCGGTGTCTCGCGCATCTTCGCGATTACCGCATCGGTCGCGTCGGTGCCGGCCGCTTTCACGGCGTTCAGGTAGTGCAAGGTGGCCGAATACGCACCGGCCTGACTCATGTTCGGCATCTTGCTCATTTTGTCGAAGTAGCGCTTCGACCAGGCGCGGGACGCATCGTCGCGGTCCCAGTAGAAACCTTCCGTGAGGTACATGCCCTGCGTTTGCGCCAAGCTCAGGCTGTGCACGTCGTTGATGTAGACCAGCAACCCGGCGAGCGACTGCTTGCCGTCCTTGCCGATGCCGAATTCGCGCGCGGTCTTGATCGCGTTGATGGTGTCGCCGCCCGCGTTGGCCAGCGCGATGATCTTCGCGCCCGAGGCCTGTGCGGTCAGCAAGAACGACGAGAAGTCCGACACGTTGATCGGGTGTCGCACCTCGCCGAGCACCTTGCCGCCTTCTGCCTTCACGACCGCGCTCGCATCCTTTTCGAGCGACTGGCCGAATGCATAGTCGGCCGTGATGAAGAACCACGAGTCGCCGCCGTTTTGCACCACCGCGCGGCCGGTGACGTTGGCCAGTGCATAGGTGTCGTACGCATAGTGGATCGTGACCGGCGTGCAGGCTTCGTTGGTGAGCCGCACCGAGCCGGGGCCGTTGAACACGGTGATCTTGTTCTTCTCTTTTGCGACCAGCGCCACGGCCAGTGCGGGTGCGCTCGCGGCGACATCCATGATGGCATCGACCTTCTCGCTGTCGAACCATTCGCGCGCCTTGCTGGCCGCGATGTCGGCCTTGTTCTGGTGGTCGACCGTCACCAGTTCGATCGGCTTGCCGAGCACCGTGCCGCCGAAGTCGGCGATCGCCATGCGTGTGGCTTCCACGGTGCCGGGGCCGGTCACGTCGGCGTAGAGACCCGACATGTCGAGGATCAGGCCGAGCTTGACGACGTCGTCCGAGATCTTGTCCGCGCCTTGCGCTGAGGCGGTCGACGGCGCGAGCAGGCTGACTGTGATGGCGGTGGCGGCTGCAATGGCCGAGAGGCGGTGCTTCATGTCTGTCTCCTGATTTTGGGTTGAATGCGTCGTTCGGTCTGGCAGTGCGCCGATGCGTGGCACGCGAGAATGACCCTTCGCCGCCACCTTAGCAAACAAGACTTCGCCGATGAAAAATTTCGCCGACCGCCCGCCCGACGTCGTCACGCTCGGCGAAGCGATGGTGCTGCTGATCGCCAACGAGGCGGGCCCGCTCGATGCGGTGCGGTCGTTTCACAAAGGCACGGCCGGCGCCGAGACGAATGTCGCGATCGGCCTCGCGCGCCTTGGCCTGCACGTCGGCTGGACCAGCCGGCTCGGCGACGATTCGTTCGGTCGCTATCTGCTGGCCACGATGCGCGCGGAAGGCATCGACTGCAGCCGCGTCCTGGTCGACTCGGGCGCCAGCAGCGGCATGATGCTCAAGACGTTTGCCACCGCCGGTGAAGACGCGAGCATCGAGTACTACCGGCGCGGCTCGGCTGCGAGCACGTTGTCTGCCGTCGCTCTGGACGAAGCCTGGCTGCAGTCGGCCCGCCATCTGCACCTGACCGGCGTGCATGCGGCCGTTTCGGCCTCTTGCTACGCAGCCGGTGAGCGCGCGATTTCCTTGATGCGCGCCGCCGGCCGCACCATCTCGTTCGACCCGAACCTGCGGCCCGCGTTGTGGCCTTCACCCGCCGTGATGGCCGAGCGGCTCAACGCACTTGCATTCCAGTGCGACTGGGTGCTGCCCGGCGTCGCGGAAGGCCACATTCTTTGCGGCAGCGACGATCCCGAGCGCATCGCGCGCTTCTATCTGGAGCGCGGCGTGCAGGTCGTGATCGTCAAGCTCGGCACGCAAGGCGCGTATTGGGCAACGCAGGACGCAGCCGGCCGGGTGCCGGCGTTTTCGGTTGCGCAAGTGGTCGACACCGTCGGTGCCGGCGACGGTTTCGCAGTCGGCGTGATCAGCGCTCTGCTTGAAGGAAGGAGCGTCGAGCAAGCGGCCCGCAGGGGCGCCTGGATCGGTGCGCAGGCGGTGCAGGTGCGCGGCGACACCGAAGGGCTGCCGACGGCACAGGCGCTGGCCGCAGCCGGGCTTTGAGCATTGCTGCCTGCCCTGCGGTGGGCCCGAGCGGCACGTTTTGAATCAAAACGCGTTGGGTCGCACAATTTTGCTAGGGTTTCAGCTACTGAATAAGTAGCAAAAATACGCGGTCCGTCGCTTCGGGCCGGTCGCCGTCGCCTCCCGCATGCGCGGGATTCTCAATCCCGATGGCACCACCTAGCATGAATTCATCCGATCCGTCGGCCCGTTGCATCGCTCTCGATGCAGTTGCGTGTTCTTCTTCCACCAGGAGTCCGTCATGCCCCAGCCGATCCCACGCATCCACGCAGCCAGCGCGCTGCGCCCATCGCGGCGCGGCTGCCATGCGCTGCGCGCGAGTCTGCCCGCGCTGTGCAGCACGGCGCTGCTGAGCGCCTGCGGCCTGCTGCGCACCGACGCATCGGCGCCGTCGGCCGCCCCGGCCCAAGCCACGGCAGCGCAGACGCGCAGCACCGCAGTGGCCGCCGTCGCCGCCGCACCCGCCGCACCCGCACCCGCCACTTCGTTCAACGAAGCGGTGCAGCGCGCAGGCGAGAAAGTGTTTGCCGATGCCGTCAAGCTGCTCGGCGCCGAACCGCGCCAAGTCGTGATCGACCCGCTGATCGATGCGAACACCGGCGCGCAGACCGCGAGCACGGTGCTGATGGGCGAGCACCTGAAGACGATCGTCAAAAGCGGTTTTCCGACGCTCGAAAACGCCCGTTTCACGCGCGACGCGATCGCCGCGAAGCCGCTGCTGGTGATCGGCACCGTCACGCCGATCCATGGGGCCGGCGTGAAAGACGCGGCGCCCGACGTGTTCCGCGTCTGGCTCACGGTGATCGACCTGCGCACCGGCCGCGTGGTGTCGAAGAACATCAACCGCGCGACGATGGAAAGCGTGGACACGAGGCCGCTCAAGTTCTACGCCGACAGCCCGACCTGGCAGAAGGACCGCACCGTCGCCGGCTACATCAATTCGTGCCAGGTGAACACCAAGGTGGGCGATCTGGCCGATCCGATCTACCTCGAACATCTGCCCGCTGCGGCGGTGCTGAACGAGGCGATCACGGCCTACGGCGCCGGCAATCTGACCGAAGCGCGCGACCGCTACCGGGAGGCGCAGGCACTGGCCGACCCGGGCGACCTGCGGGTCTCGAACGGCCTGTACCTGACCCACTGGAAGCTCGGCAATCACAAGGCCGCCAAGGAAGCGTTCGACGACATCGTCGCGTTCGGGCTTGAGGCCGGGCGCCTGCCGCTCAAGCTGCTGTTTCGCACCGGCACCACCCGGTTCAGCCAGATCGGCGACTGGCCCGAGCAGTATCAGGTCTGGCTCGCGTCGGTCGCGCAGCAAACGGGCAAGTTCGACGCGTGCCTGAACGTCGTCGGCCATTCGAGCCGCACCGGCGACCCGGCCGCGAACCAGGTGCTGTCGCTCAAGCGCGCCGAAACCGTACAGAGCCTGCTGGAGCAGGACAACCGCGAGCTGAAGGCGCGGCTGAGCGCCACCGGCATGGGGTCGAAAGAGCTGCTGGTGGGCCTCGGAACCGACGATCTGCGCGACGCGCTGGACCGACGGGTGGAGTTTCAGATGATCGATTGCGAGCGGGGTGCCAGGACAGCAACGACGGCTGCCCGGTGACTGGGTCGGGCCAACGGAGCGCTTGGTGGATGCGACTTGGCGGGCGGCGGTTGGTCGTCAGGGATCGACCCATCGCCGTCCAACGGCTTCGCGTCGCCAGGGACCGCGATGCAGCGGCTGCTGTCGATCGACAGCGAGCGCCGACCAAACAGTGCCGGTCCCATTGCGACGATTGAGGCGCGCGGCCAGATGGCCTTTGGTTGACTGCTTCCCGAGGTGGCGCTGACATTCGCGAGTTCGCCGAGCACCTCCTCATCCGGACGAGCGCTGTACCAGCGCGGGGCTTTTCCGAAAACGCCCCACAGCGGCAGTTCGCCGCAAGCGTCTGGGGATCCCGTCCGATGCGCAGACCCAGCAGCGCGCAGTGCGAATTTTGCTGCAGGGCCAGCGGCGCTTCGTCGGGGTGGAGCAGCACTTCAAAAGCCGCTCGGGGTCTGTGGCCACGAGCGGCTTGAGAAATCCGCGGTTTGGCACGTGGGCTTCCCCATGGTTCCCCACCCGCAGCACCGCGCTCTCAGAACCGGGTCGAGACCCCGACCACGAACGTCCGGCTCGCCGTGAGCTGCACGCCGTTGACGCGCTGGTGCAGCGGGTGCTGGTAGTACGCATACACGCGGAACACCTCACCCAGCTTGTAGCTCAGCCCGGGGCTGAGGAACAGGAAACGGCCGCCGCTGTCTGCCGGCTCGGCCTCAGAGCCCCGGTCACGCCGCTTCGCCAGCGCATTGAGCTGAACGAGACCCGAAAGGCGCTCCGTCAGCGGGTGCGCGTAGCCGAGGTCCAGCCCGAGCTGCGCGCCCGGCTGGAAGTTGTCGTGCGAGTTCAGCGGCTGTTGCAGCTGCACCTGCGCGAACCAGGCGGCGCCGCTCGATGCAACCTGCTGGTGATAGATGGCGCCCGCGAGCAGGTCGGTGGTGCCGGAGCCGGGCTGCAGGCTGCGCTCGGCGACACCGCCTTGGTCGTTCGCAACGTTGGTGCGGCCGGTGGGCAGCTTCAGGCCGAAGAAAACGCCCGCCGTGCGCGGCGCCATATCGGACCCCTCCAGCGAACGCTGGTAGCGGCCCATCACGCGCACATCGCCAAGTCCGCGGAACTTCCACTGCTCGGGAATCTGCTCGCCGTGGTGGTTGTGGACGTGCAGGTGGTCGCGGTCGACGAAAGGCAGCGTGGTGGAAATGCCCCAGCCCGATGCCCAGGTGTGGCTGTACGTGGCAATGAGGTTCTGGTTGAAGGTGTGGACCTCGTCGTGGTGGTGCGGAATCTCGCCGACCGCGATCTTGCGCGTGCCGGTGCGCGGCTGGTCCTGGCGGATGTTCTCGTACCGCAGGTCCAGCGTGCTGCCTTCCGACAGCCCCGTCGTGCCCGCGCCCCAGTCGGTGTTGATGGAGCAGAAGGCCGAGCCGCAGCTCGCTTGGGCATTGCCTGCAAAAGCGGCGAGCAGGCCGACAAGGGTCGAGAGTCGGACAACCTGGCATGAACAAATGAATGGATGGTGGGCATGCGAGCCGCAGCCCCGTGAATCGAATGCACGGTGAATCTCCTGAAGTCAATGATCGGGTGGCCGCCGCAGGCGACCAATCGGAGAAAGCTCAGGAGCGTGCTGGTGGTCCGCGTGCAGGCGGGGGGACGTCGGTGCGCGGGCGCCGCACGTTGCGCGTTGCGTGCACCCGGAGCTCGGTCGGTGGATCGGCGGCCGCGCGGGCCGCAAGCACGACGGGCGGCGGCGCTGCTGCGTGCAGGCACAGCGGGCAATGCGACGACGAACCCGCCCCGTGACCCGCGTGCACGGGCTGCGGGGAGGCGGCGCATCCATCGAACGCTTGCGCCGCCTGTTCGTGATCATGGTGAGGGTGGTGTCCCGCGGGACCGCAATCGGTGACGTCCTTCGCATCACCCGTCACCGACTCGAGAGCGTGCGCCCCCACCAAGGCCGACAACGGCCCCACCGGCGCCGTGCTCATGGCGACGAACCACAGCAGCAGCCAGACCGCCACGAAGCGGCCGAAGCGGCGGGATCGGTGTGTCGCTTGCATGCTCGAGCTGAGACGTGCGAGGAGTATGACGATTCCGGTGACCACTGGGCGAATGCCCCTGCCGTACGTGGTTGGGATGCACAGGAGTCGGGACGGGAGCGAAAGCGGCGCGGGCTTTCTACAATGGCCGCCATGCATCGGAGAGTCCTCCTCACCAGCCTCGTCGCGTTCGTACTTGGGCCCGCATGGGGCGTCCACGTGCTGCCCGAGAAGTTCGAGCCGGCGCGAGATGCCGCCGCGGACGTTCAGCAGGCCATGACGCTTGCTCAGGCACAGCGCAAGTTGGTGCTCGTCGACGTTGGCGGCGAGTGGTGCTCCTGGTGCCACGTGTTCGACCGGTTCGTGGCATCGCACCCGGACGTGGCGAAGGTGCTGGCGGAGCGCTACATCCTCGTGAAGGTGAATTACTCGCCGCAGAACCGCAACGAGGGCGTGCTCTCGCGCTTTCCGAAGGCGAAGGGCTATCCGCACTTCTACGTGCTCGACGCATCGGGCAAGGTGCTCGTGTCCCAGGCTTCGGGGGAACTGGAAAACGCCAGGGACTACGACGAGGGGAAGGTGCTCGCGTTTCTGCAACGCCAGCAGGCGCCCCTATAGCAGCGGCCCACCCCGGCCCGGGACGGGCCAGCACACATTGGCCGCGATGGCGCCGCGTCGCAGCTCGATGCGAACGTCTGCCGGCGGGGGGATTTGCCAGCGACAACGCGACTGGGACGAAGACCTCGCGAGCAGGGCCGTGGGTGCAGGCTGGCCGGCACGCACCGCCAGGCGACGCCACGGGTGAGCCAAGAGGTGGGCGCTCAAGCCCTGGGCCATCGCAATGCCCGCCACCGAGGCGCCCGGTTGAGCACATTCGGTGAACACCTGCCGCTTCGTGTCGGAAGCACCGGTTCGCGGCTGGCAAAAGCGGTCTTTGGAGCAACCTCAGCGCAACCGGTCGTGCGCGACACCTGCAAGACCACCGGTGAACGACCGGCACCGGTGAAGCGGGCCTCCAATCCGTGCGGCGGCGATCGACCGGTCTCGGCCACTTGCAGTCGTCCGCGAACGAGCGGTTTTGGAACCCGCAGTCTCATCAATCCAAAGCGTACGACCGCCGCGGATGACCAGCCATTGCGGCGCCGCCAAGGCGGGGCCGCGTAGACTCCGAAGGGCCTGAGCGCTTCTCGTGCAAGAGCAGCGCCAGCCTATTTCCCGTGGCGACTGGGAGATTCGATGCGCGATAGCCCGGCAGACACAGCCTGGCCGTTTTTCGTGCCGACCGACACCGTGCTGCTCAGGGCGAACCAATTCGCGCCCCGGCGCCGCCGGCTGGCCCTTCCGCAGCTGGGCAAGGGGCCGCTCGCCCTGCTGCTGGCCCTTGCCGCCGCGGTGGCCGTGGGCCAGAAATATCACTTGCCGGCGTGGGCGACCGCCGCCCTCGCCGTGGTCTCCGGCGCGCTCGTGGTCGCCTGGGGTCCGGGCTGGCGCAAGGCAAGGCCGCGAAAGGGGCCGACGACCCGCGCCGATGCGTCTAGGCTGGAGTTCTTGGTCATCGCCGAGGCGCTGCTGGCCAACGAGCGCGCGGGGTTGCTGGCCCTGACGGAGGCCGCCGACGGCTTGCGCGCGAATCCGCTCGACGCGCCCGTGCCGTGGCCGGCGGACGCGGTCGAGGCGGCCTTGCTGCGAAGGCGTTGCATGCCGGTCTCGCGGCTCGTCGCCGACTGGCGCGGCGGCGCCGGGGACGCGATGGCGACTCTGGAGGAGTCGGCCCTGCGACGGGGCGTTCTTCAGGAAGTCGCCAAGCGCCGGGGCTCAGTGCTCGTCCCGACGCCGTCGACCGAAGCGGCGCTCGCGAAGGATCTCCCGGCCCCGCTGATCGAGACCTGCCCGACCGATCGGCCGGCCCTGTGGCGCAGTCTCGCAGCGGCCATCGACGAGGGATTTCTTCTCTCCCCCACGCCGGCGCCGGACCCGCGACCGGCGGCCGATCCGCGCGCCGACGCCGGCGTGGACAGGTTCGGCATTCCGTCCGCACCGATGCCCAACTCAGCGCTCACGACGGCGGCGTTCGTGGGCGCGATGCTCATCATCGGGTCGATCGCAGTGGCGTGGCTCATGGGGCCTGCATGGGATCCTTCCTCGGCACTGGGCTGGTGGGGCTGGCCGCCCCTGTTCGCCGCCGGCGCTGCGGTCGGGCTCTTCTTCGCGGCTCGCCGCACCTGGCCCGACGAGCCCCTGCCGGCGCTGGGCAGCCCGGGCGAGGAGGAGGCGCTCGCGGCACGCCGGCGGCGCCGCCTCGCGCGTCCTCGCCTGCGTCCACCGCTGCTCGTGCGATTGCTGGCGTCGCTGGTCATGGCGGTGCTGGTCTTCGTCCTGACGGCCCTGATCACGCCGCTGGGCATCGCCGTCCTCGCGCTCGCCGGCGCGTTCGTGTCGTGGCGCTCGCGCCAGTGGTACCGCGTGCAGCTGCTCATGCCGTCGGCCCGTGAGGTGGAACTCGCGGTGGCGCGGCGCTCGCGCGAGCGATCCGCCGCCGATGCGCACGCAACCACGGAGAAAGCCGCGCAGGGCACGGCGGCTCGGAGGCGCGCCGATGCGCTGACCCGCCCGCTGCAGTGGCTGGCGGCCGGCGACTTGCCGCCGCCGACGGCCGCTGCGCTGGCGCGCACCGATCGGCGTCGCCAGCTCGCGCGGGCGGTGCTCCGGCCCCATGTCATCGCCTTGGGCCTGTTCGTCGGCGGCTTGGCCGTCGTCGCCCTCGGCATGGCGCTGGCCGGCCGGATGCCTCCCGAGCTGATCGTGTCCTATGTCGCGGCCTGGATTTTCTGCCTCCAGGGCGTTCCTGGCCGGCTCCTGGAGGCCTGGCATGCGACCCGACTCGAAAACTGGAAGGTTGCGCGCGGCCCGGTGGCGCTTGTGGTCCGCGGCCTCGCTGCCGTGCTGCCGGACGCCGGAACGGGCAGGCTGGCCGATGCCGGTCGAGCGCTGCGTCGCCGCATGGCGGAGGAGCCGGAGTTCTGGCGCGACGAGTCGCTCGACCTCGTGGCCCCCCTGGGCCCACGGCCCCGCGTCCTCGCCATCCTGACGTCCGTGCTCAGCCTTCCGCTGCTGGCTTCGGGCCTGATCGGCGGCAAGGGCTCAAACGGGATCGCCGGCGCAGCCCTGCTCGGGCTCGCCGCGGCGTACGGCTGGTTCCTGCGTCGCGGGGCCGGCACGGGGGCCGCATCGGCGCAGCCCGGTCTGCGGCTGGTGCTGCTGCGGGTCTTCGGCAGCCCGTCGTTCGACGACCTGCTCGAGCTGGTGCGGCCCTGGCTCCTGTGGGGGCCGGTGGCGCATCTTGAGGGCTTTGACTCGGTGGCGCGCTCTGCCGAGGTTCGGGAAGCTGTGGCCCTCGACCGCATCGACGCCGTGCTGGTGCATTCGCCCGAGGATCTGGCACGGCGCCTGGCCGCGCTGTCGCCGGGTGCGGACGACAACGGCCGCTATCGGCGCCAGGCGTTCCAGTGCACGGACGCGATCTGGCGCGCTGCGATCCGCGCCTTGCTCGATCGCACCGACGCGGTGCTGATGGACCTCTCTGACCTGAGCCCAGAGGACATGGGCTGCGCCTACGAGCTCGGTCTGCTGCTCGACCGGGTGCCGCTTTCGCAGGTGCTGCTGCTCATCGACGACGCCACTACGAACCTCGACTGCCTGCGGCAGGTGCTCGACGACGTCGAGCAGCGGATTGCCGAGGACTCGCCGAACCTCGACAACCCCAGCGCGGCCTGGCGGCTGCTGCTGATCGGCGGCTCGTCGGTGCGCACGCCGGACGAGAGTTTCCACGCATGGCTGCGCCGGCAGGATCAGCGAGTCGCGCCGCTCGCACTGGTGCAATTCATGCTGGGCAGCTTGGCGGAGGCACGCCCTGTGTCAGGAAGCATGGGGCGGCAAGCAGAGCAAGGCAGTAAGCCCAAACCGTGATGCTTGACCGCAGAGTGGGCGCTGCGCGCCGGCGGTTTGTTTGGTTCGCGAATGCGACCGGCAGCCTTGCAGCCGCGAGTTCAGGGCGACGTATGTCGCTTCCGGCCGAAAGCAGTCGGACTTTGGCGATCTTCGCTCGGCGCTCGACCGCCAGCGAAAGGGTTCCACGCCGTCCTGCTGGTCTTTCTACGACCCCGGATGCCACCCGGGGAAGTGCAAGTCAGCCTCCGGCACCACGCATCGCCACCAGCAGAGCAGCCCGGTAGCCGAAGGCGGCCCGATCATCGGCCTTTTCTCTACGGCGCCGCACCGTGGTTGATCCAGTAGTCGATGCGGTCGATCTCGTCGGTGGTGAGCGTGGGCGACGCTGCCGGGTTGTAGACGCCGCCCGCCTGATTCAGGCAGCGCCGCTGCGGCGAGCCGGCGGGGCAGGACTGCGGCATCCTGGCGCCTGCCGATCCAGTGACCCGCTGGTGCAAGATGCTCGCGCCGGTGTTGTTGGCCACCACGTCGGGGCCGCCGCCGAACAAGCCCGTGCCCAGCAGGGCGTTGTGCGTGTCCGTGGCATTGCCGGACAGCGCCGCGTGGCATGTGGTGCAGCGGATGCCGTTGTTCCAGTCGCGGCTCCAGAGCAGGTGCACATGGGTCGAGTAAAAGCTCGGCGGCGTGCTGCCGGCCGACGTGTACTGTCCGCACAGCTGCCCGTTCCAGGCCGGCGGCCAGACCTCGGCTGCGGGCCAGCCGGCCGGCCGCGGCAGCGCCTTGATCGTGTCGCCGAACGTCTGGAACTGCGCGGGCAGGGTCGGGCTCAACGCGCCGAAATCGCTCGGCCAGTACTGGCCCCAGAAGATGTCGTGCGTGCGCTTGGCATGCGGCATCACGTGGTCGACGCAGACCCGCTGTTCGGCGGCGCTGAACGGGCTGAAACTGCCGCCGCCCGCGATCGGCTGGCTGCGCAGGAAGTCGCGCGCGCTGCGGAATTGCAGGTCCACGCCCGCGCGTTCGCTGCTCGCGTTCGCAAACGGCTGCGCGATGTGGCAGGTGCGGCACGCGTTGCCGAGCACGCGCCGGTAGAACTGCTCCTGCGCCGCCGTGTTCGGCAGGGTGCCCTGCTTCCAGCCGTCGACAACGAATTCCTCGTGCTGCGTGGTCGCGCCGCCCGCATACATCGCGGCGATCACGGTCGCGATCGCGTCCGGCGCCGGTGCCACAGAGGGTGCGTGCTGCACGATGTCTTCGTTCAGATGCTTGATCGCGGCCTGCTGGGCTGCCTTGTTCGGGCTCGCCGGATAGGTATAGAAGCGGTTGTCGAACGGCAGGAAGCGGGAACCAAGCTTGACGCTGGCGGCCGTGCTGAACGCGGGCACGCCGGTGGTGCCGCCGCCCGGGTAGGCGCCGCCATGGCAGACCATGCACAGCTGCGGCACCGGACGCAGGCCTTTGCCGTCGAGGTCGGCGCGGTTCACGCGATTGCCGGCCGCGTTGTAGACGTAGAACTTGACGTGCCGGTCGTCGATCGGGTCTCCGTTGGCGACGCGCGAGTATTCCATCGCCACGGTCGCCACGAGCCCGGTGTTGGTGCGCGCGTTCTGTGCGTCGAGCGCGTCGTCGGTCGTGATGTCGCCGTAGTTGCTGACGTAGCACGCATGGTCGAATCCGGCCCCGCTGGCGCTGCGCCGGCAGTGCATGTCGCGCCCGAAGCCGAGGTCGCCGCCGTTGGCGAACACCGCGTTGATCTCGACGTCCGGATCGACGCAGGGCACGCCCGCGCAAAGCTGGAATTGCGGCGGCCTGGTGAAACCGTTCTTGCCGAGAAAGCCCGTGAGCGTGGTGCGTTCGCTGGTCGGGTCGACCTGCGCGTAGTAGTTGTTCGTCGCCTGATCCAGCAGTTGCGACAGCGAACCCGGCGTGCCGAGATCGGATTCGTTGAGGGTGGTGGCCGAGAACGCGAACAGCCCGTGCAGGAACTGTCCGGACGCAGGCACCTCGGGGAAGGTCTGCACGCTCAATGCGACCTCGGTCGCGCAGGCCGCAGCCGGCGGCGGCGAGCCGAAGCCGGCCGCCTGCGGCGGGCCGGTGTCGACGATGAACACGCCGAGCGAGCGCGGCGGCACGCCGGGGCTGCCCGGTGCGATCGCGACGATCGTGATCGGTGTGTGGTTCGGCAGGTTGTAGATCACGTGCGGCGGCGCGTCGCTGATCGTCAGCTGCTTGACCTTGGGTGCCAGGCCGCCGCCAAGCGGAATCGTGACCTCCATTTCGTAAGGCGTCGGAATCGTGCTCTGCACGCGCACGCACGACGGGTTCGTCTTGACCAGGTCGGTGTTGAGCGACGAGAAGTGCGTGACCTTGGCGACGTAGTTCTTCTTCGCCGCGTCGAGCGTGAGCACGCCGTCTTGCTGCCAGAGACCCTGGGCCTCGTCGTAGTAGAGCAGCGGCGCGGTTGCGGGCAGGCTGCCGCCGACCGCCAGTTGGCCGGGATCGACCGGGATCGCCACTTCGGCGGCAGCGCCGGGCTTCAGGTTCAGCGCCCGGCCGGTTGCGCTGTCGCGCAGCGCGATCGAGCCGGCGCCATAGCTGATCATCCAGCCCGGCGTGGGGCCGCCGATGCGCACCGAATCGTCGCCCGGCATCTGTTCGGGCGTGCCGACGTCGACCGTGGCCAGGCTCAGTTCGACGTTGCCGGCGGGCGCCGCGCCGCCGGCTGTCTGCAGCGCGTTGGCCGGGATGCGCACCGCGATGCCGGGACCGCACTCGCTCTTTCGGCCGCGCTGGCTCTGCCACGGCAGGATCGCACGTCGGCTCTGCTCGGAATCGATCGGCGGGGCGACGTTGTTGCCCTTGCCGTCCTGCCAGTAGACACGCCGCAGCATAGGGCTTTGCTCCCAGACAATCCCGGCCGAATCGGCACCCGGGCAGTTGCGCGGCGCGCGCTTGTCGTCAAAGGCGATCGGCAACTTCGGATCGAACTCGGCCACGGTCGCCGCCACCAGCGTCCAGCGGCCGCCGGCCACGCTGCGGTCATAGATGCGCGAATAAAAACCGTAACCCGGCTTGCGGATGTTGAACACGTAACGCCCGGCTTCCGGCACATGCGCGATGAACCGCCCCTGCGCGTCGGTTTTTTCGACCTTGCCGTTGATTTCGACTTCGGCCGCGCCCAGCAGCGTGCCGTCGGTGCCGGCGACCACGCCGCCAAACGCCACGCCCGGCGCACCGACCGGCAGGCGCACCGTGTAGCGCGCATAACCGCCGCGGCCGTCGGCGGCAATCGCCATGACGCTGTGACGTCCGGCCTGCGCGGGCAGTGTCCATTCGACCTGCGCACCGGCCGGCGCCGACACCGTGCCCGATCCCGGGTTCACCAGCCACCGAACGGCCACCGGATCGCCATCGCGGTCGCGGGTCTCGGCGCGCAGGCGCAACGTCTGCCCGGGCGCCGCGACCTGGACCCGGCTGCCAGCGGCATCGAGCGGCGTGATCGCAAGCAACCGTGGCGGCGTGTTCTGCAAGGTGAGATGAAAGCGCACCAGCCGCGGATTGTTGACGTAGGTGTCGGGCAGGACGAGCAGCGCCGATTCGGACTTCTCGATCGCCGCGACCAAGGTGACGGGCTCGGTGCTCGGGAGATACGGCAACAGGTAGTTGCCTTGATTGTTGACAGGCACCTCGGCCAGCACCTTCTGGCGCCGGTCGAGCAGGCGCACGACGGCAAAGCTGTTGATGTCGGCGAACGGCTCCAGCGTGCGCGCCGGCGAGTCGTCTGTGAAACGCACCTTGCCGAAGCTCGCGACGTGGCCGTCCCGGCGGGCGATCTGCACGCGCTGGGTACTGAGGAACAACGGCTCGTGCCCGGCGCGAAACGGCGTCTGCATGCACGCACCGCCGTAGACCTCGGACTTCCAGCAAAGCCGGTACTTCGCGTCTTTCGGCGCATGGAGCGTGAAACGGCCGGACAGGTCGGTGCGCACCGCGGGGCCAGCCGCACCGCCGCCAGCCGCATCGTCCAGATAGACCGTGACGCCGGGCAGGTGGATGTCCTGCGCCTCGTACGCGCGACTGTAGATGCCGCCGCTCTCGGCCTCGGCCGAGCGCCCGACCGCCACGGCGAGATAGCCGCGAACGATCGCCGGGTCGCCGATGTTCCTGACGACCGGCTGGGTCGGGAAATACTGCAACGCCGCACAACCCGCCGCGACAGCGAGCATGACAAAGGCGAAGCCGAACCAGAAGCGGCGCGACTGCAACAAGGTGGTCATGGTGGCTGCCCTCCTGCCGATGGTCCCATCCATTCTGGAACGATCCGGCGATCTGCACAAACGTTGCAGCCTCGTTGCCGCACGAGCCCTTGTTTCGAATCGTCAACGCGCCGTGTTCACGGACCCGCGGCGGCAGGCAGAAAACGAGTTCCAATCGGATTGAACCGGTTTCGCGGCCGCTGCAACCCAGTTTGCGTGAGGACGGTGTTGCGTCCTTCATCGAGCCGCCTAACATGGCCCGATCGACGTTTGACCAGCAAGGCTGACATGGACAACGAACGGGTCAAGGTACTGCTCGCAAAAATCGCGAAGGAGGATCAGTCCGCCTTCAAAGAGCTGTACAAGGCGTTCAGCCGCAAGGTGTTCGCCTATGTCCTGAACATGGTGAACGACCATGCGCGGGCCGAGGAGATTCTGGTGGATACGATGCATGAGGTCTGGCGCCAGCCGGGCCGTTTTCAAGGCAATGCACAGTTCAGCACCTGGCTGATCGGCATTGCGCGCAACAAGGCGCTGATGGTGTACCGCGCGCGCCGGCCGGACGAGGTGCACGGCGACCTCGACGACATCGCGGAGACGCATGCGTCGGACACACCCGACGGTTTCGCGCAGCTCGCCGAGCGGCAGCGCGCGGAAGGCGTCAAGCACTGCATGGAGCGGCTCTCGGAAGAGCACCGCGAATGCATGCATCTGGTGTTCTTCGAAGGGATGTCGGTCGCCGAGATCGCCGACGTGCAGCACTGCCCCGAAGGCACGGTCAAGACACGGCTCTTTCATGCGCGGCAGAAGATCAAGGGCTGCCTGGAGCGGCTGCTGACACGCGAAGGCGCTCGGCCCTGCGGTCAGGGAGCGCTCGCATGAACGAGAACGACATCCATGACGGCGAACGTTTCGAAGAACTGCTGCCCTGGTATGTGAACGGCACGTCGGGCGATGCGGACCGCGCGTTCGTCGAGCGGCATCTGGCCGAACACCCGGAGGCCCGCTCGGAACTCGACTGGTACCGGTCGCTGCAGCTGCGCGTGCGCGAAGCCGCGCCGGCCGTGCCCGCGACGATCGGCCTGGCGCGCACGATGCAGCTGATCCGCGGCGACCAGCCGACCTTGTCCGAGCGCATCCAGGCGTTCTTCGGCAACTTCGGCATGCGCCCGGCGCTTGCGCTCGCGGGTCTGGCGGTGGTCGCAGTGCAAAGCGGCGTGATGCTGGACATGATGTACGGCGCGAAGGAGAACGAGGCCGAGATCCGCTCGCTGCGCGCGACCCGCGTCGAGGAAGGCCCGCTGCTCAAGATCAACTTCGCTGCCGATGCGAAGGAAGTCGACATGCGAATGCTGCTGGCTTCTGTTCAAGGACAACTCGCGGGCGGCCCCGGCCAGCTCGGCGACTGGTACGTGCGCGTGCCCGAAGGACACCAGCAGGCGGCGCTCGACCGGTTGAAGGCGAACCCGCTCGTGTTGTCGGCCGCGTTGTCGGCGGGTGTGCCGTCGCGGGATTGATGAACCCACTGGAGGCATCATGCAAACGCCGCTCATGCAGACCCGACTCTCGCGCCGCGCGCTGCCTGCGGTGCTTGCGGCGCTGGCTGCCGCCACGCGCGCCGGCGCAGCAGCCGCTGCAGCGAATGCCGACCGCATCGCGCTCGTGATCGGCAACGGCGCGTACAAGCAGGCGCCGCTCAAGAACCCGGTCGGCGATGCGCGCGCGATCGCGGGCAGTTTGCGCGGACTCGGCTACGACGTGAACCTGCGCGAGAACACGACCTTGCGCGAACTGATCGAGGCGTTGCGCGTGTTCTCCTTGCGCGCGCCGAGCAGCGCGGTGCGCATGCTGTTCTACGCGGGCCACGGCGTGCAGGTCAAAGGCCGCAACTACCTGCTGCCGATCGACGTCGATCCGCAGTCGCCCGAAGACGTCGCGCGCCAGGGTGCCGACGTCGGCGAATTCGTCGATCGGCTGTCGCTGATCGAGCACGGCGCCAACATCGTGGTGCTCGATGCGTGCCGCGTGAACCCGTTCGCGGGCGGTGTGGTGGTCGGCCCCGACGGGCGCCGCCTGAAGTTTCGCGGCAGCACGCCCGGCGGCTTGGCGGCGGTCGATGCGCCGATCGGCACCCTGGTCGCGTTCTCGACTGCGCCGAACGGCGTTGCGCTCGACGGCGCGGGCAGCGACCACAGCGTCTACACGCGCTACCTGCTCGAACACATCGCCACGCCGGGGCTGCCGATCGAAAAGCTGTTCAAGCAGGTGCGCATCGCGGTCGCGCAAGACACCGCGCGCGTGCAGGTGCCGTGGGAGTCGTCGAGCCTGACGGCGGACTTTTGCTTCAAGCCGAACGCGCAGGGGCGGTGCGGCGCCTGAGGCTGGACCGGCCCGGCACCCTCCAAGCACCATGAAAACAGCACGCGATCGAATATTTCACAGCCAAAGTTGCTCGAACTCAAGCGTTGTCTGTGTTTCTAGCTATGACTTCCGTAGCACGCACAAGCACCGAGGCATCGTCCCCGCTTCTGCCTGAAACGGCGCCGAATTGTCGAGATGAGTTCCCCACGTCAACCTGTCGAGCACCCAAGGAGTGAACCATGTCCCGCCTGAAAGTGACAGCAACAGCGGCCGTCCTGGCCCTGCTGATTGCGGCATCCGCAAACGGCCAGTCGATCGACCCGAAGAAACTGAAGGACGCGTTGACGGGCGATGCCAAGGGCCCCGCAGCGGCCAATCCGCAGTGCAAGCTTTTCACTGCGGCCGAAATGACGGCATTGGTCGGCGCGCCGGTGGGACCGGGAGAAAACGCGGCCGGCGGTTTGGGGTGCAACTGGCACAGCAAGGACTACGCAGCGCGGGCAAGCGTGACCGTGGTTCCTCCAAATTACTTCCCGGAGCCCTCTGCGGTCCCTGGATTCAAGCTCCTGCCCGGCATTGGGAACAGGGGTTGGGTGGCGCCGGACGACGGCTGGTCCGCCGGCGCCATCGTTCAGGATATGGGCGTCGTGGTGGGCGTATCCGGCAAAGCGGCGACCGAAGCGGCGGTGCTGGGGCTGCTCAAGCAGGCGATTGAACGGCGCAAGAAATAGCGTCTCAAGAGGAAGTCGGCCGAAGCTCATGCGTGGTCCGCCAGGAACTGCTGCAGCTCGCGCGCAAACCGCAGCGGCTCGGTGTAGTGCGGTGAGTGGCCAGCGCGCGAATACACGCTGACGCTCGCGTGCGGCACACTGCGCTGGTACCAGTCCGCAAGCGGCACGTTGCCATAGTGCGGGCTGTTGCCGCCGAGCACGATCTTCAGCGGCACGTCGAGTCGCGCGATCGTCTGGCGAAAGTCGGCATCTGCCAGTGACTGCGCAAGATCGAGCAAAGGCACCGCGTTGTGCGCCATCTCCTTCAGCCAGCCGCGCAGCCAACGGCCCAACAGCGCATCGGGCGCGACGCGGCGCTGGAGCCAGTCGCCCGCATCGGCTTCGATCTGGTGCAGCACGGTACCGGCGAGGTCCTTGCGGGCGCCGTCGATCAGGCTGCGCAGCATCGGCGCGCTGCAACCGCCAAACATGCCGAGCCGCCACGCGTCGTCGGTCACGATGCGCGGCGACTGATCGACCAGGCAGGCCGCCGCAACACGCGCGGTGCCAAACGCTTGCAGATACTGCATGACGGTCAGCGCACCCATCGAATGCCCGACGAGCACGGCGCGCGCAAAGCCGAAATGATCCAGCAGCGCGGCCAGGTCGCGCCCGAGCTGCGCGAGCGTGATCGAAGCCCCAGGACCGATGCGGCACGCACCATGGCCACGCGCATCCCAGGCGAGCACGCGATGGCCGCGCGCCAGGCGCCGCGCGACCGGCCACCAATGGCGGTGTGAGCAACCCAGGCCATGCACCAACACGATCGGCGGTGGCTCGCTGCCGGCTGCGCGCAGCGGAATGCGCTGGCCGTCATCGGCCGCAAAGAACTCGAGCCTGCGCGCGTTTCCTGCCGATACGCGAATCAACCCCAGATTGATCAGCGAGCCGATCAGGCTGGCCAGGCCAGTCAGTCGTTGAGGTGCATGCGTGGGGTCGTGAGACATGGACGGAGAAAGCTGGCGCTCATGGTACGACGCGCCACAGCCTGCCCGTCGAAGCGCGCTGCAATCGGCAAGGCGAAGACACCCGCAGTCGCGGTGATGAAAGAAACCACACGAAAAGGCGTCAGAAAAGTTTGCGAGGCAGCGTAGAAAACATGAACCGTTTTCAAACACCGTGCAACTTATTAGCGGATGGCAAGCAGACAGCGAAACCACCAAACCCCTGAAATTTTTATCAAACCTTGCACTGGAGATCATCATGAAATCAGCATTCGTCAAATCCACCCTCATCGCTGCCCTGAGCCTGTCCGCCCTGGGCGCGATGGCCGGCACCATCGACAACAGCAGCATCAACGCGAGCAATGCCAGCAACACCGCCGCCGGCCTCGGCGCGAGCGCGCTGCAGAACATCGGCGTCGCCGAAGGCAATGGCGTGATCCGCAATTCCAGCGTGAACGTCAACGGGGCGCGCAACACCTCGGCCGGCCTGGGCTCCAGCGCCAAGCAGTACATCGGCTACGCATCGGGCAACGGCCGCATCGAGAACTCGAGCGTTCGCGTCCAGAACGCGACCAACACGTCGGCTGGTCTGGGCTCCAGCGCCAAGCAGATGATCGGCTTTGCGACCGGCAACGGACGCGTGCAGAACTCGTCGATCAGTGCGACCAACGTGCGCAACACGTCGGCCGGCCTGGGCTCCAGCGCCACGCAGATGATCGGCGGTGCCGAAGGCAACGGTGTGCTGCGCAACTCGACGGTGGTGGCCAACAACGTGTCCAACACCTCGGCGGGTCTGGGCAGCTCGGCAACCCAGCGCATCGGCGTCGCACGCTGATCATCGACTGCGGTTTGCTCTCGCTCCGACCCGGACGCCGCGGCGCTTTTGCGCCGCGGCGTTTTCATTGATGCACACGGCTGGCATGGCCAGCGCACGGCCGCTCCCCGCCTGTCAGCGGTGCAAGCGACGCCAGCAAACAGGGTCGAACCGGAATTCGACCTGGAAACGTCAGCAGGTTGCGGATCATGGAAAAAGCCGCGAAAAAAACTGAACCGATTTCTCAACCCGCGCAACCCATTAGCGGATGGCAAGCAATTTCGCGAAGCCACCCGCAACCCCTGAAACTTTTTTCCAAACCTGAACTGGAGATCACCATGAAATCAGCATTCGTCAAATCCACCCTCATCGCTGCCCTGAGCCTGTCCGCCCTGGGCGCGATGGCCGGCACCATCGACAACAGCAGCGTCAACGCCAACAACGCGTCCAACACCGCCGCCGGCCTCGGCGCGAGCGCGCTGCAGAACATCGGCGTCGCCGAAGGCAGCGGCGTGATCCGCAACTCGTCGGTGAACGTCAACGGCGCTCGCAACACCTCGGCCGGCTTGGGCTCCAGCGCCAAGCAGTACCTGGGCTACGCGTCGGGCAACGGCCGCATCGAGAACTCGAGCGTGCGGGTGCAGAACGCGACCAACACGTCCGCCGGCCTCGGCAGCAGCGCAACCCAGAAAGTGGGCTTCGCAACCGGCAACGGCCGCGTACAGAACTCGTCGGTCCGTGCGACGAACGTGCGCAACCTCTCGGCCGGCCTGGGCTCGAGCGCCACGCAGATGATCGGCGGTGCCGAAGGCAACGGTGTGCTGCGCAACTCGTCGGTGGTCGCGAACAACGCGTCCAACACGTCTGCCGGCCTCGGCAGCTCGTCCACGCAGCGCATCGGAGTCGCGCGCTGATCGCTCCGCAAAAGCTCGTGCAGGCGCCGTGGCTGTGGTCTGGCCGCGGCGCTGTTTTAAAAGCAGAATCAACTTCGATGAAAGAAATCCAATGAAATCCGTCTTGCTCAAAGCCGCTGCCGTTGCCCTGCTGATGACGACCGGCTTCCACTGCTTCGCCGACGAAGAGATGCTGGACATCGACACCAAATGGCGCGCAAAGATCGCCAAGGAAAAAATCAAGCAGTCGGCGCGCGATCGCGCCGAAAACGCCAAAGGCGATGGCGCTGACAACGGCCGGTGCGGCAGCCAGAGCATCGGCAACGTCAACACCGGTGGCCGACCCGGATCGGGCCCGCGCGAAGTCTTTGTTTTTGCGCCGAACGCGATCAACATCGTCGGCCCCGGTGGCTGTCGCTGAGTCCCTCCTTCATTGCCGATTCAAAAGAACCGAGCCGCTCATGTCATCTGCCAAACCCCTTGCCTTGCGACGTCTCGCGCTGCCGCTGTTGATCGCAGCCGCGCTGGCAGGCTGCTCGACGCTCGACGCGCACAAGGAAACCGTGGAGCAGACCGACGCCGCGCGCACCGGTCCCGAGCAGGCCCCGTTTCGTGCGATCACCGGGTTTTCCGACGGCCTGCGCTGCATGGACAGTCAGTTGATCGTCTACGGCGTGCGCGACATCAGCATGCTGGTCGAAGACATCCTCGATCAGACCAAGAAGATCAATGCCGGCACCCGCGACATGCTGATCACGGCACTGTCCGACATGACGCGGCGCAGTCGCGCGATCCGGGTCAATGCGTTCGGCAAGGACGCGACCAATGCAATCAGTTTTCTGGCCTCGGCGCAGAGCCAGAGCGCCTATCAGGTGGTGCCGCCCTACGACATCAAAGGCTCGGTTTCGCAATTTGACGAGAACGTGATCCGCAACCAGAAGGATTTCGGCGCGGGCTTCTCGCCGTTCATCAATCTCGGCATCGCGCGCGATGCCGCGTCGTCGATCATGGGACTCGATCTGAGCATCCTGTCGACTTCGGACCTGTCGGTGCTGCCAGGCGTGACGTCACGCAATTCGGTGGTGATCCTGAAGCAGGGCAAGGGCTTCGACGGCGACGCCGCCTACAGCAAGTTCGGGATCAATTTCAGCATGACGCTGTCCAAATCCGAAGGCCAGGCGCAGGCGTTGCGTGGCCTCGTGGAACTGGCCATGATCGAGTTGATCGGCAAACTGACCAAGACGCCCTACTGGCAATGCCTGGGCATCGAGCCGCGCGTCAACGAGGAGATCCGTCGCGAGATATCGGACTGGTACTACGCGATGGCCGCGAGCCGGGTCGAGCTGATCGCGTGGTTCCAGAACCAGTTGCGCCGGCGCGGCTACTACGACGGCCCGATCGACGGCGAGTTCAATGCTGCGTTCGACGAAGCCACCGCCAACTACCGTGTGGCCATCGGGTTGCCCAGAAAAGACGTGCTGGACGAAGCGTTCTTCACCGCCTACTTGAACACCGATCACTCAAAGATTCCGCGCCCCGCCGAACCGGCGCGTGCCGCGGCGAGCTCGGCGCCCGCTTCACTGGCCCAAGCCGTGCAGCAGGCCAAGGCAGCACCTGAGGCTCCGCCCGCCGCGGCTCAAGCCATCGCTGGGCCGAACGTGCTGAAGCTCGCGTTGACCAGCGCCGACGGCCGAACCCGTTTCGCACGCGCCGAGCCGATCGCACTCGTCGTGCAGCCGAGTCGCGATGCCCACGTCTACTGCTATCTGCAGGACGAAACCGCGAAGTTCACGCGCTTCTTCCCGAACCGGTTCGTGCGCGATTCGCTGGTGCCCGCATCCAGGCCACTCGCGATTCCGGGCACGATGCGGTTTCAGCTGCTGATGAACGAACGCGGCGCAGCGGAGACGGTGGCCTGCTTCGCCACCGACCGCGATGTGGCTGCCGAGTTGCCGCAGAACGTGCTTGGCACCGACTTCGATCCGCTCGCCGTGGGTTCGCTCGAACAGATCCGCCGCGCGTTCTACCAAGCCACCACCGGCGCCTTCGCCCAGGAGACATTCCGTGTTCAAGCCAAGTAGCAAAACAGGCTGCGCTGCCGTGCGCGGACTTGCGGGCCACCGCTCGGCGTTGCTCGCCACCGTTTGTCTGGTGCTGTTGCAGGCACCGCTTGCCGCCTCGGCCGGATTGGCCGGCGTCGAAGATTCACCGCCGGGCCTCGACCGTTCGACGCCGGTGAAGAAGGCCGCGAGCGGTTACCGCCTGCGCTGCTGGCAGCACGGCCGGCTGCTGTTCGAAGAGGACAACATCGCGCTGCCGCCCGATGGCTCGCGCTATGCGTTGAAGCTCGCGGGCAGCGACAGCGACGGCCGCCCACTTTATGTGGCCGAGACGGCCAACGCGACGTGCCTGGCGCGCCATGCAACGGGCGTGCCGCCCAACCCGGCGTTGCCGCGCTAGCGCTTGGCAGCACGTGGCGGAGCGATTGTGATGGACCGAAACCTTCGTGCGATGAATCGCAGCCGGCGCGTCTGGCTGCTGTGGGCCGGATCGGCTCTGGCGGTTGCTGCGGCCCGGCCTTTCGCTGTCCGTGCTGCGCAAACCGCGGTGGAGACCCGCAGCGTCAGCGGTTTCGACGAAGTGATCTTTGCCGCCGCAGGCGAACTCGAAATCGTTCAGGCACCACGCGAACGCCTGACAATCGAGGCCGAGCCGCAGGTGCTGCGCAAGATCACCAGCGAAGTTCATGGTCGGCAACTCATGCTCGGCTTCACATCGGGGAATGTGATCTCGCGTGCGCCGATCCGGTTTCGGCTCGAGATGCCGAATCTGCGCATGCTCGATCTGCAAAGCGCGGGCACCGTCCAAATCGGCCCACTCGATGTGGAGCGCCTTTCCCTGCGCCTGTCGGGCAGCGGCGATATCCGGCTCGACCTCCTGAACGCGCAAGACTTTGTGCTGCGCCTGCCGGGCTCGGGGTCCGTCTCGGTCGCGGACGGTCGGGTCGGTTCGCAGCGCATCGAACTCGGTGGTTCCGGCACGGTCGACACGGCCGGCTTGGCGAGCCAGACCGCCGAAGCGTCGATCAGCGGCAGCGGCGACGTCCGGCTGGCCGCCTCGAAGCATCTGAAGGCGAGCATCTCAGGCAGCGGCAGCGTGCGCTACGCGGGCCACCCGGAACTCGTTGCATCGATCACCGGCGCCGGAACGATCGATCGCGAACTGAGTGCCGGGCATTTCCACAGCGCGGCAAAAACAGTTTGAACCGAACCGGCAATGGCCGCAACACAGTGGCAGTCCGATCCCATTTTTCGAAGGAGCCCCGCCATGATCATTCGCCAACTGACCCTCGCCGCCATCGCCGCCGTGGTTTCCTGCGCATCGTTGGCGCAGTCGGCCGTGCATTACCGCGAAGGCCAGCGCGTCGATCCGCTCGACGTGGCGCAGATCCTCGGTTCGGTGGCAGCCGCGCCGCGGATGAAGACGCGGTCGATCCGTCTGCTGGACAACGACGCGGTGCAAAACACGGTGGCCGCCGCGGCCGACGCAGGCCCGAGCACGCTGTCGTTGCCGGTGCACTTTGCGTTCGACTCGGCCGACATCGCTGCCGACGCGCGTCCGCAACTCGACGCGCTCGCGCAGGGCATCAAGATGCTGCCGGGCGGCCAGTCCGTGCTGATCGAAGGGCACACCGATGCAACCGGCGGCCACGACTACAACCAGCGCCTGTCCCAGCGCCGTGCGCTGGCCGTGAAGGACTATCTGGTGCGCGGCCACGGCATCGACGCGGCGCGGCTGCGCACTGCGGGCGTGGGTGAAGTCCAGCCGATCGAAGGCGCCGATCCGTTCGATGGCCGCAATCGCCGCGTGCAGTTCAGCGGCGGCTAGACAAAGCTCTCCCCCAGGCTTCGCTCCCTTCGGTCGACTTTCGCCTTCCCCCACCGGGGGCAACGCTGGTGGACCGGCGGAGCCGGCTCCACGGCGTTTGTTTGGGAATACCGTGAGCTTGGCGTTGGACGTTGGGCGTCGAGTCGGTTGAGAGCCTGGGCGGCGGTCGGAACCGTGCGTTGTGTGATTAGGAAGTGCAGTCCTTGACCTTGAACTCCACTCTGCGGTCCAGCGCATCGCGCACATCGTCGGTGCCGAGGCCGGAGAGGGTCTGGCTCGATCCCTTGCCGGCTGCGGTGGTTCGCTGCGCGAGCGCAGGCACTGCGGCATCGAGCCGACGCTCGATGGTCTGTGCGCGCATCAGCGACAGCCGCTCGTTCAGTGGCTCGGGGCCGGTCTTGCTGGTGTGGCCATCGATTTCCAGGCACGCGGTGCGTTGTGCGCTGCGCTGGGCCACTTTGCCGATCCACATGTGATAGGGCCCGCTGACTTCCGGATTCGCGATGAACTGCGTGGAGCCGGGGCGGAACAAAAATTTCAGACCCAGCTGGTTCTGCGCGAGGCCGAAGTCGACAATGCGCGTGAACGCATCGGCCGCTTCGTCCTTTTTGCCGAGCTTGGCGGCCGAGAGGTACATGCCGTTGTAGACGCGCAGCTGGTCGCCGCCGGGCTGGCGCATCACGCCGCGGTACAGGTCGAGCGCTTCGTCGTAGTGGCCGTCGTTGTAAGCCTTCACACCGTCGTTGATCATCGCCGCGGCCATGATCCGGTCCCAATAGGCGGCCTTGATCTGGTCGCCGGCCTTGGTGCCCTGGCAGGTCTTGACGTAGCCGTCGGTGGTCGGGTCCGGCGCCCAGGCCGGGCTGTCGAGGAAGAACGCGGTCGGCGTCAGATCGACGCCGTCCTTGGCGGCGCGCGCAAAGCCTTTGGAGACGATGGTGCCGGTGCGCAGGTCGACCAGCGCCAGACACACGCGGTGCCAATCGTGACCGGGCTTGTTGTCGTTGCCCAGGGCGGTCAGGGTGCCGACGAACAGCAGCGGTGCCCTGGCCAGGCTCGCGGTCGAGAACGGCTGCAGGTCGAACTTGTCTTCGTACTTTGCTTTCACCAGATCGGTGATGCGCTGCTCCATGGTCTCGGTCGCGACCGACTGGAAGCCGCTGTTGCCGTCGACCAGCGGATCGATCACGAGCGGCAGCTTCGCGGCGCTGCGGCCGACCGCGTTCGGATCGACCTTGACATTGGAAAACAGCGTGTTCGCGGCCAGCAGCACCGCGTCGTCGAACGGCAGCACCGGCGGCGGGGTTGCGGCGGCAGCGGGCGCAGCCGCTTTTGCGGTTGCGGACGTGGCCTGCACAGGCGCCGAAGAAGCGCTTCGTGCGGTGGTCGCACCGGGCGGCTCGGCCGGCGTCATCGACTCGCAGCCGCCGAGCGCAAGCAACGCGGCGGCGGCCAGCCCGTGCAGCCCCAGCGACGCACGCGCGACGGCGGATTTGTTTTTCGTTTTCATCAGCGGCACTCTTTCTTTAGGTAGTCCAATTCGTTCGGCTGGATTGCCTCGCCGAGCTGGGCGCGAATCAACAGGGCGACGCAACGCTCGGAGCCGCCGCCACTGGCCGCAGCCCGCTGGGCCGGGCGCGACAGGGCAACGCGATCGATCGCGGCGCTGGGGGTTTCGATCGGAGCCGGGCGCTGCGTGAGAGGCGCCGCAGCACTTTGAACCGGGGCAGGTGCCGGCAGCGGGTCGGTGGGCCGCGCTGCCTTCGCATTCGCGCGGGCAGCCATCCAGGATTTTGCTGACTCGTAGGCGGCTTGTGAAACGCCGCCTGGCGGAGGGTTCGCGTCGGGCATGGAGGAGGAGGGCACCGGGTCGACTCGCTTGGCGGTCAACGGAGCCGGCGTTTCAACGGGCGGGTTGAAAGCGGGCGGTCGCGTCGGCAGCGCTCGTGAAGGCGGTGCCAGCGCAGTGGGGGGCGGGTCGAAGCGTCGTTGGAATCGGCGTGTTGGGCAACGGTTGCATGCTTGCACTCGTCACGCTGCCCGCATCGGCAGCGGGACCCGTCGCTGCGGAAGCCGCCGGACTTGTCGGCTTTGCGGCTTGCTGCTGCGACGCGGCCAGCCGCTTGGCCATCTGCTCGAGTTGCGATTCGAGCTGCTTTTGCTCTTCTCGCGCTGATCGAGCAGCGCCTGCAGCCGGGCCAGGTCCGCGCGCCGCGCCTCTTCTTCGCGGCCATTGGCAAGCACCGGATTGAAGCTGAAGTTGTTGGTCATCGAGGTGTTGACCCACGGAACCTGACGCTGCTCGGTGTCGCGCATGACTTTCACGCGCACGTTCTTGAACATCTGCTCGACCTCGACGCCTTCGGTCAGCATCTCTTCGGCCAGGTGGCGCGTGAACACGCTGTTGTGCCGGGCGGGCCGTCTTCGGCGGCCGAGCCGGGCGCCGGTCGCGTAGGCGATCAGCGCACCGCGCGCGGCCATCTCGGCCAGGCCGCCGAGCGCCGCGGATGCTGCGGCGTCTTGGTGGTGAAAGGGTTGTCGCGGCAGGCGTCGAGGATCACGATGCGCGCCTGGCTGCTGCGCGCGGTCGAGCCGGCTCGAGGAACAGCTCTTCGATGTCGACGCCTTCGTCGCGCATCTCGTCCTCGTCGCGCAGGTTGATGTCCACCGGCAGCAGGTAGTTGCGCCCCTCGATCTGCACGCCGTGGCCGGCGTAGTAGAAGACACCGCGCACCTGCCTCGTCTTTCGACGCGGCGCGCAGAAGTCGCGCAGCACTTTGCGGAAGTCCTTCACACCGAGGTTCACGTGCTCGGTCACCTCGAAGCCGAGCCGGCGCAGGGTGGCTGCCATCACGCGCGCATCGTTTTCCGGATTGGTCAGCGCCATCTGCGGATAACGCGCGTTGCCGATCACGAGCGCCATGCGCTTGCCGCCGGCATCGCCCGCTGCCGCCGCCATGCACGCCGCCGAGGCAAGCAGCAGGACGGCGAATCCCAGGCAAAGCAGCAGCCAACGCCGCCAAGGGATGGCGAGCCGGTGCGGTGAAAGCGTCGTCATCTCCAAATTGGCTGGCCTCGACAGGTGCCACGCACGGCCGCAGACCGATTCGACTGCCGGCGCGTACAAATGGCTACACCGCATCGTAGTTCGTTCTTCGCCGCAGCGAAAGTACCGCAGACGCGGGACGGCGCCGAGCCGGCGCTCATGCAATCGCAATCAGGCGGGTCAGGCCAGCGTCGGCGTCGCCTGTTTCTCGTGCGTTCGCATTTCCAGAGGAAAAAGGGGCGCTGACGCTGGTACCAGCTTAGGCTTCTGCTACCAAATTCGATTTGTGAGGAGCTGCTGACGGCGCTGAGCAGGGCCCTACCAGAACACCCCGACCGGCAGCGGTACCTTCAGCGCGAAACGAAACAGCGAATACAGCCCGAGCAGCACCACCGCGGTCGCTGCGCCGTAGAGCAAACCGGTGCGCGGGGTCCAGCGGTCGTGCTGCGAGATCATGAGCAGCGCAAGGCATGCACAGACGCTGGTGAACAGAAAACCCAACGGCGCAAGCAGGAACGACCAAACAAGCATCACAGCCGCCACGCCGATGCGCCGCGGTGTAGAGGCCGACTCACCGCCAGCGCTTGGCACGCCGGGCACCGCACGGCGCTGTCGCCAGGCCAGCACGACATACATCACCGCCAGCACGATCATCAAGCCCGCGATGGTGCGCGGAAACACCGAGCCGAGCGCCGAGAATTCGCCCGAGTTGGCGATCGCCAGCACACCGATCACGAGTGCCACCGCGCAGCCTGTGATGCCGCGCAGATCCAGAACCTTTTTGTCTGCCGGATCGCTCATGACGCGCTCCCGCCCACCGCGCGGCGCTGGCGCCATTTGATCCAGACCGGGTAGACGAGTCCGAGCACGATCATGCACATGATGCCGATCGAGATCGGCCGCGAGATGAACTCGGCCAGCACGTCGCCACGTGCGCCGCCGATCAGGTGGCCCTGCACGAAGCCGCGCTCGGCGATGCTGCCCAGGATCAGCCCGAGCACGATCGGCGAGGCGGTGAACCCGAGCCGCGCGGCGCCCCAGGCCAGCACGCCGAGCACCACCATCTGCTGCACCTCGTAGACGTTGTTGTGCACCGCGAAGCTGCCAATCACCGTGAGCAGCGCCACCGACGGCACCAGCACCGCCTTGGGGATCGCGACGATCGACCGGAACGCGTAGCGGCCGATCAGCAGACCCGCCGGCAGCATCAGGATGGTCGCGATCAGCAGGCCCCAGATGAACGTGTAGACGACCGCGCTCTGCTGCGTGAACAGCGTCGGGCCGGTGCGGATGCCCTGCACCAGCAACGCGCCGAGGATGATCGCATCCGGCGGCGTGCCGGGGATGCCGAGCACCAGCGTCGGGATGAAGCCGCCGCCGACCGTGGCGTTGTTGGCGGACTCGGTGGCGAGGATGCCGTCGGGCTCGCCCTTGCCGAACCGATCGCGCCGGGGCGACATGCGCTTGGCTTCCGAATACGCGACCAGCGACGCGATCGAGCCGCCCGCGCCCGGCAGGATGCCGACCAGCGTGCCGATGACCGAGCTGCGCGCCAGGTTGAGCTTGCCGCGGTTCAGGATGTGCGCCGGCCTCGCGCAGCCGGAAAGCTGGCGACGCGGCCGCCGACTGTCCAGGTGCGCGACCGGCGTGCGCGACCAGATCGATCAGCACCGGAATGCAGTACAGCCCGATCAGCGCCGAGACGACGTCGACGCCGCCGAGCAACGCCTGGAACGTGCCGACGTAGCGGATGTCGCCGCCGACCTCGGCCACGCCGACCATCGACAGCAGCAGCCCGATGCAGCCGCCGATCAGCCCCTTGATCGTGCTGCCTTCGCCGAGCGAGGCGATCAGCGTCAGCCCGAACACCGCGAGCCAGAAGTATTCGACCGGGCCGAACTTCAGCGCGACATTTGGCGAGCGGCGGCGCCAGCAACAGCAGCGCCAGCGCACCGACCAGACCGCCGATCACCGAAGCCAGGCAGGCCAGCGTGAGCGCCAGGTCGCCATCGCCGCGCGCGCGCCATCGGATAGCCGTCGAACGTGGTCGCGATCGACGACGGCGTTCCGGGCGTGTTCAGCAGGATCGCCGCATACGCGCCGCCGTAGATCGCGCCGGTGTAGATCGCGCCGAGCGCGATCAGCGCCGGGCCGGGTTCCATCGTGAACGTGAACGGCACCAGCACCGCCACCGCCATCGTGGCGGTCAGCCCGGGCAGCGCACCGATGACGGTGCCCGCCACCACGCCGCCGAGCGCGAGCAGCAGGTTCAGCGGCGTCAGCGCCGCAAGCAGATGTTCGAAGATGTGCATGAGGATGCGTTTGAGTGAATAACGCTACGCGATCAAGCTATGCGCAACCCGACTGGTAACCACTGCCTGCAGCTGCAAGCAGGGGCCGCGGAGCCGGCTTCGCCGGGCTGCGGGCGCTCCCCCGATGGGAAAGGCGAGAGCCGAGCGAAGCCGGCATTGCCCGGACCTGAGATTCACTTCTTGCTGGCGATGCCCATTTCCTTGGCGAGCTCCCCGTAGCGCGCTTTCATCTTGTCCATGAACGCCGGCATCTCCGCCTGGCCGATGTTGAGCAGCGCAAAGCCGCCCTCTTCCATCTTCTTGATGAAGCCGGGGTCGCGATTGATCTTGTCGAGCAGATCCGACAGCTGCTTCTGCACGTCGGCCGGGGTGGATTTGGGCACCGCCACGCCGCGGTAGGCGCCGCCGACCAGGTTGATAGCCCTGCTCCTTGAACGTCGGGCAGTCGGGCAGCTTCGGGTGGCGCTTTTCCATCGCCACACCAAGGCAGCGCACCTGGTCGCCGAGCTGCATCTGCACCGTCGTGTAGCCCCAGCTGCCGTTCACCTGCTTGCCGAGCAACGCGGTGTTCGACGGCCCGGTGCCGCCGAACGGGATGTAGGTGGTCTTGATGCCGGCGAGCTTGTCGAACTGCTGCTGCGCCAGGTGGTTCGCCGAGTTGGTGCCGGAGCCGGACAGCGTGATCGCGCCCGGTGCCTTCTTGGCGGCTTCGACGAAATCCTTCAGCGTCTTGTACGGGCTGTCGGCCGGCACCAGCAATGCGTCGGGCGTGTAAGTGGAACCAGTAGACGGTGGTGATGTCGTCGGTCTTGTAGCCGACGTCCTTCTCCAGCGGCTGCAGCACGATGTGCGGCAGGTTGGTGCCCATCACGGTGTAGCCGTCGGCGGCCATGCCGTTCAGCTGCGACCAGGCGGCCGCGCCGCCCGCGCCGGCCTTGTACTGGATCGCCAGCCCTTGCTCGGTGAGCTTCTTGAACACCGGCTCCTGCAGCCGCGCCGAGATGTCGGATTCGCCGCCCGGGCCGAACGGGATGATGTAGTTGATCGTCTTGTCGGGGTAGGCGGCGTGTGCGGTCAGCGCGGCGGCAGTCGCGGTCGCGGCAAGCGCGTGCTTGAGGAAGGTGGATGCTTTGGTCATGGTTGAGGTCTCCTGGTTGTTTTGAAATTGAAGTCGTGATCGGTGTCGCACTGCCTCAAGAATCTGTCGACATGGCAGGCTGCTCGGATTCACGCCCGAAGGTCGATGGTCGACCTGCCCAACATGCGGTGGTCGTCGGCGACGGCGCCGCATTGACCTTTATAGACCGCTGACGCCGCTCGTGCTGTCCTGAATTGCCCTGCGCCGCATCGTGATGCCATTGCGCCAGGGTTGACCACGTGCCGCTGTGCGGATCGCTGGTTCGTTCATTGGCGCGTTGCCAGTCGTTGAACCGAACCGCACAGTCGCACACTACCCTGCTTTCTTGGCCGCGAGTTCCCGCACCGGCGCCAACGTCGCCTCGGCCACTTCGATGCCTTGTTGCGCGGCTTTCTTCGCCAGCGCTTCGCGCCGATACCCGGGCACGCGCACGCCCTCGTCCTGCAGCATCGCGGCCAGCAGTGCTTCGACCCGTGCGCCATATGTTTCGCTGCCAGCCAACGCACCCGGATCGATCACGATGAACGCCTGGCCGATGCGCGGCTGATTGCCCTGCGCTTCGAAAAACGAATCGGCTTCCGCACCGAAACGCGCGCCGGTGAGGCTCGTGACCAGCAGCTCGACCAGCAACGCGAGCATCGCGCCTTTGGTGCCGCCCATCGGCAGCATCGAGCCAGCCAGCGCGGCCTTTGCATCGGTGGTCGGCTGGCCTTCTGCGTCGACCGCCCAGCCGAGCGGGATGGCTTCGCCCCTCCTTGGCCGCGACCATGATCTTGCCGCGCGCGACTTCGGACAGCGACAGGTCGATCACGACCGGCCCGCCCTGACCTTTGGCGCGCGGAAAGATCGCTGCGATCGGGTTCGTGCCGAAGATCGCACGCTGGCCGCCTGCGGCCGGCATCGCCGCCGGCGAATTGCCGAACGCGAGCCCGACCATGCCCGCTTCGGCCACCGGCTCCAGGTGATGCGCGGCGACGCCGAAATGGTGGCTGTTGGTGACCCCGGCGATCGCGATGCCGCATTGCGCGTGCGCGCACGAATCGCCTGCTGCGACCGCCAGCGCGCAGGCCGGGAACGCAAGACCGTCTTGCGCATCGACCAGCACGGCGCGCGGGTTTTTCGGCGATGACCGCTGGCACGGCGTTGCCGACGACGCGGCCGCTGCGCAAGTGGGCCGCATACATCGGCACGCGCGACAGCCCGTGCGATGCCAGGCCCTGCGCTTCGGCGGCGACCAGCGCACGCGCGGTCGGCCCGGCCTGCCGGGCGAAGCGCCGGCGGCCTGCAATGCCCGTTGCGTCAGTTGTTCGAGTTCGTGCAAGGTGTTCATCGGCGGTCTGATAAGGTTTCGTGCGTCTGCCAGGTCAGTGCAGCGCCTTGGCGACTGCGTCGGCGATCAAGCTCGACACGCGGGTCGTTCGATTCGGTCGTGACGCCGGCGATGTGCGGCGTGAGCAGCACGTTCGGGCAGTCGGCCCAGACGTTGCCGGCGGGCAGCGGCTCGGGCTCGAACACGTCGAACGCCGCGCCGCCGAGCCGCCCGCCGCGCAGCGCAGCGGCCAGCGCCGCCTCGTCCACGATGCCGCCGCGCGCGGTGTTGATCAGCGACCGCGCCCGGCTTCATCGCGCGATGCGCGTCGGCTCGAATCAGGTTCGTGCGTCTGCGTCGGTCAGCGGCACGTGCAGCGCTGACCACGTCGGCAGCGGCGAGCAGCTCGTCGAGCGTCGACCGCGTTGAACGCCCGCGTCGCGCCACAGCGGGCGCATCGGCCGGCAGCATCGGATCGGTCGCCACGACGCGCATCCCAAGCGCGCGCGCGAGCTTCGCGGTGAGCCGGCCGATGCCGCCGAAGCCGACAGCCCGAGCGTCTTGCCGGCGACTTCGCGCCCGTTGGACAGCGGGCCCGCGGCCAGGTGCCGTTGCCGACCGCAGCGCTCGACTGGTAGGCGCCGCGCAGCAGCAGCATGCCGCTCGCGATCACGTATTCGGCCACCGCCAGCGCGTTGGCGCCGGTGGCCGGGATCACGCTCGATGCCGCGCGCTTCGCAGGCCGGCGACATCGATGTTGTCGAGCCCCACGCCGAGCCGGCCGATCACGCGCAGCGTTCGGCGCACGCCGCGAGCAGCGCGCCGCGCACCTGCGTGCGGTTGCGCACGATCACGCGCGTCGGCATCGGCGACTGCGCGCTGCAGCTGGGCCGCGTCGTCGACCAGCTTCGGGTCGTACACGACGTCGAAGTCGCGCGCGCAGCGACTCGACGGCCGGCAGATCCATGAACTCGGTGATGACGATTTTTCTGGAGGTCATGAAAATCCTGTAAATGGGTCGACACGTCCGGGGGGACGTTGCAACGGACAATGCGGGTCGGGCACGGGCCGACGGCTTTGCGTCGACTTCGGTGCGTTGTTCACCATGCCAAGGCAATGCAGCGCGATGCAAAGAATCCACGATGCGAAAGAACTGCGTGCGATGGCGGTACGGCAGACCGCGCGCCCCACGCCCTGTCGCTGCGCGGTCGGCGCGTGCGCGGGCTGGGAAAGTGTGGGCGACGCGCAATGGCCTACCGACCAGATGACGGCGCTGGGCAGCTTGCGCGATCCGGACCTGACCGAGCCGACGTTCGAAGAATGTCATGTCGACGGCACCCGCTACGACTCCGCCGAGGCACCGATCGCGCCGGCATACTTTCCGTACAACCGCTGCGATCTGTGGGCATGCGGCCAGTGCCACCGCCTGCTGCTGCGCTACACCGAGTTCGGCGGCTACTACGTCGACCCACGCGTGCGGGCGCTGCGTGTGGATCTCGTGAGGGACTGACGGAGCCAGCCGTGCCTGCTTCGGTACGTCGACAAGGCAAAACGGCAGTTCAACGCTACCGCTCAGGCGCTTTCGAACAGCCGCGTCAGCACGAACTCGCGGTGGCCGAGCGCTTCGGCTGCGGTGAGCCGGCCGTTGACGGTGCGCATCATCATCTCGATCAACTGGTCGCCGGTCTGGTCCATCGTGCGTTCGCGCTGCAGCAGGCCCGAGCAGTCGACGTCGACGTGCTCGCCCATCGTGCGCACCGTGCGCGGGTTCGCGCAGATCTTGATGACCGGCACGATCGGGTTGCCGATGACGTTGCCCTGCCCCGTCGGGAAGAAATGCACGACGTAGCCGGAAGCCGCGCAAAGCGTGACCATCTCGGCGGCGGCCGACGACGAATCCATGAACCACAGGCCCGGGTGCGTCGGCATCTCGGCCTTGTCGAGCACGCCGTCGACCGTGCAGTTCTTGCCGATCTTCTGGATGTTGCCGAGCGCTTTTTCCTCGATCGTGGTCAGGCCGCCGGCGATGTTGCCCTTGGTCGGCTGCGAGTCGGACAGGTCGGTGGTCTTGTGGCGCTCGATCATGTCCTGGTAGCGGTCGAACATCTTCATGAAGTCGCTCGCGCACCTGGTCGTTCGCGCAGCGCTCGGCGACGATGTTCTCGCCGCCGGTGATCTCGGTCGTCTCGCCGAACACCAGCGTGGTGCCGAGCGGATCGAGCTTGTCGAACGCGTTGCCGACCGTGGGGTTCGAGCCGCAGCCGGAAGTCGTGTCCGACTCGCCGCACTTGGTCGACACCCACAGGTCGCTGATCGGGCATTCGACGCGCTGCAGTTCGGTCGCCCACTGCACGTATTCCTTCGCGGCTTTGGAGGCGCGCATGATCGTGTCGTGGTCGCCGTGGCCTTCGATGCCGAAGCCGATCACCGGCTTGCCGGTCTTGGCGATGCCGTCGACGACTTTCTTCGTCCAGCCGTCCTCGATGCCGATCACGACCACCGCCGCGACGTTCGGGTTGCAGCCGGCGCCGATCAGCGTCGGAAGTGCAAGATCGAGGTCGGCGCCGAACTGCAGGCGCCCGTACGGATGCGGGATCGCCATCGTGCCCTTGATGTTGTGGGCGACCGCTTCCGCAGGCGGCGTTCGACAGGTCGTCGAGCGGCAGGATGATGACGTGGTTGCGCACGCCGACGCGGCCGTTCTCGCGCCGGTAGCCCCAGAAGGTCGTGTCTTTGCTGATGATGCTGTGGGTCATGGGTGTTCCTTGAGTGTCAGTGAGCCGCGAGTTACCAGCGCTTGGTCTTGATGTTGTGCACGTGCGCGTGCTCGCCCGTCTTGATCGGCTGCGACGACCTTGCCGATGTCGACGCCGTACTTGATCACGGTGTCGCCCACCGCCATGTCCTTCATCGCGACCTTGTGGCCGATCGGAATGTCGGCCTTGCACGGAATCTTGATCGTGCGGTCTTCGTCCAGGATCAGCCGGTCAGCTTCTGGCCGGCCTTGATGCCCTCGGTGACGACGACGGCGACGCTGTCATCGGGGTCGTGCAATACGCAGTGAATCATGGGGTGGATCTCTCGAGGCAGATGGAAAACATGGAGGAGGCGGATCGCAACGGCTTGGCTCATGGATCGCGCCGTCCATGCCGCGGCTGGATAAATTCAACTGTATCATCTATATGAATTTATGGATGCAGGGTTAACCCTTAATTGATGCGCTGATGGTGGTTTTTGGTTTGCAGCGTCTGCTGGTTGGGTGGGGCCGATGCAATTGCTGCGGCGAGGTCAGGCCAGCATTGCAGCGCGCATCAACAGGCTTGTGCCGCTTCCGATCAGCAACAGCCAGACGACCTGCAACGCACGTTGCACTGGCAGCCGCGCATGCAGCCAGCTGCCGCGCAAAGAATCCGAGCAGCGCGGCCGGCAGCAGCCACGTGGCAAGCGGCAGCAGGCCGGGCTGCTGGTAGAAACCACTGCCCGTGAACAGAACCAGGCGCATCAGCGCGGTACAGAAAATCAGCACGCCGATGGTTGCGCGCAGCACGTTCTTGTCCGGCGAGGCGACGCGCGAGGTAGATCGTGTAGATCGGCCCGCCGGTGCCGTACAGCGCCGTGAATGCGCCGCCGAACAGGCCGGCCGGCAGCGCCCAGCGCGGCGAAGCGGCTGCGGCGGCCGCGATCGGTTCAGCAAGCGCCAGCAGGCGAAGAGCGAACACGAAGCCGCCGAGCAACAGCAGCAGCCAGCGCTCGGGCACGTTCACCAGCAGCGTGACGCCGACTGACCATGCCGGCGAGCAGCCACGGTGCGATCGCGCAGCAGCTCGCCGCGATCGACCAGTCGGTGATGGTTCGCAGCCCCAGCAGCAAGCCGGCGCCCAGGTCGAACACCAGCATCATCGGCACCGCGAAGCGCAGCGGAAACCAGTGCGCGAGCAGCGGCATCGCGACGATCGACGCGCCGAAGCCCGTCAGGCCGTAGACGACATAGCCGAGCGCGACGATCGATGCGGCGGCCAGCAAGGCGGGCCAGGGCAGTTCCGGCGTCGGCACGGACCGGGACCGTTCAGCGCTGGATGTTCGGCGCGGCCACGCCTTCGATCATCACGTTCAGGCAGGCCGGCAGCCCGCTGGCGTGCGCGCGCTGCAGCGCGGCCTGCCATGCGCGGCGGCATCGGTCAACCGGTTCGCCATAGCCGCCGAACGCTTGCGGCGACCGCGTCGTAGCGCGATCGGCTGCAGCTCGCAGCCGACCAGGCGGTCGGCGCCGTAGTCGCGCAGCTGGATCTGGTATTCGGCGTTCCAGCGCGCGTCGTTGCCGACCACGGCGACGAACGGCAGGCCGTAGCGCACCGCGGTGTCGAACTCGGCAATGTGAAAGCCGACCGTGCCGTCGCCCATCACCGCGACCACCGGCGCATCCGGCACCGCGCAGCGCGCGGCCAGTGCATACGGCAGACCGGCGCCGATCGCACCGGCGACGCCGTTGATGACGCGGTGCGGTGCGTCCAGACACGCACTGGCCCACTGCCCGATCTCGCCGCCGTCGCAGATCAGCACCGAGTCGGAATGGCTGTCGAGCAACGCCTGCAGCGGTTGAGCATCTGCACCGGATGCAGTCGGCCGGGCTGCTCGGACGTGGCGGTGGCCCAGGCGAGTGGCCGCCACGCGATGGCGCTGTCGACTTCCGCGAGCCACGCGTTGTCGCGCTTGCCCGACGTGAATTGGCTCGCGCGGCTGATGAGCGCATCGAGCGCCGAGCCGACATCGGCCAGCGCCGTCTGCTTGAGCCGCGCACCGAGCGCATGACGGCTGCGGTCGAGTTCGCTCTCGTCGGCATCGACCTGATGCAGCACCGCGTCCGCAGCGATGGCAGGCGCCTGCCCGAACTTGAGCGTGAAGTCGAGCCGCTTCGCCAACAGCACGATGCAGTCGGCCTGCGCGAGCACTTGCGCAAATGCGCCGAGCCGCGGATCGTCGATGCCGCGCGGACTGTCCATGCCGATCACCGGCACGCCGATTGCGTCCTGCAGCGCAGCGAGCCGCGCGCGGCCGGGCCGGGTCATGCAGGATGGGCCGGCCAGCACCAGCGGGCGACGTGCGTCGGCCAGCGCCTGCAGCAGGCGGTCCGCCACTTCTGTATTCAAAGGCATCGCAGTGGGCTCGAATGCGGCCGCATCGATTGCCTGTTCTTGCTGCACCAGGCTGTCGAGCACATCGGTCGGCAGACTCAGATGCACTGGCCCGGGCCGGCCCGAGCGAGCCACGGAAACAGCACGCGCCACATCGGTCGCGACTGCGTCGGCACTCGCCACAGCCCAAGCCGCCTTGCAGACCGGTGCCGCCATTTCGGCCTGCCGCATTTCCTGGAACGCCCCCTTGCCGAGCTGCGCATTCGGCGCATGGCCCGACAGCAGCACGATCGGCGCTTCGGCCATCTGTGCGGTGTAGAGCGCCGACACCGCATTCGCATGCCCCGGCCCGCCCGTCACGAGCGCGATGCCGACCGTGCCGGTGATGCGCGCGTGCGCATCGGCCATGTGGACTGCCGCCGCTTCGTGCCGCGTGTGGATCAGCGGCATGCCGGCACCGAACGCCGCATCGAACACCGGCATGATGTGGTTGCCCGACAGTGTGAAGATCTTTTGCACGCCGGCGGTCTGCAGTGCCTGCAGCAGCGCGTCGCAACCGCGCCGGGATGAAGTGCTTTTGGTCATGTGCTTGGGTTGAATCGCTCGTTCGTCGTTTTGATGAAAGCGCAGCGGAATGCGCGCAGGTGCCCCGCTACTTCAACTCGATCTGCAACTGCCGACCGAGCCGCTGGTAGACCTCGAACTGCGCGGCGGCGAACGGCTCGGCTTCAGGGGGCTCAACAAATAGGGGATGCTGCCGGCTTTCTCGGTCGCGCCTTTCCATTGCGGGCTGTCGGCCAGCTCGGCCAGCATGGGCGTCCAACGTTCGATCACTTCAGGCGGCAGCCCCGGCGGGCCGTACAGCGCGCTCCAGCCGATGATCGCTTCGAGCTGCGGATAGCCGGCTTCGCGTGCGGTCGGCACCTGCGGCAGATCCTTGATGCGCTGCGGCGTCGTGGTAATCAGCGCACGCAGCCGGCCACCGGCGATGTTGCCGATCATCGAGGTCAGGTTGCCGCAGCTGAAATCGACATCGCCCGACATGAGCGCGAGCGCCGCTTCGCTGCCGCCCTTGTAGACGATCGGTTGCGCGGCGTCCTTGCCGAGCTTCAGCACGTCGAACAGCAGTTGCGGCGCGAAGTTCAGGATCGTGGCCGGGCCGGTGGTGCTGTAGTTGAGCTTGCCCGGCTGCGCGCGCAACGCATCGACCAGGTCCTTCATGCTTTGCTGCGGCGAATCGCTGCGCACCGCGCAGACCACCGGGTTCAATTCCAGCACGCCGAGCATCGTGAAATCGTTGAACTGGTAGGGCGGCGGGTTCTGCAGCGCGGGCAGCACAACCTGCGAGCCGACCCGGCCGAGCAGCAGCGTGTAGCCGTCTGCCTTGGCGCTGCGCACCACGTTCGAGCCGATCGCACCGCCCGCACCGGGCCGGTTCGTCACGACGATCGGCTGGCCCAGCGCGGTTTGCGCGGCGGCTGCGAGATTGCGCGCGGCCGTGTCGGCATCTCCGCCTGCGCTGAACGGCACGACGAGTGTGATGGGTCGATCGGGATAGGCGTTCTGCGCGTGGCTGGCGAGCGCCATGGCAAGCAGCAGCGTGCCGAGGCCGGCAAGTCTGGCGGCCTTCCTGGTGACGCCTTTTTTGTGTGGTGCCAATCCGGGCCGGGTCGAAGCACGCATCGTTGGTCTCCTGTTGCGGGTCGTTGTCGTTCTTCTGCTTTTTTTCCTGCCAGCGTTTGCATGCGATCGGCCGATCGACTTCGATCGCTTCGAGAAGACAACCGGATGGACCACGCGAACGCCGGATTGGCCGCCCTCGCACGCGCGATTCAAGCCATCGCTGCGGCTTCTTCCAGAATCGTCTGCCCCGGCTGCACGCGCGTGAAGCGCACCGGCTCGCGCCGCATCTCCAGCGCGTCGTTGCGCTGCTGCACCACGATGTAGGTCGAGCCGGGCAGGTCGCCCGTCTTCGGAAGGTCCTCGCGGAAATGCGCGCCGCGCGAGTCTTCACGCGCCAGCGCCGAGGTCGCGATCACGCGGCTGACCGCGATCAGGCTTTGCAGGTTCAGCCAGTCGTGCCAGCTCAGGTTGAAGCCGCGGTCGCCATCGGCCACGCCGGTGCGCGCAAGCTGCGCATCGAGCTCGTCGAGCCGCTGCAGCGCGCGCTGCAGTCCTTGCGCGTCGCGCAGGATGCCCACGTCCTGCCACATGCAGTCGAACAGCGCTTCGCGGATCGGCTCGAGGTCGCCACCGATCAGATCGAACGGCGCCAGATGCGCGGCCATGCTGGCCTGCAGCGCCGCCTCGTCGGGTGTGCGCAGCGCGCCTTCCCGCTGCACCCATTCGGCCATGCGGTCGCCCGCGATGCCGCCGAACACGGTCGAGTTCGCCACGCCGTTGCCGCCGAGCCGGTTCGCGCCATGCACGCCGCCGGTGTCCTCGCCGGCCGCGAACAGTCCGTGCAGCGCGGTGCGGCAATCGGCGCTGGAACACGACGCCGCCCATCATGTAGTGCGCGGTCGGCACGACTTCGACCAGACCGCCCGCCAGATCGAAGCCGCAGTCGCCGCAGCGCTCGACCATGCCCTTGAACTGCTGGCGCACGTTGTCCGGCCCGAGGTGCGACATCTGCAGATAGACGCCGCCGTTCGGCGAGGTGCGGCCGGCGCGCATCTCGGCGTAGATCGAGCGCGAGACGATGTCGCGCGTCGCGCGTTCGGCCCGCGGGTCGTAGCGTTCCATGAAGCGCTGCTTCGTCGCCGTTCAGCAGGTAGCCGCCCGCGCCGCGCAGGCCCTCTTCGAGCACCGTGCCGGTCATGCGCGTGCCGGTGCCGGCGAGCAGCCCGGTCGGGTGGAACTGCACCATCTCCATGTCGCGCAGCGGCAGGCCCGCGCGCAGCGCCATCGCCAGGCCGTCGCAGGTCTTGTCGCCCGACGGCGTGTGGTACTTGTACATGGTCGGGCCGCCGCCGGTGGCCAGCAGCACCGCTTTCGCCTGCACGAACACGAAGCCGCCGGTGCGCATGTCGATCATCAGCACGCCGGCGATGCGCGCTGCCGTCGGCGGTCTTGATCAGCTCGACCGCGCGATGCTCCTCGAGCCGGTCGATGCCGCGCGACCAGACCTGTTCGGACAGCCGGTTGATGATCTCGATGCCGGTCAGGTCGCCCTTGTGCACGGTGCGGTCGAAGGTCTGGCCGGCGAACGCCTTCTGGTGAACGATGCCGTCGGGGTTGCGGTCGAAGAAGCAGCCGAGTTCGTTCTCGAGCTCGTGCACGCGCTCGACCGCTGTGCTGACCAGCGTCCAGGCCAGGTCCTGGTCGGACAGCCACTTGCTGCCCTCGATCGTGTCCATGAAGTGGCGCTCGACCGAATCGCCGGGCGCCAGCGCGACGTTGTAGCCGCCCTGCACCATGCGCGTGCAGCCGCATTTGCCGAGCAGGCCCTTGACCGCGACGGTGATCGTGCAGCGTCGGGTCGCGCCTGGTGCGCATGCAGCGCCGCGAACAGGCCCGCGCCGCCGGAGCCGAGGATCAGGATGTCGGTCTGCAGCCGCTTGATTCGATCGTCACGCCTTGACCCCGAGGCTTGCCAGCACCGCGGCGCGCCGCGCCTGCGCGTCGTCGCGCACGCCGTCGTAGAGGCTGCCGCCGTGGCTGTCCATCGCGACCAGCAGCGGGCCGAAATCGCGGATGCGGAACTGCCAGAGCGATTCGGGATTCAGGTCGTCCATGTCGACGTCCTCGATCTGCTCGACCCAGGTGGTCTCCAGCGCCGCGGTGCCGCCGACGATCGCGAGATAGGCGCCGCCGAGTTCCTTGAAGGCCGCCGCCGACGCTTCGCGCAAGCCGCCCTTGCCGACGATCAGCCGCACGCCGTACTGCGCCATCAGCGGCCGCGTGAAGCGCTCCATGCGGTCGGACGTCGTCGTGCCGATGCAGACCGGCTGGTAGCCCGCCGGGTGTTCCGCGCTCGGCTCGACCTTGCGCACGTTCGGCGCGGTGTGGATCACCGCGTGGCCCTGCAGGTCGAAGCGCGTCGTGCGGCCGCGGTCGAACAGGTGGATCTGCGTCGCGTCGCGAATGCCGAACAGGCGCTGCTGCAGCGTGACGGTGTCGTTGACCTGCAGCGCGCGCACCTGCGCTTCGGTCGACGGGCATCGTCAGTTCGTGATGGGCCATGAAGCGTCAGAAACCGTAAGCTCACGCCGTGCCGGCGTGAAGGTGGCGCGCGCGCGGCGCGCGGAATGGCATTGCATGTTGACCGCGATCGGGTTCATCGTGATGTGCGTCGCGGCCAGTTCGATCTGCACCGCGAACGCGGTCGAATCGCCGCCCAGGCCCTGCGGGCCGACGCCGAGCTGGTTGACTGCGGCCGACAGCTGCGCTTCCAGCGCGGCGCCGTCCGGGTCGGCGCAGCGGCTGCCGAGCGGCCGGGTCGCCGCGCGCTTGGCCAGCGCGACCGACAGGTCCGACGTGCCGCCCAGCCCCACGCCGACGATCGTCGGCGGGCAGGTCTTGCCGCCGGCCGCGAGCACGCAGTCGATCACGAAGGTCTTGATCGCGTCGATGCCTTCGGCCGGAATCGCCATCTTCAGGAACGAGTTGTTCTCCGAGCCGCTGCCCTTCGGGATCATCTCGATCGTGAGCGTCTCGGGCTCGTCGCTGAAATCGATGTGGATCACCGGCACCTCGATGCCGCACGAGGTGTGCTCGTTCTTGCGCGTGAGCGGATGCACGACCGAGCTGCGCAGCGGGTACTCGCGCGTCGCGCGTTCGCAGCCGCGGCGCACCGCCGTTCTTCAGCGCGTGGCCGTCGACCTCGACGCCGCGGCCGATCACGACGTTGTAGATCGGCACGCCGGTGTCCTGGCACAGCAGGTTGTCGGTGTCTTCGGCCACCGCGATGTTCTTCACCATCGTCGCCAGCACGCGCTTGGCGGTGCGCGCCGGTCTCGCTGGCCTGCAGCCGCGCAAAGCCCTGCTTGATGTCGGGCGGCAGGACTTTCAGTGCGCGGATGTAGAGCTCCTTGGCGGCGTCTTCCACGGCTTGCAGGTCGATTTTCATGGAGTGTGGGGGCGTGATCAGGCGGTCAGTTGGTCTGGATCTTGCGGTTCTTCACAACGGTCGCCCAGCGCTTGGCCTCACCGTCCATCGCAGTCTCGAAGTCGGCTGTGCGATTGCCCTCCGGCTTGAAGCCGAGCACGTCGAGCTGCGCTTTGGTGTCTGCTTCGGCCAGCACTTTGGCGGTGTCTTTCTGCACCTTTGCGAGGATCGCCGCCGACGTGCCGGCCGGTGCGAACAAACCGAACCAACCGATGTTCTCGAAGCCCGGCAGGCCGCTCTCGGCCACCGTCGGGACGTCGGGCAAGTGCTGTGAACGCTCCTTGCCCGTGACGGCCAGCGCGCGCAGCCTCCCCTGGCCCAGCAACGCCTGCGCCGCCGCGAAGTTGCCGACCATCAGCTGCACCTGATTGCCGATCAGGTCGGTGTAGGCGGGCGCTTCGCCCTTGTACGGCACGTGCGTGATGTCGATGCCGGCCGCATCCGCAAAGCTTTCTCGCCGGCCATGTGCACCTGGCTGCCGATGCCGGCCGAGCCGAAGTTGAGCGCGCCGGGCTTTGCTTTCGCTCTTGCGATCAGCTCCTTGATCGAATGGATCGACGAACTCTCGGGCACCACCACCAGCATCGGGCCGCTGGCCACGTTGGTGATCGCCGCCAGATCCTTTCTCGGATCGAACGGCATGTTCTTGTAGATCAGCGGATTGATCGTCGGGATGCTGCCGGACGCCATCAGCAGCGTGTAGCCGTCGGCCGGCGCTTTGGCCGCCAGATCGGCGCCGACGTTGCCGCCGGCGCCGGAGCGGTTCTCGATCACCACCGGCTGCCTCCAGAGCGTCGCTGAGCTTCTGGCCGATGATGCGCGCGACGACGTCGGTCGAGCCGCCGGGCGAGAACGGCACGACGATCTTGACCGACTTGTTCGGCCACGCGTCCTGCGCGGCCGCCAGTCCGCAGCAAGGACAGCGCCGCCGCTGCAGCGATTGCCGTCAGCATCGTGCGGCGCAGTGACCGCAACGATTGGTTTCGGTGATTCATGCTCGTTGTCTCCTCGTTTTCGTTTGTCTTGATCGGCCGATCAATCTATCCGTCTCACACGACCAGAGCAAGCGCGAACGCGAGCCCCGTTGCCAGCGCAAACCCGGCGGCAACCGCGATCAGGTCCTTGCGCAGACCCGAAGCGGTGCCGAATTCGATCAGCAGCAGCCGCACGCCGCCCGCCATGTGCAGGGCCAGCAGCACCACCAGACCCCACTCGGCAAACTTGAACAGGCCGCGGTCGGCGAAGTGCAAAAAGCCGTCGAGCGCGCCGCGCCGTGAAGCGCCTGGCCGAGCGCCCAGAAATGCAGCGGCAGGAACAACGCCGAGCGCGAGGCCCGACAGCCGGTGCATCAGGAATGCCCACCAGGCCGGATGGCCGTGCGCGCGGGCCCGGCGCGCTGGGCCGGCGATGCGGTCGTTGTCGTCGTCGGTGTTCATCGTCATGTCCCGAAGCCCGCCGGTGCGACCACGGCCCAGACCGCGCGCAGGCCCGTCAACCAGCAGCAACAGGCCGAACGCACGCGCAGCCCACAGCGCCGCGTTCCGGCCCATGCCCCACCACTCGCGCGCGATGTTGGCCAGCCCGATCGGCACATGCACCGCGCAGGCGACCACGAACACCGCATAGAAAAGCCCGAAGCTCCAGCTGCCCTGCGTGCGGCCCAGGATCTCGGCCGCGCTCAGGCCGCCGCGCACCGCGTAGATCATCACCGCCAGATGCACGAGCACGCAGAGCGCCAGCACCATCGCGCTGATGCGCTGCCAGTACCAGCGCTTCGCTTCCGCGATGGCAAGACTGCTGCTCGTCACAGCTCGCCCCGCACCGCGGCTTTCGCCACGCGCCGCTTCAGGCCCGCGATCGAGAACGTCGGCGACAGATGCTTCGGGCAGCGTTCGGTGCACGATCCCTGCGTGTGGCAGGTGTGGCAGCCGGCGTCGCCCGCCACCGCGCGCAGCCGCTCGGTCTGCTGCACGTCGCGCACGTCGTTGACCAGCGTCCAGGCGCGGTTCAGCGCGGCCGGGCCGAGGTAGTCCGGGCGCCAGCCGACCACGTCGCACGACGCATAGCAGACCGCGCAGCCGATGCATTCGATGCCCGCATTGGCGGCCGCGCGCTCGGGCGATGCGGGCGAGACTTTGCGCGAACGGTTCATGCCGCGTCGCAGCGCCCTTGAACTGACCTTTGGCGCCCGCCCACTTGTCGAAGAACGTGCTCATGTCGGTGACCAGGTCCTTCACGACCGGCAGGTTCGCCAGCGGCGCGATCTCGATCGACGCCTTGCGCATCCACCACCTTCGCCACATGCGTGCGGCAGGTCCAGCGCGCCTTGCCGTTCACCGTCATCGCGCACGAACCGCACATGCCGACGCGGCACGCGAAGCGGTAGCCGAGCGAGGGTTCGAGGTGGCGCTGGATGTAGGTCACGACGTCGAGCACGGTCTGGCTGGCCTGGCGCGGCACTTCGTAGTTGCTGAACGCGCCTTGGCGCGGCCGCGCCAGACCTTGACGTTCATCGGGTCGGGCGACGCGCCCGGGCTTGCTGGCGTGGTGACGATGCTGCTCATTGCGGCGGCATCGTAGGCGATCGCACCGCAAAGAAAAAGCCAGATATTTTAGACGTGAGCGAAAATATTTCTTTAGCATCGCGTGCATGCGAACGACCGCGCGACGCTTGTCTTTGGAGGCCGATCTGCGATGCCGTCGATCCGAACGCTCAAGACGTTTCTTGTGGTGGCCCAGCTGCGGCAGCTTTGCTGCAGCCGGCAAGCAGATCGGCCTCACGGCCGCGGCCGTGGGCCTGCAGATCCGCGCACTCGAAGGCGAACTGCGCCAGCCGCTGTTCGATCGCAGCGGCCGCGCGGTCGTGTTCAACACGGCGGGCCGCGAGCTCGTGGCGCCGGTCACCGATCTGGTCGCGCGCTACGAAGCGCTGGCGGCGCGCACCGACGGCGAGCGGCTCGCCGGCAAGCTCGTGATGGGCGCGCTGGTGTCGGCACTGATGGGCGCGTTCGCCGACGGACTGCTCGCGCTGATGCGCCAGCACCCGTTGCTCGAAGTCAAGCTGCTCGCCGGGCTTTCGGCCGACTTCGCGCAACGCGTCGAGCGCGGCGAGCTCGACGCCGCAATCGTCACGCAACCACCGCTGCCGCTCGCATCCCACCTGGTCTGGACCGCGCTCTACGACGAGCCGATGGTGCTGATCGTGCCGCGCCGGCCGCATTTCCCGTTGCCGACCGATCCGCGCCGGATGCTGACCGAGTGCCCGTTCCTGCGCTTCGACCGGCAGGCCTGGACCGGCCACCTGGTCGCGCAGGCGCTCGACCAGGCCGGCGTCACCGCGCGCGAAGGCATGGAGCTCAATTCGGTCGAGGCAATCGTCGCGCTGGTGCGCCAGGGCTTCGGTGTGTCGATCGTGCCGCAGCTGGCGAACGTGCAGTGGGCGCGCGACAAGGCGCTGCGGCTGGCGCCATTGCCAGCAGTCGATGTGAAACGCCGCGTCGGCATTCTGGAGCGGCGCCAGCACAGCCGACAGGCATTGACCGATGCGATCAAGGCGTGCTTTGCGCCGGCGCTCGAGACGGGTGCTGGCGCCAAGCGGGCCGCACGTCCGGGTCGATCCTCCCGTTGAAGGCGACCGCGATGTCGTTGCATTGGCAGCTGTGCGGTGGATGGTTGCGCGCCGAAGAACGAACCGGCCTGGCAGGTGCCGACGGGCGCGCCGGGTCGAACCGAGCGTTGCGGTTTTGGGGATCGCAAGGGCTTGCATCGGTCGAAGCAAACAACACCAAGGGGCTTGCCCTTTGTGTCGAGCCTTGACTGCGGCACCCGCAACCCACGTGGTCATGCCCGAATGACAGGCGGGTGCGACACGGCCCGACGGCACGCACCAAGGCTGCGGGTTTGTATGGGTGTACAACGCTTTTGTACAAGCGTTCAATTGCGCTCATGCAGACGTTCTCACAGCCGCTTGCTGCACCCCGGATCGCTGCCGATCCGCAGGTGCGCGATCGGCGTCGCAGCATCCTGCTGGCGGCGGAAAAATTGTTCGCGCTGCACGGCTACGACGCGGTGTCGATCCGCCAGATTGCGGACGAGGCCGACGTGCCGCTCGCGCTGGTCGGCTATTACTTCGGGCCAAAGCAGGCGCTGTTCCAGGCGATCTTTGCGGCCTGGAGCCACACGATCGACGAACGCCTGGCGGGCTTGCGCGTCGCGTCGGCCAAGCCGCTGCGCGCGGGCCGATTGAAGCCGATCCTGCGCGCTTTCGTGGAGCCGGTGCTGAAGATGCGGGCCAGCGCGGAAGGCGAGTACTACGCGCTGCTGGTGGCGCGCGAACTGCTGCTGCACCGGCCCGAGACGGACCAGGTGCTGCGCGATCATTTCGACCCGATGGCGCATGCGTTCATCGATGCACTGACCGAGGCATTGCCCGGTGCTGCACGGGTCGATGTCGCCTGGTGTTATCAGTTCGCGCTCGGCGCACTCGTGAACCACATGAGCGATGCGCGCATCGAGCGGTTGTCCAACGATCAGGCCCGAGCAAACGACCCGTCCGCGCAGGCGATGCTGCTGCGTTTCATCGAAGGCGGCATCCGCGCCGTCATGCTTCCCCGCGCTGTACAGCGCGCCACTTCCCCAGCCAAAACGAGAACCAGGAGACAACCATGATGCTTCGACGCACCCTCATTGCCACCGCTGCGCTTGCCGCGGCCACCTTTGCCATCCTGCCCGCATCGGCTCAGCAGGTCATCAAGCTGACTGCAGTTGCCGGCCATCCGCCCGCATTCCTGTGGGTCAAGACCTTCGACGAGATCTTCATCTCCGCGGTCGACAAAAGCCTGATGGACGCCGGCAACAAATACAAGATCGACTGGACCAAAGCCTGGGGCGGCACGCTGGTCAAGCTCGGCAGCGAATCGAAAGGCGTGTCCGATGGCATTGCCGACATCGGCCTGATCAGCACGATCTTCGAAGCACCGAAGTTTCCGCTGCAGAACGTCAGCTACTTCACGCCGTTCGGCACGAGCGACATCGCGCTCGTCGCATCCACCATCGCCGACCTGCAGAAGACCATTCCGGCGATGGGCGACGTCTGGAAGAAGTACGGGCTCGAATACCTGGACGGCATGGCGCTGGACACCTATCACATCGTCTCCAAATTCCCGATCAAGAGCGTGGACGATCTGCAGGGCAAGAAGATCAACGCACCGGGCCCGGCCGCCAACTGGGTCCGGGGCACCGGTGCGGTTGCAGTGGCCGGCACATTGAACACATATTACGAAGACATCAAGTCGGGCGTCTCCGATGGGGCCGTGGTGTTCATGACCGGCGCCTGGGCCGCGAAGCTGCAGGAAGTTGCGCCCTACATCACCAAGGTCAACTTCGGCGCGCAGTATTCGGGCGGCATCGCGGTCAACAAAAGCCGCTTCGACAAGCTGCCACCGGAAGTGCAGAAGGCGTTGAAGGATGCGGGCAAGGAATGGTCGGCCGGCTACGCGAAGGCGCAGAGCGCGGCGGTGGACGTTGCGCTGCAGAAGATGGTCGAAGGCGGCGCCAAAGTCAGCGAGTTGAGCGAGGCCGAGCGCAAGCGCTGGGCCGATGCGCTGGCGCCGATCGGCAAGACCTGGAGCGAAGAGGTCAAAACGAAGGGCTTGCCGGCCGACAAGGTGCAGGCGGCGTACATCGCCGACATCGAAAAGGGCGGCGCCACGTTGCCGCGCGATTGGACCAAATAAGGCTCGACCCCAGCCTGCACTCTCTGCGTTCGCTCTCGGCTTCCCCCACCGGGGGCGACGCTGGCGGACCGGCGGAGCCGGCTCCGCGGCGTCTGCTGGACCAAAGGTCAACCGTTCGTTATTTGGCGCAAGCAACATGTCTGAAATGGATCAGGTTCGGGCGTTGATCGATGACCGCGATCTGCCGGAGGCGGCGGCAGCGGCGCAGGATTCTTATGGGCCGACGTTGCCGTTCGGGCTGCATCGGCTGACGGGTGCGATGAATGCGCTGGGGACGGTCTGGATTCTGGGGTTGATGGTGCTGATCAATGCCGATGTGATCGGGCGCGACGTGTTCGCATCGCCGGTGCGCGGCGTGACCGAGCTGGTGGCGCTGTCGATCGTGGGGATCGTGTTCTTGCAACTGGCGGACACGCTGCGCGCGGGGCGCTTCACGCGGGCCGACGTGCTGCTGGAGCGGCTGCAGACCAAGCGGCCGGCGCTGGCAGACGGGCTGCATGCGGTGTTTCACCTGATCGGTGCGGCGCTGATGCTCGTGATTCTCTGGGCGACCTGGGAGCCGCTGATGGAGTCGGTGCGGATCAAGGAATACGTTGGTGCGATCGGGGACTTTCAGGCGCCGGTCTGGCCGATTCGGCTGATCACGTTGATCGGGCTGGCGGTGACGGCGCTTTGCTATCTGCTGCTGGCGGGGCGCGATCTGCAACGCATGCGGTCGAGGCGCGCGGCATGAGCGTCATCGGCAAAGTCGGAGCCCCTTTTGGCCCGAGCGCAGCACGCGCCGTGACCACTGCGGGGGCCGCATGTCCAATCTGACCATCGCCGCCGGCTCGCTCGTGCTGATGCTGCTGTTGATCTACGCCGGCATGCACGTGGCGATCACGCTCGGGCTGCTGAGCTTCATCGGCGTCTGGCTGATCCGGGGCGACGTCGGCATCGCGGCCAGCCTGCTCGCGCAGGCGGTCAACGACGCGATCGCGAGCCACATCTTCGGCGTGGTGCCGCTGTTCGTGCTGACGGGTTTCCTGGTCGCGTATGCGGACGTCGGCAAGGACGCGTTCGAAGTCGCGAACCAGGCGTTCCGGCGCATCCGCGGCGGGCTGGGGATCGCGACCGTCGCAGCGAACGCGGTGTTCGCCGCGATCACCGGCATCTCGATTGCGTCGGCTGCGGTGTTCACGCGCGTGGCGGTGCCGCAGATGCTCCGGTTCGGCTATCAGCCGAAGTTCGCGGTCGGCGTGGTGGCGGGTTCTTCGGTGCTCGGCATGTTGATCCCGCCGAGCTTGCTGATGATCCTGTACGGCTTTCTGTCGAACCAGTCGGTCGGCGATCTGTTCACGGCCGGCATCGTGCCGGGCGTGGTGCTCGCACTCGCGTTCTCGGCTGTGATCCTGTTCCTGTCGTGGGTCAAGCCCGACATGGTGTATGTGGGCGGCCGGCCGCAGCCGGTGGACGACGCGGCGCTGATGCCGCTGTCCGAGATGGCCGCCAAGGCGATCCCGATCGTGCTGCTGATCGCTGTTGTGCTCGGCGGCATCTATGCGGGTTTTTTTACCGCGACGGAAGCGGGCGCGACCGGCGCGCTGCTCGCCTTGATCATCGCGCTGGTGCGCCGCAAGCTGACGTGGAAGAGCTTCTGGGGGGTGCTGACCGAAACCGGCCACGTGACGGTGTCGGTCAGCTTTCTGATCATCTGCGCGAACATCTACACACGCATGCTCGCGATGAGCGGCACGCCGCAGGCGATGGTCGAAGCGATGGCGGGCGCGGGGCTCGGCGTGACCGGATTTCTGCTGCTCTACGTGCTGCTGATCCTGTTGCTGGGCACGATCATCGACTCCTCGTCCATCCTGCTGATCGTGCTGCCGCTGATGCTGCCGATCGCCGAGCAGTTCGGGCTGAACCTGATCTGGTTCGGCGTGATCACGGTGGTGGCGGTCGAGATCGGGTTGCTGACACCGCCGTTCGGCTTGAGTGTGTACGTGATCAAGAGCACGTTGGGCAAATCGGTCGACATCTCGCTCGGCAACATCTTTCGCGGCACGGCACCGTTCACGTTGACGATGCTGGGCGTTCTGTTGCTGCTGCTGGCGTTTCCGCAAATCAGTCTGGTGCTGCTCAAATGAAGTTGAACAACCCGCTCGACGGCTTCGAAGTCGATCGCGCATCGATCACCAACATCGGCCGCGATCTGCAGCGGCCCGAATGCATCCTGGCCGAGCGCAACGGCACCTTGTGGTCGGCCGATGCGCGCGGCGGCGTGATGCGGATCGCATCGCGACGGCAGCCAGCGTTTCATCGGTCAGCAGGCGGACGACCGCTTTCGTGCCACGTCTTCTTCCGAGGCGTTCGAAGCCAAGCTCACGCAAGGCACATTGCCAAACGGACTCGCGTTTGCAGCCAACGGCGACATCCTGATCTCCAACTTCGGCACCGATCGGCTCGAAGTCATGACGCGCGACGGCGCGACGCGCACGCTGCACGACCAGATCGACGGCCAGCCCATCGGCAAGGTCAACTTCGTGCTGCGCGATTCGAAGAACCGCATCTGGATCACGGTGTCGACCCGCGTGAACCCATGGACCAAGGCGTCCGCGAGCCGCGTGCGCGACGGCTACATCGCGGTGGTGGACGAGCGCGGCCTGCGCGTGGTGGCAGACGGCTTTCACTTCACCAACGAAGTGCGGCTCGATGCCAAAGAAGAATGGCTCTACATCGTCGAGACCACCGGGCCGCACATCACCCGCATGCGGCTGGGTGAATCGGCAGCCGACGGCGTCGCTCTGAAAGATCGCGAGGTCTATGGTCCGTCGCACCTGGGCGGCTGGCCGGACGGCATCGCGTTCGATGCGTTCGGCAACCTGTGGTGCACGCTGGTCATGACCGATCAGCTGATCGCGATCACACCCGAGGGCGACAAGCGGATGCTGCTCGACGACAGCACGCCTGAGACACGCGACGCGCTGCTGCAGAAGATGAAAGACGGCACCGCCACCGCCGAAGACATGCAGCGCACGCGCGGCACCGTTGCGCCGTGGATGGCCAGCGTGACGTTCGGCGGACCGGACTTGAAGACGGTGTATCTGGGCAGCCTGCTGGGCACCACGATCCCGAGCTTTCGGTCACCGGTGGCGGGCTTGCCGATGGTGCATTGGAACGACACGTATTGAACCTGCTCGACCACGGAGAACACGATGCTCGAACTCTACAACGCCGCCATCTCGACCTGCAGCCAGAAGGTGCGCATGTCGCTGGCCGAAAAACAGCTCGAATGGACCGATCACCAAATCGTGTTCCACATGGGCGAGCACCTGACGCCCGAGTACCTGAAGCTGAACCCGAACGGCGTGGTGCCGACCTTGGTCCACGACGGCGGCGTCGTGATCGATTCGTCGGTCATCAACGAATATCTGGAAGACGCGTTCCCGCAAGCACCGCTTCGGCCCGCCAACAAGATCGAATGCGCGCACATGCGGGCCTGGCGCCAGTACATCGACGAAGTGCCAACGCCGTCGATCCGTTATCCGTCGTTCAACGCGTTCTTCCTCGCCGCGTTCGGCAATCGCACGCAGCAGGAATTCGAGGACTACGCGGCGACGTTGCCGCTGCGGCGCGACTTCTACCTGAAGATGGGCCGCACCGGTTTCCCGCAGGCCGAGGTCGACGCCGCATTGCGCCGGCTGCGCCAGACGCTGGAGCGCATGGAAGCCGCGCTCGAGAAAACCGAATGGCTTGCGAACGACCTGTTCACGCTGGCCGACATCAGCGTGATGCCTTCCGTTGTGCGCATGGAAGACCTGAGCCTCGCGCAGATGTGGGCCGACCTGCCACGGGTGACCGACTGGTACCAACGCTTGCAGGCACGGCCCGCGTTTGCAATCACCTACTACCCCGGCACCCGCGACATCGGCCCGGGTTGCTGATCGAATCTTTATTTCTCCAAGGAGCATTCAAATGCCACGCAAATTCGTCGACCTGTCGATCTATCCTCGAAAACGACGTGCTCTCCGACCCGCCCGCGTTCGCGCCGAAGATCGAGTACTTCACGCACGAGAACACCTACGAGCAGATCGAGCCGTTCTTCCCCGGCCTGAAGAAGGAAGACCTGCCCGACGGCGAAGGCTGGGCGGTCGAGACTGGTGCAGCTTGTCGACGCACAACGGCACCCACCTCGACGCGCCCTACCACTTCCACTCGACGATGGACAAGGCGCTGGGCGAGCAAGAAGCCATCGATCGCGATCCACGACGTGCCGCTCGAATGGTGCTTCCAGCCCGGCGTGAAGCTCGACTTCCGCGCACATGGCGGACGGCTACGTCGTCACCGCGCACGACGTCGAAGCGGAGCTGAAGCGCATCGGCCACGAGCTGCAAGCCGCTCGAGATCGTCGTGGTCAACACACGCGCCGGCTCGCGCTACGGCAACAACGACTACGTCTCCGCCGGCTGCGGCATGGGCTACGAAGCCACCATGTACCTGCTGGAACGCGGCGTGCGCCTGACCGGCACCGACGCCTGGAGCTGGGACGCGCCGTTCGTGCACACCGCCAAGAAATACGGCGACGAGCCAGGACGCCTCGCTGATCTGGGAAGGCCACAAGGCCGGCCGCGACATCGGCTACTGCCACATCGAGAAGCTGCACAACCTCGAAGCGCTGCCGGCCGACGGCTTCTTCATCAGCTGCTTCCCGCACAAGATCCGCGGCGCCTCGGCCGGCTGGACGCGCGCGGTCGCGATCTTCGACGATGCGTTGATGGCGTCGGCTTGAAAGGGAGGCGCACACCGTGAACCTGAACCACACGCACGACGCAACGGCGCGCAGCTGGCTTGCGTCGGCCAATGCAAAAGGGGCCGACTTTCCGATCCAGAACCTGCCGTTCGCGGTGTTTCGTCGCCACGGCAGCGGCGAAGCGTTTCGCGGTGGCGTGGCGATCGGCGATCAAGTCGTCGACCTGGGCGCGCTTGCCGCCAAGAATGCTATTGAAAACATAGCGAAAGATGCAGCAACAGCCTGCACCCAGAGCACGTTGAATGCGTTTTTCGCGCTCGGGCCGAAGCATTGGAGCGCGCTGCGCCATGGGTTGTTCGCTCTGCTGAAGGAAGGCTCACAAGCCGCCGATGCGGTGCGCGCCTGCCTGATCCCGCAGCGTGAAGTCGACTACGCGGTGCCCGCCAGGATCGGCGACTACACCGACTTCTACACGTCGATCGACCACGCGCTGAACGTCGGTCGGCTGTTTCGACCCGAGGACCCGATCACGCCGAACTTCCAGTGGATTCCGATCGCTTATCACGGCCGCGTGTCGACCATCGGCGTGAGCGGCCAGCGCTTTCGCCGGCCGATGGGGCAAGCCATGGCGCCGGGTGCAAAGGCGCCGACCTACGGGCCGTGCGCGCGGCTCGACTACGAGCTCGAACTCGGCGATCTGGATCGGCCAGGGCAACGCGGCCGGTGAGCCGATCGGCATCGAGCAGGCGGAGAACCACATCTTCGGCATCGGGCTGTTGAACGACTGGTCGGCGCGCGACATCCAGTTCTGGGAGATGGCGCCGCTCGGGCCGTTTCTCGCGAAGAACTTCGCGACCACCGTGTCGCCCTGGATCGTCACGATGGAAGCGCTGGCGCCGTACCGCCAGGCGTGGACGCGGCCGGCCGAAGACCCGCAGCCGCTCGACTATCTCGAATCGAAGGCGAACCGCGAACACGGCGCGATCGACATCCGGCTTGAAGTCTGGCTGGAAAGCGAGAAGGCGCGCAACGCCAGCATCAGCCCGACCCGCCTCTCGTCCACGAGCTTTCGCCACCAGTACTGGAGCGTTGCGCAGATGGTCACGCACCACACGGTCGGCGGCTGTGCGCTGAACGCGGGCGACCTGTTCGGCAGCGGCACGATCTCCGGCCCAGGCGCTGGCGAAGCCGGCGCGATCATCGAAGTCACGCGCGGTGGCCAGCAGCCGATTGCGCTGGACACGGGCGAAGAGCGGCGCTTCCTCGAAGACGGCGACGCCGTGCTGCTGCGCGGCTGGTGCGAGAAAGACGGCGCCGCGCGCATCGGCTTCGGCGAGAGCCGCGGCTTGGTGCTGCCGGCGATCGGCTGATTCAGGTCGAAGCCGGCGCAGGGCTTGCCGGCACACGGTTCGAAACGCCGGCCGTTGCTGCCTTATTCGATGCGTTGGAACGGGTAGCGGTCCCGGATGTGGGCCTCGAAATGGCGACCCTTGGAGCGCGCTGCCATCAGACGCTCGACTGCCCAGTCGGGCACCTCGCGATAGACATAGACCGCGTGCGAGCGGAATTCGACTTCGAGCCACTTGTGATCGCTGTCATAGCCGATCGATCGAAGGCTCGACGAAGTCACTTGAACACGCTCCATGGTGTGCTCGATTATCGATGCGATGCGAGCGGTGGACGGCACAAACGGGCAGTCCATCTGGCCTGGGCGAGCGCATGGACCCGACTTGGCACGCATCGCCACGGCGAAACCCGACGATGCCGAGCACCGGTCGGTCCGCTGCGCCGCTCTACCGCGCTTTTGGCTGCAACGATGATTCCCGCAATCACAGCACGCGCAGCCCCAAAGACCCCTGCTTGACTGGCTTTTTGCTCCGATCGACCCGGGCCGGATCCACGATAGTCAGCAACTGGTGGTGGGAGCTGACGTTCAGGATGTGCAGCCCGTTGTTGATGGCGAACAGCAAAAACGCGCCGCAGGCCGTTTTGGCCGCGCTGCCGGTGCCGCCGAACAACGAGACGCCGCCCACCACGGCCGGGGCGATCACCGTCAACTCGCCGGCCGTGAACACGTTCGGGTCCACCGCGCCCAACCGGGACACCAGCAGCACGCCCGCGAGCCCGGCCAGGGTGCCGACGATCACGAACGGCACCACCTTGTAGTACTTGATGCGCACGCCCACCATCCGCGCGGCCTTTGGGTCGGCGCCGGTCGCGCGCAGGCGCCGTCCATACGACGTGAAGTCGAGCCCGACCCAGGCGATGGTCGTCAGCAGCCGGATGGCAGAGGAAATCGATATCCGGATCGAGCAATCGGCGAACACGCCGACGGCCAGCAAAGCGATGCCGAAGTACAAACCGAAGTGATCGATCCAGTCGCTGCCCGCTCAGCCGGGATGCGACGAACGGCCCCCGCATCATTGCGCAGCGAGGGCACGCTGGTCAGTGCGTTGCACATGGGCTTTGTCGACACCGAACTCGTGCGCGATTTCGACTTTCCGAACACGACGTCCGAGGACGTGGCGACGCAGGCGCTGGCCGGCGTTGCGGCCGGCTCGGAAGAAATTCTGGGGGGCGCCAAAGCGCACGAATTCAAGCGCGGGCCGACGGCCGAGCCGCCGCTGTATCCGAACGTTTGAGGCATGACCCGCCCGGCGTGCGCGGCATCGATCGGTGGCCAGCGGCATGATCCGGACACTGCGCGACTGCAGGCCCTTGGCGCACGAATCATCGACGCCGCTCGGCTCGGTCGACTGTCCGTTGACGAGCAAAACGTCGATCCCCGTCTGCGCAACCCGGCCCAGTGTGCTGCAGCCGGCAGTGGCGCACAACCCGCTTCGCGGCGAACCGGCCTGTTTTCCGCGCCGCGGCCGACCGGTTTGCCAACCGCTTGCGCGCCGGTCGGGCCAGACGAACGGTCCGGCCGGCCGTCGACATGCCCCGGCGCAGACGCTGGCATGATCGACGCCTTTGATCGGACATGGCTGCCTCCTCCACGACCCCATCCGACGGTGCGGCGCGCGCCGTCGTGCTGCTCAGCGGCGGACTGGACTCCGCGACCGTGCTGGCGATCGCGCGCGAGCAGGGCTTCCGTGCCTGTGCGCTGAGTTTTCGCTATGGTCAACGGCACATTCAGGAGCTGGCAGCGGCCACGGCCGTCGTGCAGGCGCAAGGCGTCGAGCAGCACGTGGTGGCGCAGATCGACTTGCGCGCGTTCGGCGGCTCGGCGCTGACCGCCGACATCGACGTGCCCAAAGGGCGCAGCGCCGACGCCATGGCGCACGGCATTCCGATCACGTATGTGCCGGCGCGCAATACGATCTTTTTGAGCTTCGCGTTGGCCTGGGCCGAAACGCTGGGCGCGGCCGACATCTTCCTCGGCGTCAACGCGCTCGACTATTCGGGCTATCCGGACTGCCGACCCGAATACATCGCCGCGTTCGAGGCGATGGCCAACTTGGCCACGCGCGCCGGTGTCGAAGGCACGCGCCGACTGCGCATTCACTCGCCGCTGCTGGCGCTGTCGAAGGCGGACATCGTCCGCACGGGCCTGCGGCTCGGCGTGGACTACGCGCAGACCAGCAGTTGCTACGACCCCGGAGCGGCCGGCGAGCCGTGCGGCGGCTGCGACTCCTGCCTGTTGCGCGCCCGGGGCTTTGCCGAAGTCGGCATCACCGACCCGCTGTATGAACGTTTCGGACTTGCCGACGGCAAGCAACGATGACGGCATGAAGTGCTTGCGGGGTTGATCGACCGGCGCGTCATCGGCCGTCGAGCGTCTGCGACGACCGGCGCAGACGCTGCCGTCGCATCGACGTCCACCGGACCCCACGCTCATGCGAACGAACTTTCTGCTGCCTGCTTCGAGACGCACCGCCTTGCGATCGCGGGCCGGCTTCGAGGCGGGGACGCTCGACGGCGTGGCTTCCCAGCGCCCGCCTGAAGCGACGTCTCGCGGTCCTTTTCGATGAGCGTTTCTGTCCGTTCTGGCCTGGCCGCCCACGCGGCCGTCATCGCTGCCGGCTTGGCCATCGCCCTGCCCTGGCTCGACCCGTTCGCCGCCGGCCCGAGCGCGGCGGTGCAGCCGTTGTTGTTCGCCTGGTTTTGCTGCGGCGTGCTCGCACTGTTTGCAGCGCCGCAAAAGCGCTGGGCCGCGGCGTTGCTGGCGGCAAGCGTGGGGGTGGCGCTCGCGGCCTGGGGCACGGCCGCGCACTGGTGGGCCGACTTGCGCGAAGGGTTGCCTTGGCTGGGCGCCGCGCTCGGCGTGGCGATCTGCGCGGGAATCGGGCGGCAGCGGCGCTTCTGGCCCGCGATCGCATGGGCGCTGCTGACGGCCGCACTGCTCAGCAGCGCGATCGGCTTGACACAGTACTTCGGCGGCGCGGCCGATTTCTTTCCCTGGTTCAACATCGCTCCGGCGGGCGAGGCGTTCGGCAACCTGCGACAGCGCAATCAGTTGGCCTCGTTGCTGAACATCGGCGTGGCGGCGCTGCTGTGGCGGGTCGCGAGATCGAATGCGGGCGCCGCCCGGCCCGCGGCGTTGCGTGACGGCGCTTCGCCGCACCAGCGCGAATCCAGCCGAAGCGCGCAGCCGTCGATGGCGCAAGCATTGGCTGCGGCGCCCGCGTCGACGGCGCCGGCCACAGCGTCTGCGGCGCCCGATGGCGCCCTTCGCTGGCTTGCCGCACCGGCGGCCATGCTGCTTGCGCTTGGCAATGCGGCCACGGCGTCGCGCACCGGCTTCGTGCAGTTGCTGATGATCGCTGTGCTCGGCTGGTGGTGGTCGTGGCGACACCGACGCAGCGTCGGCTCGACCGTGCCCGACGGCGCACTGCACGGGCACGGTGGCCGCCATGTGCTGCTGCCCGCGCTGGTTGCCTACGCCATCGGTGCCCTGCTGCTGCCGACGCTGGCCGGGCTCGATCCGAACCTCTACGGGCCGTTTGCGCGGCTTGCGCACGGCGCGCAGCCCTGCGCGAGCCGGATGGTGCTGTGGCACAACGTGCTGGACCTGATCGCGCTGCAGCCGTGGCTCGGCTGGGGCTGGGGCGAGCTGGATTACGCGCACTTCATCCACCTCTACGATGGCCCGCGCTTTTGCGACATCCTGGACAACGCGCACAACCTGCCGCTGCAGCTGGCGGTGGAGTTCGGTGTGCCGGTGGCCGCGAGCGTCTGCGGCTCTGCTCGGGGTGCTGGCGTTGCGTGCGCGGCCGTGGCGCGAAGCCGACCCGGCCCGGCGGTTCGCCTGGGGGGTGCTGGCGGTGATCGGCGTGCACAGCCTGCTCGAATATCCGCTGTGGTACGGACCGTTCCAGATGGCCTGCGGGCTGGCGCTCGGGATGTTGTGGCCGGCTGCGGGTCAAACCACGAGTCCGACGCAACATGTGCGATCGAAAACAGCCAGAGCGCATGTCCTGCAATCGTTTGCCGCTATGACAATCGCAGCAAGCTGTGCGTTGGCGGCGTACGACTACCAGCGCGTGCGCCAGATTTATCTGCCGCCCGAGCAGCGCACGCCCGCGCTGCGCGCCAACCCGGTGGAGAGCCTCACGCACGCCGCCACCTTGCACCCGAACCCGGTGCGGTTCGCGCGGCTCACGATCACGCCGCTGACGCTGGCCAACGCGGCCGATCAGCACGCGCTGGCCGAAGCCATGCTGCACTTCTCGCCCGAGCCGCGCGTGGTCGAGCGGTTGATTGACAGCGCGCGGCTGCTCGGGCTGGAGGACGAGGCGCGGCGCTACCGGGCGCGGTTCAAGGCGGCGTTCCCGACGGAGGAAGCGGCATGGGCCGCGCGCGCGCTTCAGCCCGCATCCGCAGCGTCCGCTGGGCCCGCGCGGTAGCTGCCCGACTTGCCCCCGTGCTTTTCCACCACGTGCACCGCGCCGATCGTCATGCCGCGGTCGACCGCCTTGCACATGTCGTAGACGGTCAACAGCGCGACTTGCACGGCGGTCAGCGCTTCCATCTCGACGCCGGTCGGCCCGACGGTTTCCACCGTGGCGGTGCAGACGATGCCGCATCCCGGCGTATTGCTGCCGGGCGCCTCCGCAGCCAGACTGCGGCTGACGTCGAGCTCGACCGCCACGCGCGTGATCGCGAGTGGGTGGCACAGCGGGATCAATTCGCTGGTTTTTTTCGCGCCCTGGATGCCGGCGATGCGCGCGATGCCGAGCACGTCGCCTTTTTTCGCGGTGCCGGCTTCGATCAGCGCCAGCGTCGCCGGACGCATGTTGATGTGCCCGCGAGCAATCGCCATGCGGTGCGTCGCGGGCTTGGCGGCGACATCGACCATGTGCGCCTGGCCTTGCGCATCGAAATGGGTCAGCGAGGACGAAAGGGGCTGCGGGTCGCTCATCGGTGATTGCACGTCGGGTGGGAATTTAAATGGCGGCCGAGCACTCGGAACCGGGTGGGTCGAGGCAGACGGGTGTGCTGCAGCGGATCCGGTCATCATAGAAGTCCGTGAAGTGACGCCGCGGCGGCGGCCGTGGTGCGCGAGCTGCTGGTGTGCCCCGTTGCTTCAAAACCCTGCCCGCCAGTGCGTTGCCGGCGGGCGGCCTGATGGCCCGGGCGCTGCGCACCGCGATCGCTTCACCCGCCGAATGGAGAAAATCGAAATTCATGAACCAAGCGATTCCCGCGTTTGCCAAACGTCTGCTCGTTGCGATGTTGACGGTGGCCACCGGGCTGGCGTCTCCACTGCCGGCCGCAGCCCAGTTGCCGTCGTTGGGCGACGGCGCCGAGATGTCGCTCGCGGCCGAGCTGCGCATCGGCGAGCGCGTGGCCAAAGAGATCTACCGCGACCCGGACTATCTGGACGACCCGGTGCTGTCCGAATATGTGCAGAGCATCTGGCAGCCGTTGATGGCGGCCGCTCGCGCGCGCGGTGACCTGTCGCCGGACCTGGCCGAGCGCTTTGCCTGGGAAGTCATGTTGCTGCGCGACCGGGCGGTGAACGCGTTTGCGCTGCCGGGCGGTTTTCTGGGCGTGAACACCGGGCTCATCAACATCGTGACGAGCAAGGACGAACTCGCCTCGGTGCTTGCGCACGAGCTGTCGCACGTCACGCAGCGCCACATCGTGCGGTTGATTGCGAATCAGGGCCGCACCACGCCGCTGCTGATCGGCGCGATGCTGCTGGGCATTCTGGCCGCGAGCCGCAACCCGGCGGCGGCCAACGCGATGATCGTCGGCGGCAGCGCGGTGGCCGCGCAGACGCAGCTGAACTTCTCGCGCGACATGGAGCGCGAAGCCGACCGGGTGGGCTTCGGCGTGCTGAACCAGGCCGGCTTCGATCCGCGCGGTTTTGCGTCGATGTTCGGCAAGCTGCAGACCGCGAGCCGCATCAACGACAACGGCTCGTTTCCGTATCTGCGGTCGCACCCGCTGACGACCGAGCGCATCGCCGACATGCAAAACCGCGAGACCCAGATCGGCGCCAACACGCAGGCGCCGCCGATGACGCTCGAGCACGCGATGACGACGGCGCGCTCGCGCGTGCGCACCGACCCCGGTGTGGACGTGCTGCGCAGTTATGCCGCGGAGGTCACCGGCAGCACGTTCGACCGCAAGGACGCGGTGCAGCGCGCCGGCGCGTTGTACGCGGCCGTGCTGGCGAATCTGCGGCTGCAGGACGTGCGCGCGGCGCGGGCGTCGCTTGGGCCGCTGGGCGCGCTGGTCAAGGGCGACCCGGCGGCCGATCGGCTGCACCGGTTGCTCACCGGCCGAAGTCGAACTGGCCGGTGGCAACGCGGCCGCCGCGTTGGCGCTGTTGAGGGGCGAGCAGCTGGACCGGCGGCCCGAGTTGTTGTTGTTCGCGCAAGCCGCAAGCCGCGCGGGCGAGCCGGAAGCGGCCGCCGACCGACTGCAGACCTGGGTGGTGCTGCACCCGCGCGATGCGTCGGCCTGGCTGCAGCTGGCCGCGGCCCGCGGCGTGCAGGGCGAGCGGCTGCGCGCGTTGCGCGCCGAGGCCGAAGCCCGCGTCGCGCAGTTCGACTACTCGGCCGCGGTGGACCGCTTTCGCGCGGCGCAGGATCTGGTGCGCAGCCAGGCTGGTGGTGGCAGTCGATCGCCGGCCGAGCACATCGAGGCGTCGATCATCGACACCCGGCTGCGCCAGGTGCAGTCAATCGTGCGAGAACAGGCGCTCGAGCGCTGAGTCGATGATCAGACTCAAGCCGCTGTAGATCAGCGAGCCGAGCAGCGCCGCGCCGAAGCCGCGCACCTGAAAACCGCCGAGCAACTCGCCCGCCCACCAGAAGATCAGCGCGTTGATGACGAACAGGAACAGCCCCAACGTGACCAGCGTGATCGGCAACGTCAGCAGCACGAGAATCGGCCGCACGATGATGTTCATGAGCCCGATCACGAACGCCGCCAGCAGCGCCGCGCCGAAGCCCGCCACCTGCACGCCGCCCGCGTAGATATAGGCGACCACCAACAGGGCGACGGCCGACAGCAGCCATTTGAGGATCAGTTTCATATGGCGGGCGAGGATATCAGTCGCATCGACGGGATTGGCTGTGAGGGCCAGCCAAAGCGAGCGAAGGCCGGGGCGCGAGCCGCACCTCCGAGCAGGGGCCGCGGAGCCGGCTCCGCCGGCCCGCAGGCGCCGCCCCCGGCAAGGGGGCAGCCGAAAGCGGAGCGAAGGGAGCGAAGGCTGGGGTGAGCTCTATTCAGACGCCAGCACCAGCAACGCCCCCAGCCCCGCCAGTGCCGCCGGAATCTGCCACTTCCAACCGGTCGATGGCGGCTTCTGATCGTGGCTGACCGGCGCCAGGTCGACGCCGTACTTCGGGCAGCGTGCATCGAGCACGCGCGCGTTGCCGTGCTGCCGGATCAGCGTGTCGGTCAGCTTGATGAGTTCGCCGGTGGCCAGCACGCAGGTCAGCTTGTCGCCGGGTGCGTCGAACAAGGGCTTCAGTTCGGCAAACAACGCGGACGCCCAATCCTGCCGCCAGCCTTCGACCGACTCGGCCGAGACCCATTTGCTCGCGTCGCGCGGCAATTTGGGCGGGCAGGCGACGACGATCCAGTGGGTTGCGTTGGCGGGTGCCGAGGCGGCGTCCCCCGCCCGGTTGTGATCGGCGCCGATGCTGCGCAGCGGCCCGATCTGCTGCCGGGCGTGATCGGCTTCGTCCACATATACGATGATCTGGTCCATGGCGCTCGGGTCCCTATTCATTCGGTCGGATGTTTTTCCAGTGCTCTTCCGGCAAAAGCGGCACGTTCATTGGACCATTCGGGCGTTCCAGGCGTCAAGCCGATGCTCATTCGGCACCCGGCCCGCACCACGCTCTTGCTTCGAAGGCCCCGCATCGCTTGCGTGAATGCGCTTCGCGTGCATCATGCACGGGCACCCACCATGGCCGGCATTCACATCACCGACATCGAAGCCGCGATCAACCATTGGCGCATGGTCAAGCCGTCGCCCGACGGCGTGACCTTGCCGGCCGAGACGCGGGCGCTGGCCGAGGTGTATGCGCTGATGGTGTATGCGCATGAGGACGAGGCCGACGAAGCCACGCTGCCGCAAGCCGCGCGCAATGCCTGGCTCGCCTGGTATGCGACGACGCCCGACACGCCCTGCATCGCGATCTGCTCGACCACGCAGGGCGACGATGTCTGCAAGGGCTGCGGACGCTCGTTCGACGAGGTGCAGCGCTGGACCGAGATGAGCCCTGGAGAAAAACGCGCGACCTGGCGTCGCGTGACGCAGCAGGGCACCGCTTGGCGGTTCAACCGCTACGCCGAAAGGACGTAGAAGTCGTCCCCAACCGGGAAGGATGATGCTCTTCCCCAGGCTCCGCTCGCTTTGCCCGGCTTTTGCCTATCCCCCATCGGGGGTGGCACCTGCGGCCCGGCAAAGCCGGTTCCGCGGCCCCTGCCGGGATGGGTGCGCCTGTTTTGCGCGTTGCGATCGATCGGGCGCTTCTACTCCAGCCCTTCTTCCACCAATTCCGCCGCACGCAGCAGCGCACGGGCTTTGGCTTCGGTTTCTTTCCATTCCAGCTCGGGCACCGAGTCGGCCACCACGCCGGCCGCCGCCTGCACGTAGAGCATCTGGTCTTTCACGATGGCCGTGCGGATCGCGATCGCGACGTCCATGTCGCCGGCGTAGCTGAGATACCCGCAGGCGCCGCCGTACAGGCCGCGCTTGACGGGCTCGAATCGGTCGATCAGCTCCATCGCATGCACCTTCGGCGCGCCGGTGAGCGTCCCGGCCGGGAACGTCGCGCGCAGCACGTCGATGCTGGTCATGCCGTCTTGCAGGATGCCTTCGACGTTGCTGACGATGTGCATCACGTGGCTGTAACGCTCGACGGCGAACGCTTCCGTGACCTTGACGCTGCCGATCTTTGCAATGCGGCCGATGTCGTTGCGCGCCAGGTCGATCAGCATCACGTGCTCGGCGCGCTCTTTCGGGTCGTTCACGAGTTCGACCTCGGCGGCCGCATCGGCTTCGGGCGTGGCGCCGCGCGGGCGCGTGCCGGCCAGCGGGCGGATCGTGATCTTCTCGGCGGGCTCACCATGAACGCTGACTTTTTCCTGCCGCACGAGGATTTCGGGGCTCGCGCCGACGACGTGGAAGTCGCCGAAATCGTAGTAGTACATGTACGGGCTCGGGTTCAGCGAACGCAACGCGCGGTACAGCGACAGCGGCGACTCGGTGTAGCGCTTCTTGATGCGCTGGCCGATCTGCACCTGCATGAACTCGCCGGCTTCGATCAGTTCCTTCGCGCGCTCCACCGCCGCGAGGTAGTCGGCCTTGGCGAAGTCGCGCTCGGCCGGATACGACTGGCTCGGCCGGATCACGGGCGCGCTGACCGAGTAGGTCAATTGCTGGCGCAACTCGCGCAGGCGCCGGCGTGCGTTCTGGTACGCCTCGGGCTGGTGCGGGTCGGCGTAGACGATCAAATACAGCTTGCCGGACAGGTTGTCGATCACGGCGAGTTCTTCGCACTGCAGCAGCACGATGTCCGGGCAGCCGAGCGCATCCGGCGGGCAGCTTTGCTCGAGCTTTTTCTCGATGTGGCGCACCGTGTCGTAGCCGAAATAGCCGGCCAGGCCGCCGCAAAAGCGCGGCAGGCCCGGTGTCAGCGCGACTTTGAAGCGCTGCTGATAAGCGGCAATGAAGTCGAGCGGATTGCCGTGGTCGGTCTCGATCACGGCGCCGTCCCGCACGACTTCGGTGTGCGCATCTGCGCCGAAACCGCTCGCGCGCAGCAGCGTGTCGGCCGGCAGCCCGATGAAGCTGTAGCGGCCGAACCGCTCGCCACCGACCACCGATTCGAGCAGGAAGCTGTGTCGGCCCGCGCGCTTGCCGTGCGCGAGCTTCAGGTACAGCGACAGCGGGGTTTCCAGGTCCGCGAACGCTTCCACCATCAACGGGATGCGGTTGAAGCCCTGCGCGCTGAGGGATTTGAATTCGAGTTCGGTGATCACGGTCGAAAAAAACGGGGATGCGCTGGCTGGCGGGCTTCGCTGGGCAACTCTGGTTGGCGCGGCCAGACCGACCGGGCAGTTTAGCGACCGAGTCCGCCGTCGTTGCACCACCGCAGCCAGGGGCTTTCTCCGGGCAGCAAGGCAGACACGACGGACGCGGTGCTGTGGCGGCCACCCAGATCAAAGCGGAACGCACCTGTCGCGGCGAACTGGCCACGACGCGGACGTTTCGGCGCACCGGCCGGATGGGTGGGGCGCCTGCGAATCGAACCCCGCGCGCGACCGCTTGCGGCGTCGGGCCCCAAGCAGTTGCGCATCGTGATGCTGCGCACATCGGAGGCCGATCGGCTGTCACAGCGGTTCATGCGAGGCATTGCGCGCAACTTGAAGTCATCCGAAGCGCTGCGGCTGACGCAGATGCTGCTGAAGCTGTCCCAACCGCCGACCGACCATCACAACTTCAATTCGGGCGATGTGCTCACGATTGACCACGATCCAACGCAGGGCACCGTATTTCGCGCGAAAGGAGAAGTCATCTGCGAGCCAATTCCTGGGGCCGCCGTGTTCAACGCCGCCATGCCGATCTGGCTCGGTCGCGACCCGGCCCATCTGCAATTGAAAGACGCGCTGCTGGGCCGGCAAACGGCCACGGCGCCGGTCGGGCAAAGCTGTGTCTTCGGTGCGCGCAGGCACCGCAGACACAGCGCCGCAAAGAAAAACGGGCCTTCGAAAAGACCCGTGGATTCGCTGTGCGAACGAGCGCGTGGCGCCCGGCCGCAGGCACCTCAACCAGGCTATTGCAGATCGCCGTACTGCGTCGCACTCAGCCCCAGGTCCCGGCTCCGGTTGACGGCAACCACCTGGGTGTCTTCGAAGTCGATCATGGGCTTGCGGCGCGCGCCCGAGCGGCGCAGGATGCCGTCGGCCGGCCCCGACTCGCTTTTGCTTGCCAGCGCTTGCGTGAGCGCGTTCACTTCGTCGGCCTGGATCGGGTCGAACCGGCCCTCGGACGGCACCGGTTTGTTTTGTCCGAAGGGGTCGACCCGCGCGGCCGCCATCGGCTGCCCGAGGCCGAACGCCGCCGCGTGCTGGCTCGCACTGGCGTTGCCCTGAAAGGCGGCAGCAGGCAACGGCGACGCGCCGTATGCAGCGCCCGCCTGCGCTTGCGCGGAGTTTCCATAGGTCAGCGTGTGTGCCGCGCGCGCGGTCAGTTGCGGGTTTACCCGGGAATAAACGGCGGCCACGTCGATGTCGTACTGGTCCTTGGCGGCCTGGCGAATGATCGCTTCGATTTCGGTGAAGCGCATCAGCTGCGCGGTTTCGTGGGCCACATCGAGCATGACCAGAAACTGCAGGCCCCGTGCGTCGGTGGAGAGCACTTTGAATTTGTAGCTGGCCGACAGCACGCCGCAGCGCATCAGCGCCTCGCGCACCACGCGGTACAGGCGTTCGCGCCGGTCCGCGCGCTCGGCGTCCACGCCGGTCTTGCCGTCGCTGCGCGGCGCCAGCGGCAGGCCCGACGGGGAGCGGGACGCGACGGCGCCCGCGGCGTCGCGCGGCTGGCCGAACCGCTCTGGGACGGCGGCAGCCATCGGGGCATTGCCGTTTTTGGTGCGACCGAACAAAACGCTTAAAAAGCTCATAGAAAGGCTCGCTGGTGGGTTCTTCGTCGTTGTTGGTTCCAGGCCGTGGGAACCTCCGCGAACGGGGGTTCCCTGGCACGTTCGGGTTGCCTGCCAGAGGAACTTGCAAACGGCCTGTGGCGCCGCAGTTTAATGAGCGGTCGTGGTCGGCAACCACCGATGGGTGCAGCGAAAGTCGCGCCGATGCGCATTCGCTCACGGTCGCCTGCACCGGGCGGCCAACGCTGAGCCGACCGGTCATTTGCCGATGCAAAAACGCGAAAAGATCGCGCCGAGCAGGTCGTCGGAAGTGAACCGGCCGGTGATCTCCGACAGCGCGGCCTGCGCCAGCCGCAGCTCTTCGGCAACGAGTTCGAGCGGCGCCCCGGCCGCATCGGCCAGCAGCGCCTGCGCCTGCTGCAGGCGCTCGGCGACCTGCACCAGCGCCTGCACATGCCGTGCACGCGCCAGAAAAACGCCTTCCGGTGTGGCCTGCCAGCCCGCGATCCTGAGCAGCTCGGCGCGCAGTTCGGCCAAGCCGGTGCCGGTCGTGGCCGACAACGCGAGCGCCCCCGCCGGCGGCGCGGTTGCTGCCGTGATGTCGACCTTGTTCCATACCACGAGGCGCGGCACATTTTGCGAGACTTTTTCGGCCAGGGCGCTGGTCAGTGCTGCGTTTTCAGCTATGTATTCGGGAGCATTCGCGCGCGATGCATCGTGCATCAGCAACACCGCGTCGGCTCGGTTGATTTCGTCCCACGCGCGGGCGATGCCGATGCGCTCGACCGCGTCGTCGCTCTCACGCAGGCCGGCGGTGTCGATCACGTGCAGCGGCACGCCTTCGAGTTGAATGGTGGTCGCGATCTTGTCGCGCGTGGTGCCGGCCACGGGCGTGACGATCGCGAGTTCTTCGCCCGCCAGCGCGTTCAGCAGCGAGCTTTTGCCCACGTTGGGCTGGCCCGCGATCACGACCCGGATGCCGTCGCGCAGCAGCGCGCCTTGGCGCGCACTGGCCAGCACGTGGTTCACTTGGCTGCTGCAGCCGCCCGAGCTGTCCCTGCGCATCGGCGGCCTGCAAAAAGTCGACTTCCTCTTCCGGAAAGTCCAGCGTGGCTTCGACCAGCATCCGCAGTTGTGTGAGGCCGTCGAGCAGCTGCGTGACTCGGTCGGAGAATTCGCCGCCGAGCGAGCGCGCGGCCGAGCGCGCAGCGGATGCGGTGCTCGCATCGATCAAGTCGGCGACGCTCTCGGCCTGCGCGAGGTCGAGCTTGCCGTTCAGGAACGCGCGTTCGGTGAATTCGCCCGGGCGGGCCAGCCGCACCCTTGGCATGGCGTCGGCCGACCGGTCGCCGGGTCGGCCATTTGCGCGCCAGTTGCAGCAGCGCGCCAGCAGCAACTGCAGCACGGCTGTTCCGCCGTGGCCCTGCAGTTCGAGCACGTCTTCGCCGGTGTAGGAGTGCGGCGCCGGGAAGTAAAGCGCGAGGCCGTGGTCGATCGGCTGGCCGTCGTCGCCGGCGAACGCAAGATACGTGGCGACCCGCGGCGCCAGCGACTTGCCGCACAGCGCCTGCACCAACTCGCCGAGTGCATGCCCGATACCCGCACGATGCCGACCGCACCGCGCCCGGGTGCGGTCGAGATCGCCGCGATCGGATCGTCGCCGCGGCGGCTCATCGAACGCCGCCCGCGTCGGTCCGCACTACTTGCCGAGCACGCCGAGCCGTTTGTTGATCACCCACTGCTGCGCGATCGACAACACGTTGTTCGTGATCCAGTAGAGCACCAGCCCCGACGGGAAGAAGAAGAACATGATGCCGAACACGAGCGGCATGAACCACATCAGCTTGGCCTGCATCGGATCTGGCGGTTTCGGGTTCAGCCAGGTCTGCAGCATCGACGTCGCGGTCATCACCACCGGCAGGATGTAGTAGGGGTCCGGCGAAGACAAATCGTGAATCCAGCCGATCCAGGGCGCGTCGCGCATCTCGACCGTCGACGACAGCACCCAGTAGAGCGCGATGAACACCGGCATCTGCACCATGATCGGCAGGCAGCCGCCCACCGGATTGACTTTTTCCTCGCGGTAGATGCGCATCATCTCCTGCTGCATCTGCTGCGGTTTGTCTTTCAGCCGCTCGCGCATTTCGGTGATCTTCGGGTTGATCGCCTTCATCTTGGCCATGCTTGCGTAGGCCTTCGCGTTCAACCAATAGAACGTGGCCTTGAGCAGCACCACGAGCGCGACGATCGACCAGCCCCAGTTGCCGAGAAAGCCGTGCAACTTGTCGAGCAGCCAATACAGTGGCTTGGCCAGGATCGTGAGCCAGCCGTAGTCTTTGACCAGTTCCAGCCCCGGCTCGAGCGCTTCGAGGCGTTTTTCGAGCTGTGGGCCGGTGTAGAGCGTGGCGTCCACCGATTTGTTTTCGCCCGGCGCAATCGTGCCCAGCGGGTCGATCATGCCGACCGCGTACAGGTTGGTGTCGACCTTGCGTGCGAACAGATTGCGCGTGACGCCGGTCGGCAGGATCCAGGCGCTCGCAAAGTAGTGCTGCACCATCGCGACGTAGCCGCTGGTGGACTGCTTGTCGAACTCGGCCTTGTTCTCTTCGATTTCCTTGAAGCTGAGCTTGTGATATTTGCTTGCGTCGGTGTAGACGGCCGGGCCGGTAAACGTCGAGTAGAACGACGATTCGCCCGGCGGCTTGTTGCCATCGCGCACCAGCTGCACATACAGCTGGGGCGAGACCGGCTCGGTGCCGACATTGATCACCTCGGTGCGCACGTCGATCGCGTAGGAGCCGCGCTTCATGGTCCATGACTTGACCACCTTCACACCGCCCACCGCCTCCGATTCGAAACGCACCGTCAGGCGGTCGGCACCCGGCTCCAGCGTGCGGGGTCCGGGCGCCACGGTCATCGGTGTCTTGTGCGTGGGCATCGCAGCGCCACCGGTGGCGGCGATCAACCCGGTCTGTGCGAGATACACGCGGTTCGGGCTGCGGTCCAGCAGCGACAAGGCTCTGGATTTGTCGCCGCCATCGCCGAACTTGAGCAGATCGGCCTGCACCAGCGAACCGCCCTCGCTGTCGAACGTGAGCCGGTAGACGTCGGTGGTGACCGTGACCTGTTCCAGCGGGGCAGCGGCGGACGTGGATGCCGCTGCGCCGAGCGGCACCTGCGCACCGGTCGAGCCCGGCGGCACCGGGGATGCACCCACCGGCGCTGGCACGGTGCTGCCGGTGGCACCGGCGACCGGTGCCGCGCGATCGGGGGCGGCACCCGGCGTTGCCGGCGCGGTCTGGCGCGGCGTGCTCGGGAAGAAAGTCGCGCGATGGCCGTTGTGGACCTGCCATTGGTCCCAGAGCAGAACCAGCGAAAAACCGAATATCACCCACAGAATGGTGCGGCGGATGTCGTTCATGAAAACCTGTCGTTAGTGGCTGCTGCCACCGCGGCCGTGTCGTGGGCGAAAGAAGGAAGAAAACGGGGCCGACCAGCGCACAGGCACCGGATCGAAGCCGCCGTCGCACCACGGATGGCATCGCCCGATGCGCCGCAGCGTCAGATAACTGCCGCCGCCCGCGCCATGCCGTTGCAGCGCTTCGAGCGCATAGACCGAGCAGGTCGGCTCGAACCGGCAAGCCGCGCCCAGCATCGGGCTCAGCAGCAGCCGGTAGCCGCGCACCGCAGTCAGCAACACACGTTGCATCAGCACGGCAGCGCTTCCGGGCGGGCAGCGGGCAACCGGCTCAGCAACTGCAGCAACTCCGAGCGCACCGCGGACTTCAACGCGTCCGACGTCGCACTCACGAACTGCTTGCGGTCGAACGCCGCTCGCAGCCGCACCACATGTGCCGCGCCGCACAGTCGCGGCTCGAACTGCTCGCACAGCGCATAGACCTGCCGCTTCACGGTGTTGCGCGTGACCGCCCGCCGCGCCCAGCGCTTCGGCGCCATCGCGCCGACCCAGGCGTGCCGCACCGCATGCCGCGGGAACAGCGGTCGCACGACTGGCCTATCGACGGTTTCATCCGGCGCAACCACATCCGGGTCGACAGCCAACGGCAATCGATGCAGCATGAAATGCGCGGTTCGCGCCACGGTGACGCCGCCCTGCATGACGGCCTGGAACTGCGCCCGTGTTTTCAAGCGGGGAACGGGCATGGCTTGCAGGTCGCGGATGGCCAATGCGCTGCTGTGCGCTCTGCCGGTCGAACCTGCGAGATCAGCGCGGTGCCTGGACGGCAAGGCGCTTGCGGCCCTTGGCGCGGCGTGCATTGATGACGGCGCGGCCACCGCGTGTCTTCATGCGGACCAGAAAACCGTGCGTCCGCGCGCGGCGGATTTTGGAAGGTTGGTAGGTGCGCTTCATTGAAAAATCATCCCGAAGAAGAAATCATGAGACCGCCGGACATTCGCAAGGGAGGCGATAAAACCGGCGGTGCCGTTTGCCTGCATGCCAAGTCGGCGGGTGCCGACTGCTTGGCGCTGCGGTGACGAAACCGCTGGCTTGGACGAGGTCAACCCGGCATTATCGCAAACTTCCGGGCGGCAACGTTCGCGCGCCTGCCTCACGGCATTGATCGATGCCCGACGCCAAGGCCCAACCGGGTTGTGGATAACCCAGCCCGCCGATGCTTTCAATGGCACAATCGGCTGCCAAATATCCACAACCCGCCGATGTCGATCACCACCGAGGGCCAGGAGCTCTGGCAGGCCTGCGTCGAGCAGCTTGCCCAGGAGCTGCCCGGAGCAGCAATTCAATACCTGGATCAAGCCGCTGTCCGCACAGGTCGGCAGCGACGCCTCGCGCGTCACGCTGCTGGTCGCGAACCGCTTCAAGCTCGACTGGGTGCGCGCACAATACGGTGGCCGGATCGCCGCCACATTGAGCATGTTGTATGGCCAGCCAGTGCAGCTCGAACTCGCGTTGTCTCCACGAGAAAGCGTTCAAAAACAAGAAGTTACGATTGTCACGGCAGGCCCACAGGCCGTTGCGCCGCGGCCTTCCGCAGCCGATGACGAAGCGGCAGCGAACCTGCGCACCCGGCTCAATACGGCGCTGACTTTCGACACATTGGTCGAGGGCTCCGCGAACCGGATGGCACGCGCTGCCGCAATGCATGTGGCGGGCATGCCGGGCCAGTTGTACAACCCGCTGTTCATCTATGGCGGCGTGGGTTTGGGCAAGACGCACTTGGTCCATGCGGTGGGCAATCGGTTGCTGGCCGACAACCCGAATGCGAAAGTTCTCTACATCCACGCCGAGCAGTTCGTCTCGGATGTGGTCAAAGCGTATCAGCGCAAGACATTCGACGAGTTCAAGGCGCGTTACCACTCGCTCGACTTGCTGCTGATCGACGACGTGCAATTCTTCGCGAACAAGGAACGCACGCAGGAAGAGTTCTTCAATGCGTTCGAGGCGTTGCTGGCGAAGAAGTCGCATATCGTGATGACGAGCGACACCTATCCGAAGGGGTTGCCCGACATCCACGAACGGCTCGTGTCGCGCTTCGATTCGGGCCTGACGGTCGCAATCGAGCCGCCTGAGCTGGAAATGCGCGTGGCGATTCTGATCAACAAGGCGCGTGCCGAGCACACCGAGATGCCGGAGGAAGTCGCGTTCTTCGTGGCCAAGAACGTCCGGTCGAACGTGCGCGAACTCGAAGGCGCGTTGCGCAAAATCCTTGCCTACTCGCGCTTCAACCAGAAAGAGATCTCAATCCTGCTCGCGCGCGAAGCGTTGCGCGACCTGCTGTCGATCCAGAACCGGCAGATCAGCGTCGAAAACATTCAGAAAACGGTGGCCGACTACTACAAGATCAAGGTCGCCGACATGTACAGCAAGAAGCGGCCCGCATCGATTGCGCGGCCACGCCAGATCGCGATGTATCTGGCGAAGGAATTGACGCAAAAAAGCCTGCCCGAGATCGGCGAGCTGTTCGGCGGGCGGGATCACACGACGGTGCTGCATGCGGTGCGCAAGATCGCGGGTGAGCGCCAGCAACTGTCGGAAGTGAACCAGCAGCTGCATGTGCTCGAGCAGACGCTTAAAGGATGAGGGATGACGCTCGCCCCCAGCCTTCGCTCTCGGCTTCCCCCTGCCGGGGGCGGCGCCTGCGGCCCGGCAAAGCCGGCTCCGCGGCCCCTCCTGGAATGTGACGTGCCGGTTCTGACCGTTGCGCGAAGTACAGAAGCGATAGGTCGTCTGGTCGCTCCATGCAATCCGATTGAGCGCGCGGCAGTGCTGCATCCACCACAACAAATATTGATTAACCCGAGGCGGAAATGATCGTTTTGAAAGCGACCCAGAACAAGCTGTTGGGCACCTTGCAGTCCGTCGCCGGCATCGTCGAGCGGCGCCACACGATGCCGATCCTGGCGAACGTGCTGCTGCGCAAGAACGGCGCGATGACCGAGCTGATCGCGAGCGATCTGGAAATCCAGATCCGCACCGCCGCCGAACTCGGCGGCGACGAGGGCGGCTTCGCGACCACCGTGAATGCGCGCAAGCTGATCGACATCCTGCGCACGATGCCGGCGGACCAGATGGTGGCGCTTGAATCGGCGCAGAACAAGCTGCTGCTGAAAGGCGGCAAGAGCCGGTTTACGTTGCAGTCGCTGCCGGCCGAGGACTTTCCGCTGGTGCAGCAGGCGGCCGGCTTCGGCGAGCCGTTCGGCGTGCCGCAGAAGGTCTTGAAAGAGCTGCTCGACCAAGTCTCTTTCGCGATGGCGGTGCACGACATCCGCTACTACCTGAACGGCATTTTGTTCGTTGCCGAAGCCAGCAAGCTGAGCCTGGTTGCGACCGACGGCCATCGGCTCGCGTTCGTCTCGGCTGAGCTCGACGTCGAAGTGCCGGCCAAGCAGGAAGTGATCCTGCCGCGCAAGACCGTGCTCGAGCTGCAGCGGCTGCTGTCCGATGCGGAAGGCACGATCGAGATGCAGTTCTCGAGCAACCAGGCCAAGTTCACGTTCGGCGAACTGGAACTCTTCACCAAGCTCGTTGAAGGCAAGTTCCCCGACTACAACCGCGTGATCCCGAAGGACCACAAGAATCGGTGCGTGCTGGGCCGCACCGCGCTGCTCGCATCACTGCAGCGCACCGCGATCATGACGAGCGAGAAGTTCAAAGGCGTGCGGCTCAACATCGAACCCGGCAGCCTCAAAGTCGCATCGAACAACTCGGAGCAGGAAGAAGCCGTCGACGAGCTCGACGTCGACTACGGCGGCGACCCGATCGAGATCGGCTTCAACGTGACCTATCTGATCGACGTGCTGTCCAACATGAAGCAGGACATGGTGAGCCTGCAGCTGGCCGATTCGAACAGCTCCGCGCTGATCACCATTCCCGACAACGCGGCCTTCAAATACGTGGTGATGCCGATGCGGATCTAGCCGTTTTCCGAACGCCTTCACGGGGGCTGTGCGGGGTGGAAGACCACCGCTGCCCCCATCTGATCTTCATCAATTTCCTTGCGGCGCGGCGCGACTGCGAACAACCAGAGCGAACATGACCCAAGCATCCCCTACGCCCGACCAGAACGACCCGTCGCCCGCATCGGATGGCGTGGACCAATCCAACGCCGCAGAGACGTCGAGCTCGAATTACCAGCCCAAGATCGACACCAACCAGGCCGGCGCGTCGGCTGGATATGGCGAAGGCGCAATCCAGATCCTCGAAGGTCTGGAGGCGGTGCGCAAACGCCCCGGCATGTACATCGGCGACACGTCGGACGGTACCGGGCTGCATCATCTCGTGTTCGAAGTGGTCGACAACTCGATCGACGAGGCGCTGGCCGGCCACTGCGACGACATCCAGGTCACGATCCACAGCGACAACTCGGTCAGCGTGATCGACAACGGCCGCGGCATTCCCACGGGGATCAAGATGGACGACAAGCACGAGCCGAAACGCTCGGCGTCCGAGATCGCGTTGACCGAACTGCATGCGGGCGGCAAGTTCAACCAGAACAGCTACAAGGTGTCCGGCGGCCTGCACGGCGTGGGCGTGAGTTGCGTGAATGCGCTGTCCAAAATGCTTCGCCTGACGGTGCGGCGCAACGGCAAGGTGCACGTGCTGGAGTTCAGCAAAGGCTTCGTGCAAAACCGCATCATCGAAGAAATCGACGGCGTGGCGGTATCGCCGATGCAGATTCTGGACGACACGGAAAAACGCGGCACCGAAGTCCACTTCCTGCCCGACGACGAGATCTTTCAGCAGAACGCCGACTTCCACTACGAGATTTTGTCGAAGCGTCTGCGCGAGCTCAGCTTTCTGAACAACGGCGTGCGAATCCGTCTGAAGGACGAGCGCTCGGGCAAGGAGGACGATTTCTCTGGCGCCGGCGGTGTGAAAGGCTTTGTCGAATACATCAACAAAGGCAAGACCGTGCTGCACCCGAACGCATTCCACGCGGTCGGCGACAAGGCGAGCGATCAGGGCACGAACATCGGCGTCGAAGTCGCGATGCAGTGGAACAGCGGCTACAACGAAAACGTGCTTTGCTTCACCAACAACATCCCGCAGCGCGATGGCGGCACGCACCTGACTGGCCTGCGCGCCGCGATGACGCGCGTGATCAACAAGTACATCGAAGAAAACGAGTTCGCGAAAAAAGCCAAGGTCGAGGTCACCGGCGACGACATGCGCGAAGGCCTGACCTGCGTGCTGAGCGTGAAGGTGCCCGAGCCGAAGTTCTCGAGCCAGACCAAGGACAAGCTGGTCTCCAGCGAAGTGCGCGCACCGGTGGAGGACATCGTCGGCCGCCTGCTCGGCGAATATCTGCAGGAACGCCCGCAGGACGCCAAGATCATCTGCGGCAAGATCATCGACGCGGCGCGCGCGCGTGAAGCCGCACGAAAGGCACGCGAGATGACGCGCCGCAAAGGCGTGCTCGACGGCATGGGCCTGCCCGGCAAGCTCGCCGACTGCCAGGAAAAAGACCCGGCGCTCTGCGAGATCTACATCGTCGAGGGCGATTCCGCCGGTGGCAGCGCCAAGCAGGGCCGCGACCGCAAGTTCCAGGCGATCCTGCCGCTGCGCGGCAAGATTTTGAACGTCGAGAAAGCCCGCTACGAGAAGCTGCTGACCAGCAACGAAATCCTGACGCTGATCACGGCTTTGGGCACCGGCATCGGCAAGGCCGTCGGCGACACCGGCGGCAGCAGCAGCGGCGGCGGTGCCGACGACTTCAACGTCGCCAAGCTGCGCTATCACCGCATCATCATCATGACGGACGCCGACGTTGACGGTGCGCACATCCGCACCTTGCTGCTCACGTTCTTCTATCGCCAGATGCCCGAACTGGTCGAGCGCGGCCATATCTACATCGCGCAGCCGCCGCTGTACAAGGTCAAGGTCGGCAAGGAAGAGCAATACCTGAAGGACCAGGGCGGCGCTCGACGCGTTCCTGCTGCGCATCGCGTTGAAGGATGCGAGCGTGTTGACGGCCACCGCGCCCGAAGGCAGCGCACCGGGCACCCACGTGATCAGCGGCGACACATTGGTCGAGCTCGCGCGCAAGCATCAGCTCGCCGAAGCCGTGATCAACCGCCTGGGCGTGTTCATGGACGCCGAAGCACTGCGCGCGATTGCCGACGGTGTCGCGTTGAACCTCGACACCGTGCCCGATGCGGAAACGTCGGCCATCGCATTGCAGAACAAGCTGCTCGAAATTGGCAGCGGCGCCGAAGTCGCCGGCGAGTTCGATGCGCGCACCGACAAGCCGATCCTGCGCATCAGCCGCCGCCACCATGGAAACGTCCGCAGCAGTGTGATCACGCAGGACTTCGTGCACGGCGCCGACTATGCCGCGCTGGCCGAAGCCGCGAGCACCTTTCATGGCCTGCTGGGCGAAGGCGCAAAGGTCATGCGCGGCGAAGGCGACCGCGCCAAAGACGAAAAAGTCACCGACTTCCGCCAGGCCATGCGCTGGCTCATCACGCAAGCCGAATCGGCGACCGCGCGCCAACGCTACAAGGGTCTGGGCGAGATGAACCCCGCACAACTCTGGGAAACCACGATGGACCCGGCCGTGCGTCGCCTGCTGCGTGTGCAGATCGACGACGCGATCGCGGCCGACGGCGTGTTCACCATGCTGATGGGCGACGAAGTGGAGCCGCGCCGTCAGTTCATTGAGACGAATGCGTTGCGGGCGGCAAATATCGATGTGTAAGGACATTCGAGCGAGAGGGTGCAGTATGCGCCGCCAATGGCCGGTGATGGACGCCTGATCGTCTGGTCGCGCCAACCTTGAGCTTGGCTCCGGGCGTGCGTTGGATGAAAGCATCAGCCGGTATTTGAAGATTGCCCACCAATTCAGTCGCCGTAGGCGTTTGCCTACGTCCACTGTCGTTGCGAACCGGCAGCATTCGGATGACCCATGCGCCCCAATGAGCGCAGGGCAATCTCGCCCATTTCACCGAGACAAACCAAGGCAATTCATGAACAAGGATCAAGTCAAGGGAACCGCCAAAGACATGGCCGGCAAGGTGCAGGAAAAAGCCGGCGAGCTGACGGGCGACAAGTCGACTCAAGCCAAGGGCATGGCCAAACAGGCCGAAGGCAATGTTCAAAAAGGCGTCGGCGACGCGAAAGAAACACTGAAGGACGCGGGCAAAGATCGCAAGTGACGCGTTGACTACAGCTTGATTCACTGGCGGCCCGCACAGGCCGTCGGTTTGCAAAGTGGATCCGGATGGCCAAGCCAATTGCCAACTTTGCGGACCCGTGACGACCGGCTTGGTCGCAAACATGCCAGCGGCAAGCGCGGTGCGTGCAGCGGGGGCCACCTCGCAGCCAAACGCTGCGTCGATTCACGCCATCTTCGGTAACCCCGGCTCGACATAGAAACCGATCGGTCCGCCGTCGCTTGCAGCAAACGCAGCGCCGCCGAGATCGACCTGTGCATCGCGGGCCAGCACACGCTCGGTCCCGCTGGTCAAATCGAGCTCGAACAGTCCAATCTTGTCGTGGCCAATGTTGCTCGAGATCCAGGCCTCGCCTGCCTGTGTGTCGATGCGCTGGACCCCGTACGCATCGAAGCCACCAAGGGTTCTCAGCAAACGCCACGGGCCGTCCGGCTGCAGTAGCTCGACGGCCCTGTCGGCGCCGTCGTCCGCACCCAACTTGCGCACGCGTCCAGCCAACCGGCGATTCGAGTCGATCAGCCAGCCGACCACACCGCCCTTGCTGCACGCCACTTCGCGGATGCCACGCTGGTCCGCATCGGCCTCGTACAGGTCCATTTGCGCCTTGTCGCTCTGGATGCTGACGAAGTAGCAGCGCGCACTGTCCGGCTGCGAACGCGCGACGAACGTTGACCGCCGCTTGGCCACGGGGTGACCGGCCAAGGCGCACCGCTGCCTCAAGTGTCGAGCACGAACAACTGCGTGTCCTTGTCGCCTTGTGTGGCTTTCAGACAGGCCAGATGGCGGCTGTCAGACAGCCATGTGTAGGTGGGCCCGGCCGAATCGCGGCGCGACAGAAAGCCGGTCGCGAACCGGGTGACCGTTTCCTGGTCGACGGATCGCACCGCCAGCCCGGTGTCCAGCCCCACGGTCTGCTGCCAAGCCAGCTTTTCACCGTCAGGCGACAGCATGAAGCCGCCCACGTCGTCGGCATTGGCCACGAAACGCCGCAGCGGCACCAGCGGTGGCGATTCGCAACTCTTCTCGACGTTGACCAATGCACGATGGGTGGGCGCAGTGCTGCAGGCAGACAACCCCAGCAAGACGATGCAGATACCGAAAACCGCTGCGCAGCGAACCCCAGTCACGGTGCATCTCCGAAGTCAGATCGCCGCAATGGCAGCCGCAGCTCAAGCCGCAGCGGTTGCCGCTTTCGGCCGCGCAGCACAATCGCCGCATGTACGCCCACGTCCCTGCCGCCTCGCCGCCCTCCACCCGCGACACCACCCGCATCGACGACACGCGCATCGCTGCCGTGCGCCCGCTCGTCACGCCCGCGCTGTTGCAGGAATGGCTGCCGGTGCCGGCCGCGGCGTTTGCACTGGTCGAGCAAAGCCGGCAGGCGATCTCGAACGTGCTGCACGGCGCGGACGACCGGCTCGTCGTGGTGGTCGGCCCATGCTCGATCCACGACCACAATCAAGCGGTTCGATATGCGCAGCAGCTCAAACCCGTGGCCGATGCGCTGGCCGACGAGCTGATCGTCGTGATGCGCGTCTATTTCGAGAAACCGCGCACCACGGTCGGCTGGAAGGGCTACATCAACGACCCGCACCTGGACGGCAGCTTCGCGATCAACGAAGGGCTGGAGCTCGCGCGAAAACTGTTGCTCGACCTGCTGGCGCTGGGCATGCCCGTCGGCACCGAGTTCCTCGATCTGCTGAGCCCGCAATACATCAGCGACTTGGTGAGTTGGGGTGCGATCGGCGCACGCACGACCGAGAGCCAAAGCCACCGGCAGCTGGCCAGCGGCCTGTCCTGCCCGGTCGGCTTCAAGAATGGCACCGATGGCGGCATCAAGGTCGCGGCCGACGCAATCCTCGCTGCCCGCGCACCACACGCGTTCATGGGCATGACGAAGATGGGCCAGGCCGCTGTGTTCGAAACCCGCGGCAACGACGACTGCCACGTGATCCTGCGCGGCGGCAGCAAGGCGCCCAACTACGCGGCGGCGGATGTGAACGCGGCCTGCGCGCTGCTGCAGCAGAGTGGTTTGCGCGAACAGTTAATGATCGACTTCTCCCACGCCAACTCGTCGAAGCAGCACCGCCGCCAGATCGATGTGGGCGCCGACGTGGCCGCGCAGATCGCCGCGGGTGATCAGCGCATCACCGGCGTGATGATCGAAAGCCATCTCGAAGAAGGCCGGCAGGACATCGTGGCCGGTCAACCGTTGGTCTACGGTGTGTCGGTGACCGATGCCTGCATCGGGTTCGAGCAGACGGTGCCGGTGTTGCGTGCGTTGGCTGCGGCGGTGGGCAGCCGGCGTTCGGGGCAACCTGGTTGATTGAGCGGCTGGACGTTCGGCGCGTGTCGCCCGACGACCGCAATCAACCCAAACGTTCTGCGGTTGGTCGCCGATGTTTACCAACCGCCCGATTCGCCGCGCGACACGAACGGCCGCGGCCCGGCTTGCCGAGCCACTGATCGCCGTCGACGATCAGCTCGCCGCGCGAGAACACCTTGCTTCACCTGCCCGTGACGTGCTTGCCTTCGAACAGGCGTGTAGTCGCAGTCGCTGTGCATGCGTGCTGGCCGAGATGACGTGCGTGCTCGTCGGGGTCGAACAGCACGATGTCGGCATCGCTGCCGACCGCGATCGTGCCCTTGCGCGGGAACAGGCCGAACAGCTTCGCCGGCGCGGTCGACGGTCAGCTCGACGAAGCGGTTGAGCGAGATGCGGCCGGCGCGCACGCCGCCGTCGTAGATCACCGTCATGCGGGTCTCGATGCCGGGGGCGCCGTTCGGGATCTTCGAGAAGTCGTCGCGGCCGTGCGGCTTCTGGTGCACGCGGCCCATGTGGCCTTCCTTCATGCAGAACGGGCAGTGGTCGGTCGAGACCATCTGCAGGTCGTCGGTCCTCAGCGCGCGCCACAGCGCCTGCTGCGATTCCTTCGACGCGCAGCGGCGGGCGTCATCACGTACTTGCGCCACATCGAAAGTCTTCGCTGTCGTAGACCGAGTCGTCGAAGAACAGGTAGTGCGGGCAGGTCTCGGCGAAGACCGGCATGCCGAGGTCGCGCGCCTCGATCACGTGCTTCAGCGCCTCCTTGCGCCGACAGGTGCACGAAGTACACCGGCGCCTCGGCGAGCTCGGCCAGCTTGATGCCGCGGTGCGTGGCCTCGCCTTCCATGATCGCCGGCCGCGTCAGCGCGTGGTACTTGCGGCGAGGTGTGGCCCTGCGCCAGCGCCTCCTGGATCAGCAGCTCGATGACGGTGCCGTTCTCGGCATGCAGCGCGATCATGCCGCCGTGCTCGCCGACCATGCGCATCGCCTGGAAGATGGCCGCGTCGTCGACCATCACCGTGCCCGGATAGGCCATGAACATCTTGAAGCTGGTCACGCCCTCGTGGCGGATCGCGTGCTTCATGTCGGCCAGCGCCTGCTCGTCGACTGCGGTCAGGATGACGTGAAAGCCGTAGTCGATGCAGGCCGCCGTCCGCGCCCTTGGCCTGCGCGCGCGCGATGCGCGTCGAGCAGGCTCTCGTCCTTGCGCTGGAACGCGAAGTCGACGATCGTCGTGGTGCCGCCGAAGGCCGCCGAACGCGTGCCCGACTCGAAGGTGTCGCAGGTGGTCGAGTCGCCGAACGTGTTGTCCATGTGGGTGTGGCAGTCGACGCCCGCCGGGCAAGACCAGCAGGCCGGTGGCGTCGATGACTCGGGTGTCCGGGCCCGACGTCAAGCGCCTTGCCGATGGCGACGATCCGGCCGTCGTCGAGCAGCACGTCGGCGATGTAGTCGTCGACGGCGGTGACGATGCGGCCATTGCGGATGAGGTTGCGGGACATGGGTGAAGCCTCTCACGAAAGATTTGATCAAATGCGAATGCCCGCCTCATTCGGCCTGCCCGACGGTGCTGCGGCATCCTCGATGGGCAACATTCGGATCAGCACGCGCATGGCATCGCTTGGAAAACGGTCTTGTCACTGCAAGCATGTTTTGCGCCGATCTGCCGCGCAGCCGCCACGTTCGATTCGGTGGTCAGCGCGGCTCGACACCACCGCATCGGCACATGGTCGATGGCTTTCGCTTCCGTCCGACGCACCAGCGCCATGCACATAGGGTTGAGACAACGCCCAAAAAAGTGCAAACGCTGCGAAGATTTTTGCGATGACCCCCACCACGGCAGTACCCGTCTCGCCCACCCTGCGCCAAGCGCTTGCCCTCTGGTTCAGGCTCGGCTGCTTGAGCTTTGGCGGGCCGGCCGGGCAGATCGCGTTGATGCACCGCTGGCTGGTCGAGGAGCGGCGGTGGATTTCGGAAGCGCGCTTCTTGCACGCGCTCAACTACTGCTTGCTGCTGCCGGGGCCGGAGGCGCAGCAGTTGGCGACCTATCTGGGGTGGCTGCTGCATCGCACCTGGGGCGGGATTGCGGCCGGCGTGTTGTTCGTGTTGCCGTCGCTGATGTTGTTGATCGGACTGTCTTGGATTTACGTGGCTTACGGGCAGCAGCCGGTGGTTGCGGGTCTGTTCTACGGCATCAAGCCGGCCGTCACCGCAATCGTGGTGCAGGCGGCTTTGCGGATCGGCTCGCGCACGTTGCGCAACAACGGGTTGCGTTACATCGCCGCAGCGGCATTCATCGCGATCTTCTTGTTTGCGGTGCCGTTTCCAGCGATCGTGCTGGCGGCCGCTTTGATCGGCTGGCTGAGCGCGCAACTCGCGCCTGGAGCGTTCACCAACGGCCCCGCAGCAAGCGTGGCCAGAACACCGGACGTGTCACCAAATCACGCTGCGGTGATCGATGACGACACACCAACGCCGCCCCATGCGAAGTTCAGCGGCCGTCGGCTGTTGCGGCTGGGCACGGTTGGTGCGTTGCTGTGGTCAGTGCCGATGTTGTTGCTCACCGCTTCGGTCGGCTGGAGCGGCACGCTCACGCGCATGGCGTGGTTCTTTACCAAGGCCGCACTGGTGACGTTCGGCGGGGCGTATGCGGTGCTGCCGTACGTGTTTCAGGGCGCGGTGGACCGGCACGGCTGGCTCACGGCGGCGCAGATGATCGACGGGTTGGCGCTGGGAGAAACCACCCCGGGGCCGCTGATCATGGTGGTCGGCTTTGTCGGCTTTGTGGGTGGCTACACGGGCGAACTGTTCGGGCCGCACGCGCGCTTCGGAGCGGGTGCGGCGGCGGCGATCGTCGTCACGTGGTTCACATTCTTGCCGTCGTTTCTGTTCATCTTCGCGGGCGGTCCGCTGGTCGAATCGACGCACGGCAATCTGAAGCTCACCGCACCGCTGGTCGCAATCACGGCCGCAGTCGTTGGTGTGATCGTGAACCTGGCGGTGTTCTTCGGGCTGCACGTGCTGTGGCCGCAGGGGACAGCAAGCGGCATCGATTGGGTGGCGGCTGCAATCTTGTGGGTCGCAGCGGTCGTGCTGATCGGCTTCAAGCGCGGTGTGATCGAGGTGATCGCCATGTGCGCGTTGCTCGGGCTGGTGGTGACGATCGCTATTCGATGATCGCACCACCGAGTCGCGCCCAGCGCTGCGCCGGCGGTTGCAGCCAAGACGGTAGGCAACGCTTTGAGGGCAGCAGCGACAGAAGTGGCAATCGTGTTGTTTGCGGTCCTGCTTGCCCGCCTGCACTGCCCCTGCCCTCAAGCAGCAGCGTGCATCAACCGCCAGACCCGATCCGGCGACAACGGCATCTGCAGCTGGGACGTGTGTGCCGCCATGCCGTTTCTCGCCAACGCGTCGGCCACCGCGTTCACCACGCACGGCGTCGCGCCGATGGTGCCGAGTTCGCCCACGCCCTTGATGCCCATCGGGTTCGTCAGGCAAGGCGTGGACTCGTCCATCTGCGTCTCGAAGTCGCACGCGATCAGGTCGGCTCGCGGCGCGGCGTAGTCCATCAGGCTGCCGGTCAGCGGCTGGCCGCTGTCGGCGTCATACACCACCTGCTCGACCAGCGCCTGGCCGATGCCCTGCACCGCGCCGCCGTCGAGCTGGCCGCGCACGATCAGCGGGTTCACCACGCGGCCAACGTCGTTCACCGACGCATAGCGCACCACCTGCACCACGCCGCTGGCGGGTTCGATCTCGACTTCGCAAATGTGGCAGCCGTTCGGCCAGGTCGGGCCGCCGACGTTGCTGGTCGATTCAAGATAAATGCTGGCGGCCGGTTGCGGCTGCTTCTGCGTTTTGGAGGCGGCCACTTCGGGCTGGCGTGCGGCCAGTGCGAACAGGTCGGTCTTCAAATCGGTGCCGGCCACGGTCAACGTGCCGCGCTCGTACTGCACGTCTTCGGCCGCCACTTCGAACTCGGCCGCGGCCAGTTCCTTCGCGCGCTCGATCGTGCGGTCTGAGGCCACCTTGACAGCCGAGCCCCCGACATAGATCGAGCGCGAACCCGCGCTGCCGAAGCCGTTGCCGCGATCGGTGTCGCCCAGCATCACCTTCACTTGCTCGATCGGTACGCCGAACGCATCGACCACGAGCTGCGCAAGCGACGTCGCAATGCCCTGGCCCATCTCCTGCACGGCCGAGAACACTTCGATGACGCCGTCGGCGCGCACCTGCACCGTCACGGTTTCCTCGAATGCGTTGCCGCCGGTCCACTCGAGGAACGTCGCCAGGCCGCGGCCGCGCAGCTTGCCGGCGGCTTCGGACGCTGCAGCGCGCGCATCGAAACCGTGCCAGTCGGCCAGTTCGAGCCCTTGGTCCAGCACCCGCTCGAAGCGCCCGCTGTCGTAGCGTTGCGCCATCGGGTTGGTGTAGGGCATCTGTTCGGGCTGGATGAAATTGCGACGGCGCAGTTCGATCCGGTCGATGCCGGTCTGCGCGCGCGGCTTCGTCCAGCAGCCGCTCGATGTTGTAGATCGCTTCGGGCCGGCCCGCGCCGCGGTAGGCGCCGGTCGGCGCGGTGTTGGTCAGCACCGCCTTGAAATGAAAGTCGATCGTCTGGATGTCGTAGACGCTGGTCAGCACCCAGGGGCCGATCAGCAACTGGATCGCGACGCCGGTGCCGGTCGCATAAGCGCCGACGTTGGCCAGCGCGTGGCAGCGCAGCGCGAGGATGCGGCCGTCGGCATCGAACGCGAGTTCCATCTTCGACTCGACGTCGCGCCCGTGCGTGGCGGACGTGAAGTCTTCGCTGCGCTCGGCCGCCCATTTGACCGGCCGCTCCAGGTTCCAGGCCGCATGGGCCACCACCACGTCTTCCGGATAGACGCCGGTCTTCATGCCGAAGCCGCCGCCCACGTCGCCGACCGTGACGCGGATCTGTTCGGGCTGCAACCCCAACGCCGCGCTGACCGACGTGCGCACACCGGTCGGCATCTGCGAGCTGATGCGGATGGCGAGGCGCTTGGCCGGGGCCGCTGCGCCTGCTTGCTGCGGCTCGATGCTGGCCAGCACCGTGCGCGGCTCCAGCGTCAGCGCGACCACGCGCTGGTTCACCAGGTCGAGCGACACGCGGTGCGCGGCGCGTTCGAACGCAGCCGCTGCGGCCGCCGCGTCGCCGTGGCGATTTCTCTGCCGCGATGTTGTCCGGCGCCGCGTCGCAGACCGCCGGCGCGCCTTGCGCGGTGGCTTGCGCAAGGTTCACCACGAACGGCAACTCTTCGTATTCGATTGAAACGGCCTCGGCCGCGTCCTTGGCGCTGCTGAGGCGTGTCGGCCACCACCGCAGCCACCGCCTCGCCGACGAAGCGCACGCGTTCGTGCGCGAGCGGTTGGCGCAGTGGCGACGCGCACACCGTGCCATCCGCACGCTTGAAGTCTGCAGACGTCGGCAGCGGCTTCACGCCAGCGGCCACCAGCTCCGCACCGGTGTAGACGGCCACGACCCCGGGCATGCCGCGTGCGGCTTCCGCATCGATCGAGACGATGCGCGCATGCGCATACGGCGAGCGCTGAAAGCACAAGTGAAGCTGACCTTCCAGCGCCAGATCGTCTGCGTAACGGCCGTGGCCCGAGACCAGCTTCTCGTCCTCGACCCGGCGCACATCGCGGCCGCTGCCGAAGCGGGCGGCTTCGCCGGCTGCTGGATTGGTTGGTTTCATCGCGGATTCCTTGGTAAGGGGTGGTGGCTGCGTGGCACCTCCCGGAAGAGCAAAAAGCACGCGCGGGGCCGCGCGGCGCATCGCGTATTTTGAACATTTGTGCGGCAAAGGGGGGCGCGCCCGCCAACGCCCTTGCGCGGCGCGCTGCCGGCCTAATGCAGCACCGGCTTTGCGATGCGCTTGGCACGCGCCAGAAAATCCAGCACCAGTGCATCGAACTGCTCGGGCGCTTCCAGTTGCATCAAGTGGCCCACCCCCCGCAGTTCGGCGTAGCTGCTGCCGTCGATGCGGTTGGCCATCTCGGCCAGCAGCGCGGGCGGGGCGGCCGCGTCGTGTTCGCCGGCGATCAGCAGCGTGGGCACGCGGATCCACGCGAGCTCGGCGCTGCGGTCGAACTCGAGCGAGGCTTGCAGTGCGCGGCGCCAAATTGCGGGCTTCACCGCGGCCATGCAGACGGCGGCCAGCCGCGCGCCTTCGGGCAGCGCGGCGGGGCCGGTCAGCTGCGCGACGCGGGTGGCAGCGAACGCGTCCAGGCTGGTGGCCGTGTCCGGCGGTGCCTCGTGCAGCATGCGGTAATCGCGCTGCCACTGCGCGCTGGCGAACGGGTCGCGTGTGTCGTTGTCGTCGGGGCCGGTGGAGTGTCTGCCGAGACGCTGCGCGACTCTGCCAGGCACGTCGTCAGCAGCCGGCCCCACGCGCGACAGTGCCCCGCACAGGATCAGCCGCTCGACCAGCTCGGGGCGGCGCGCCAGCAGCTCCTGCGCGACCATGCCACCGGTGCCGTGGCCGAGCAGCGTCACGGCCGGCACCTGCAGCGCATCGATCAACGTCGCGCAGCTTTGCGCCAATGCCTTGAAGTTGTACGGATCCACCGGCGCGCTGCGGCCATAGCCGGGCATGTTCCAGGCGACCGCGCGGTAGCCGGCCATTGCAAAGCTTTCCACCTGCGGCGCAAACGCGAGGTGGCTGCCGCCGATGTCGTGCAGCATCAGCAGGGTCGGCCCGGAGCCGAGCGTCGTGAAGGTGGGCAGAGGCGTCGTCATGGGATCGATGATGCACCGAACGGTGGGGACGGCTGCGTCGGCGCGATGACCGAGCGCAAGCTGCTGCCCCGCCGAAGCCGTGGCCCGCTCAAGCACCTGCTGCGCCATGCGTTGTCGGGTAAATTCGATGAATGCTCCCCCAACCGCCCGTTGCGCCCCAATTCGCTCCCGATGAATTCCGCGCTGCATTGGGGATGTTCGCCACCGGTGTGACGATCGTGACGGCACGCGCTGCCGATGGCCGCTTGGTCGGGCTCACCGCCAGCTCGTTCAACTCGGTGTCGATCGATCCGCCGCTGGTGCTCTGGAGTCTGGCCAGCAGCGCCACGTCGATGCCGGTGATGCGCGAAGGCACGCACTACGCGATCAACATCCTTAGCGCCGATCAGGTCGACCTGGCCGAACGCTTTGCCACGCGCGACGTGGACCGCTGGGCCGGCGTCGCGTTCGACGAAGGCCGCACCGGCGCGCCGCTGCTGCACGGCGCAGCGGCCACGTTCGAATGCTTCAACCGCAGCCGCTACATCGAAGGCGACCATGTGATCTTCGTCGGTGAAGTCGAGCACTGCGACCATCGCGCGGGTGCCGCACCGCTGCTCTATCACGGCGGGCGGTTCTACAGCGAGCATCCGCTGTGAAGCCGACCACAACCACGACCGCACCAACCCTGACCCACGCGGCGCCGGCTGCCATCGGTGCGGCACGCGGGCGCAAAGACGAGCTGGACGGCCTGGCGGTGGCGCTGCTGGTAGGGTGCTGCCTGTTCTGGGGTTTTCAGCAAGTGCTGGTGAAGGCAACGATAGCGGAAGTGGCGCCGGTGTTTCAGGCGGCGCTGCGCTTCGGTGGGGCGACACTGCTGCTGTGGTTGTGGTGCCGATTGCGCGGCATCCCGCTGTTTCTGCGCGACGGCACACTCGGCGTGGGGCTGGGCGTCGGTGTGCTGTTCTCGATCGAGTTCGCCTGCATGTACATGGGGCTGCAATACACCACCGCATCAAGGCTCACGGTGTTTCTCTACACCTCGCCGTTCTGGGTGGCCGTGCTGTTGCCGCTGTTCGTGCCGGTGGAACGCATGCGCCTGCTGCAGTGGGCCGGCATGGCGCTCGCGTTCGCGGGTGTGGTGTTTGCGCTGCGCGACGGCTTCTCGGCCAGCAGCCCGCCGCTGCAATGGCTGGGCGACCTGCTGGCGATCGGCGCCGGCATGTTCTGGGGCCTGACCACCGTGATGCTGCGCGCTACTTCGCTCACACGCGTATCGGCGGAAAAGTTGCTGTTCTATCAGGTTGCGATGAGCAGCGTGGCGTTGCCGCTGCTATCGCTCGGATTGGGCGAGGCATGGGTCTGGCACTTCAGCGCGTTTGCCGCCACGTCGCTGCTGCTGCAGGCGGCCGTCGGTGCGTTTGCGAGCTATCTGGCCTGGATGTGGATGCTGGGCCACTACCCGGCCACCAAACTGTCCGTGTTCGCGTTCTTGACGCCGGTGTTCGCGTTGCTGTTCGGCGCGTTCTGGCTGAACGAGCACATCTCCATAAGTTTGCTGTTGGCGATGACGTTGGTCGCAACCGGCATCGTGCTGGTGAACCGGCGGCAGCGGGTGGCGGCGGGGTGATCGTCATGGATTCGGTCCGGGCTTGATATCGCAATGCACGATCGATCGCTTGCTGCAGACTGCTTTCAATGTGCCTTGTCGCAGCACGTCGTAAGACGCTTGGTGACCACCGCATCCGACCAGACGTCCAGCCAGCGCCATTGATCTTTGAGCCGCCCAGAGTGCTTGCCGAACGTGCTCCTTGAGTGCAGCCGAAGCGCGAGCCCGAGCATCCCCTTGGCTTATCGACCACCCGCTTCGGTCCCCAATGCATTTCGCCCTTTTATCAACCTTCAACCACACAGCATTTCAATGACCAACAAGCCGACTGCCCTTTCTCGCCGCGACTGGCTCGCACGAACCGCTGCCCTCGGCCTCGGTGCGGCCTCAGGGCCCGCCTTTGCGCAAGACGCCTGGCCCACCAAGCCGTTGCGCTTCGTCGTGCCATTCGCACCGGGCGGCAGCTCGGAGATCGTCGCGCGCTCGGTCGCTGCCGAGATGGCTGGCCCGCTGGGCCAAAGCGTGTTCGTCGAAAACAAGCCGGGCGCGGCCGGCAACATCGCGATGCAGGAAGTGGCCGAATTCGACCGACGGTCACACGATGATCCTGGGCCACATCGGCACCTTGGCCGTCAACCCTTACATCTTTGCGAAGCTGCCCTACGACGCGGCCAAGGACTTCGTGCCGATCACGCTGCTGTCCAAGGTGCCGAGCCTGTACGTGGTGCACCCGGACGTGCCCGCCAAAGACCTGCAGGCGTTCATCGCGCTGGCGAAGAAGGAGCCCGGCCACTTGAGCTACGGCTCGGCCGGCAACGGCAGCGCGGGCCATCTCGCGTTCGAGTATCTGAAGATGGCCGCCGATGTCGACCTGCTGCACATGCCGTACAAAGGCACCGGCCCGATGCTGACCGACCTGATGGCCGGGCGACTGCAGGCCGCGGCCGTCGGTGCGCCGGCTTTGCTGCCGTTCATCAAGGCCGGCCGGCTGCGCTGCATCGCGGTCGGCCCGCGCGAGCGGCTGCCGCAATTGCCCGACGTGCCGACCGTGGCCGAGAGCGGTTTTCCGGGCTTCGAGATGACGCAGTGGTACGGGCTGCTGGCGCCCGCCAAATGGCCGCGGGCGCATCTGGCCAAGCTGGAAGCCGCGGCCACGCAGGCCGCCCGCAGCACCGCCGTGCGCCAGCGGCTGGACGCGGACACGGCGGTGGCCATCGGCAGCAGTGCGGCCGACTTCGCACAGTTCATCGCGGCCGAGCAAACGCGCTGGAAGCAGGTGATCGAGCGTGCGCAGATCAAGCCCGAGGGACTTGGCGGCTGAGCCCGCAGACGCTGAAGCCGCCCAGGCAACTTCAGCCGGCTTGCTGCTGCATCGCCTGCCGATACACGGCCACCGTTTGCTCCACGCAGCGCTGCCACGTGAACGCACGCGACCGCTTCAGGCCGGCCGCGCCGGCGCGCTGCAGTCAGCCGTCGTCGGGCAGCAACTGCAGCAACGCCGCGTTCAGCGCATCGACCGATTCGGGATCGATCAGCCGCCCCCGTATCGCCCGCAACCTCGGGCAGTGAAGCCGTGTTCGACCTCAACACCGGCACACCCCCGACGCCATCGCTTCGAGCACCGGCAGACCGAAGCCCTCGTAGAGCGACGGACAGCAAGCTGTCGGTGTTCGCGTTGCTGTTCGGCGCGTTCTGGCCGAACGAACACATCTCCACCAGTTTGCTGTTGGCGATGCTGCTGGTCGCAACCGGCATCGTGCTGGTGAATCGCCGTTCAAGGCCGATCGGCGTCTGATCGGCGAACCGGCGCGGCCAAACGGCGCGCCAGCTGTTCCTGCGGGCTGTCTGCCGTCAGGCCACCATCCAGTTCGAGGTTGCGGCAAAGGCTTCGAACATGGCAGCCGCGGTGGCCGGCTCGGCCGCGTGCAGATCGAGCCGCTGGCCCGGCGAATGCTTTTCGAACATCGCGCGAATCTCGTCGTTCCAGGTGACCAGCGCCATCGACCAGGTCGGAAACGTGCGTTCCTCGATATTGCAGCGCTCCAGCATGCGCACCTCGGAGTGGCGACGATCGTCACGAATACGCAGGTAGAGCATGTCGATCGTCTCCTGCTCACCTTCGAGGTACTGCATGTAGACCCCGTTGAGAAAGCACAACGCCCCGGTCAGGCCCAGACCTTCGTTGTTCTTGCGAGCACTGGCCAGAATGTTCTTCAGGTCGAGCGGAAGCGGCGAGAGCGCGCGGCTGACGTAGATGAGGCGGGTCAACATGACAAAACGGTCTTTGATGGGGGCGAGGTTCAGCCAACCGACATGGTTGCCTTCCGTTACATCGCTGTTTTTCAATGGTGCAATGTTCGGCGCGCAAGCACAAGATGAGCGGCGGCCGCGCGCTTTGGGATCCGTGAAATCGGTCGCGCTTTGTCATCGGCCGGGTCATCCTTGAGCGAAAGCGGGATGTCCGACGTCCATTGCCTTTGATTCGCTGGCTCGCCGTTGCCATCGCGGCGCTTGTCTGCGGGCCCTGTCATTGCGCGTGGACCTGCCGGTAGACGGCAACCGTGCGATCCACACAGTGCTGCCAGGTGAAGGCGCGCGCGCGCGCCAGCCCGGCCGCCCCGGCACGCCGCAGCCAGCCGTCGTCGGTCAGCAGCTGCAGCAACGCCGTATTCAGTTCGTCGACCGATTCGGGATTGATGAGCCGGCCGGTGTCCCCTGCCACTTCGGGCAGCGAGGCGACGTTGGACGTCAGCACCGGCACGCCGGACGCCATTGCTTCAAGCACCGGCAGCCCGAACCCCTCGTAGAGCGACGGATAGACGAACAGCCGCGCACCCGCATACAGCAACGGCAGCTCGGTCTGCGGCAGGTACGAAAGATAGTGCAGCCAGCCCTCGCTTTGCGCCTGCGCCATGCGCGCGTGCGTGTCGGCCGACTGCCAGCCGCGCGCGCCCGCGATCACCAGTGGAAAATCCCGGCGCAGCGTGGCCGGCAGGGCCGCGTAAGCCTCGATCAACCGGTCGACGTTCTTGCGCGGCTCGATCGTGCCGACGAACAGGCTGTAGCCGCGGTGCCGCAAGCCCAGCCGGTGCAGCAGGCTGTGCGTCTCGACCGGGATGCGCGGCCGAAACGATGGGTCCACCCCGAGCGGCACCGCCGTGATGCGATCCGCCGGCCAGCGGTGCCGCTCGATCAGCTCGGCGCGCACCGATTCGGCATCCGTGATCAAGTGCGTGGCGCGTTTCAGACTGTCCGGGAACGCGCGGTTCATGTAGTCGACCCGCGCGGCCGGATGAAATTGCGGAAACAGCGCATGCGACAGATCGTGGACCGTCGCCACCGACTTGCCCGGGAACGGCGGCAGGAAATAGTTCGGGGAATGGAACATGCGCCGCGCTTCCTTGCGCAACTGCCAGCGCGCCAATTGCGGCATCACCAGGTGATAGACGCGCACGGCTGCACGGTTGGCGGCGAGCATCCGGCGCAGCTCACCCAGCCCGTTGGCTGCGGATGCTTTGATGCTCGCGCGCGTCTCGGCCACCGTGGGCGGCGCCGCCCAATGCGCGTTCGCAAAACAGCGCAGCCGCTCGATCTGCGGATGCCGCTGCAAGCCTTGCGCGAGTTCGAAGGTATAGCGCCCGATGCCGGTCAATGGCGGCATCAGCGCATCGGTGGCGAGGATCAGGTCGATGTGCATGGCTTGGACGTAGATAGCTCGTTTTGGTTGCTGACGCTGGAGTCGTCTATCAGAGCCACTGGCGCACACATGCTTGGCACAATGCTGTCGAACGCTGGACACTGCGTGGCAACAGACGAAACGCAGTTCAGCATCGTTCGTCAGCCCTACCGTTCGCTCTAGCGGTCTTCAACCACCCTCCCTGTCACGCTCAACGCTATATGCCGGCAGTTCATTTGCAGCGCAGCAGTCCAATCAGATAGCCGAACTCAAATCACATAGAAAGTCAGCATCTCATGTCGATCGCAACCGCTGTGGCTCTTCTGGTTCCACGTGTTCGCCGGCTGTACGAGCATCGAAACGCTCTGGCCGCGGAAAGGGATGCGTTGTCCAACCGTGTGAAGATGTTGCAGGAGCGTCCTCCGACCGCTCCAGCATCTTCTATCACTACACGACGAGCTTCGACCCACTTGGCACCATGCACAGTCATGCGGTTGCCGATCTGCATCCCACGCCCGGCTTCTTGACGAACTATCTGGGCGTAAAAATCGATCCGAAATTCTTTCCCTCCATATTGGGCAACCGAGCTGGACAGGTGGAAGCCATTCCCATTCCCGCCAACTGGCATGCCGATATCGCCGAATTTGCCGTCGCTTTGAGAGCCGTGGATTTCTCGAACGAGACGTTCACCATGATCGAGCTCGGCTGCGGCTGGGGCTGCTGGATGAACAACACAGGCGCAGCTGCCCGCCGCAAGGGACTCAAAGTACATCTCATCGGGGTGGAAGGAAGCGAGGGCCACGTCGCATTCGCCAAAGAGTCGTTGGCGACCAACGGGTTTTCCGATGACGATTTCACGCTGCATCGAGGGATTGCTGCCGCATCGAATGGGGTCGCCCTGTTTCCCAGGGAAGCCGCCGGAGCAAGCTGGGGGCTGGAGCCGGTGTTCGGCGCGACCGATGCACAGCGCGCCCAGGCAGTTGCCAACGGTAACTACGACGAATTGCCGATGGTCGCTCTCTCCGACATGGTGTCGTCACATGCCAGAATCGATCTGCTGCACATCGATATTCAAGGCGGTGAGGCGGATTTGATCGACGGCTGTCTAAGCGTGCTCAATGACAAGATCGCTTACCTGCTAATCGGCACGCATACGAAGCTGATCGAGGGCCGACTCTTTGAAACGCTGACCAAAGCCGGCTGGCGCATCGAGATGGAGAGACCTGCAATCTTCAATATCTCCAGCGGTGCTCCGGTCGTCGAGGTCGACGGCGTGCAGGGGTGGCGCAACATGCGGTTGCTACCGCCGTGATCGTCACTGCACGGCTTTTACGTGATGGATGTCGGAAGTGTGTTTTGTTTCGGCTGCACGGCGGCGCCGTTCAGCGCTTGCGGTTTTGAGCGTCACACATACCGCAAACCCTTGAGAACGCCACTGCAGCTTCAGTTGTTCAGCATCCAATCGAGTGTCTCGGACACTGGCGGCGAGCCCCAAGGTCCGATGCAGTTGATAAGCTTGTCGAGCGCGCCGCTGAGGCTGCGCACTTCGTTGGCGCGTACAAATGCAGGGTTGACGACCAGCTCGATCTCATGACCGGTCAGCTCCCGTGCTGTCGCCACGATCTGGCGCAATGAATGGGTTCGACCCGAACAGACATTGAACACTTGCCCTGCGGCGGAAGCGTCCAGCAGGCGCCGATAGCTTCGACCACCACGCGCACGTCGGAGAAGTCGCGCCAGACATCCAGGTTGCCCAGCTCGATGCGCCGCTCGGTCCTTGAAATGCGAGACGATCTTCGGCAGCAGGAAATTGGCGGACTGGCCGACGCCGGTGTAGTTGAACGGCCGCACGATCGTGACCGGCAGCTGGTCCATGAAGAGCCGCGCCATGTGCTCCATCGCCAGCTTGCTGACCGCGTAGTCGTTCGCCGGTGCGGCGGCGTGTCTTCGGTCAGCACGCCGCCTTGCGCGTTGCCGTAGACGTTGGCGCTGCTGGCCAGCAGCACGCAGGATGGCGCCTTGTCCTTCAACGCGGCCAGCCCGTCCAGCAGGTTGCGCGTGCCGAGCACGTTGACGCGGTAGAAGTCGTCGACGTTGCCATGCCCGACGAACGCGATAGCCGCCAGGTGCACCACGGCATCGGGCTGCACTTCGGCCAGCACGGCGTCCAGTGTTTGCGCATCGTCCAGATCGACGCATCGGTAGTGCGGATCGCTCGCATCCGGGTGCGCGCCGAGCCCCCAGACTTCCCAACCATGCGCGCTCAATTCGTCGGCCAAGTAGCGGCCGGTGAAGCCCTTGGCGCCGGTGATCAGGGCGCGCCTTGGTGGGCGTCGGTCGGCGTACCCACGGTGGATGTCACCTTCGTTGTGTCCTGTGGGTTCGTCAGAACGAGAAGCCGTGCCCGATCCGTGCAGGTCGGCCTCGACCATCATCTGGCACAGCTCCTCAGCGTGGTCTTCGGCTCCCAGCCGAGCTCGGCCTTGGCCTTGGCCGGGTCGCCGATCAGCAGTTCGACTTCGGCCGGGCGGTAGAACTTCGGGTTGACGCGCACCAGCGTCTTGCCGGTCTTCGGCTGTCGACGGCCGGTCTCGTTGCTCGCCCTGCCCCTGCCATTCGCCAGCTCGATAGCCGGCGGCCGTCGAACGCCATGCGTGACGAAGTCGCGCACGGTCTCGGTGCGGTTGGTCGCCAGCACGAAGGTGTCCGGCTCGTCGGCCTGCAGCATGCGCCACATGCCTTCGACGTATTCCTTGGCGAAGCCCCAGTCGCGCTTGGCGTCGAGGTTGCCGAGCTCGAGCACGTCGAGCTTGCCCAGCGCGATCTTGGCGACCGCGTCGGTGATCTTGCGCGTGACGAACTCGCGGCCGCGCAGCGGCGACTCGTGGTTGAACAGGATGCCGCTGGCAGCCGAAGATGCCGTAGCTCTCGCGGTAGTTCACCGTCATCCAGTGCGCGTACAGCTTGGCCACGCCGTACGGGCTGCGCGGGTAGAACGGCGTGGCCTCGATCTGCGGCATCGGCCTGCACCTTGCCGAACATCTCCGAGGTCGACGCCTGGTAGAAGCGGATCTTCGGATTGACGATGCGGATCGCTTCGAGCAGGTGCAGCGGCGCCGATGCCGGTGATCTGCGCGGTGGTGCATCGGCTGGTCGAACGACACGCCGACGAAGCTCTGCGCCGCGAGGTTGTAGACCTCGTCGGGCTGCGACGTTCTGCAGCAGGCGGATGCTCGAGCCCAGATCGGTCAGGTCGTATTCGACCAGGTGCAGGTTCGGGTGGTTCTGCGACGCCGAGCTTCCTCGATGCGCCAGAAGTTGACCGAGCTGGTGCGGCGGATAGGTGCCGTAGACCGTGTAGCCCTTGTCGAGCAGCAGTTCGCGCCAGATAGGCGCCGTCCTGGCCGGTGATGCCGGTGATGATTGCTTTTTTCATTGAAAATCGATTTGGAAATTTGTCAACTAAAACGTGCTTTCTGCAGACGTCTTGTCAGAATCCGAGAAATCATCATTTGATGACACCTGACCGTTTTCTGAATCTGACGGGCTTATTGGCGAATGTTGTTGCTTCGACAATGATTCCTGCAAACATCTGTCCTGCCGCAGCGTGCGAATGGTGGAAGCAAGTCTTGCGGACAGAACATTCCAGTTGCGATCGGCAAGCCATTGCTGCTGACGTACAAGCAAAGATTGCGCTATCTCCGGTTGGCCCTCTAGTGCAACGACCGCATCCACAATATCGGCAGCGGTATGGCCTTGCATCCTGAAAGTCACGCTCGTTAGGTCGGAAAAGATTTGCAGCGGACTTACTAGAACTGGCTTTAAAGTCGCTGAGACCCACAGTTACCGCTGCGCTCGCGCTCTCGCGCGTGTACTTATACGGAAAAACCATGTAATCAGCGGCGCTCAACAGCTGCTGACACTCGCTGATTGGCAAATATTCGGTAAACCATTCAATCTGCCCTTCAACACCTAGCTCTCGAGATCTTTCCCGGCACCGCCGAATCAGTTGCTCGCTGCGGGCATCCATGATCGAGTTAAGCGCCAACAGATGCACCGGTCGTTTTGTAGCTCGCATCAGCGGCTCGATGCATTCGACAAGCGTGTCGATGCCTTTGTGTTCCAGTGCGAAGCCGAAGCAGGCAACAACCAGCGCATTGGCCGGAATTTTCAGCGCTGTTCGAGTTTTCGCCTCAGTCGGATCGGCGAGCGGCTGCATCACACCAAGGCCTTGCAGTAGCACGTTGTCAGCGAGCCCGAGCGCAAGCAGATTGTTCAGGTCCTCAATCTTGTGGACAACGATTCGATCAAGCTTCGCCAGTGCTCCAAGTGCGTAGGCTGAAGGGCGGTTGTCACTGAGCAGAGGCGTTGTGGAGTGCAACTCAACGACGACTGTCTTTCCTTGCCGGCGCAACGATGCCAGTTGTCCACAGACGGCGTCATTCAGCTCGAAAAGGCTTGGTTGATGTTGCACGAACACGATGTCGCATTTGCTGCGCTCGATGCGCAGTAGCACTTCAACCACCGATGCGCTGTCGGTGCCGGTCCAACTGGGCAAAGCATCGCTTGCCGACACGCTCGTGCGCCGATCGCAGTAAACGGTTACCTTGTACGCGCCCGATTCGATCATAGGGCCGACCAAGCTCTCGCTGTACTCGGCAATCCCGCATCGCGTCGCCCACGGACTTACCAGTGCCATTTCAAGCACCGCCTCGCTACCCACTGTTGAATTTTTGTTCGAGCGGTGGCATAGCCAGTCAACGCAGCTGAGCACTGCACGCGCACTGTTGTCCCATGTGTAGACGGTTCGTATATGGTCGATGCCTGTCTGCAATTTCGAGATCAATTCCGCATCGCGCTGCATCACCTGATCGCGCAACGAGCGAAGCTTGTTGCGAAGGTCGTCCACGTCCGGTTCGAGCCAGCAGGCATCCGGGGCATGAAGATGGCTGCGTGATGCGGAAAAATGGAACGGCAACAAGGTCGCTGTGGCCTGAGTACAGAAATCGGCGTGACCACCGGCACCGGTGACGAGCACAGGGACACCCATTGCCATAGCTTCGGCTGCAGGTAGATTGAACCCCTCTCCACGTTCGGCAATACCATCGCATGGGCACTGCGCAGCAACGCGAGCATCCCTCGCGTCGTCAAGTGGGCTTTCATCGATCACAACCTTGGGCAGATCGCTCCGTTCAGCGCTCAGTGTGTCAAGCAAAGACCGAATCTGGTTGTGAGGATTCGGAAACGTCTTGATGTACAACTCAACTGCGTCCTGCGCCACGAACGCATCAAGGTAGGCCGAAAGCAAGACGTCGGGGCCCTTACGGTCGAAGACCGACGAAACATGAAGAAAGCGGAAGGTAGCTCCCTCAGCAGGAGCTAATTCAGGCTTGGGCCTCTCGTCAGCTGTGATTAGATGATCAATCCCGATCGGGATCACAAATATCCACACCTCACAGCCGGAATTGATCAGCGCGCGTTTGACTGACAGCGAAGCGACCGAACCGCGTTGAAATTGCGATTGATGTGCGCCACCGTTTCGGCAGGCACCGAAGTTTCTTCCAGAAGAAAACAATGAAGCGGGTACCTGCAGAAAGCGCATCGACGATCAGGGGGTAGTGGTGGACGATGGAAACTGCTCCGCCTGCGGCCTCCGCAGGCATGTTGCGGGTGAGAAGCCCAATAGCCGACCCTGTGCATCAGGCAGTTTCGGCAGACTGCCGTATGGCTTTCCGTGATATGGAATGAACTCGAGCCGTCCTGGGGCGAGTTGTTCAAGCGCGCCCGCCAATCCGCGATTGACGATGGCGAGGCTGTAATGCCCTTCCACATGCCCGACGAAGCGGATCCAGGGCAGTTCTATGCCAAGCCGCGGCGGGAACAGGTACGCTTCTGGCAAGGTTGGACCCGTTGGAAACACCCTCGGATCCAGCTTCGGAATCGTGACTGAATCGCCATCATTGGAAATGGTTTCAGAAATTGCCACTGGCGATGGTGGCATCAAGCCGTGTCGTCGTGCAACGGCAAGAAGTCGCCGATGCGCTGCAGGGTACTGCGGCACATGTTGATTGATCCGGTAGGCGAGGGTCGGATCTTGTAGCACGAGGCGCATCGCACCGGCAAGCGGGCGCTGAACGATGCTCGGTGGGCGATCGGCCCCATCCTGATCCCGATTGCTACTGATTGGCATTCTTTCCTTTGCAAGCCCAGCCATCAGGCGCATCGGACGCGTGATGCGCCATGACCAACTGCTCCGCAACGCATCGCGTTCGGATTCGACCAATTGGGTTTGTTGCCACCAATGATGCAAATCGACTTCGAGTTCTGCTATCCGAGCTTGTTGCTGCCTCGTCTGGCTATCCAAAGTGGCTATTTTGCGTTCGGCTTCAGCGCGCTGTTTTTCGAGTTTTGTGCATTGGTGGCCGAGATGTCTCGGCTTCAACTTCACTGCGTGCAGCGTTGGTTGCCGCCTCGACCAGCTGATCTTGCAGCGCGGTGATGCGTGCGATCGCATCGGTGGAGATTCCAGCATACGCTGCCGCCGTTGCCTCTGTCGTAGCAAGACGTTCATTCAACACTTCCATGCTTCGCTTGCCTGTTTTGTCATATCGATTCGCCAACTGCTCGAGTTCCACGCCGTGCGTTGTACCGAAAGCAGCATCGAATCGCGCAATCATGTCCGGTGGAGCATTCTTCTGTGCGATCACAGAGTAATCGGGGCTTCACCCGCAAGAACATCGAACAGCCCAATGTCATCACGCCCGGCGAGGCCAGCAGATTCCTGCAACCTAAGTGTCTTGACGCGCTGAAATCCATGGTACGCAGGCAGGAAAGACAGCAATGGCGGTGGGATCGGACGCAGATGCGTTGGATCAAGATAAAAACCGCTGGTGCCGACAATAAGGTTTTCCGGGTTCGGGGTTTCGAGAATCAGCAGTCCGCCTGGTTTGAGCACACGAAGTGATTCAACTACAAGCTGTTCCAAGCTGTCGAACGGAACGTGTTCTGCAATGTGGAAGCCCGACACCACAGATTGCGATTCATTGTCAAGAGATCGCAGAAATTCCACTGCCTCGCCCGGAATTACGGAAAGGCCCCGCTCATGACACGCAGCAAGCATGCCGCTGTCGAGGTCAACACCTTGCGGTACAAATCCGTGCTGCGTCAGCAACTCAAGCCACTCGCCACGGCCACAACCAAGGTCGATTGCGGCGGCAGGCTGGTATAGCTCCGAGAGCGGCGCGATGAATGGCAGATAAACTTCTAGCCGCTTGGCGATCAGCTCCCTGGGGCCACGATGGCGCTCTTCGAACGCCCTATAAAAGCCGGCTGAACTCATCGTTGAAATTCGACTTGCGGTGGAATCCAGCTTACGCCGACAAACTGGTCCCTGTTCAGGTTCACGACGTTGAACACCAGCGCCAGGTCGCGCCATTCGTAGTTGGTGGCCAGGTGCGTGTCCGACACATGCAACGCCGTGGAGACCGAGTAGCGAGCCCGAGCCCGATGTTGGCGGGAAACGGAAACGCGCAGCACCAGCCGTTCGCCGGCTTGCGCAGATTGTCGAGCGGCAATCTCCGAGGTGGTGCGTGTTGGTGCCGAACATCGGCTGGCCGAGGCGGTCCTTGATCATGTAGCCGAGCACCAGTGCGCGGCAACGGCGCGTAGCATGCGCACTTCGACTTCGAGGCAACGTCGCTGGCCGACGTTGACGAATTCGACGCGCTGCCGTGCTGCGTCCAGCAGCAGAGCGATTCGACCACGTCGCTTCGCCGGTGCCGGAACTGGTCTGCGCGCGGCCGTCGTCGCAGCCGCCTACCTCGCACCGTCGAGTTCTCGCGTTCGGCGATCAGGGCGTTGTAGAAGTCCATGACCTCTTCCGGATTGCCGTCCTTGATGCCATGCGCCCGCCTTCCAGCAGGATCGCGCGGTCGCACAGCGACTGGATCGCGCTGCGGTCGTGCGAGACGAGCAGCAGCGTCGTGCCCTGCTCGCGGAACTCGCGGATGCGGTCGAAGCTCTTGTGCTGGAAATAGGCGTCGCCGACCGACAGCGCCTCGTCGACGATCAGGATGTCGGGCCGCAGCGCGGTGGCGACGGAGAACGCGACGCGCATCTGCATGCCGCTCGAATACATGCGCACCGGGCTGGTCGATGTAGTCGCCGATCTCGGCGAACGCTTCGATGTCGCGGCATGCAGCGCGGCGATTTCCTCGATCTGTCAAGCCGAGCAGCTGGCCGGCCATGAAGACGTTCTGGCGTCCGGTGAAGTCGGGGTGGAAGCCCATGCCGAGTTCGAGCAGCGCGGCGACGCGGCCCTGCGTGCGCACGCTGCCGGTGGTCGGCTGCGTGGTGCCGGTGATGATCTTGAGCAGGGTGCTCTTGCCCGCGCCGTTCACGCCGATGATGCCGACCGCTTCACCGGCTTCGATGCGGAAGCTGATGTCGCGCAGCACCCAGATCTTGTCGTGCCGCTGGCGGCCGCGCCGAGCCATTCGAGCGCGCGCGCCCACTTGCTGGGATAGCGCTTGTAGGCCTTGCCCACGTTGGAGACGACGCCAGTGTGCCCATCGATTGCCTAGAGTTCGTCCACCATTTCGCCGACGCGCGCGCGGAAGAAGGTCGCACGCCAAGCACCAGCAGCACGACCGTCAGCACCGCCAGCGGCAGCAGGTCGCCAAGTCGGGCCATCGCGCTGATCCAGGAACACGGTCTGGTAGGCCATGATCAGCGGCGCCATCGGGTTGTACTTGATGAGCATTGCGCGCAGCTTCGGGCAGTGCCGCGACCGTGTAGACGATCGGCGTGAGCCAGAACCAGAACTGCAGCACGACGCCGGTGAACTGCCCGACGTCGCGGAAGAACACGTTCAGCATGCCCAGGAACATGCCGAGACCGAGCGTGAACAGCATCTGCAGCAGCCAGCAGCGGCACCACGGCCAGCAGCGCCCAGCCCGGCAAGTGGCCGATGATCGCCAGAAACGATCAGAACAGCCCGAACACGATCGCGAAGTTCAGCAGCGCCGAGACCGCGACGATCGCGGCAGGCAGATGCGCGGGAAGTTCGCTTTCTTGATCAGGTTGCCCTGCTCGAGGAACACCGTATTCAGCCGCCCGAGGATCTCGGCGAACAGGCCCCAGGTGATCACGCCCGCGCACAGATAGATGCTGAACGCGAACGGCGTGCTCTCATGCCCGGCCAGCGTCGGGCGCATGAGCTGGCCGAAGATCACCGTGTAGATCACGATCATCGCGAGCGGATTGGCAACCGACCAGAACGCGCCCAGCAGCGATTCGCGGTAGCGTCCGTTGAACTCGCGCAGCACGCTGCTCCAGACGAAGCTGCGGTAGGCCCACAGCGCTTTCAACATGGGAAGTCCGGGCATCGGGTTCAAACCTCAAGTCGGTCGGAGGCGCGCCGCCCCGCGTCGCGCAACAACTCATTGCCACCCGGTTGCTGCAACAGCCCCGCTTCCAGCATCGCCAGCCGCTGATTCAACCGCCGCACGTCGCGCTCGATGCGCGTGTTCACCAAGTCGCCATGCAGCGCCTTGATGAACAGCACCAGGGTCGCCAGCAGCAGCAGCAATGCAGGCGGATAGGTGATGCCGGCAACTCGTGCGAGCCGGTCGATCAGACCTGGCCACGCACCCAGCAACGCAGCAGCCACCGCAACGGCCACCCAGAACAACCCATGCAGCAGGTACAGATGGTCGCGCCGCACCAACAACAGGATGACCGCGGCCAGGCCGACGCCAAGCAGTGCCGTGGTGAGTTGCAGGGTGATCATGGATCGATGAAGGGGCAAACGGGAGCAGGCAGCCGCGATGGCTTGAGGAGAGGCAACAAAGGGTATGTGTCAGGCTGGCCGCCGACCCCGCTGTCGCAAGGGAGGTATGGCAAAACCCGGTATGGACAGTCGTCGAGCCAAGGATGCATCGGCACCTGCGGCAGCACCTGCGGACGAGGCGCCGATTGTAAAACGGCCTCTTGCTACATTTTTTATACCAAGTGATGAAGGATCGGCCTGCGTCACGTCGGCAAAAGGCCGTTGCTTTCGGTGCTGGTTGAGTCCCTGCGGTGGTCAAACCTGCCCGTTAAACTGCCTGCGGCCCGGCGCCCGGTCACTGACCGATCCGCCAACCGGCTTCTCTTCACCGTTTCTCCTTAATCGCCCTTCGTGCCTCGCGCCCCGCACTCAACTCCCCTGATCGTCTTCGCCGCTGCGGTGATCGCGGCCGTGTTCGGCGTCTATCTGACGGGCCTGCACAACCAGCTGCTGTTCGACGACCTGCGCCTGTCCGACGGCACCGTCTTCGGGGCTTACGGTGGCCTGCTGCCATTGAAGCCCCGGCTGCTGTCTTACGGCAGCTTCGTCTGGGTCGACGCGCTGTTCGGCAGCGGTTGGTGGAAGCAGCGGCTTGTCAATCTGCTGATGCATCTGGGCACGGTGGCGGCGCTGTATGGGCTGTTGCGCGCGTTGTTGGGGCTGGTGCGCTTCCCGGCCGAGTTGCAGGATCGCCCGGACTTCGAACGCTCGCGCAATGCGGCGCTGGCCATCGGCGTCGCGCTGTTCGCGCTGCACCCGGTTGCGGTCTATGCGGTGGCCTACCTCACACAGCGCTCGATCGTGCTGGCCACGCTGTTTTCGGTGCTCGCGTGCTGGCTGTTCGTGCGCGGGCTGCTGAGCGGGCGGGTGGTGTGGCACGGCCTTGCGCTGCTGGCCTATCTGATCGCGCTGCTGTGCAAGGAATACGCGGTGATGACGGTGGCGCTGGCGTTGCCGCTGTATGTGTACGTGCGCGGCGTCGACCGACGGCGCGCGGTGCTGCTGGCGGTGGGGTTGCTGGCGGTGCTCGGTGTGGCGCTGGCGCTGCTCGCGCATTTCTACGGCGGGCTGATCGGGCGGCTGATCGATCCGCGGTCGGTGGCGTTTGCGCGGCAGCTGGAGTTGCTCGAACCCGGCATCACTGCGCGGCTGTATCCGCTGAGCATTTTGAACGAGGCTTGGCTGTTCTTTCGCTACGGGTTCTTGTGGCTGGTGCCGAACGTGCAGTGGCTGTCGATCGATCTGCGGCCGGCGTTTCCGCTGTCGTTCGGCGCGTTTCCGCAGCTGCTGGGCGCATTCGGCTATTTGGCGCTGCTCGCGGCGTCCGTCTGGGCGCTGCTGCGCGGCGCGCGCAGCCGGCTGGCTTTTGTCGGGCTGCTGCTGCTGTTTCCGCTGCTGCTTTATGCGACCGAGTTTGCGACGATCTGGCTGCAGGACCCGTTCGTTTTGTACCGCAGCTATCTGTGGGCGATCGCGCTGCCGGGCCTGCTTGCGTTGCTGCTGATGGGCCTGCGGCCGCGCACGATCTGGGTCGGCGGGGGCGTGTTGGCACTGCTCTTTGCAGCGCTCTCGCTGGAGCGCGTGGCTTCGCTGCAGGACGAATTCAGCGCCTGGGGCGATGCCGCGGCCAAGGTGGATCTGCAGGCGCCTGCGAACGCGGTCGGCCGCTCGCGCCCGTACTTGAACCTGGGCGCGGCGCACCTCGACAAAGGCTCGCTCGAAGAAGCCGCGCGTGCGTTCCAGACCGCCGATGCGCTGGGCGACCTGGGCGGCAACGCGATGTTCAACCTGGGCACCACGTACCAACAACGAAAAGAGCACCAGCAGGCGCTCACCGCGTTCGCCACCGCGGCGGCCAAGGGCTTCGAAGGCCAGGCGCTGCACTATCAGCGCGGCGAGAGCGAGTTCGCGCTCGGCCAGTTCGACCGCGCGTTCGCCGAATTCGACGCCGCGTTGCAGCAAGCCGCCGACAACCCGAACGACCCGGCCGGCACCGAGCGGCTGCGCCGGACGCTGCTGCAGCGCCGGGCCGAGAGCGCGATTGGTGCGAACCGGTTCGATGCGGCGATCGCCGATTTCCGCACATTGCTCAAGACGCGGCCCGACGACGCCATGCTGAAGCTCGGCCTGGGCATGGCCACGGTTGGCAAGGGGGACATCCCGGCGGCCATCGCGTTGTTCGACTCGCTGATCGCGCGCAGCCCGAGTGCGCCGGCTTTCTACGGCCGCGCGATGGCCCGATTGAGCGCCGGGCGCACGCAACGACGCGCTGGCCGATCTGAACCAGGCAATCGCGCTCGATCCGCGCAACCGGCAGTATCTGCAACTGCGGGCGGAGCTGATGAAGTGAGGGCTCGCCCCGAGGCCCGGCTCGCTTGGGTCGGCTTGCCGCAGGCGCCCGCGGGGAGCTTTGTGGCTCACCCGCAGCCTGCGCGCGCTGCGGTCGGCTCCTCGCTGACCGCCGGTGCGCGCAGCGCCTGTCGCGGCGCGGAACCCGACCCGCAGCCCATGCCGGGACCGCGCATGCCAGCGCCCTTTTTTTGCGGGCGCGCCGCGCTTTGAGCCTGCGCGTACTGCACATCGGCAAGTTCTATCCGCCGGATCGCGGCGGGATGGAGCTGTACTTGCACGATCTGGTCAACACGCAGCGCGCGCAGGGGATCGACGCGGCGGCCGTGGTGCACGGCGACCCGCTGCCGGGCGATCCGCCGTGGCTCACGCGGGTGCCGGTGCAGCTGCGGATGCTGTATGCGCCGATCGCGCTCGGGTTTCGCCCGGCGCTGGCGCGGCTGATCGACCGGTTCCGGCCGGACGTGCTGCACCTGCACCTGCCCAACACGTCGGCGTTCTGGGTGCTGACGATGCCGCAGGCGCGCGCGCTGCCGTGGGTCGTGCACTGGCATTCGGACGTGGTGCTGTCGCAGCTGCGTTGGTCGCTCGCGGCCGCATATTCGGTCTATCGTCCGTTCGAACAGGCGCTGCTGGACGGCGCCGAATGCGTGATCGCCACCTCCGAGCCGTATCTGCAGGCCAGCGCCGCGCTCAGGCGCTGGCGCCACAAATGCGTGGTGGTGCCGCTGGGCATCGCGACCGCGCTGCTGCCCGACCCGGCCGCCTGCGCGCAAGCCGCAGCCGGGCGGCGCGCGGCCGATGGCACGGCATGGCACGCGCACACGTCGCTGCGGCTGTTGTCGATCGGTCGGCTGACGTACTACAAGGGCTTCGAGACGCTGATCGAAGCCGTGCAGGCGTTGCCCGACGACGTCGAGTTGCTGATCGCAGGCGACGGCGAGCTGGATGCGGCGCTGCAGACGCTGATCCGCGACCGCACACCGCACGACCAGCGCCCGCGCGTGCGCCTGCTGGGCAGCGTGAGCGAGGCCGAAAAACACGCGCTGCTGGCCGGCTGCGACATTTTTTGTCTGGCTTCGCGCGAGCGCACGGAGGCGTTCGGCATGGTGATCCTGGAAGCGATGCACCACGCCCGCGCGTGCCTGGTGACCGACCTGCCCGGCTCCGGCATGCCGTGGCTGGTGGCGCAGGCCGGCTGCGGCCTGCAGGTGCCGATCGAGGACGTGGTCGGCTGGACCAGCGCGATCGCGCGGCTGCGCTTCGACCCGGCCTTGCGCCAGCGCCTGGGCGCAGCCGGCCAGGCGGCGCTCGGCCGGCTGTTCGACATCCACGCCAGCGCCGCCGCGATCGAGCGCCGCTACCGCGGGCTGGCGCCGGCCGCACCCACCGGCGCGCGGGCGGCCGAGACCGCGCGCAACCGCAGCCGGCTGCTGATCGCGCTGGTCACGCACAACGACGCAGCCGCGATCGACGCGCTGATCGCGGGCGCGGCGCGTGTGCCCGACGCCGACCTGCTGATGATCGATCAACGCAGCACCGACGGCTGCACCCAGGCGGCCGAGCGCGCGGGCGCGGTCGTGCTGCGCCCGCTGCTCGCGCTGACCCGCTGGGGCGCCACGCAGACCGCATTGCGCTGGGCGCTCGCGCACGGCTACGCGGGGGTGGTCACGGTCGACAGCCGACGGGCGGACTGGCTGCCGCAGGTCGGGCTGCTGACGGCCCGACGCGACGTGGCCGACCTGGTGATCGGCGCCGACGTGGCGGGCGCCAGCGCACGGCGGCGGCTCGCGTGGCGCTGGTTTCGGCGGCTCGCGGGGTTCGACTGGCGCGACCCGACCTCGGGGTTTCGCTACTACGGCGCGCGCGCAATTGCGCTGCTCGCCGCGCGGGACGCGACGCTGCTGGACGACGCCGACGTGGGCGCGTTGCTGCTGGCGCGACGGGCCGGGCTGCGGATCGAGGAAGTCATGCTGCCGGCCGGGTTGCAGACGTCGCCGGCTGCCCGGGCGGGTGAAGCAGCGGGGATGGCGGGGCGATCGACGGCGACGGGTCGGACCGATGCCCATGCACCAATGTCGACAGCGACGGCAAAGGCAACATCGGGTTCGGGTTCGGGTCTGGATTTGGCCGACCCCTCCTCGGTGCTTTCGACGCACGGCCTGCACGGTCTGGGTCGGCGCATCGGTGCCTGGTGGTCCACCGGGCGCTATCTCGCCACCACCACGCTGCTGTGTGTTGCGCACCACCGCCGACCCGCGCGGTCGCAGCGGCCATTGGCGCCGCGCGGCTGAGGCGATCGCGCCTTTGCGGTCGCTTGTCGGCCCAGCATTGCGGCGCTGGGAGCGCAAACCGCCGGGTTTGTCAGACCGTGCGCAAGCGGCGGCGCGCGCCAGACCGCAGATCGAATGGGTTGGTTTCGGGTCGACCACCCACGGGGAACCGGCCCAATCGGCCCGCCGAGGCAGCCGCTCGAACGCCTGGACGCTCGTGTTGACGGCGGGGCACGGCAGGGCGTTCATCGACGCATGCCGGCCGGTTTGCTCCGATGCCTCGAGGCCCGACCCATCGCATCGATGAAGGAAGCGCCGACTTGAGGCAGCCGATTCGTTTGCCGGGTTCAAAGGCCACCACAGCGGCCCCTGCGGGGGTCACACCATCAGCGCCGGCTCGCGCATCGCCTCGATCTGCTCGTGCAGCATCTGCACCTGACCGCGCCAGTAGTCGCTGCTGCCGAAATACGGAAAGTGGATCGGAAACGTCGGGTCCGACCAGCGGCGCGCGAGCCAGGCGCTGTAGTGAATCAGGCGCAACGTGCGCAGCGGCTCGATCAGGCTCAACTCGCGCCGGTCGAACGCGCGCAACTGCTCGTAGCCGTCGATCAATGCCGAGAGCTGCACCGTGCGCTCACGCCGATCGCCGGCCAGCAGCATCCACAAATCCTGCACCGCGGGGCCGCTGACGCAATCGTCCAAGTCGACGAAGTGCGGGCCCGCGCCCGACTGGTCGGCCGGCGTCCACAACAGATTGCCCGGGTGGCAGTCGCCGTGCAGGCGCAGCCGGCCGATTGCTGCGCCCGCTTCGTTTTCCGCATCAAAACCGGTCGATGTGAAGGCCCTGTCTTCGGTTTCAGCTATTATTTTTAGAGCGCTTTCGCAGGCGGCGACCCATTCGCTGCGCACGTCCAGTGGAATGGTCTCGTTGGCCACCAGCCAGTCGCGTGAAGCCACGCCGAAGCGCGCCGCATCCAGCGCCGGCCGGGCGGCGAACGGCTGTGCCGCGCCCACGTTGTGCATGCGCGCGAGCAGCCGGCCGATCCATTCCAGCACCTCGAAGTTTTCGAGCTCGGGCTGGCGCCCGCCGCGGTGCGGGCTGACCGAAAACGCGAAATCGCCGAAGCGGTGCAGTGTTGCACCACGCAACACCAGCGGCCCGACCATCGGCACTTCGGCCGCCATCAGCTCGGCCGCGAATGCGTGTTCCTCCAGGATTTGCGCGTCGCTCCAGCGCCCGGGTCGATAGAACTTGGCGACCACCGAGGTCTGTGGGCCCGGCAGCTGGCCGTCGACGTCGAGCGCCTGTTCGAGCGCCACCTGGTAGACCCGGTTTTCATACGACGACAAGGCGAGCAGCCGGCCGTCGCCGCGCAGTCCCACGCTGTCGAGCGCGTCCAGCACCAGGTCCGGCGTGAGCGCCTGGTACGGATGGGCGCCGTTCGTTTCGGACGCTGAGCGAGGTTCCATCGCGCCGATTCTGCGCGCTGTCCGACCGGGCTTCACAAATCTTCCCACGGCATCGCTTCGCAAACCCTGTGGATGGTTCCGGGACAACGCAACGGTTGTCCACAGGCCGCGCGACTGCCGCGTTTCTGTCCACTTTGCGCTTGGCCGGCAAAAGGGCGCTGCGCACATGGCTGGCCTGCCTCGAGTGCGTTGATCCGATGGACGAAAAGGCACTTGTCCACAGGAAGGGCGGGCCTCTAGCTACTACTGCTATCTGTATCCAGAGCAAATAGCAAGGCAATACAAACTGCCGCAAACAGGTGCCGCGTGCCGTGCGTCCGGCAAGGGTTCGAAAAGGCGCAGGCATGAAACTTCCGCTGTTAAGATTCGCCGGCCCGCCCCACGCCTTGCTCCTGCCACATGACCGTTGCTTTCCCCGGACGCACGCCCGTGGCGTTCGAGATCAAGAGCGCCAACCTGCCGCTGGTTGCGCTGCTGTTGAAATCCACCGACCTCGATCTGTTGAGCCAGGAGCTTGACGACCGCTTCGCCGGCAGCGCGTCGTTCTTCGACCACGATCCGCTGGTGGTGGACTTGTCGCCGTTGGGGGACGACCCGGCGCCGGTCGAGTTCGGCCGGTTGCTCACGATCCTGCGGCGCTGGAAGATGGCGCCGATCGCGTTCAAAGGCGCCAACGCGCAACACGCCAAAGCGGCGCGCGCGGCCGGCCTGGTCGCCGCGCCCGACGCCGAAATGCACCGAAGCACGCAGGCGTCGACGGTCGCCGGTTCGGGCAGTGCAACGAACAACGGCAGCGGCGCCAGCCCGGCTGCACCACCGAAGCGGCCCGACACCACCGCCAGCAGCGCAGCGAAGGCCGCGCGCGAGGGCGCCGGCCACGCCGCGCCACCCGAGCCGCAGGGCGCGATGGTGGTGCACAAGCAGGTGCGCAGCGGCCAGCAGATTTATGCCAAAGGGCGCGATCTGGTGGTGTTGTCGGCCGTCAACCAGGGCGCCGAAGTGATCGCCGACGGGCATGTGCACGTCTACGGCACGCTGCGTGGCAAGGCAATCGCCGGTGCACGCGGCAACGCGGACGCGCGGATTTTTGCGATCGGCATGGAAGCCGAGCTGATCGCGATTGCGGGCACCTACCGCACCAGCGAGACGCCACTGCCCGCGGAAGTGTTCGGCCGGCCCACGCAGATCCGGTTGGAAGGCGACAAGCTGTTGATGGAGCCGCTGGCCGACTGAGCCATGCGACCAGCGGAGCAGCAGCCCGACACCAGACAAAACCCTGAGCCAAGCAGACAAAACCCAAGGATCCAATCCGATGTCAAGAATCGTCGTCGTCACTTCCGGCAAGGGAGGGGTGGGCAAGACCACCACCAGCGCCAGCTTCGCATCCGGGCTGGCGCTCAAAGGACACAAGACCGCCGTGATCGACTTCGACGTCGGCCTGCGCAATCTCGACCTGATCATGGGCTGCGAGCGGCGTGTGGTGTACGACCTGATCAACGTGATCCAGCAGGAAGCCACGCTGAACCAGGCGTTGATCCGCGACAAGCAGGTCGAGCAGCTCTATGTGCTGGCCGCGTCCCAGACGCGCGACAAGGACGCGCTCACCGTGGAAGGCGTGGAGCGCGTGATCAACGACCTGATCGCGATGGATTTCGACTTCATCGTCTGCGACTCGCCCGCCGGCATCGAGTCCGGTGCGCTGATGGCGATGCACTTCGCCGACGAGGCGCTGGTGGTGACGAATCCGGAAGTCTCGTCCGTGCGCGATTCGGACCGCATCCTGGGCATGCTGAGCTCGAAGACGCGGCGCTCGATCGAAGGGCGCGAGCCGATCAAGGAGCACCTGTTGATCACGCGCTACAACCCGAACCGCGTGTCCGAAGGACAGATGCTGTCGCTCGACGACATCAAGGACATCCTGCGCATTCCGCTGATCGGCGTGATCCCCGAGTCCGAGGTGGTGCTGCAGGCGTCGAACCAGGGCACGCCGGCCGTGCACATGGAAGGCACGGACGTGTCGGCCGCGTATCAGGACGTGGTCGCGCGCTTCCTGGGTGAAGAGCGGCCGATGCGCTTCATCGAAGCGGACAGGCCCGGCTTCTTCAGGCGCATGTTCGGCGGCGGCAGCGGTGGCAACAACCGGGCAAGGTGATGGCGATGTCATTCCTTACTTTCTGGGCCAAGGAAAAAAAGCAGACGGCCAGCGTTGCCAAGGACCGTCTGCAGATCATCCTCGCGCACGAGCGCGTGGGCCGCAACGCGAGCACGCCCGATTACATGGACGCGCTGCAGCGCGAGCTGATTGCGGTGATCTCCAAATATGTGGCGATCAACCCGGAAGACATCCGCGTGAACCTGGAGCGGCAGGACAACCTCGAGGTGCTCGAAGTCAAGATCGAACTGCCGGAAGCCAGCAGGGCCTGACAGGCTCTCGCCTTCCCCCCGTGCTGCCTGTTCTGTTCAGGGTTTGCGTACCTTCGGGTCGCGGCTGTTCGCAGCAGCTTGGTGAAGTTGTCGGCGCGCCATCTGGGAGACGTTTTCTCGAACCTGGCCGGGCGCCTGGACCGTAGGCAGCCGGCCGTGGTCACCTGATCTCTCGAACCCTCGTTGCCCATGACCGACGCTGCTTCCTGGCCTCCCATTCCGACCGTGATCGGGCATCGCGGCGCATCGGCGCTGCGGCCGGAGCACACGTTGGCGTCGTATGCGCTCGCGATCGAGGCGGGGGCGGACTTCATCGAACCCGATCTGGTGGCGACGAAGGACGGCGTGTTGGTGGCGCGGCATGAAAACGCGATCGCGCAGGTCGATGCGGTAACGGGCGAGGTGATCGAGGCGACGACCGATGTGGCCGGGCGGGCCGAGTTTGCGGATCGGCGTGCGACCAGGCAGATCGATGGCAAGACGATCTGCGGCTGGTTCACCGAGGACTTCACGCTGGCGGAACTGAAGACGCTGCGCGCGAAGGAGCGCATTCCATCGATCCGGCCGGCCAACACGCGCTTCGATGGCCAGTTCGAAATCGCGACTTGGCAGGAGATCGTGGACCTTGCCAAAACCATGTCCGCGCAGGTGGGCCGCATCGTCGGTGTCTATGCGGAAACCAAGCACCCGACCTACTTCCGTTCGATCGGCCTCGAACTCGAGCCGCGCGTGCTGGCGGTGCTCGGCGAATGTGGCTGGAACCAGCGGGAAGCGCCGGTGTTCCTGCAGTCGTTCGAGCCGACCAGCCTGTTGCGCCTGCGCGCCGAGTCTTCGGTTCGGATGGTGCAGTTGATCGAAGCCGTGGGTGCGCCCGGCGATGCAGCCGACCCCGCCTTGCCGATCGCGCTCATGACGCACGCGGCGATGACGACCCCAGCCGGCCTGGCGGAGATCGCGCGCTATGCGCAGGGCATCGGGCCGCACAAGGCGTTGGTGCGGCCGGTGGCCGATGGACGGCTCGCAGCGCCGACGCGGTTGGTCGCCGATGCGCACGCGGCGGGGCTGCTGGTGCATGTCTGGACGTTGCGGCCGGAAAACGCATTCCTGCCCGCGGCGCTGCATGGCGAGCCGAGCACCAACCGCAGCGCGCGCGGTGACTCGGCCGCTGAAATGCACGCGTTCCTGCAAGCTGGCGTGGACGGACTGTTCTGCGACGATCCGGCGCTCGGGCGCGCAGCGATCCGCTCGTTTCGGTCGAACTGAAGGCGCCCGGCGCTTCGCTGCCTTTTTCGTAGCTGAATGCGGTTACAGGATCTGCACCTGCGCTGTATTTGGTCAATAAATTCGATCCAGCTGGCAGCGCGGTGCGAATCCGATATGCTGATCTTTGGATCGCGACACAAGCGCCGGCAGCGGCTTGGCTGCGGCAGTTGCGACAATTTTGGAGACGGCGACCATGACGGCAACGACGGACAGCACGGTGGGCCTGATCGGCCTGGGCGCAATGGGCAGCGGCATGGCGCAGTCGCTGCGGCGCGCGGGCCATGCACCGCATGTGTTCGATCTGCGCCCGGACGCCGCGCGGGCGTTCGCCGAAGACGGCGGCGTGGCCTGCAACAGCCTGCACGAACTCGGCGCGGCTTGCGATGTGGTGATCTCGGTGGTCGTGAACGCCGAGCAGACCGAGGGCGTGCTCTGGGGCCCGCAGCGCGACGGCCGCGGCGTGGCGGACGCGATGCAGCCCGGCAGCGTGTTCGTGATGTGCTCGACGGTCGATCCGAACTGGTCGGAGAAGATCGAAGCGCAGCTTGCGCACGCGGGCATCCTCTACATCGATGCGCCGATCTCGGGCGGCGCCGCGCGCGCGGCCAGCGGCCAGATCACGATGATGACGGCCGGCAGCTCGGAAGCGTACGAGATCGCGCAACCGTTTCTGGACGCGATGGCCGCCAAGGTCTACAAACTCGACGACAAGGCCGGCGCGGGCAGCAAGATCAAGGTGATCAACCAGTTGCTGGCCGGCGTGCACATCGCCGCTGCGGCCGAGGCGATGGCGCTCGGCCTGCGCGAAGGGGTCGACCCGGCCGCACTCTACGACGTGATCACGCACAGCGCGGGCAACAGCTGGATGTTCGAAAACCGCATGCCGCATGTGCTGTCGGGCGATTACACGCCGCTGTCGGCGGTCGACATCTTCGTGAAGGATCTCGGCCTTGTGCTCGATCTGGCGCGCACGAGCAAGTTTCCGCTGCCGCTCTCGGCCACCGCGCACCAGATGTTCATGAGCGCGTCGTCGGCCGGCTTCGGCAAGGAAGACGACAGCGCGGTGATCAAGACGTTTCCGGGCATCGAGCTGCCAACGCAGCCGGTCACGCCCGCCGAGCGCGCAGGCCGGGGATGAGCGGCGGCACAGGGCGCGTGGTGCTCGGCTGCATCGCCGACGATTTCACGGGCGCAACCGATCTCGCAAACAACCTGGTGCGCGCCGGCATGCGCGTGGTGCAGACGATCGGTGTGCCCGATGCCGCCTTCGAGGCCGCCGGTGAAGTCGATGCGATCGTGGTCGCGCTCAAGTCGCGCACCGTGCCGCCGGCCGACGCCGTCGCGCAGTCGCTTGCGGCGCTCGACTGGTTGCAACAGCTCGGCGCGCAGCAGATCTATTTCAAATACTGCTCGACGTTCGACAGCCGCTTCGCGAGCGAGCCGCGCGGCAACATCGGGCCGGTGACCGAAGCGCTGATGGATGCGCTCCACTGCGACTTCACGATCGCCACGCCTGCGTTTCCCGACAACGGGCGCACCGTGTTCAAGGGATACCTGTTCGTGGGCGACGTGCTGCTGTCCGAGAGCGGCATGAAGAACCACCCGCTCACGCCGATGACCGATGCGAACCTGGTGCGGGTGCTGCAGGCGCAGTGCGCGCACAGGCAAGTCGGGCTGGTCGATCGCGCCGTCATCGCCCAGGGCCCGATCGCGATTCAAAAACGTTTTGAGCAACTGCGTGCGGAAGGGGTCGGCATCGCGATCGTCGATGCGGTGGCGAACGACGACCTGCTGCTGCTCGGCGCGGCGTTGAAAGACATGCGGCTGGTGACGGCCGGCTCCGGCGTGGCGATCGGGCTGCCGCAGAACTTCGGCATCTCCGCGCAGGCCGATGCGGCCGCGCTGCCGGCCGCCACCGGCCTGCGCGCGGTGGTCTCGGGCAGCTGTTCGGTCGCGACGAACGAGCAGGTCGCGCGCTTTCGGCAAGCGGGAGGCCAGCATTCGCGCTCGACCCGCTCGCATTGGCCGCCGGTGAAGATCTCGCAGCCAAAGCGCTGGCCTGGGCCGAGCCGCTGCTCGCCGACGGCCCCGTGCTGATTTATTCGACCGCGGACGCCGATGCGGTCAAGCAGGTACAGGCCCAGGTCGGTGTGGACGAGGCCGGCGCGATGGTCGAGCGCACGTTGGGGCAAATCGCGCGCGGGCTGGTCGAGCGCGGCGTGCGCCAGCTCGTGGTGGCCGGCGGCGAGACGTCGGGCGCGTGCGTGCAGGCGTTGCAGATCCGGCAGATGCGCATCGGCCCGCAGATCGCGCCCGGCGTGCCGTGGTGCCATGCGCAGAGCGATGCGGCGGGCGGGCAAGGCCTGCACCTGACGCTCAAGTCCGGCAACTTCGGCGGGCCCGATTTCTTCCGCCAGGCGTTCGACGCGCTCGCATGACCGAGTCGCAGCTGCGCGAGGAAATCTGCCGCGTCGGCCAGAGTTTGTTCAACCGCGGTTACGTGCACGCCACCGCGGGCAACATCAGCGTGCGGCTGCCGGATGATGCCGGCTACCTGATCACGCCGACCGACGCTTGTCTTGGCGCGCTCGACCCGGCGCGGCTCGCAAAGGTCGACCTGCAGCTGAACCAGCAAGGCGGCGACCGCGCGAGCAAGACGATCGCGCTGCATCGGCGCATCTACGAGGCCGCGACCGCGTTCGATGCCGACACGCGCTGCGTGATCCACACGCACAGCACGCATTGCGTCGCGCTGTCGCTGCGGCCGGCTCGCGCGGAGGATGCCGAGCTGCTGCCCGCGTTGACACCGTACTTCGTGATGAAGGTCGGGCACGTGCCGCGCATCGCGTATCACCGACCCGGCGACCTGCGTGCAGCCGAGCAGGTGGCGCACACGATCGACGACTACGGCCGACGCGGCACGCCGATCCGTGCGGTGATGCTCGAGCGGCTCGGGCCGAATGTCTGGCACGACAGCCCGGCCGCCGCCATGGCCACGCTCGAAGAGCTCGAAGAAACCGCGCGGCTGTGGCTGCTGTCGCCGGGTGGGTCGCTGCCGCAGTCGCTGACGCCCGCGCAGATCGACGAACTGCGCAGCACGTTCGGCGCGCGTTGGTGAGGCGCGGAGGTCCGGTGCAGCAGGAACGAACGATGCGGTCAACGGGTTGGGCTGACAGCGCTTCGGCATGCCGTGCAGCGCAGCCACCAGGTGCGCCGATGACGTGGCCAAGCCGGCCAGCGCGATGAACGCCGCACCGCATGGCTGGGCCTGGTGGGCGCTGCTGTCGGCGGGCTTTGCCGCATTGACCGCGATCTTTGCCAAGCTCGGCATCGCGGGCGTCGATTCGGACCTGGCCACGTTGATCCGCACGGCGATCGTGCTCGGCGTGCTCGGCCTGTTCGTGTTCGCCACCGGCAAATGGAGCGATCCGTTCGCGCTGCCCGCGAAAACCTGGTTGTTTCTGACGCTGTCGGCGTTGGCCACCGGCGCGTCGTGGGTCTGCTACTTCCGTGCGCTGCAGCTCGGCGAGGCCTCGAAGGTCGCGCCGATCGACAAGTTCAGCGTGGTGCTGGTGGCGCTGTTCGCCGTGGTGTTCCTGGGCGAACGGCCCGCGCTGCGCGACTGGTGCGGCATCGGCCTGGTGGCTGCGGGCGTGCTGCTGCTGGCCTGGAAGCGCTGACGCAGCGCGCATCGATCCCGCCCACAAACATCGATCCGCACCCATGCAAGACCACAGCGCGCGCTGGCGTCTGCTCGCCGACGCGGTGCTGGTGCTGCACGTCGGCGTGGTGCTGTTCGTCGTGCTCGGGCTCGTGCTGGTGTTGCTGGGCAACGCGCGCGGCTGGGGCTGGGTCAACCGCTGGTGGTTTCGGCTTGCGCATCTGGCGGCGATCATGGTCGTCGTGCTGCAGTCGTGGTTCGGGCTGGTGTGCCCGCTCACGACGCTCGAGATGTGGCTCAGGGCGCGGGCCGGCTCGGCGGTGTATGCGGGCGGCTTCATCCAGCATTGGCTGTCGCGCGCGCTGTACTGGGACGCACCGGCCTGGGTGTTCGGACTGGTCTACACGGTGTTCGGGCTGGCGGTGGTGCTGAGCTGGGTCTGGTTTCCGCCGCGCCGTCGGGCTGGCAGCCGCGTGCAGACGTCGACAGGGGCCTGAACCGCACCCCGGCCTCCTGGGGGAGTCGCCCATGCGCAGGGGTCCCTCTGGCACCTCTGGCAGCACTTGGCCGTGGCACAACGCTGTTCGTCCCCGCCTTCGATCGAATCCGTGGCTCGATGGTCCGCACCGGTCCAAGCTTCGGGCACCGGCTTTGCACTCGAGGGTGCGGTCGCCGGATGGGTCGGCGGTGCTTGTGCCAAACGCAGCCGCCGACCCGACAATACCGACAGCGCTGCTCGGCCGAACGCGCAGGGCGCTGTGCCGTTGCTTCACCCTTTTCGAACAACCCACCGAGGATTCTTCTTTTCATGCGAAATTTTGCAAGTCACCGATTCGAGCGACTGGCCACACCGGCCCAGCGCGCCGCCGCACTGACGGCCGGGCTGATCGCCGCGGCGGCGCTGGCCGGCTGCGCCACCGACGCATCGACCGACACGGCGGCTTCCAGCACCGCCACCGCGGCGGCCGCGCCGACGAGCGCCACCGGCACGGCGTACACCGCCGATGCCGACATGCAGGCTGTGCTGGATCAACTGGCCGCGCTCGGCGGCCAACCGATCGAAACCCTGACGCCCGCAGAAGCCCGCCTGCAGCCGTCGCCGGCCGATGCCGTGAAAGCCCTGTTGGTCAAGCAAGGCCGCTCGACCGAGCCGACCGAGCTGGTGCCCGGTGTGACGAGCCGCGACCGCACGATCCCCGGCCCGGCCGGCCCGTTGCCGGCGCGCGTCTACACGCCCGAAGGCCAGGGACCGTTCCCGGTGGTGGTGTACTTTCATGGTGGCGGCTGGGTGATCGCGGACAAGGACACCTACGACGCCGGCGCGCGCGGTCTGGCAAGCCAAGCCCATGCCGTCGTGCTGTCGGTCGACTACCGCCGAGCCCCGGAAGCGAAGTTTCCGGCGGCCTGGAACGACGCACTCGCGGCTTACCGCTGGGCCGCCAACAACGCGCGCGTGCTGAACGGCAAGCCGCGCGTGCTCGCGCTCGCCGGCGAGAGCGCGGGCGGCAACCTGGCGGTGGCCACCGCCATTGCAGCGCGCGACGCGCGCCTGCCCAAGCCGGCGGCCTTGATCTCGATCTATCCGGTCGCGCAGACCGGCGACATGAACACCGCGTCCTACGTCGACAGCGCGGATGCCAAACCGCTGAACAAACCGATGATCGGCTGGTTCGTCGACAAGCTGCTGGCCAGCCCGTCGCAAAAGAGCGATCTGCGGCTGGACCTGGTGCATGCACGCCTGACCGGCCTGCCGCCGGTGACGATCATCAACGCGCAGATCGATCCGCTGCGCGAAGACGGCGCGATGCTTGCCGACGCGCTGCAGGCCGCCGGCGTGCCGGTGGAGCGCAAGGTGTACGAAGGCGCCACGCATGAGTTCTTCGGCATGGCGGCGGTCGTGGACGATGCCAAAGAGGCGCAGGCGTTCGCCGGTGAGCGGCTTCGTGATGCGTTCGAGCAAACCCCTGCGACGCCCGCGATGAAGCGCAGGCGCTGATTGCAACCGCTGCTGCTGCAGCCTGCAACCGGACTGACTGCAGGGCCGCAGCCAACGCGGCGGCTCGGGAGGCCCGCGCTTCTTTGCGGCGCCCGCCTCCCGCGCTGCGGCACCCCACGCCGCCTCGGTCGACGCACCGGGGCGGCTTTTTTTTGGTGCCTGCGAGAGCAGACCGGCCGCTATCATGAACCCGGTCTTTTTTCGTTTCGTTCTGCCACCACCGAAGGATGCGCCATGGCCCTGATGGATTTCATCAAGAAGCAGTTCATCGATGTCATTCAATGGACCGAGACCGGCGACGGCACGCTGGCCTGGCGCTTTCCGATGGCGGACCAGGAGATTCAAAACGGCGCCTCGCTCACGGTGCGCGAGTCGCAGCTCGCGCTGTTCGTCGACGAAGGCAAGATCGCGGATGTGTTCGGCCCGGGCCGCTACACGCTGACCACGCAGACGCTGCCCGTGCTGACCTATCTGAAGAACTGGGACAAGCTGTTCGAGTCCCCGTTCAAGAGCGACGTCTATTTTTTCTCCACGCGCCAGCAGATCGATCAGAAATGGGGCACGCCGCAGCCGATCTCGATCCGCGACAAGGAGTTCGGCGCGGTGCGGCTGCGCGCGTTCGGCAACTACACCTATCGCGTGGCGGACCCGAAGCGCTTTCACACCGAGCTGTCGGGCACGCGTGGTGAGTACGCTGTCGAGGACCTGAACGGCCAGCTGCGCGGCCTGGTGCTGCAAAACATCAGCAACGCGATCGCCTCGAGCGAGGTCGCGTTCCTGGACCTGGCCGCCAATCAGCTGCAGTTCGCGGCCGCGCTCGTGCAGCAGCTCGGGCCCGAGTTCGACAAGCTGGGTTTGAAACTCGAAGCGCTGCAGGTGCAAAACGTTTCGCTGCCCGAGGAGCTGCAAAAAATCCTCGACCAAAAGATCGGCATGGGCATGGTCGGCAACGACATGGGCAAGTTCATCCAGTATCAAACCGGCCAGGCGATCCCGCGCATGGCCGAAGGCGGGGGTGGGGGTGGCGGCATCGCAGGCGATGCGATGGGGTTGGGTGCGGGGATCGCGATGGGGCAGGTGATGGCACAAAATCTGGCGGCCGGGCTCCAGGGCGGCGCAGCGGGCGCACAGCAGCAGCCGGCCGCGCAATCCATCCGCCCCGAGGACGTGATGGCCACGCTCGAAAAGCTCGGCGAGCTCAAGGCCAAGGGCATCCTCACGCAGCAGGAGTTCGACGAGAAGAAGGCCGAGTTGCTGAAGAAGCTGGTCTGACGGCACTCCCGTCGAATGCAGCGCAACGTGGGTTGCCGATCGGGTTGCGGGTCGCTCGGCGCCTGCGGTCGTTGCCCGATTGCTGCCACGGGTCTGGGGGGTGTCCGGCCTGCGTGGCCGACGCGGTCCATGACGATGAGTGACACCAGGACGCGGGCCACCGGCCCTGTGCGGTATCTGCCGAGACCACGGCCGTCGTCGCGACAGGCCGCTCATGACCGAAGCACACGCACGCCGGGATCGCCGCCCACGGTCCGCCGCGTGCGCGCGCTGAGCCGCCGATAGCCCGCTTGGCCACCAACGACCCCACCCAGCGCATCCACCGCGCCCCGTGTCCGGGCTGCGGCGCGCCGGTCGTCTTTCGCAGCGCGCAGTCGAGCTTTGCGGTCTGCAGCTACTGCCAGAGCACCGTGGTCCGGCGCGGCGAGGTGCTGTCGCGCATCGGCCGCATGGCCGAGCTGTTCGAGGACTTCAGCCCGCTGCAGTTGATGGCCAGTGGCACGCTGCCGGGCGCCGGCGCCTTCACGCTGGTGGGCCGGCTGCAGTACCAGTCGGACACCGGGCCCTGGACCGAGTGGCACGCGCTGTTCGAGGCCGACGGTGCGAGCGGCCTGCTGGCCGAAGACAACGGTGCGTTCGTGTTCGGCCGCACGGTCGGCCGCACATCAGGCGGCGGCGGCTTCGATCTGGACGACGGCAAGGCACAGCCTGCATGGTCGCGCGAGTTGCCCGCGGCCGAGTTTCTGCGCATCGGCAACACCACCGCGATCGAAGGCAAGCTGTTCACCGTGACCGCAAACCGGCCGGTCACGCTGGTGTCCGCGCAGGGCGAGCTGCCGCGGCTGCCCACGCTGGGCCAGCCGTTCGCTGCCGTCGAGCTGCGCGCGCCCGACGGCGAAGTGCTGACGATCGAATACGACCGCGTGCCGCCCACCGTCTCGCGCGGTCGCTCGGTGCAGCTGCAGGGCTTGCAACTGACCGGGTTGAAGGACGAATCGGCAACAGAAGAAAAAGGCCGCCAGTTCGACTGTCCGAACTGCGGCGCGCCGGTCAGCGTGAAGCTGCAGACCAGCAAGAGCATCACCTGCAGCTCGTGCGGCAGCATCATCGACCTGAGCGCCGGCATCGGCGCCGAACTGCGCCACGCCGAGCAGGACGAGCCGGTGCAGCCGTTGATCGGTCTGGGCAGCGTGGGCCGCATGCAGGGCGTGACCTGGCAGGTGGTGGGCTTTCAGCACCGGATGGGGCGCGCGGCCGGCGACGACGAATCGTTCGGCTGGAGCGAATACCTGCTGTTCAACGAGCAGCGCGGGTTTTCGTTTCTGGTCGACTCGGAAGAAGGCTGGAGCCTGCTGCGGCCGACCACGGGCGCGCCCCAGCTCAGTCGCCGGCATGCGGACAGCGCAAGCTATCTGGGCACGAGCTATCGGTTGAAATACCGCTACGACGCGACCACCGACTACGTCGCCGGCGAGTTTTACTGGCCGGTGCAGCGCGGCCAGAAGACCGCCAACCGCGACTTCGCCAATGGCCCGAGCCTGCTGACCGCCGAGCAGACACCGACCGAGCTGACCTGGTCGGTCGGCGGCAGGGTGGCGGCCAGCGCGGTCGCCGAGGCGTTCGGCCTGGACCCTGCGCGCCCCGCTTTCGCAAAGAAGCAGGACGTGCTGCCGTTCAGCGCCGCGCCGCAACTCAGCCTGCGCTTCGTGCTCGGCTTTTTGGTGCTGATGGTCGTGCTGGGGTTGCTGCTCAGCATGTGCTCGGACGGCGACCGGGGTGGGTATTCGCGCAGTTCGGGTGGGTCATACGGCGGCTACTCGAGCGGCGGCGGGCACAAATGAGTGAGTCCGCTGGTCTGACCGGGCGTCAACGTCCGTTCCCTTTTCCAATTCACAAGGAGATTTTTCATGACCTTCGAATGGCTGCGCGCCAGCGCCGTGTTCGGCTCGATCCTGTTCGCCTTGATTGGCGTGCTGGTGTTCTGGCTCGCGTTTCTGGTGCTCGACAAGCTCACGCCGTATCGGCTGTGGGAGGAACTGGTGGAAAAGCAGAACGTCGCGCTCGGCATCGTGGTGGGCGCGATGGCGCTCGGGATCTCGGTCATCGTGGCGGCGGCGATTCACGGTTGATGGGGTGATTCGGCCTGGAATGACCATCCGCCGCCGGATTCCGCACAGAACGAATGCAGAAAAAGGGGGACCGGCCCCTTTTTTGCGACCGCACCCGGCCATCTGTCTCTTATCTATTTCATTGAATTCAATTGGTAGTAGTAGATAGAGGACGGCGTGGTCTGTGGACAACCGCTGTTTGTTGTAACGGATCAACGCACTTCCCAGTCTCCACCCATGTGTGGGCACACGTTGGATACCAACAGCGCAAAGTGAACAACTGCCGGGATCGAAGAAAAACTGTGGATAACCAGTCGGTTGTTCAAAACTTATACACAGGTTCTCAAAAAACGGCTGAACAGCGGTTCGTGGCCGTTGCGAAATACATGGCCTGGGCACAAATGCGTCGATCGGGCACGCCGAAGCCGCTGCAGGCCGCAGCTTTTTTCCGTTGGATGGGTGGGAAGCCGGACCGCATGGGTCCGGCAGCGCCTCAGTCGCGCGTGAGCTTGCGCACCGCGGACGAGCAGACGACTTCGCCACTGCTCGCATAGGCCTCGTGGTTGCGCTCGATGTCGTCGAGCGCGTAGAGGTAGTTGACCATCACGCCCCACGAGTTTTCGAGACCACGCGCGCTGGAGTCGGCCGCCGCGTGCACGCGTTCGAGCCGCGCGCCGTTGCCCAGGTGAAAACGCGCGACCGGGTCGATCGCGCCGCCCCGCGGGGACGGCTGCGTGAGGTAGCGCGCGGCGATCTGGGTCAGCACCGGGCGGTGCTTCGGGTCGGCCGGGTCGGCGCCGGCTTCCAGGCTTCCCACCAGCTGGAGTTGCTCGGCTGTCAACGGCCCGGATTTCGCCGCAACGACTTCCCGACTGGGCGCATCGATCACGGCCACCGCGCCTTTGCTGCCCGACGCAGCCGTGATCCCCACCACACCGGTCTTTGCTACTGAATGTGTAGCATTGGGCGCAGCCAGCACCAGCGTCTCAGCCGCTTTCGGTTTGTTTTTCTGCTCCAACTGCTGCAATGCCCAGCGCCGCAGGCCCGGCACCGGCGACAGCGTGACGAACGTGCGCAGGCCGCGCAGTTCGTGCCGCAGGTCTTCCACCACCTGCTTGATCAAAAAATTGCCGAACGAGATGCCGCGCAGGCCCGTGTGGCAGTTGGAGATCGAATAGAACACGGCCGTCTTCGCATCGTTCGGGTTGATGCGCTTTCGCTCGGGCGCCAGGATCGCGTCGATCGAGTCCGGCAGGTCCATCGTGAGCGCGACTTCCACGAAGATCAGCGGCTCGTTCTGGATCGCCGGGTGAAAGAACCCGTAGAGCCGCCGGTCCGGCGTGCCGACGCGGCCACGCAGGTCGTCCCAGCTCGTGATCTCGTGCACCGCCTCGTACGCGATGATGTGCTCGAGCGTCTCGGCCGCGGTCGACCAATCGATGCGGCGCAGCTCCAGAAAGCCGCGGTTGAACCACGAGCCGAGCAGGTGCTTGAAGTCGCGGTCGAGGTCGAGCAGTTCGGGCCTGGCCGCCGCCGCCTCGAGCAAGTCGCGCCGCATCGCGACCAGCGCCGCGGTGCCGCCCGGTGCGCGGTTCAGCCGGCGCACCAGCTCCTGCGTTTGCGGCTCGGACGCGAAGTGCAGTTCGCGGCCGAGCCGCTGCGGATCGTCGGCAAAGCGTTCGAGCGCTTTTTTGATGCGCTGCGTGTCGCCGCTGAAGCGCGCGAGCAGCTGGTCGAAGAACTTCGCCTTGCCGTCGGCGCTGAGCGCGCGGTAACCGTCCAGCACATCGATCGCGCTGGCCATGCCGGTGGCCTCGCCCTTGCCGCGCAGCAGCGTCTCGCACAGGTCGATCAACTCGGGCGAACGGCTCTCGGTGGTACCCCGCAATTGCCGGCCGGCGTCGGCGATGCGTTTGAGCAAATCGTTGAGCAAGGCGTTGGGTTCCTGGGTGGACTGCGGGTTCGTAGATTGTGAAACGCAATTGTGCAATGGCTTCGTGACGGTGCAACGAGCCAAGGCCATCCGCCGAAGGGCGGTCTCGCCTCTCCAGCCGATCGCTGTTGTGGTTGCCGATGCCGAGACAGGCTCTGGTCAACGGGCGCCGCTGCGTCAACGCGGGTCGATCGATCCGCGGCCGAAAGCAACAGCGCACGCTTCGAACCGAAATCGCGGGTCACCGCAGGGCCGCGCAGCCTGCAGTGAAACGTGGTGCCGCCGACCGTGTGGCGAACGTTGCAGCGCGGCGGTTGTGTTCGACAATGTCGTCCAACCCCGAGTCATCCGCTCCCCTTCATTTCAGAACAACGAGGATATGTCGCCATGCTGGTCGGACTGTTGAACCACTTCACGTTGAAGTGCCGGATCGAAGACCTCGAGCCACTTAAGGCGTTCTACGGCGCAGTGCTCGGTCTGACCGAAGGCCCGCGGCCCGGCTTTGGCTTTCCCGGTGCCTGGCTCTACAGCGGCGGCCAGGCCGACCGTGCACTTGGCCGCGCGACTGGACGAAGCGGCAGCACCGGCCACCGGCCCGCTCGACCACATCTCGTTCGACGGTCAGGACATCGAAGCCATGCGCAAGCGCCTCGCCGACCACGGCATCGCGTTCGGCGAATCGCCGGTGCCGGGCTTTCCGTTGCATCAGATTTTCTTCAAGGACCCGGTCGGGTTGAAGGTGGAGATCACGTATCGGACCGATTGAGGAGGTGGGGCTTTGAACACGCCCGGTCGGTGGTCGATTCCAGCAACGGTTCGCCCTTTTCTGCATTGCTGAGGAAGAATTGCTGCTGAGCCAGCGCCCTTGGAATTCCTGCGTACGCGAGCTGCCAAATCGTTGCGCCGTTGAAAACGGACGGTCTGTACACAAAGGGGTCGAGCGCATGGCAGGCCTTTTGCGGCCATCGTCTCGCCCGACCTGCTGCAGCAGGTTCAGCGAAAGCAGCGAGGCGTCGGTTTTCTGGCGCTGCGCGGTACCGGCAAGGACCTTTGGGCACCGTTTGCGACCGAATTCGTTTCGCAGATTCGCGACGAGTCGGAATGACGCGCTCAAGTCACCCAATGTCGGCTGCTGAGCGATGGGGCGGTCTCGACACAGCCGACTGGTGCTGGTCGACTCTGCGCCGTTGACCCATCTCCCCGAGGACCATCCCGACGACAGCGCGTCTGCTTGCTTCTGCCGGTTTGCGGTCACCGGATGCGTTGGTGGCGGCAACGGCGCTCGAAATCGGCGCGATTGCGCTGGTTGCGCACGACCGTGACTTCTCGAAGCTCAAAGGGTTGTGCATCCTGAACGGCCGAATCGGCGTGGAGCCGCCAGCAACGCAGCCGGTTGACCCAGCGAATCAGTACGCCACCGCCTGCCCGTCCTTGCGTGGGTCCGACCCGGCGATGTAGTCCGCGTCATCGCCGCCCGCGTCGTTCTTCAGCACCAGCTGCGCGCCGCCGAACGCGAACACGCCGGTCGAGCCGGCCGCTTCGACCGTGATCTCGTGGCCGCGGTCGCGCAAACCCTGCAGCACCGCGGGATCGAACCCCGACTCCATCGCCACCGCGCGCCCGCCGGTCACGCGCCAACGCGGCGCGTCCACTGCCGCCTGCGGGTTCTGGCCGTAGTGCAGCACGCGCAGCGCCATCTGCACATGGCCCTGGCACTGCATCGGCCCGCCCATCACGCCGAACGCCATCTGCGGGCTGCCGTCCGGTGCGGTAGCAAACGCCGGGATGATCGTGTGCGAAGGGCGCTTGCGCGGTGCGACGACGTTCGCATGGCCGGCCTTCAGATTGAAGTCTGCGCCGCGGTTTTGCAGGCTGATGCCGGTGTCGGGCACCACGATGCCGGAGCCGAACCCCATGTAGTTCGACTGGATGAACGAGATCATCATGCCGCTCGCGTCCGCCGCAGCCAGGTACACGGTGCCGCTCTTGCGCGGCACGCCGTAGACCGGGTCGCCCGCACGGCGCAGGTCGATCAGCTTTGCACGCTCGGCCAGATAGCCGGGGTCGAGCAGCGCGGCGGGCGGTATGCTGCATCGCGTCGGCGTCGCCGTGGTGCTCGTACAGGTCGGCGAACGCGAGCTTCATCGCTTCCAGAGCACAGGTGCACGGTGTCGACATGATCGACCGGCTGGGCGCCGACGCCGAGCGACTCAGCATGCCGAGCGCCATCAGCGCCGCGATGCCCTGGCCGTTCGGCGGGATCTCGTGCACGACCGAATTCGCGAACGGCTGGCGCGATCGTGCCGCACCAGTCGGGCACGTGCGCGGCCAGATCGTCCTCGGTCAGCGCGCCGCCGTTGGCTTTGGCATGCGCGGCCATGCGTTGGGCCAGCACGCCGCGGTAGAACGCTTCGCCGTGGCTGTCGGCGATCTGCTCGAGCGTGCTCGCGTGCGCTTCGCTTTTGAAGATCTCACCGGCGCGCGGCGCGCGGCCGTCCGGCATGAAGTGGTCGGCAAAGCCCGGCTGCCGGCCGAGCCGCTCCGAGCCCGCGGCCCACAGCCGCGCGATCGTCGGCGAGACCGCGAAGCCGTGACGCGCATAGTCGAATCGCGGGCTCGGCCAGCGCTTTGAACGGCGAGCTTGCCGAAGCGCTGCGACAACGCGCTCCAGGCCGACACCGCGCCCGGCACCGTGACGCTGTCCCAACCCGCGTCGGGCATCGCGCGTTGGTTCGCGAAGCGGTCCGCGCGTCCAGGCGGCGGGCGAGCGGCCGGAAGCGTTCAGGCCATGCAGTTCCTTGCCGTCCCAGAGGATCGCAAACGCATCGCTGCCCAGGCCGTTGCCGGTCGGCTCGACCACGGTCAGCGTCATCGCGGCGGCGATCGCCGCATCGACCGCGTTGCCGCCGGCCAGCAACATGCGCAGGCCGGCCTGCGCGGCCAGCGGCTGCGACGTGCTGACCACGTTGCGGCCGAGCACGGCCGAGCGGCGCGGAGGGGTAGGGGTTGGCCCAGTCGAGTGCGGTGGCCGCGTCGTTGTCGCTCATTGCGGATGCCCTGGTTCATTCCAGCGTGGATGTTGCGTTCGCGGATCACGCGGCCCCATTTGTCGCTGTCGGTCTGCACCATCTTTGCGAATTGCGCGGGTGTGCTCTCCGCAGCCGGCTCGACGCCAAGTTTTGCGAGGCTTTCGACCGCCTGCGGCGAGTTCGCTGCCGCCTGAAACGCGTCGTGGATGCGCGCGACCAGCGCCGGGTCGAGCCCGCGCGGTGCGTACAGCCCGAACCAGGTGATCGACGAAGAACCCGGGCAGGCCGGCTTCGGCAATGGTCGGCAAATCCGGCGCGATCGCCGAGCGTTTGTCGCCGGTCACGGCCAGCGCGCGCAATCGCCCGCTCTTGACGTGCGGCATGCCCGACGGAATGGAGTCGAACAGCACCTGCACCTGGCCCGACGCCACATCCGGAATCGCGAGCGCCGTGCCCTTGTACGGCACGTGCGTCATCGGCATGCCGGCCTGCGCCTTGAACGCTTCGGACGTCAGATGCACGATGGTGCCGTTGCCGCTGCTTGCGTAGTTGAGTTCTCCGGGATGCTTCTTGCGCGTAGTCGATCAGCTCGGCCACCGACTTGACCGGCAGCGACGGCGTCACGAGCAGCACGCTGGCCGCGTCGACCAGATGCGCGATCGGCGTGAAGTCCTTGACCGGGTCGTACGGCAGCTTCGGATTCAGGTGCGGCGAGATCGCGTGCGTGCTGCTGGTGGTCAGCAGCAGCGTGTAGCCATCGGCGGTGCCTTGCGCTGCTTCGCCGGCTGCCGATGGTGCCGCCCGCGCCCGCCTTGTTGTCGACCACGATCTGCTGGCCGATGTCGCTCGACACTTTTTGCGCGATCACGCGCGCGATCAGGTCGGTCGCGCCGCCGGCCGGGAACGGCACGATCAGACGCACCGGGTGGTCCGGCCAAGAGGGCGTCTGCGCACCCGCGAAGGAGACCGCAAGCGCCGTGCCCAACAGGGTCACGACAGCCCGGCGCCGCGCGAATGAGGACGTGGTGAAGAAAGTACGCATCTGCATCCTGAGTTTCCTGCAAGGGTCCAAAAGTGACCCGGCGATGGTAGTCCTCCCTTCGCTGCGCGTCGCTGTTCGCACAGCGTGGCCTGCAGGCGTGCAATGTCGATGATGGCCGGCATGATGAGGAAAGTCGCCGTCTTCGGCAATGCGGGCGCAGGCAAGTCGACCCTGGCCAGGCGGTTCGCAGACATGACGCAGATCCCTCTGTATCCGCTGGATCTGTTCCAGTACCGAACCGGCGGCGGCGCGGTGCCGCACGACGAATATCTGGAGGCGCACGCGCAGTTGTTGCAGCGCGAAGAATGGATCATCGACGGCTACGGATGCGTCGGATCGTCGTGGCAGCGTTTCGCCGCGGCGGACACGCTCGTCCATATCGATCTGCAGTTGCCCGTTCACTTTCTGTCGAGTCATAAAGCGGTTTTTTCCAGGGTCTTTTCGTGACGCCGCAAGGCTGGCCCGAAGGCAGCCCGATCGTGAGCAGCACGATCAGCAGCTGTCGTGTGTTGTGGCTCTGTCACCGGCACCTGACGCCTCGCTACCGCGAACGCGTGTCTGCGTCCCGCGAGCGCAAGCGCGTGCGTCACCTGAGACCGCTGCCTTGCTGCGGGCAATGCGGCCGGAGTTTCGACGCGACTGAGCCGATGCAACGCGAGCGACCACGCGCAGATGCCGCACATGGGCTTTCCGGCAGGGTGTCGTAGCCATCGAGGGACGCAGGCTGCAACGTTCAAGCCGCCGGCTTGCGAATGATCTGATCGTCCCAACCATCCGGTGCCTCCGATCGGCACTCGCGCTACAGTCGCGGACGAATGCCACCGATCGGAGTCCGCCGATGAGCGAGAACAAAGAGCCCAGATTTTCGCAACTCACGCTGGAGGATCTGCACGAGTTCCAGCGCCCGCTGGGCGAGCAGATCATGAAGGTGTCGAGCATCGGCCTCGAAGGCCCCTACAACCCGCTGCTGCGCAGCCCGGTGCTTGGCCAGCGCGTATTCGACCTGCTGTACTACCTGCGCTGGCATTCGTCGCTGTCGCTGCGGCTCAACGAATTCGCGATCCTGATCGTCGGGCGCCAGTGGCGATCCCAGGTCGAGTGGTTCGCGCATGCGCCGCTTGCGATCAAGGCGGGGCTGGCCGAATCGGTGGTCTCCGACCTGAAGGCGCAAAAGCGTCCGGCCGACATGCAGCCCGACGAGGCGGTCGTGTTCGACTTCGTGACCGAGCTGTCCACGACCCACCGCGTCGGTGATGCGACGTTTGCGCGCGCCAGGGAAGTGTTCAGCGAGCAGCAGATCGTCGATCTGACCGCGACCACCGGCACTTACGTCACGGTCGCGATGCTGCTCGCGATGGCCGAGCAACAAGTGCCGGCGGGCAAGGAGCCACCGTTCGGACCCGGTGATCCTTGATCATCAGCGACAGCGCGTTTGCCGCAATCGACCCTCCGCGCGATCCCCGTGAAAGGCATGGGCAGTCGGCAGGTATCCCCACCTTTGTCGCAGAAGCCGTCGACGCTGCAGGCATGCGCTTCCAAGGCGGCTGCCGACCGTGCCGAGCCGCGCGCTCGAGCGTCAGGCAATCGTCGGTGCCTCCCCAAGCTTCACGGAGAAAGTGGATTGTCGAAAAAATTTACACACGCCCGACGACGCGAGTGACAAGCGCTAGCAGTCCATTGGTATTGAATAACTTTTTTTTTGAGCATGATCGTTGCTTGATCGCTGTTGCCGATGGTTTGGAACACTGCCGGTCTCGCTCAGTCTCAGCGTTACCGATCGAACATTCACTTCAAAGCAACCCCATGAAAAAAGACATCCCTGCCAAAAAAGCGATCGTTCTCGGTCTTGCGGCCCTGGCAGCGACAGGCGCTAGCTATGCGGGCATTGCTGTCGTGACGCCGCTCGGCAGCGCGTTTGGAGCGACGCTGGGCCAACTTTTCAGCACCGGGTTGCCGCTGCGCGAGTTCGCGCTGCTTGCGGTTGGCGCAGTTGGCCTCGTCGCCGGCATTTCGATCATTCGCCGCAACCGCCGCAGCTGATTTCAATCGCATGGCAGGAAGTCGGCCGGGTGACGCGCGGCCAAGCAGGCGCCGCCAGTCGGGCAGTGCGACCGTGCAACGCCGACTCCCTGAGGCTGGCAGGATGAGCTGACGGCAAAGCCGTGATGGAAACTGCTGCTGCCAGCGGCGCCGCCGGATGACGTCGTTTCATGGTCGACACGCTCCAGACCGCCACGCTGATCGCCTTCTTCTGCGTTGCCCTGCTTCTGTTCGGCATGGAAACGCACAGCGCGATCCGGCTGAAAACCGACCGCCCCCGTGCGCGAATCGCAAGCAACGTCGGGCTGTTCCTGGTTGGAAATGTTTTCAGCGGGTTGTTGATTCCGGTGGGCGTTGTGGTGGTCGCCGCGCGCCAGCCGCCCGGTGTTCTGGCGGCCGCCGGCCTGCCCGATGCGGTGCAGTGGCTGGTGGCTTTCTTGCTGCTGGATCTGTGGCACTACTGGGAACATAGGCTGCTGCATCGGGTGCCGCTGCTGTGGCGCCTGCATCTCGTTCACCACAGCGACGTCCAGGTCGACGTCACGACGTCCGAACGGCACCATCCGATCGATATCGTGCTCAGCACGGCGGTGATGATGGCGGTCGTTGTCGTTCTCGGCTTGCCGGCAGCGGGTGTGGCCTGCTACCTGCTGGTGGCTGCCCTCGTGTCGCTGTGGACGCACACGACTTTGCGCCTGCCGGAAGCGATCGATCGCAGGCTGCGCCGATTCGTGGTCACGCCACGCGTTCATGCGCTCCATCATTCGGCTTTTCAACCGCAGACGGACAGCAACTACGGCGCGGTTCTCGCGATATGGGATCGACTGTTCGGGACCTACACCGATCCGGCGCGCGCTTCGATTAAGCGCTTCGGGCTGTCGTACTTTTGCAGCGCTGACGACGCGCGCTTTTCGCAGGTGCTGCAGCAACCGTTTCGCAACCGCCGTTCCGTGCCGGATGATTCGAGGCCGACCGCCGCGCCGAGCAGGATCCGCCCGCTGACCGTCCCGTGGCAAAAAGCCATGGCGTGCGCAGCCATCGGCGTGCTTGCCGTATCGGCCGTGATGTGGCCGGCCTGGGTCGAATTGACCGAAGCTTGGCGCAATCACGAGGCATACCAGTGGGGCTGGCTGGTCGTGCCGCTTTTCATCTATGTGCTGGGCTGGCACCAGCGTTCGGCAGTGCTTGCATCGACGCCGGAACCCGACTGGATCGGCTTGTTGCCCAGCATCGCGGCCGCCGGTCTGTGGGGGGTGTCGGAATTGATGAACCTCTCCATCGGACGAGAGCTGGCGCTGGTGCTGGCACTGCAGGGCGTGGCGATGGCAACGCTTGGTCGGCGCATCTATCGGCGGTTCTTTCCCGCATTCGCGCTGCTGTTTCTGATGATTCCGTCGGCCGATCTGCTGCAGCCCGTGCTGCGCACGATCGCGCTGAAAGGGCTCGAACTGTTCGCGACCGCGGCGCAGCTGCCGCACCGGTTCGAAGGCTTCGTGCTGCTGGTCGACGGCCGCCGCTACATCGTCGTCGACGAGTGCTCGGGCCTTGCTTTCGTCGCGCTCGGCATGTTTCTCGGTCATGCGTTCGGTCTGTTGCTCTACAGCTCGTTTCGCAAGGTGTTCGCTCTCGCGCTGTACGGCGCCGGCCTGGGCGTCGTCTGCAATCTGGTTCGCGTCAATGCGATCGTGCTGATCGACTGGATGCATGGGTCCAAGATGGACCTTGCGGCGCATGGCAACATCCAGTGGCTCGGCATGTTCACGGTGCTGGGCTTGCTGCTTTTTTCGGTGTCCAGACTCCATGCGGACCAGGCGCCGATCGCGGCATCCAGGCAGAGCGCGACCGACATGTCTTTCGGGCACTGGATCGCACCGGCAGCCGCCGGCTTCTCGATGCTGTTCGTGGTCGGCGCTGCGGGCACGGCGATGGCGCGCGCGGATACCTCGTTCCAAGCGGAGGATGCGTCGACTGCGCGTCCGGCCCATGCACCCGATCTGCTGGAAAGCTGGCACCTCGTTCCGGACGCAGCGTCCTGGCGCATCGATCCGGAAGGGCACACCGAATCGCTGGTGCTCCGCTACCAGCACGGCGGCCGGCACATGACCGTGCGCGTGCTCCAGACGCGAGTCCTGGATGCGAAGCTTCCCCGTCTGCGCCCCGCCGACCTCGCATCGGGCGCCGGACGTGAAATCCGGACGCAAACCGAGTCCCATTGCAACGACAGCGGATGCAGTTCCGCCCTGCGCATGCTCGTCCAGCTTGCTGGCACGCAGGCAAGGCAAGAGGTTTATTCGGCTTACTGCGCGGACACACTGATCACCGCGTCCACACTCGCGGCGCGTGCGAATCACGCGTGGCGCAGGATCAGGGGAGACGCGGCGGCGCAGCGATCCATCACGCTGACTTTCGATGCCGCTGGCACCTCCTTCAATGAAGTGGAACCCATCCTTCGGGCGTTGCAGGCGGCACCGGCAAGCGGAACCCAGCAGCTTTGAAGTCGACGGCGAAGGGCGAGCGCAACCGGCGACCCGAAGCCGTCTTCGACGCGGGTCGATCGCACGCGCGGCCCACGACCAAGCAGCGGTTGACCTGCAAGAGTTCGATAGCGGCTGCGACCCGCTCGAGGCTCGCTAGGAAGGAAGCGTCAAATCAAAGATGGAGGGACGACGCACGACTGTCCGCTGCGTCAGGCTGGAGCACCGTGATTTCATTCTTCATTCGTGACGGGCGGCCGGTCAGGCCACTTCGCCGGCCTTGCCGCAGTCAGCCCCAGCCGAGCGCCAGCGCAATCCGATAGGTGACGAACGACGCCACATAGGCCAGCGCGAACAGATAGCCGGCCATCACGAGCGGCATCGCCAGCCGCCGGTCTCGCGCTTCACGGTCGCCAGCGTGCGACAGGCATTGCGGCGCGAACACGAACCAGGCCAGCAGCGACAGCGCGGTCGCCAGGCTCCAGCTCTGCGCGATCAGCGGCGTCGAGCGCCTGCGCGGTGTCTGCCGCCGGTGGCCGACAGCGCATAGACGGTGCCGAGCGCGCTGACAGCGACTTCGCGCGCGGCCAGCCCCGGCACCAGCGCGATGCTGATCTGCCAGTTGAAGCCGATCGGCTCGAACAGCACCGCCAGCGCCGCGGCCGAGCATGCCGGCGATGCTGTATTCGATCGGCGGGCCGGTGGCGCCTTCCGGCGGCGCCGGGAAAACTGGCCAGGAACCACAGCAGCGATCGTCAGCACCAGGATGATGCCGCCGACGCGGCGCAGGAAGATCTGCACGCGCTGCCACAGGCCGATCGCGATGTTGCGCGGCGCGGCCAGTGGTAGCTCGGCAGCTCCATCATCAGCGGCTGCGCACCTGGCCCCCGGCCGTGAAGCGCTTGAGCACCCAGGCCACGGCCAGCGCGCCGACGATGCCGGCGAGGTACAGCGCGAACAGCACCAGCCCCTGCAGCTCGAACACGCCGCCGACCTCGCGCGCGGGATGAAGGCGCCGATCAGCAGCGCATAGACCGGCAGCCGCGCCGAGCAGGTCATCAGCGGCGCGATCATGATCGTGACCAGGCGGTCGCGCGGGTTGGCGATGGTGCGCGCGGCCATGATGCCGGGGATCGCGCAGGCAAAGCTCGACAGCAGCGGGATGAAGAGCGGCCCGACAGGCCGACGCCGCCCATCAGGCGGTCGAGCAGGAAGGCCGCGCGCGGCAGGTAGCCCGACTCCTCGAGCACCAGGATGAACAGGAACAGGATCAGGATCTGCGGCAGGAACACCAGCACGCCGCCGACGCCGGCGATCATGCCGTCGACCAGCAGGCTGCGCAGCCAGCCTTCGCGGCAGCAGCGCCGCCGACCTGCTCGCCGAGCCAGTCGGTCGCCGCGACTTGATCGCCTCCATCGGCGCCGCGGCCCAGGCGAACACGGCCTGGAACATCAGGAACAGCAGCGAGTGCCAGCAGCAGCGGCCCGACCACCGGGTGCAGCACGACGCGGTCGATGCGGTCGCTCGCGGTGTGCGGCACCACCGCGTCCAGGCCCAGCCGCTGCAGGATGCGCGCGCACTGCTTCGTGGTCGGGCGCTGCGGCCTCGGTGTGCGGCTGCGTCGATGCGCCCCCACGGGCAGCGCCGCGCGCCTGGCGCCGCCAGAGCGCGGCGTCGTCGAGCAGGTCGCGCAGCGCATCGGCGCCTTCGCTCTTCACGCCGACGGTCGGCGACCACCGGCACGCCGAGCTCGCGCGCGAGCGCCTGCGGCGTCGATGATGCATGCCGCGCGCTGATCGGCCAGGTCGGCCATGTTCAGCGCGACCACGCACGGCAGACCGAGGCGCTTGACCGCCAGCACCAGCCGCAGGTTGCGCCGCAGATTGGTCGCGTCGACCACGCAGACCACCAGGTCGGGCCGCTTCTCGCCGACGCGCGCGGCCGTACAGCACGTCGCAGGTGACGCGCTCGTCGGGCGAGCGCGGATGCAGGCTGTAGGTGCCCGGCAGGTCGAGCACGCGCAGCGCCTTGCCGGCGGCGGTGTGCAGCCGGCCTTCCTTGCGCTCGACGGTGACGCCGGCGTAGTTGGCGACCTTCTGGCGGCTGCCGGTCAGCAGGTTGAACAGCGCGGTCTTGCCGCAGTTCGGGTTGCCGACCAGCGCCACCAGCGGGCCGCCGCGGTGGACGTGGATCGACGGCTTTGTTCATGCGTCGGCCGGCTCTGCACGCGCGACGCAGGCGGCCTCGGCGCGGCGCAGCGCGAAGGTCGACGCGCCGACGCGCACGACCAGCGGATCGCCGCCGCGGCAGCCGCGCGCCATCAGCATGACCTGTTCGCCGGCGAAGAAGCCGATCTCGTCGAGCCAGTGCGCCCATTCTGGTGCCGCCGTGGGGCTGGCCACAGCGCGCACGACGCAACGTTGCCGATGCGGGTCTGGTCGAGCGTCAATGAGGTGGAGCGGTTGGGCACGATGCTTGGGGCGGGGGGGCAATCATGTCGAGGCGCAGAGCGCCAATGAAAAAGGTCCCATGGGCCGCTCAATCAATGGTCCCAAACGTCCCGACTTACGACAGCCGGCCGGATGCGAATGATTACCATTTTCCTACATTCGGCATTGTCCGGGCGGCTTGTGGTGGCGAATCGCGTCGGACGTTGGCGGACCCCGACCGTTCGGCGGTGCGAACCATCGGCAGTGAGTCCGGAACGCAGTGAGCGACGTGGGACAGCGCTGCAGTTGACGA
>CAWAQL010000014.1:0-232717 GCA_963784295.1 uncultured beta proteobacterium
CAGCCAACACATGTTGACTGTACCCCGTTTATCCGGTAGCCGAGAGCTCAACCGGCAGCTGCTGCCCAGCGATGTGGCAGCAACTCGTCGATGTCCGTGCAGGTGCGTCGGCAGCCGCGCAAGTACGTCCCTGATGTAGTTGTACGGGTCGTGCCCGTTGAACTTCGCCGACTGGATCAGGCTCATGATCGCGGCGGCGCGCTGCCCGGCCATCAGCGTTCCGGCGAACAGCCAGTTCTTCCTGCCCGTGGCCCACGGGCGAATCTGCTGCTCATCGAAGTTGTTGTCGATCGGCAGCGCCGGATCGTCCAGGTAGCGCGTGAGCGCCGCCCAGCGTTTGAGGCTGTAGTCGAACGCCTTGGCAGTGGCGGTGCCGTCGTGGATCGTGAGCGCTGCGCAACCAGCCAGTCGTGCAGCGCCTTGGCAATCGGCGCGGCGCGCGCTCTGTCGCTCTTGCAGCCGCTGCTCGGGCGGCAGCGTCTTCACCTCGCGCTCGATCTCGTAGAGCTGTCCGATGAACTCGAGGCCGTGGCGGCAAGCGTGCTCTTGTTGGCCAGGTGCAGCTCGACGAACTTGCGCCGCGCATGCGCCATGCAGCCGGCTTCCGTCACGCCCAGCTCGAAGCTGGCCTTGTAGCCGCTGAAGTCGTCGCACACCAGGCTGCCCCGCCAGTTGCCCAGGAACGCCCGTGCGTGTTCGCCCGAGCGGCTGGCGGTGAAGTCGTAGACCACGGCGCGCAGTGGCTCGAAGGCGCCGGTGGCGTAGGCCCACAGATACGCGCGGTGCGTCTTGCCGGTGCCCGGCGCCAGCATCGCCACCGGTGTTTCGTCGGCGTGCACCACGGCGCTGTCCAGGACGTGCGCCTTCAGCGCATCCACCAGCGGCTGCAGGCGCACGCCGCAGGCGCCCACCCAGGACGCCAGCGTGGAGCGCGGCAGCGCCAGGCCCGCACGCCCGAAGATCTGTTCTTGCCGGTACAGCGGCAGATGGTCGGCGTACTTGGCCACCAGCACCTGCGCGAGCAGCGCACTGGTGGGGATGCCCTTGTCGATGATCTCTGCGGGCACGGGTGCCTGCGTCGAGCGTGCGGCACTGGGTGCAAGCCCACTTGCCGCGGATGTGGCGCTCGCACCGTGAACACGCCAGGGGTGTAGTCCAGCTTCTCGCTCACGTCCTCGCCGATGCGCTTTAACGCGCAGCCGCACGCGCAGGTCGTGCTCTCGGGCTCGTGATGGCGCTCAACCCTCGGCAGGGATGCCGGCAGCGCCGTGCGCTTGGGCACGCTGCGCTCCGTCGGCTTCTTGGTGGCGGCAACGAGTTCCTCGAGCTGCTCCTCGAGCGCGGCGATGTCGGCGTCCACCGCCTCGTCGAACAGCGCCTTCTGCTCGGCATCCATCTTCTCACTGCTCTTGCCGAACTTCACGCGCTTCAACTGCGCCATCTCGAAGGTCAGCTTCTCGATGCGGCGTCGCGCCAGCTGATCTCGCGCTTGGCGTGGGCAAGCCGCTGCAGCAGGCTTGCGCCCAGTTCGCCCAGGCCCGCTGCGTCGAGCAAGGCAAGCTCGGTGTCGCTGATCTGCGGGGCATCGACCATGGGCATCCATGGTGCCGCAGCACGCGGATGTTGAACATCCGCGCACATACCGATTGCCATGCGCACGCTCGACGATCAACGCCTCAGAGCAGGCCGATCACACCGCGTTCGCCGATGCGATGCCACGGCAGTCCCAGCACCAGGGCGTCGAGTTGCTCGCGCGTGAGCGCTCGTGCGCACCGCTGCCAGGCGCGGCCCAGGCGAAGCGGCCCTGGTGCAGCCGGCGCGCGGCCAGCCAGATGCCCACGCCGTCGTGCACAAGCACCTTCATGCGGCTGGCGCGGCGGTTGGCAAAGAGGTACGCGTGATGCGGCCGCGCAGCTGCCAAAGACGCTCACCACGCGCGCGAGCGCCGTATCGGTGCCTGCCCGCATGTCCAGAGGCTCGGTCGCCAGCCAGATGGCGTCGACGCGGATCACCGAAGCAAGTCGCGCAGCCAGGCAGCGCAATCCGACCCCGCTGCTGCGGGCCAACTCACCGTCACTCGTGGCGCCGCGCTGGACCTCGATCCGGATGTCGGCGCGCCGCGGCTGGCCTGCACGGCCAGCGGCACGACGTCGGAAGCGGTCGTCGGCGGACCTGCCGGGTGAACCGCGCGGCGCCGTCCCGCTCTGTTGTTCGGCCTGCGTCACCCACTTGCGCAGCATCGTCGCGTTCAGCCCGTTCGCCAGGGCGATCGCGGCCATCGACACGCCCGGCTGCTGGCATGCCCGATCACGGATTCCTTGAACTCCGCGCTGTGCCTGCGCCTCCGCCGGCGGCGCCTCGACCATCAAAGTGTTCATGTGTCCGCCTAAGTTAAGCGGACACGAGCGTCCTACAAGGCGCGATCGGCAAGATGTGTTGGCTGGACGCTTACGTGCCGGGTACGGTCAACATGTGTTGGCTGGCTGCTTACCGACGAACTACTACCGCACTGCTGGACGCCGCTCACTACAGCGAGCTGATCTTGCGCGCCGGCGTCAAGATGACGTCGCTGGACGCTTACGCCGATCGAGCGATGGCGCGGCGAGCGAGCAACAGCGACGCTCGCGTTACTGAGCTCCACGGCGCGAACGCACGAGGAGAGTTCCTTCCTGATGACGATGCGTCGATGAGTTCCCCAATTGGACTTTGATTGTCTTTCGCAAACTTCTGAATGAGAGTACCCGCCACGCCGTCGCATGCATGAGGTTCTCGTACTCGGCCACGAGGTGTGGGCTGGCCCCCTGAATGACTGGACACGGTCCATCGCTTATCTTTAAAGATAGGAGCAGGACTGTGAGTACGACTAGGAATACGGATACTGTCCAAGTGATCATGAGGGACCAGCGCCGTAGGCGCTGGTCCCTCGCAGAAAAGTCTGCGCTCGTCCGGCGAACCTACGAGCCGGCATGAGCTGTCGCTGGTGGCCAGTCAGGAAGGCGTTGCCGCCAGCCTGCTGTTTCAGTGGCGCAAGCTCGAACGCCAAGGCGCGCTGATGGCTGTGTCTGCTGGCGAGGCGGTGGTGCCGACCTCCGGCCTTGCAACCGCACGCGCCGAAATCGCCAAGCTGGCAGCGGGTGCTCGGCAAGAAGACACTGGAAAACGAAATACCAAGGAAGCGGTGGCGTAACGGGCCCAAAAAAAGTGGATTGCGCGCTCGCCCTTGTTGCCAGGAGATGGCCAATGACGGCCGTCTGCCAAGCGCTTGGGCTGGCGCGCTGGAACATCTGTGTACTGCGAAGCCGATCGACTTCCTGGACTCGATGGCGGCTGAACCCAACGCACGCTGGGTGGCGATCACCAGTTGCTGGCCGACATCCGCGGGCAGATCGCCGAGTTGCCCATCTATGGCTACCGCAGAGCCTGCGCGCTGGTCAATCGCCAGCGCGTCAGCTCTGGCGGCAAGCACGCGGTACATTGGGCGCACCGAACCGAGTAACCGGCCCTCGTCGAGCAGCGTGGCATGCACCGCCGCCGGCGCCGTGTCGGCGAAGCGTTCGCTGTTAAGCGTATCCAGCAGCAGCACGCTTCTCCTGCCGCGTCCAAGGGCCAGTGGCGGGCTTGGGCGCGCAGCGCGTTGACAGCGAGACCCGACGAACGCCGCACGGCGCGCCTGAACGCGTTGGCGCGCGGGTGCACCGCGCCACAGGCCCAGAGCGCGGCAGGCGGCACCGCTACCCAAGGCCGGGGTGAGTTCCAGCACGGCGGCCATCATGGCTTGTCGCCCTTGTCGTCGCTCAGGGTGCCCAGCAATGCGGCAAGTTTTTTTTGAACGGCGATCACCAGCATCGCCTTGTCGAGCTCGCGCTTGAGCGCGTCACGCTCGCGGGTGAGCTGCGCGATCTGCAGCGTCTCGGCTCGATTGCGGGTCTATCTTGGGGCCACGCTTTTGCGGCGCCAGCGCGGCCAGATCGATCGCTTCGCGCTGGCGCCGCCAGGTGCTCAGCGACGACGAGTACACGCCTTCGCGGCGCATCAACGCGCCGATCTCGCCGGGCCGGTGCAGCGGTCGGCCGCTTCGAGAATGCGGCGCTTGTCGGCGTTGGAGAAATGCCGGCGCCGGGCCTGCGGCACGACCTCGGCGTCGATGACGGGCCGGTCTGCTGGCGGCGCCGATCCGCTCGCATCTTCAGTCGCCCTGCGGGCTCCTTGCGATGCGAGCGGATCGGACAAACTCTTCACTTCGTGCATTGCTGCCTTGGATTGATGATTGACTGTCATACCTACCTCGTTGCTCACTGATCTCTCGGGGGTAGGTGGCGCAGGTCATATTGGCACGGGGGGGGGCGTGCGAGTGATCGTGTGTAACAGCGTGGCCCAGTCGGTGATCGACGCCCTGCGCGGCAAGCACGAAGAGTTCGTCTTCGTGTATCGCCGCGAGCGGATGAAGAACACCGACTTGGCACCGACGATGCCCTATGGCCCGATCGGGACGATGAACAACACCGCGTGGCAGCGCGCGCGACGCGAGGCCGCTTCGGCGGACCTGCACGTGCACGACCTGCGCCACACCACAGGCATGCGCCTGCGCGAAGCGGTGTGCCGGAGAGCACCGTCGCCGACATCCTCTGGCACAGCAGCCCGTCGATGACGAGCCACTACAGCATGGCGCAGATCGTGGAGTTGCACGCGGCGTTGGAGAGGATCAAGGAAGACACGGGCCGCTGGAACAAGAGCCTGGCGACACTGCGGCGGGAGCACAAAGCCGCAGTCTGGGGGATTTCGGGGGGTGAGTCCCCCAAAAGTCCCCCAGCAAAGAAAAACAGCCTAGAGGCCGAAACAGCTAAGCTGTTGATGTAAAAGAGTAAAATTGGTGCGGCTGGCAGGAATTGAACCCACGACCCCTTGGTTCGTAGCCAAGTACTCTATCCAACTGAGCTACAGCCGCAACGAGACAAATTGTAGCAGGGGCTTCACGTTGGTTCAGCCAAGAACCCCTCCTCGCGTCAGCCATAGACCGACGGACTGCACTGTACAGGCGTTTGGTACGGCGACATTCATGGTTCCTTGGCTATCGTTCTTAGACTTTTGGACGGCGCGGCTCGGCCACTTCGAGTCTTTGCGCAGGGTCGCGGTGCAACGGCAGCGCTTGTTCGGAGCGTCCCGACAGATTGGGCCATTGCTCATTTATTGCACAATGGGGCGATGAATTTGGCCGACTCCCAAGCTCCCTTGGTTGACTTGATCGACCGCGTCGCCGCACAGGAGCACGCCGCGTTAAAGCTGCTGTATGAATGCACGGCGCCGCGCTTATATGGACTGGCGCTGCGCGTGGTGGGCCAGCGCGAGACGGCCGAAGATGTGTTGCAGGATGCTTATTTGACAATCTGGCGCTCGGCGGGCGACTACCGGGCAACGCTCAGCCCGCCGATGGCCTGGCTCGGCCTGATCGTGCGCAGCCGCGCGCTCGACTGTCTGCGGCGACTCGGCGCAAGTCGCAGCCATTTGACCCAGGAGTTCGACGAATATCTGACTGCCGCGCTCCCCGCCGATCAGCCGGGGCCGCTTGCGCATGCCGATGCAAGTGAACAGGCTTTGGCACTACACAGTTGTCTGCGGCAGCTTGATCATCGGCAGCGCGAGGTGATCAGCTCGGCCTACCTGCGCGACCTGAGCCACACCGAGCTGGCCGAGCAGTTAAAGCTGCCGCTGGGAACGGTCAAAACGTGGATTCGGCGAGGCCTCCAGCAGCTGCGCAACTGCCTTGCACACTTCGCTTGATGGCGCTGCGTCTTTGCTTTGACCGATCGATGCGCGGCCACTCATGAACCTGCTTGACCATCCCGAACGGCTCGACCGTCTGGCCGCCGAATACGCGCTCGGCAGCCTGCGAGGCGGCGCGCGTCGACGCTTCGAGGCGTGGGCACGGGCCCATCCATTCGTGCAGGCGGCTGCGATCGCCTGGCAGACGCGGCTCGCCGGTTTGTGCGAACTGCAGGCCAGCGTCGCGCCGGATCCGGTGGTATGGCAACGCGTCGACAACCTCGTGCGGGCAGAGCGTGCGCAGCGCGCCATGCAGACGGCCCGCACCGGCGCGGACGACGCGCCGTCTGAGCGCAGCACCGGTTGGCGAAGCCTTGCGCTTTGGCGCGCGCTGGCGTTCGGTGGGGTGTTGGCCACCGCGTTGGCGGCGTTGCAGATGGGCCAGCTCAACAAGCAGCACACCACCGCCGTTGCGCAGCTGCAGCAGCGGCTGGACGCAACGCCGGTGATCGAATACGTGGCCGTTTTGTCCGGTGGGTCTGAGAAGAAACCGATCCTGGTGCAGTTCGATCCGAAGTCGCGGCAACTCACCTTGAAGCGGTTGGGCGCCAATGACGTTGCGGACGACAAATCGCTGCAGTTGTGGGCGCTGGCGCCGGGACAAGCGCCGCGCTCGCTCGGCGTACTCGGCACAGCACCGATCGAGCGGATCGCCGCTGGCGTCGATGCGATCAGCGATGTGCCTTCACTGGCAATTAGTTTGGAGCCCCTCGGGGGCGTGCCCAGCGAGCGCGGCCCGACCGGTCCGGTGCTGTATCAGGGCGCGTTGGTGCACACGGTGCTTTAGCCGGTTTGACCAAGGCCATGCAACCCCCGTCCAGCAAGTCATGCGGGGCGATCGGACCGGCCGGTCGTGGCCGCGTCGAAGCGTATCCGTTCGGGCGTGGCGTAGCAAAGAAAACGCCGATGGGTCGCGCGCCCAATCGCGCAAAGGCTTAACCGCTCGGCGATGTCCAGACCCATCTGCGTGATGCCACTGCGGGAGATGACGATGGGCACGCCCATCTGAGCCGATTTGATGATCATCTCGCTCGTCAGCCGGCCAGTGGTGTAGAACACGCAGTCCGCGGCGACGACCATTGCCTGCGGCTGCTGCTGCAGCCACATCCAGCCGGCGATGGTGTCGATTGCATTGTGGCGCCCGACGTCTTCCACGAACAACAACATCTGAGCGCCGCGAAACAACGCACAGCCGTGCACCGAGCCGGCCGATTTGTACGTGCTCTCCTGCAGTCGGATCGCATTCACGATCTCGTACAACGTCCCCTGCGTGAGGTGGGCGGCTGCGGGCGATGGCAGCCGGATCGACTCGATGTCGTCCATCAAGCCGCCGAACACGCTGCCCTGCCCACAACCGGTGGTGACCACACGGCGCTCGGTGCGCTGTTCGATCGCGTCGATGCCGGCACGGGTCTTGACCGCAGCCGCATTCACGTCCCAGTCGACGGTCACAGACTCGATGTCGCCGACCGACGTGACCAGCCGCTGATTGCGCAAAAATCCGAGCACGAGCCATTCGGGCTGTGCGCCGAGCGTCATCAGCGTGACCAGTTCGCGGTTGTCGACGTACACGGTGAGTGGTCGCTCCGCCGGGATGGACACCGATGTAGGCACCCCATGCTCGTCGATCGCGGTGATCGACTTCGTGACCGGCATCCGGGCTTGGGTCAGCAGGGGCAGCGGGGGAGATGAAGGCGGTGGGTTGTTCAAAGTGTTCGCTTTTTTTCCATGTCGTTGAGGTTGCGCTTCAAGGGCTTCGAACCGAACGCTCGGCGCGCCCGACCGGGCAAGCGGGAGACCAGCAGTTCCCGAAGCGAAACGTCTGCATCGGGCCCACAAGCAAAGCCGATAAGGATTCTTCAACACTCCGACGCAAGGGCCGGATTGCAGCTATTGTTGCTGCGGTCCATTGAATTGGCGCTGACGATTCCGAGCGCCGACGACGACTGGATTCGGCATCGTTGCGGTTTCCCTCCGCACCCAAGGCCGAAGCACACCGCCGCACAAAGATTCGCGCGCGGCGGCGAAGCACAAACGGTTGCAGAAAAAAAATCGAACTGCCTTTCAACCGAGCCTTTGCATCGGCGGCGCGTCCCCTGCTCAAAGCGGCACAACGGGTTCTCCTGCTGACGGACTTGCCGCACTTGCGTTTGGAATGATGGATCCGATCGTGTTCACCATCGGTTCAGTCCCCTACCCACTTGGTCACGTTCTGACCAGCCAACACGTCGTGCACCGATGCCAAATGATCGCTCGGGGTGCAAAAATTGGCCGATGCAATCTGCTGTTTCCACTAGGTCCGCCCCAATGATCTTCGTGACCGGAGGTGCCGGCTTCATCGGCTCGCACACGTGTCTTGAACTGTTGAATGCGGGACACGAAGTCACGGTATTCGACAACTTCAGCAACAGCCAGCGCGAGTCGTTGGCTCGGGTCGAGCGCCTTGCCGGTCGTCCGCTTGCTGTAGTTGAGGGCGACATCCGGGATGGCAACGCGCTCAAGCAAGCCTTGGAAGCCAGCGGCGCTTTCGCGGTCGTGCATTTCGCAGGGCTGAAAGCGGTTGGCGACTCGGTGCGGCAGCCGCTTGCCTATTACGATCAGAACGTCGCGGGGTCGATGCGGTTGCTCGAAGCCATGGCCGCCTGTGATGTGTCGCAACTGGTGTTCAGCTCGTCGGCGACCGTATACGGCCACCCGGTTGAACTGCCGTTGACTGAGCGGCACCCGCTGCGTGCGACCAACCCGTATGGGCAAACCAAGCTGATCATCGAGCAGATGCTGCGCGACCTGCATGCCAGCGCACCACAGCGATGGCGCATTGCGATCTTGCGCTACTTCAACCCGGTCGGTGCGCACGAGAGCGGACTGATCGGTGAAGACCCGCGCGACGTGCCGGGCAATCTGATGCCGTTCGTGGCGCAGGTCGCAGTCGGTCGGCGCGAGATGCTTCAGGTGTGGGGAAACGATTACGCGACACCGGACGGCACCGGGGTGCGCGACTACGTGCACGTGGTCGACTTGTCGCTGGGCCATCTGGCCGCTTTGGCGAAACTTGCGCGCGAGCCGGGTTGCTGGGCGGTCAATCTGGGTACAGGACAGGGCCACAGCGTGCTGGAAATGGTGGCCGCGTTTGCCGCCGCCAGCGGGCAGCCGATCCCATACGTCGTGCAGCCGCGGCGCGCAGGCGATGTGGACGCCTGCTACGCCGATGCCAAACTTGCGGCCGACTGGCTGGGCTGGAAAGCCCAACGCGATCTTTCAACGATGTGCGCCGACCATTGGCGATGGCAAAAGCAAAATCCTCAAGGTTATCAAGGGCTGCCTATACCGAGCACAGCCAAATAGATCGGTGCTGATTCGACCGCAAGCGTTTTGCTTCCCCAACAAGCTGGGTTCGAATGCTAATTGGACAACTCGTCAATCGACATTTCGGCGCTGCGCCCTCAGGTGAAACAGTGCCGCAGTTCCCAAATCATTCGATTGCGAAGTCTTTTACATCCTTGCCTTGAATCCATTTCGGCTGGCGACCGCGGCCCGTCCAGGTTTCGTTGGTTTCGGGATTGCGATATTTTGCGGGCACTTTGCGGCCGGCGACCGACGTGCGGGCTTTGCGGGCGCCACCGAAGACATCGGCTTGGGTCAGACCGAAATCCTCGATCAGTTTTTTGACGCGCCCCACCGCATCGGCGAGTTCGCTTTGGCGAGCTTGGTCGATCTGATTGTCCAGTGCTTCGCGTTGCGCAAGCAGTTCTTTATAGGTTGCCAATCTTTCCCCCTGTCCGATTGTTGTGTTGAAAATGTCCATCGCCCACGCAAACCGACAAGCGGTCCGCTACACGATATTCGATCGATGCCGAGTATGCGGGATTGGTTTTGCATAAGACAGCGCCATTATGTCAAAGAATTAAGCGTATATCGGGCACCGATCCGTCGTTCATCGAAATCCCGTTGCCTAGGTGGGGTTACCAGCCCACTCCACTGCTTCCCTGTGGCCGGCGGCTCGTCATCCAACGTTCCGCGACGCGCGTTCTCGAGATGAGAGAAACCATGAATGAAACGGGTCGACTCGGCGTGTTCGGAAGCCCGCTTGACGCAGGCCCCAAGACATGAGCGAATGTCAGCACTGCTCAAGGATCGCCACCGCGGTCCGCAGCGCGGAGATCGGGACCCAAATCTGCGTGGACGAACGGTCGTGCGGATGCACGACGGGTTGCAGCGCGCATCGCGCAGCCCGTCGTTTTGTTTGCAACCGCGCCGAACCATCTGTCACGGGTCGGCTCTATCCAGAAGGATGAGCGCTTGGGCTTGCATCCGCGTGGGCAAGGTCCGCGATGGCTCGGTGTTTGCTTTGAGCGGTTTATACAAGGACGCGGCATGTCGCCGCATTCGGCCGATAAGGGGTGACCCGCCCCGAACGAAGGAGTCTCGATGGACGTCGTTCGCAATTTTCTTGCGCGTTACGAGCAGACGCGCGAGGAGGAAATGTCGCTCGAAGAGTATCTGGAGGCCTGCAAGCGCGATCCGCTGGCCTACGCCACGGCGGCCGAGCGCATGCTGGCCGCGATCGGCGAGCCCGAAGATGGTCGACACCCGGCACGACCCGCGCCTGTCGCGCATCTTCGGCAACAAGGTGATCCGGATCTACCCGGCGTTCAAGGATTTCTACGGCATGGAGGAGCCGATCGAGCAGGTCGTCTCCTACTTCCGCCACGCGGCGCAGGGCCTGGAGGAGAAAAAGCAGATCCTTTACCTGCTGGGCCCGGTCGGCGGCGGCAAGTCGTCGATCGCCGAGCGGCTGAAGCAGCTGATGGAGCAGGTGCCCTTCTACGCGATCAAGGGCTCGCCGGTGAACGAGTCGCCGCTGGGCCTGTTCAGCAACGCCGAAGACGCGCCGCTGCTCGAGCAGCAGTACGGCATCCCGCAGCGCTACCTGCAGCGCATCATGTCGCCCTGGGCCGTGAAGCGGCTCGAGGAATTCGGCGGCGACATCCGCAAGTTCCGGGTCGTCAAGCGCTACCCGTCGATCCTGAAGCAGTGCGCGCATCGCCAAGACCGAGCCGGGCGACGAGAACAACCAGGACATCTCGGCGCTGGTCGGCAAGATCGACATCCGCAAGCTCGAAACCTATGCGCAGGACGACCCGGACGCCTACAGCTATTCCGGCGGCCTGTGCCTGGCCAACCAGGGCCTGCTCGAGTTCGTCGAGATGTTCAAGGCGCCGATCAAGGTGCTGCATCCGCTGCTGACGGCCACCCAGGAAGGCAACTTCAAGGGCACCGAAGGTTTCGGCGCGATCCCGTTCGACGGCATCGTGATGGCGCACTCGCAACGAGAGCGAGTGGAAGGCTTTCAAGCAACAACAAGAACAACGAAGCGTTCCTCGACCGCATCTACATCGTCAAGGTGCCGTACTGCCTGCGCGTGTCCGAAGAGGTCAAGATCTACGAAAAGCTGATTCGCAACTCGTCGCTGGGCACGCGCGACCTGCGCGCCCGGCACGCTGAAGATGATGGCGCAGTTCTCGGTGCTGACGCGCCTGAAGGAGCCCGAGAATTCGAGCATCTTCACCAAGATGCAGGTCTACGACGGCGAAAACCTGAAGGACACCGACCCCAAGGCCAAGAGCTACCAGGAATACCGCGACTATGCGGGCGTGGACGAAGGCATGACGGGCATCTCGACGCGCTTCGCGTTCAAGATCCTGTCGAAGGTGTTCAACTTCGACTCCACCGAGATCGCGGCCAACCCGGTGCACCTGATGTACGTGCTGGAGCAGCAGATCGAGCGCGAGCAGTTCCCGCCGGAGACCGAGCAGAAGTACCTGGCGTATCATCAAGGAGAACCTGGCGGCCCGCTACGCCGAATTCATCGGCAAGGAAATCCAGACCGCCTACCTCGAGTCCTATTCCGAATACGGCCAGAACATCTTCGACCGCTACGTCACCTACGCCGACTTCTGGATCCAGGACCAGGAGTACCGCGACACCGACACCGGCGAGATCTTCGACCGCGTCGCGCTCAACGCCGAACTCGAGAAGATCGAGAAGCCGGCGGGCATGTCGCAACCCGAAGGACTTCCGCAACGAGATCGTCAACTTCGTGCTGCGCGCGCGGGCCAACAACGCCGGCAAGAACCCGGTCTGGACCAGCTACGAGAAGCTGCGCACGGTGATCGAGAAGAAGATGTTCTCCAACACCGAGGACCTGCTGCCGGTGATCTCCTTCAACGCCAAGGCCAGCGCCGACGAGCAGAAGAAGCACGAGGACTTCGTCAACCGCATGGTCGACAAGGGCTACACCCAGCGCCAGGTGCGCCTGCTGTGCGAGTGGTACCTGCGCGTGCGCAAGAGTCGTGAAACGCCTGACGCGCGACAGCGTCAGCATTCGGCGAGTGCCTACCACCGCTCATGCCCAGACCGAGCCGTCATGCTGCACCAGGTCATCGATCGCCGCCTGTCGGGCAAGAACAAGTCGATCGGCAACCGCGAGCGGTTCCTGCGCCGCTACCGCGAGCAGATCACGCGAAGCGGTGCGCAAGGCGGTGGGCGACCGCGGCATCCGCGACATCGAGCAAGGCGAAGACATCTCGCTGCCCCGGCACGACGTGTCCGAGCCGGTGTTCGGCCACGGCCGCGGCGGCGGCGCGAGATGGTGCATCCCGGCAACCAGGAATATCGTGCGCGGCGACCGCATCGAGCGGCCGCAGGGCGGTGGCGGCGGCGGCAGCGGGCAAGGCGGCGCGCCGCGATGGCGAGCGGCGAGGACGATTTCGTCTTCCGCATCATCGCGCGAAGAGTTCATGCAACTATTTCTTCGACGACCTGGCGCTGCCGCGTCTGGTGCGCACGCAGCTGCTCGCCGATCGCACCGGAGTGGAAGTACCGCCGCGCCGGCTTCATCTGCGGAAGGCACGCCGACCAACCTGCACGTGGTGCGCTCGATGCGCAGTGGCGCTGGCGCGCCGCATCGCGATGGGCGGCGGACCGCGGCGCGAGCTGCGCGCGCTCGAGACTGCAGCTGGCGCACTCGCCGAGCAGGACGCACGCGCCGCCGACGCGAGATTGGCCGCGCTGCAGGCCGCAGATCGAGGCGCTGCGCGCACCGCATCGAGCGCGATCCCGTTCCTCGACCCGTTCGACCTGCGCTACCGCAACCGCGTGCGGGTGCCGCTGCCGACCAGCAAGGCGGTGATGTTCTGCCTGATGGACGTGTCGGGCTCGATGGACGAGGCGCGCAAGGACCTCGCCAAGCGCTTCTTCATCCTGCTGTACCTGTTCCTCACGCGGCACTACGAGCAGACCGAAGTGGTGTTCATCCGCCACCACACGCAGGCGGCCGAAGTGGACGAGGACGAGTTTTTCCACGCGACCGAGAGCGGCGGCACGGTGGTGTCCAGCGCGCTGACGCTGATGCACGAGATCATCCGAGCGCGCTACCGCGGCAGCGAGTGGAACATCTACGGCGCGCAGGCGTCGGACGGCGACAACTGGCAGCAGGATTCGTCCAAGTGCCGCGAGCTGCTGGACGAGCAAGCTGCTGCCGCCGTGCCGCTATTTCGCCTACGTGCAGGTCGCCGAGGAGAGACCAGAACCTGTGGGAGGAATACGCGCGGTGGCGGACGCCAACCCGCACTTCGCGATGCAGAAGATCGCCACGCCGCCGAGATCTTCCCGGTGTTCCGCGACCTGTTCAAGAAGAGGTGAGTGCATGCGCACGATGCATGGTCGACCGCCGGTGCGAGCCTCGGATCATCCGGCCGACTGCCGGGCGCGACTGCTGCCGAGCCCGTCCGACTGGACGTTCGAGCTGATCGAGACCTACCTCGAGGCGATCGCGACGCTGCGCCGAGCGCTTCGGCCTCGACACCTATCCCGTGCAGCTGGAGGTCATCACGGCCGAGCAGATGCTCGACGCCTACGCCTCGGTCGGCATGCCGGTCAACTACCGCCACTGGTCGTTCGGCAAGCAGTTCATCGCCACCGAGAAGAGCTACCGGCGCGGCCACATGGGGCTGGCCTACGAGATCGTGATCAACTCCGATCCCTGCATCGCCTACCTGATGGAAGAGAACACGATGCCGATGCAGGCGCTGGTGATCGCGCACGCGTGCTACGGCCACAACTCGTTCTTCAAGGGCAACTACCTGTTCCGGATGTGGACCGATGCCGGCTCCATCATCGACTACCTGGTCTATGCGCGCAAGCTACATCGCCGAGTGCGAGGAGCGGCACGGCGTGGACGCGGTCGAGCAGGTGCTCGACGCCTGCCATGCGCTGATGAACCACGGCGTGGACCGCTACCGCCGGCCCGCAGAAGCTGTCGCTGGCGCAGGAGCAGAGCACGCGCGCAAGGAGCGCGAGGCGTACCTGCAGCGGCAGATCAACGACCTGTGGCGCACGCTGCCGCGCACGGCCGGCCGCAGCCAAGCGACGAGCCGCGCAACGCTTTCCCGGCGGAGCCGCAGGAAAACATCCTGTACTTCATCGAGAAAAACGCGCCGCTGCTCGAGCCCTGGCAGCGCGAGATCGTGCGCATCGTGCGCAAGGTCGCGCAGTATTTCTATCCGCAGCGCCAGACCCAGGTGATGAACGAAGGCTGGGCGACGTTCTGGCACTACACGCTGCTCAACACGCTGTACGACGAGGGCCGGCTGGCCGACGGCTTCATGATGGAGTTCCTGCAGTCGCACACCAACGTGGTGTTCCAGCCGCCGGTCGACACACCCGTACTACAGCGGCATCAACCCGTATGCGCTCGGGCTTCGCGATGTTCACGGACATCCGCCGCATCTGCGAAGCACCCGACCGCACGAGGACCGCGCGCTGGTTCCCCGACATCGCCGGCACCGACTGGCAAAAGACGCTCGACTACGCGATGCGGCAACTTCAAGGACGAAAGCTTCATCGGCCAGTACCTGTCGCCGCAACTGATGCGCGAGTTCCGCCTGTTCTCGATCGTCGACGACGCGGACGAAAAGCGAGCTCGAGGTCGCCGCCATCCACGACGACAGCGGCTACCGGCGCGTGCGCGAGGCGCTTGTCGCGGCAGTACGACCTGAACTGGCGCGAGCCGAACATCCAGGTCTGGAACGTCAACCTGCGCGGCGACCGCGTCGCTGACGCTGCGCCACACGCGCCACAACGACCGGCCGCTGGACAACGAGGCCGAGGAAGTGGTCAAGCACGTGGCGCGGCTGTGGGGCTTCGACGTTCGGCTGGAGAGCGTGGACGGCCGGGGCCGCGTTTTGCAGCACTGGGAGATCAGTCCGATGCCGCAGGCGTCGACTGGACGCAATTGATCACCCAGGAGCAACACATGCAACTTCATGCTTCCGATGCACGGCAATGTCAGGTCTCGTCGGGCTTCGTGCAAAGTGCGCAATGTGAACGAAAAGACGTCCGCACACTGACCTTGATCGCGGCATTTTCGGCTGCCGCGTTCTGGCCTGCCTGGGCGTCGGCCGCCACCTGCGATGCCCGATCGGGGCCGGCCATCCACCCGGTGATCGAGTTGTACACGTCGGAAGGCTGCAGCTCCTGCCCGCCGGCCGACCGCTGGTTGTCCACGTTGAAGTCGACAGCGCAGCAAGAACACGCGGTGGTGCAGGCGTTTCACGTCGGCTATTGGGACTACATCGGCTGGGCAGACCGCTTCGCGAAACCTGCGTTCACGGCGCGTCAACGCGCCATCGCTGCCGCCCATGGGCAGGCCAGCGTCTACACCCCGCAATTGCTGCGCAACGGAGACGACTGGCGCGACTGGGGCAACGCGCCGGCAGCTGCCGTGGCGACGGGCGTACCGGCGCGCGCCGACATCGTCCTGCAGCGCGTGCCCGGCAACGACGGCGGCGACCAATTCACCGCCGAGGTCAAGCCCACGGGCGGCCCTGCCTCCCGCTGGTCCGCTTATTGGTCCGTGACCGAGCATGGCCACGCATCGAAGGTTGCTACCGGCGAGAACGCGGGTAGCCATCTGCAGCACGACTTCGTGGTGCGCCAGTACGTGCCGGTCGGTAATTACCACGGGGAGGCGACTTTGTCGTTCCACCCGATTGCCGCCGACCCGGCGCACCCGCGCCAGATCAATTTGGTGGTGTTCGACCCGACCGACGGCACGCCGCTGCAAGCGCTCAGCGTGTCATGCACGCCGGCGGCATGACCGCAGGGCTGCTTCACCAACCCGACCGCGTTGCAGCAATGGCAGGGCCGACTTGACCGCGTGGCTGCGGCGGAGCCTGCGGGCCGTCGTGGTGCCGTTCGTGGTCGTTGCATTGTTGTTCGAGGAATGGGGCTGGGCGCCACTGGCGGCAGCAGCTGCCTGGCTCGGGCGGCTGCCGGTGCTGCGGCAGCTCGAAACCTGGATCGCGCGCCTGCCGCCGCGTGCCGCGCTCTTCGTCTTTGCCGCACCGGCTTTGGCGCTGCTGCCGGTCAAGCTGGTTGCGTTGGCACTGTTCGGTGCGGGTCATGTGGCCACCGGTGTGGCGCTGTTGATCGTCGCCAAGCTCGCCGGAACCGCATTGGCGGCGCGGCTGTTCGTGCTGACCCAACCGGCGCTGATGCAGCTGCCTTGGTTTGCGCGTTGGTATCCGCGCTGGAAGCGGTGGAAAGACGACCTGCTTGCGCGGGTGCGCACTTCGGCGCCGTGGCGCGCGGCTGGGCGGTTGCGCAAACGTCTGCAGGAGCGCGTTGCCGGCTGGTGGTCGCGGGTTGCTCGCTGACAAGCCGTGCGCTCGGCCGCAACCGGCCGACCCGAAGCGTTGCCGCGCCGTGGCTTCGTGACAAAGGTCACACACTAAAATGCGGTCACATGATTCACCACGCACGCAAATGACACCCATTACAGGCAGCATCGTGGCGATCGTGACGCCGATGTGCGACGACGGCAGCGTCGACTACCCGGCCCTGCGCCGCCTGATCGACTGGCACGTGGACGAAGGCACCGATTGCATCGGCGTCGTTGGAACCACCGGTGAGTCGCCGACAGTCAACATCAATGAGCACTGCGAGATCATTCGCGTGTCGGTCGAGCAGGCGCGCGGCCGGGTGCCGATCATGGCGGGGTGCGGTGCCAACTCCACCGCCGAAGCAATCGAACTGGCCCGGTTTGCCAAGCAAGTCGGGGCCGATTGTCAGTTGCAGGTCGTGCCCTACTACAACAGGCCGACGCAGGAGGGGCTGTATCGCCATTTCAAGGCGATCGCCGAAGCGGTTGCCGACCTGCCGATGATTCTCTACAACGTGCCCGGTCGCACCGTGGCCGATCTGCAGCACGACACCGTGCTGCGGCTTGCGCAGGTGCCGCAGATCGTCGGCATCAAGGAAGCCACCGGCGACATCGAGCGTGCGCAGTGGCTCATCGGCGCGGTGCCCGAAGGCTTTGCGGTCTATTCGGGTGATGACGCCACCGCTGTGGCGTTGATGTTGTGCGGCGGCCAGGGCAACGTGAGCGTCACGGCCAACATCGCTCCACGTGCAATGCACGCATTGTGCGTGGCTGCCCTGGCGGGAGACGCGCGCGCGGCCATGCGCATTCAGCAGCCGCTGCTGCCGCTGCACAAACACTTGTTTTGCGAGCCGAGTCCAGGACCGATCAAATGGGCGATGTCGCGGCTCGGCTTGTGCGGTGCCGCATTGCGCTTGCCAATGACCCCAATGCAGATGCACAACGTCCCTACGCTTGAAGCCGCGCTGCGCACCGCGGGCCTGCTCTAGCCGGTCGCGCCTGGCGTCCAGTTGGCCGTCGCGTGCGTTGCTGCAACAACAGCCCCACCTATCCAACCCACAAAAGATGACCACTCAAGCAATGAAGATCGCGCGACACATCGCACTGGCCGGTCTGGCCGTTGCCGCGGCCGGCTGCTCGGTGCTCGAAGGCGACAAGATCGACTACAAAAGCGCGGGCAGCGCGCCGTCCCTCGAGGTTCCGCCGGACCTGACGCAACTCTCGCGCGAAACACGATACGGGGTTCCAGGAGGCGCCCCCGTCACGGCCAGTGGTTATCAAAGTGGTCAGCAGCAAGCCGCGCAGTCCACCGTGCCCACCGCGGCCCGATCGATCGGCGACATGCGCATCGAGCGCGACGGCAACCAACGCTGGCTGGTGGTCGACCGCCCGGCCGACAAGCTGTGGGAGCCGATCCGGGATTTCTGGCAGGACAACGGGTTCTTGCTGGCCATTGACCAGCGGGACCTCGGCATCATGGAGACGGACTGGGCTGAGAACCGCGCCAAGATTCCGCAGGACTTCATCCGCCGCACGATCGGGAAGGTGTTCGATTCGGCCTATTCATCGAGCGAGCGCGACAAGTTCCGCACCCGTCTGGAGCGCAGCGGCGAAGGCAAAACCGAGATTTTCGTCAGCCACCGCGGCATGGAAGAAGTCTATGCGAGCAGTGCAAAAGACCGCACGGTGTGGCAGCCACGCCCGCCGAATCCGGAACTTGAAGCCGAGTTCCTGCGCCGCCTGATGGTCAAGCTCGGCGCATCGGAGGACACCTCCAAATCGCTGATTGCATCGCCACAGGTGGCGCCGCCCTCGGCCCGCGTGGCCAGTGTCGAGGGTGCTCCGGCGGTGATTGTGGACGACGGATTCGACCGCGCCTGGCGCCGGGTCGGGCTCGCGCTCGACCGCACGGGCTTCACCGTGGAGGACCGCGATCGCACCAAAGGCCTGTACTTCGTGCGCTATGTCGAGCCGAATCCGGACCGCAAAGAGCCGGGGTTTTTTAGCAAGGTGTTCGGCAGCGGGCCGGCCGCACCGCCGCTCAAATATCAGATTGCTGTCAAGGGCGACGGCAACAGCAGCACGGTGACAGTGCTCGGCACCGATGGTGCACCCCAGCGCTCGGCGAATGCACAGCGCATCGTCAAAGTCATTGCAGACGATCTTCGCTAGGTCCAGCCACATCGTGGTCGGGCGGGCAGTGTCTGCTGCTGGTGGAGGTCATGCCATGGCCATTGGTGGCTTTTGAGCGCGCAGTAGCCGTGCTGCGGTTCACCAGCTTGGGCAGTGGCAGCAGCGGCAACGCCACGGTCGTGGAAGCGAGCTCGGGTGGCGGCGTGACCTCGCGCGTGCTGATCGACTGCGGGATGCGCCTGAATGCACTCGACGCGCGGCTGGACCGCGCGGGCTTGAAGGCCGGCCAGCTCGACGCCGTCTTCATCACGCACGAGCACGGCGACCACATCGGCTGTGCACATGCGCTGTCCAGACGCAATCGCTTGCCCGTCTGGATGAGCCACGGCACGCACACCGCCATTGGTGCACCGGACTTCGAAGGGCAACTGTGCACCGCGCGCAACGGCATCGACATCGCCATCGGGGACTTGCTGATACAACCCTTCACGGTTCCGCACGATGCGCGCGAGCCGCTGCAACTGACCTGCAGCGACGGCTCGGCCCGATTGGGCATCACGACCGATCTGGGCCACATCACGCCGCGCGTGCTGGCGGCGTTGAACGGCTGCTCGGTGCTGCTGCTCGAGTGCAACCACGACCCCGATCTGCTCGCGGCGTCGCGCTACCCTGCGTTCTTGAAACATCGGGTCGCGGGCCCCTATGGGCATCTGTCCAACGCGGTGGCCGCCGAAATTGCACGATCGGTGGCTGCGAACGGACCGTTGCACCGGGTCGTCGCCGCGCATTTGAGTCAGCAGAACAATCATCCCGACCTCGCGCGGGAAGCGTTGATTACCGCGCTGGGTTGTGACGTGTCCGATATCGGCATCGCCGATGCGGCGCACGGTCACGACTGGTGCGTGGTTTGAACACCGAACCACGCTGCGCATCGAGAGCCGTCGCATGAGACAGCGCACAAAAAAACGGCAGGCGCAGTGAAAAAATTCGCAGCGCCTGCCGTTGATTGCCGACGGGCAGCGCCGCCACCCGCGAAAAACGCAAGATCTTAGTTCTTCGGAGTATCGGCGGTATTCTTGGCCGCTTCAGCGGCGTTTCGAACCGCTTCGGCCGCCGCACGAGAAGCGTCGATTGCGCTGCTGTCGGTGGTGGCCACCGGGGCGCTGGAGACCGGCGCCATGGAAGACGCATCGCGCATGGTGGAGGTGGCTGGCAGCGCCCCCGATGCAGCCGATCCCGAATCCATTGGCATCGTTCCAGAAGCCGATGCGGCTTGGTTGGCCGATGACGCGGCGTTGCCCATCGCGCTGCCGGCGGCCGACGTCATATCGCTTGTGGCGCTGTTGGCCGCCGAGGCGGTATCACGCGCCATCGAGCCCGTTGCCGAGGCGGCATCGCGCGTGGTGGGATCGGCAGCCGATGCCGCGTTTGGTATGGCCGCACCGGCACCACCTCCCGAACCAGCGCTCGATGCAGCATCCTGTGCCGACGCGCTCATGGCCGAACCAGCATTGCTGGCCGACGTGCCCATCGAAGAAGCGGTGTCGCGTGTCGTGGTGCCGGCGGCCGATGCAGCGTCCTTGACCGCGCTCGCGGCCGATGCTGCAGCCGCTGCCGATGTCGGCCCCATCGGGCTGACTGCAGTTGCCGACGAGGACATCGCCGAGGCCGCCGGTGCCGTGGGCGTTGGAGTCGCCACCACCGCGGGCGCCGGAGCCGGGATGGGCTTGGTCGGAGTCACGACCGGCTCAGGCGCGGGTGCAGGCTCTTCCTTCTTGCCGCAGGCAGCAAGCGCGATCCCGATGATGGAAAGCACTGCAATCTGCCGGGCAACGGCTTGGGGGCGCGAGGATGACATGGTGAGAACTCCTGTGGTGGTCGGTGAATGCATGTTCGAGAAAACCCGCGTGATCCATGCGCGAGCGGGCACCGTAAACCAATTGACGGCATGGGGTCCGAACCGCCAGTTTGAATCCGGAAAGCACAGTGCCGGCGTCGGTTGCGTGCCCTTGGCCACGCGCAGCCGGTCATAGCAAAATTCATTATAGGGAGGGCATGCGTTGCAGCAGAACCCGGGAGCTGCATGGTCAAAGGCCCAGCGTGGTGGCCGCAAACCCGGCCGTTGACCGCTGCACCAGTTCGGCGATGGTTTCCCTGATCGCAGCGCATCTGGCAGCCTGAGTGGTGGCGATGCAGATGCTGCGCACCGGATCGATCCGGTGCAGCAAGCCGTGCGATGTCCAGCAGACACTTGGCAATGCGCCAGCCGCAGCGGGCGGAACCTGCCAGCAGTCAACGCGATGCGACCAGCGTTTGCGCCAGGTGACAAAGCGCGCGTGGTGCCGGATCACGCCGTCGTAGCGCTGTGCGAGCACCGTGAAGCGGGCGCCCCGCTGAGCCCAGGCATCGAGCGCCGCGGCAGTCGTGCGGTCGCCGAGCGGCCAGTCTTCAAAATCCACATCGCAGAAGACGGCTTGTTGCCCGCCGGCCCGCGCGCTGCAACGAATCGTCTCAAGGAATGCCTCGCGAAATGCTTGTCGGCCTTCCAATCGGCGGTCGGCCAGCGCGTTGGCACCGGCGGGCAGGGTGGCATTTTCCATGTACGGTTCGCTCCTCAGGGTGATTGCGGCGTGGCGTTGGTCGCGTCTTCGGCGTGCAGCCAGCCGGCAGCCATCCAGCCGCAGAGACAGTCATGCAACGCGGCGCTGCTTCGCGTGAGATCGTCGACATCAAGCTGTCGCCGATCGGCCAAGCGTCGCAGCACCTTCGCCTCCGGACCGCTGGCGGCCCGGCTTTCGCCGTTCAGATAAATGCAGTGGTCGTCGTACAACATGCGGCTGCGCCGATCCAGCCGCAAAGGGGCCGTCAGTGCGAAGTCGGACGGCAACGGCTCCTGGGCATCGAACCAAACCGAAGGATGTGGCTCACTCAGCAGCTCTCCCAGCAAACGCGCAGTGATGCCTTCTTCCGTCAGTGTGGCCAACACCGCCTGCTGTGCGAACTGGACCAGCGCAGCCGGGATTTCGCCGGTGGCCCGCACCGCGCATTGACCGGGGTCGCCGTAACGCAACCCTTCCACCCCTTGCTGGGCACGTTCGGCCACGCGATCGGCCAAACGAGCCAGCAGTTCGGCTGCAATCTCCTGCTGCGCGGGTGCGCGAAAACCGATGGAACAGGTAATGCAATCGCCGCCCACGGCGACGCCTTCGTGTGCCCAGCCTGGCGGCAGGTACAGCATGTCGCCGGGTTCGAGGACGTGCGCATGCTGCGGTTTGAAGTGCGCAAGGATCTTCAGTGGCAGATCGGGCACAAGCTCGCGCGATCGGGCATCCGTCGGCGCATAAGACCAACGCCGACGGCCTTGTGCCTGCAACAAAAACACGTCGTACTGGTCGACATGGGGACCCACACCGCCTTGGTCGCTGGCATAGCTCACCATCAGGTCGTCCAGACGCGCTGCAGGCAAGAAATCGAAATGTGCCAGCAGCGCACGGTGTATGGCTTCCATGTGCCGATCCACACCTTGCACGAGGAGTGTCCAGTTTGGCTGCCGCAAAGCCGGCAACGCTCGACGCGGCAACGGGCCGTGTCGCATCTTCCATCCGCCGTTGAAACAGGTGATCAGGCGCGACTCGACCTCTGCGCTTTGCGCGAGCTCGAACAACCGTGCTCGCCCGATCGCGAAAGGCGCCCAATCGCGAACCGCACCGCGCACCAGCAAAGGTTCTTTCTGCCAATGGCGGTTCATGAACTGGGCGGCAGTCAATCCGCCCAGCAAATCGACTGGCTCGTTTATTGATTCCAAGCGCGCCGTTCTGCTGGCTTCGCCGTACGACAGGCAAGCCGTTTCGGTGACAATCGATTCATGAAAATTACCGACGGATGTGTGGTCGCGCTGACCTGGGAGCTCAAGGACACGTTGGGCGGCACATTGGATTTGCTTGCCACGCCCACCGACTTCCTGGTGGGAGGCGATGACCTTCTCCTACCCATTCAAAAATCGCTCATCGGCCGCACCGCAGGTGCCCGGATCGATCTGCATCTAGAGCCTGAAAACGCATTCGGCGACTACAACGAAAAGCTGGTTTTCCTGGAGCCACGGTCGCATTTTCCGGTTGACCTGCTGGAAGGCTCGACGTTCGAGGCAGCAAAGTTGCCCTCATTCGAGAGCGGCGACAAGTCAGCTGCTGCTACCTATGTCGTGACCGATATCTACCCCGAGCATGTGGTGCTGGACGGCAACCATCCGTTGTCCGGCATTGCGCTGCGTCTTTCACTCAAGGTGGAATCGATGCGTCAAGCCACTGCGGACGAACAAGCGGCTGGCACTTGCGGCAACACATTTTTCACTTTGCCCAGAGACAGTGAAGCAAATGGCCTTGCGTACGTCGACGTGAGCGTCGCACCGCAATCGACCTCGCGACATTGACCTTGTGGCGCGTGCGCTGTTCGCATATCAAGTGGTTCAAAGCACCGCTGTGAGGTAATGCACGGAGCCGATGCAAACCCAGAGTCAACGGTAGAGTTGGTCGCCTTCGACACGAACGCGCTCGCCTTCACGCACGTTGGGAGGTTCGCGGTAATCGAAGTCGCGGACGCTGTTGTCTTCCATCCGCACTGTTACGCGATAGTGATCCTCACCCGGTTGGCGCGTATTTTGTTCGATCGTGCGACCAATCAAGGCCCCGCCAACCGCACCCACCACCGTCGCGATCGTCCGGCCACTGCCCCCACCCACTTGGTTGCCTGCCACACCGCCCACCACGCCGCCGGCAATCGTGCCCAGCGTGCCGCTGGTGCGCTCACCACGGACCATCTCGACGCGTGTGACTTGCCCCCATTGCGCGTAGCTGTTTTGCGATACGGGATAGCCCGCCGATACCGGTCGGTTCCCGCCCCCTGGGTCGCCATACAACGGGACGTTGGTGCACCCTACCAATGCGACGGTGGCTGCCAACACGGCGGTCTGGCCAAAACGAGAAATGCATTTCATTCGATATCTCCTTGTTTCGCACATCCACTTTGACCAAATTGAAGAGACATGCGGTTGACTGGCAATCGTTGATGGACACCGCTTTGACAATCAAGGCGATGACAAGGTAGCAACGAGCTTTGGGCCTGTGCTGATTCAAACCGCTTTGAAGGCCTCCTGAAGTCAGTACCAATCTTGTAAGCAATGTGCGCCCCGCGGCCGAACGTCTGTCGGAATACGACTACGGCCGAATGAAAATCCAACCGGCATCTTTCTTCAACGTCGCCCTGTGGAGCCGTAACCACTGCCTCCGCGATCGGTGGGGGCGAACGCAGCCACCACCTGAAATTCCGCCTGCACGACCGGCACGATCACCAATTGCGCCAGTCGCTCGAACGGCTCGATCACGTAAGCGTTCGAGCTGCGATTCCAGGCGCTCACCATCAGCTCGCCCTGGTAGTCGCTGTCGATCAAGCCGACCAGATTGCCCAGGACAACGCCGTGCTTGTGGCCGAGCCCGGAGCGAGGCAACACCAGCGCGGCATAAGCCGGATCGTTCAAATGCATCGCAATGCCAGTCGGCACCAGGTGCGTGGCATTCGGTGGCAACGTCAGCGCGGCGTCGATGCAAGCGCGCAGGTCGAGCCCAGCGCTGCCAGGCGTCGCATAAGCCGGCATGCGCTGCGCCATGCGCGCATCCAGCACGCGCACGTCGATCTTCAAGACGACGCCACTTCCGCAACCCTTGGCCGCAGAGGAAGTCGCTGTGCGATCTCCGCAATCAATTCGCGCGCCAGCTGCAGCTTCGGTGCTCGAGGCAGTTCGCGCGTGCCCAGTTCGTCAACGAGCAACAGCGCATTGTCGTCTGCACCGAACGTCGCCGGTCCGATGTTGCCCACCAGCAGCGGCACGCCCTTGGCCATTCGCTTGGCGCGCGCGTGCTCGAGCAGCCGTTCACTCTCGGCTGCGAAGCCGACGCAAAATAGCGCGCCGCTTTGGGCGCGCGGCGAGGCGGCGATCGTTGCAAGAATGTCGATGTTTTCCATGAAACGAAGCGTGGGTGTGTCGCCCGAGCCGTCTTTTTTGATCTTTTGTTCGGACGTGTCGGCCGGGCGCCAGTCGGCCACCGCCGCGGCTGCGATCAGCACGCTGGCGCGGTCTGCCGAGCACAACGTCGCCGCCAGCATTTCGGCGGCCGAACGCACGTCAATGCGCTGCACGCCGCGCGGGGTGGACAACGCCACCGGCCCAGCGATCAACGTGACTTCGGCACCGGCTTGCCAAGCCGCACGCGCCAACGCAAAACCCATCTTGCCGCTCGAGCGATTCGTGATGCCGCGCACCGGATCGATCGCCTCGTAAGTCGGGCCGGCGGTGATCAGCACGTGCTGCCCGCGAAGACGCTTCGGTGCAAACGCGGCAACCACTTCATCCAGCAGTTCGGCCGGCTCCAGCATGCGGCCGTCGCCCACTTCCCCGCAGGCTTGGTCGCCCCTGCCCACACCAAGCACGCTGGCGCCGTCGAGCGCCATCTGGGCAACGTTGCGTTGGGTGGCGGGGTGTGCCCACATCTCGCGATTCATTGCCGGCGCAATCAACAAAGGCACTCGTGCTGCCGGGCGCGCCAAGCTCAGCAGGCTGAGCAAATCATCGGCGCGTCCCTGTGCCAGACCCGCAATGAAATCGGCGCTGGCTGGCGCGATCAGCACGCAATCGGCCTCGCGTGACAATTCAATGTGCGCCATGTTGTTGGGCGGTCGGGTGTCCCATTGAGAGCCGTACACCGCCCGATTGGACAACGCCTGCATCGTGACCGGTGTGATGAACCGCTCAGCCGCTTCCGTCATGACCACCTGGACCGACGCACCGTGCCGAATCAGCACGCGGCATAATTCGGCTGCCTTGTAGCAAGCGATGCCGCCGCTCAAGCCGAGCAGGATGTGCCTGCCTGTCAGTTCGTCCATCGCGGCAATGTAGCAGAGCGAATTGAAGGGGCCGTTGGGTGCCGGCCAGGGTCGGTGCCAATCGATTTACCCGTTCGGCAGTGACGCTGGAACGAATTTATGCGGCTCCGCGGCAAGCCGATTGCCGGCTGTCCCTCCTTTCCACGAATCGCACAGCTGTATATGAAGAAAACGTTACTTCGCTCCGCCGTGGTCACGGTCACGCTCAGCGGGTGTGGCGTCGACAGGTTGATCCGCAGGAGAATCGCGCGAAATGCGTCGAGTACGGTTTCCGCCCCGGGTCGAACGAGTTTGCGAACTGCCTGCAGCGCTCGGTTGAAAGTTCCGAACGCGATCAGGACCACCGCGATTACCGCCGCCGCGAAGACGCGCGTGAAGCGCGTGAGAAGAAGTGAGCACACTCTGCTCGTCTCGAACCGCAGCTTGTTGAAATGACCAAGTTCGTTTTCGTCACCGGTGGCGTGGTGTCCTCGCTGGGCAAGGGCATCGCTGCCGCGTCGCTGGCCGCAATCCTCGAGTCGCGCGGTCTGCGCGTCACGTTGATCAAGCTGGATCCTTACATCAACGTCGATCCGGGCACGATGTCGCCGTTTCAGCATGGCGAGGTGTTCGTCACCGAAGACGGGGCCGAGACCGATCTGGACCTCGGCCACTACGAGCGTTTTATCACCACGCGCATGCGGCGCGCCAACAATTTCACCACCGGCCAGATCTACAAGTCGGTGCTGGAGAAGGAACGCCGGGGCGACTACCTTGGCAAGACCGTGCAGGTGATTCCGCACGTCACGAACGAGATTCAGGTGTACATCGAACGTGGTGCCGTCGGCGGCGCAGACGCGCCCGCGGTGGCGATCGTCGAGATCGGCGGCACGGTGGGCGATATCGAATCGTTGCCGTTTCTCGAAGCCGCCCGCCAGATGAGCTTGCGAATGGGGCCAAATCAGTGCGCATTCGTGCACTTGACGTACGTGCCGTTCATCGCGGTGGCGGGGGAGCTGAAGACCAAGCCGACCCAGCACACCGCACAGAAACTGAGGGAAATCGGGATCCAGGCCGATGCCTTGGTATGCCGCGCGGACCGACGCATCCCGGACGAGGAACGCGCCAAGATTTCGCTGTTCACGAACGTGCCCGAGTGGGGCGTGATCTCGATGTGGGACGTGGACACCATCTACAAGGTGCCTCGCATCCTGCACGAGCAGGGCCTGGACGGTCTGATCTGCGACAAGCTGCGACTCAACACACCACCGGCGAACCTACAGCGCTGGGATTCGCTGGTGCAGTCGCTCGAGCATCCTGCGCGCGAAGTTTCGATTGCAATGGTCGGCAAGTACGTCGATTTGTCGGACAGCTACAAATCGCTCAACGAGGCCCTGCGGCACGCCGGCATCGCCAACCAGGCGCGCGTCAAGATCGGCTACATCGACTCCGAGACCATCACCCCCGAGAACGTCGCCCAATTGCAGCAGTACGACGGCGTACTGGTGCCGGGCGGCTTCGGCAAGCGCGGGGTAGAAGGCAAGATCGCCGCGGCCCGTTTTGCACGCGAGAACCGCATCCCTTATCTGGGCATCTGCCTCGGCATGCAGGTCGCCACGATCGAATTCGCCCGCCATGTGGCCAAACTCGAACGCGCCAACAGCACCGAATTCGACGCGGACACCCCGCACCCCGTCATCGCGCTGATCGACGAATGGACCGACGCAGACGGCACGGTGCAGCTGCGCAACGCCAAATCCGATCTGGGCGGCACGATGCGACTCGGCGCGCAGAGTTCGGACGTGGCCCCCGACACCCTCGCGCACCAGATCTATGGCAGCGTCGTAACCGAGCGGCACCGGCATCGATACGAGGCGAACAGCCACTATCTGGATGCGCTGCGCAAAGCCGGTCTGGTGATCTCGGCGTTGACGCAGCGCGAGCAGCTGACCGAGATCGTCGAGCTGCCGACCGACGTACACCCGTGGTATGTGGGCGTGCAGTTTCATCCCGAGTTCCGCTCCACACCGTGGAATGGCCACCCGTTGTTCAACGCCTATGTGGCGGCGGCGCTCGTGCGGCACGACCTCGGCGTGGCAGAGCTTGGTTTCGCGTCGCCGGGCGCAACCGACATGACTCCGGCACCGCGCTGACCGCCCGGACACCCAACATGAAGCTGTGTGGTTTCGAAGTCGGCAACACCCTGCCCTTCTTTTTGATTGCGGGCCCGTGCGTGGTCGAGTCCGATCAGTTGCAGATGGACACCGCCGGGCATCTGAAGGAAGTCGCGGCCCGATTGGGCATTCCATTTGTCTTCAAGAGCAGCTTTGACAAGGCGAATCGCTCGTCGGGCTCGAGCTTTCGCGGGCCCGGTCTGGAAGAAGGGCTGGCGGTGCTCGCGCGCATCAAGCGCGCGCTCTCGGTGCCGATCCTGACCGACGTGCACACCGAGGACCAGGTGGCTGCCGTGTGCGAAGTCGCCGACGTGCTGCAGACGCCGGCCTTTCTGTGCCGCCAGACCGACTTCATCCGCGCCGTGGCGCAATCGGGGCGGCCCGTGAACATCAAAAAAGGCCAGTTCCTGTCGCCGCACGAGATGAAAAACGTGATCGACAAGGCACGAGCCGCAGCCGCAGAAAAAGACCTGACCGAGGACCGCTTCATGGCGTGCGAACGCGGTGCGAGCTTCGGCTACAACAACTTGGTCGCCGACATGCGAAGCTTGGCGATCCTGCGCGAGACGCGGGCGCCGGTGGTGTTCGATGCCACGCATTCGGTGCAATTGCCCGGCGGCCTTGGCAGCAGCTCGGGCGGTCAGCGCGAGATGGTGCCGGTGCTCGCGCGCGCGGCCGTGGCGGTCGGCGTCGCGGGCCTGTTCATGGAGACGCATCCCAACCCGGACCACGCGCTGAGCGACGGTCCCAACGCCGTGCCGCTCAGAGCACATGGAAGCGCTGCTGGAGACGCTGCTCGAACTCGACCGCGTCGCCAAGCGCCGCCCTTTCCTCGAAGACTCGATCGGAGACTGACCCCATGCCCAGCGCTTATGTGATCGCCCACGTCGACGTGACGAATCCCGAGCAGTACGAACAGTACAAGGTGCTGTCGAGCGCCGCGATGAAAGCGCACGGCGCCGAAGTCTGCGTGCGCGGCGGTGCGGTCGAAGTGCTCGAAGGCGACTGGGCGCCCGAGCGCCTCGTCATGCTCAAGTTCCCGTCCGTCGCAGCGGCCCGGACCTTCAGAATCGCCCGAATACGCGATAGCCCGCAAGGCGCGCGAGGGCGCCGCGGTCATGCGCATGATCGTGGTGACGGGCGCCGACTGACGCAGCCGCTGCCACCCCATTTCATTGAAGGCAAATTCGAATGAGTGCAATCGTAGACATCGTCGGCCGCGAGATCCTGGACAGCCGCGGCAATCCCACCGTTGAATGCGACGTGCTGCTGGAGTCGGGCACGATGGGCCGCGCCGCAGTGCCCTCGGGCGCGTCGACCGGCTCGCGCGAGGCGATCGAGCTGCGCGACGGCGACGCAAGCCGCTATCTCGGCAAAGGCGTGTCGAAGGCGATCGGCCACATCAACACCGAAATTTCGGAAGCGGTACTCGGCCTCGACGCGAGCGAGCAGGCGTTCCTCGACAAGACGTTGATCGATCTGGACGGCAGCGACAACAAGTCGCGGCTCGGCGCAAATGCAACGCTGGCTGTATCGATGGCGGTTGCCCGTGCCGCGGCCGAGGAGTCCGGCCTGCCGCTGTACCGGTATTTCGGCGGCATGGGAGCGAATCTGATGCCAGTGCCGATGATGAACGTGATCAATGGCGGCGCGCATGCGAACAACGATCTCGACCTGCAGGAGTTGATGATCATCCCGGTGGGCGCGAAGAGTTTTCGAGAAGCATTGCGCTACGGTGCCGAGGTGTTTCATGCGCTGAAGAAAATCCTGCACGACAAAGGCATCAGCACGGCTGTGGGCGACGAGGGCGGTTTCGCACCGAGCGGGCTGAACCACGAAGCTGCGATCCAGCTGATTCTGGATGCGATCGACAAGGCCGGCTACAGCGCTGGCGACGCAGATCGCGTTGGGTCTCGACTGCGCGGCCAGCGAGTTCTACAAAGACGGCAAGTACGAGCTCGAAGGCGAAGACTTGTCGCTGACCGCGCAAGCCTGGACCGACATGCTGGCCACCTGGGTGGACAAGTATCCGATCATCAGCATCGAAGACGGCATGCATGAAGGCGACTGGGACGGCTGGAAGCATGTTGACCGAGCGGCTTGGCGACAACGTGCAACTGGTCGGCGACGACCTGTTCGTCACCAACACGAAAATTCTGCAGGAAGGCATCGACGAAGCGCGTGGCGAATTCGATCCTGATCAAGATCAACCAGATCGGCACGCTGACCGAGACGTTCGCCGCCATCGAGATGGCCAAGCGCGCGGGCTACACCGCGGTGATCAGCCACCGCTCCGGCGAAACCGAAGACAGCACCATCGCCGACATCGCGGTGGGCATGCAACGCGGGCCAGATCAAGACCGGCTCATTGTCGCGCTCGGACCGCATCGCCAAGTACAACCAGTTGCTGCGCATCGAGGAAGACCTGGGCGATGTGGCGAACTACGCGGGTCGCGCGGCGTTCTACAACCTGCGCTGAACCTGCACTCGACGGCCCCGTCTCTTCTTTCCCTTTCGACTTTTATGCGCGCGCGCACCGTCTCGTTGATCCTGCTGGCCCTGCTGGCGATGCTGCAAGTGCAGCTTTGGCGTGGCCGGGGCAGCATTCCGCAAGTGCAGCACCTGCGGGATCGGATCGAGCAACAGCACGCAAACAACGCACGCGCCAAGTTCATCAACGAGCGCCTCGGTGCGGAAATTCGAGACCTGCAAAACGGGCTGGACACGGTCGAATCGAAGGCACGTGCAGAGCTCGGCATGGTCAAGCCGAATGAGATATTCGTGCAGGTCTCAAGGTAGCGAGTCGCCAAGCACAGCGCTTCGAGCGGCGCGCAATCGATCCCGCCTGCGACGCGCCGCTTACTGCAGGGTCGGCGTGCCCGGCGGCGCCCGATTGGTGTCGGAAAAAATCTGTGCCGCGTCGATCGGATCGAACCGGTACTGCTGGCCACAGAACTCACACCCCACTTCAATCTCGCCGCGCTCGGCGATGATGTCCAGCGCTTCGGGCTCGCCCAAGCCGCGGATCATCGCTTGCACGCGCGCGCGGCTGCAGGTGCAGGCAAAGCGCGGTTCGGGCGCGCCGGGCTCGGGCGCGAGTTGCAGCAATTTCTCATTCCAGAACAAGCGGTGCAATACATCCTGCATCGGCAGTTGCAACAGTTCGGCCTCCGTCAGGCTGGCCGCCAACGTGGCAATCCGGTTGAAGTCTTCGTCGCGGCCGATGCGCTCCTCCTCCGCGCTTGCGCCGTACGCACCGCCATGTAAATTGCCGACGCCTGCCGAGGGCATGCGTTGCAACAGCAAACCGGCGGCGACATGCTCGTCGGCCGCCAGCACCAGCCGGGTGTCCAGCTGTTCGCTTTGCAGCATGTAGTGCTCGAGAATTTCGCTTAATCGCTCGATTTTTTCATGGTGGTCGCCATGCAGCGGCACCACGCCCTGATACGGTTGCTGGCCGGGCAAGCGGTCCCGCGGATCGAAGGTGATCGCGCAGCGGCCCTGGTTGCCAAGGTTGACGAGCTGGCTCAAGGTGGCGTGCGGCGGCAGGTTGCCGATTACGGTCGCGGTCGCGCGCAGCGACAGATCGGCCTGCGCTTCGGCCACGGCGAGCTTGACCGGACCGTTGCCGAAGACCTGCAAAATCAGCGCGCCGTTGAACTTGACGTTCGATTGCATCAGCGCCGCCGCAGCCGTCATCTCACCGAGCAGCTGGGTCACCGGCGCGGGATACGCACCGGTCGCGCTGTTGTCCGCACGCCGACGCAAGATCTCCTGCCACGGCGCCGTCAGTCGCACGATCGCCCCGCGCACGGCAACGCCTTCGAACAGAAAGCGCGCCAGCTGCGGCGGAGCCTGTGAATCGCTCATGCCGGGCAGCCCGGTTCGGCGCAGCCGGCGGGGTGGCGCCAATCGTCCAGTCGCAGGTATTCGTTGGCCAGGCCATCCATCCCGAATACGTGTTCGAGGTCGCCGAGCGTCAGCCGCACGCGGTGCACGGGTTCGCCCTCGCTGCCCTCGCTGACCACACGCTCGACCTTATCGCGCAAAAAGTCGTAGGCGGCTTCGGTGGTGCTTGCCGGGTTGATCACCAAATAGCGCAGCAGCGCATCGCCCAAGGCGACCAACGATCGCTCAAAGTCCTGCGAACGATACGCGATCGTGATGCCGATGGTCACGTCGGGCTCGATGGCGGGCACGTTGCGCGTGAGGCGGTGGTCGAATAGCACCAGCAGCACGTCGCCCTCGACCGATTCGGTGTAGTGGGGCGTCATGGAAGGGGCTCGACCGAATGGGGAGATGAAGCGGAGATGCACAGGTATTGGAAAAGCTGCTGGTGTTCAGCCGACTTTGCGCAGACCGGCTGCGTAGCGACGTGCGTTGTCGACATAGTGTTGCGCAATGCGCTTGAGTCCGTCGATCTGCTCGGGCGTCAGCATGCGCACCGCCTTGGCCGGGCTGCCGAGAATCATCGATCCATCCGGAAACTCCTTGCCTTCGGTGACCAGTGCGCCCGCGCCCACCAGGCAATTGCGACCAATCCTGGCGCCATTCAGCACCACGGCCTGAATGCCGATCAGCGAATGGTCGCCAACCAAGCAACCGTGCAACATCGCTTGATGGCCCACCGAAACGCCAGTGCCGAGCACGAGCGGCTGACCCGGGTCGGCGTGCAGCACGCTGTTGTCCTGCACATTGCAGCGCGGCCCGAGCTGCAGCAGCTCGGAGTCGCCACGCGCGACCACGCCGAACCACAGGCTGCTGTGCTCCGCCATCTGGACATTGCCGATTGCCTGGGCCGAATCGGCCACCCAGGCACCTGCGGCCAGCTGCGGCGCCACGCCGTCAAGCGCATAAAGTGCCATGGCTATCGATCTCCCACTTTGTTGGTCTTTTTACAATTGTAGGGATGCCTGCTGCCATTTGCCCAACTTCGGCCCCGATATTCGAACTGCGCAGCCTTGCACTGCAGCAGTTGTGTGTGAGCGATCCGGGAACCCAAGCTTTGGCGCTGGGTGCACTCCGCTTGGATGAGCTGCGCGTTGATCCGCTGGCGGTGCTTGCCGAGCCGACCACGAACTTTCCTGGCAGGCTTGCGCGCCCCGTGCTGGTGCCACCGACGCAGCTTGCGCGCCGGTCGGCGCAGACGCTGCAAGGCCGGGCCACGCTGCTGCATGCGGTGGCGCACATCGAGCGGAACGCGATCCACCTGGCGCTCGATGCGGCCTGGCGCTTTCCCGCCCTACCGGTGGGTTTTTATCGCGACTGGATGCGGGTGGCACAGGACGAGGCGCGTCACTTCGGCCTGCTGGCTGCACATCTGAAGACGCTCGGCTTCTGCTATGGCGACTTTCCCGCGCACGACGCGCTCTGGGAGATGGCGCACCGCACACGCAGCGACGTGCTCGCGCGCATGGCGCTGGTGCCGCGCACGCTGGAGGCGCGCGGGCTCGACGCCACGCCCGCAATGCGCGCCAAGCTCGCACAAGCCGGCGACCTGCGCGCTGCCGAGATCCTGGACGTGATCCTGCACGACGAGATCGGCCACGTGGCCGTCGGCAACCACTGGTTTCGTTGGCTGTGCAACGAGCGCGGTCTCGACCCGATGATCGCATTCGCCGACCTGCAGGACGAGCACCGCGCACCGAAGCCGCGCGGGCCGTTCAATCGGGCGGCGCGGCGTGCAGCCGGCTTCACCAATGCCGAACTCGACGCGTTGGAAGACAACGATGCGACGCCGCGCCCGAAGGCGGCACCCATATGAGCGCGAACATGCAGCGCCCTGGTGCGGCCAGCGCTGCGGGATCGATTACACAGGTCGCAGGCATAGAAGTTGGCCATTTCACCGATGCGCGGCGGCCGACCGGATGCTCGGTGGTGCTCGTACGCGGCGGCGCGGTGGCCGGGGTGGATGTGCGCGGCGCCGCACCCGGCACCCGCGAGACCGATCTGCTGGAGCCAGGCAACCTCGTACAGCAGGTGCACGCGGTGCTGCTCAGTGGGGGCAGCGCGTTCGGGCTTGCGGCCGCCGACGGCGCGGTGCAGTGGCTCGAGCAGCAGCGCATTGGTCTGGCCGTATTGCCCGGCGTGCTTCTGCCGCTGGTGCCGGCGGCCGTGCTGTTCGACCTGACGGTCGGCGACCCGCACATCCGCCCGGACGCGCAGGCCGGCTTCGCCGCCTGCGCGGCAGCGTGTGGCGATCGGCCGGCCGAAGGCAACGTCGGCGCGGGGGCAGGCGCGACGATCGGCAAGCTGTTCGGCCTGGACCGCTCGATGCGCGGCGGCATCGGCACCGCATCGCTGACGGTCGATGGGGTCACGGTGGGCGCGCTGGTGGCGTGCAACGCGTTGGGCGACGTGATCGATCCGGACACAGCGGGCGTTGTCGCTGGCGCGCGCACGCCCGACGGCAGGCAGTTGTTCGACAGCCGCCGGGCGCTGCTGCGCGGCGAGCGGCCGACTCCGGTGCTGGTCGGCAGCGAACACCACCATCGGCGTGATCGCCACCGACGCGGTGCTCACCAAGTTGCAAGCGCGCAAGCTCGCGCAGCTCGGCCACGACGGCCTTGCGCGCAGCATCAACCCGGCCCACGGCATGGGCGACGGAGACACGCTGTTCGCGCTGGGCACCGGTCGGGCCGGGGTTATGCCCGGCATGACGCTGCTGGGTGCGCTGGCGGCCGAGGTCACGGCGCAGGCGGTGCTGCGGGCGGTGCAGGCGGCGACCGCCCTCACGATTGGCGCGCAGCACTGGCCTGCCCTGCGCGACCTCGCACAGGCCGACTGAGTCGACCCCCCGCACCGAATCAGGTGGTGCCAAGCCCCATGCCCAACAGCGCCATCGGTGACCGATCGGGGCCTCCGCTCGCAATGATCGCTGTGCAACTGGAACCGCCGTCGACGTCGATTTCGCTATCCCGGACCGTTTGTCCGCACGCTGCGCCCGCATGACCGAATCGTGCTCCGGGCCCCCTCGCCACTCTGGCCACACCACATCGCCCGACTCCCGGCGCCCAGCATTGCGCGTGCGGGCAGCGCACCGGCCAGTGGTCGCGCGCACAGGCGGCCGGCCGGCGCCGGCCAACGGGTTGCGTGTCGCTCGAAACCACGCAGCGTGGCAATCGGGACTGCAATTTCGCTATCTTTTAAATTGCCCAGAAGCGTTGCAGGGCGACCCTCTCAAAGCGCTGCGTCCATGCATCGACGAGATCGCTGCCAAATTCGAGCCGAACGCCGACCTGCAAATCTCCGGCAGCGCTCCTGCGCTCCGGCGCGGCGCGAATGGGACGCGCGCCACGTCCGCGCGTCCGAGCTGCGCTCCTCGTTGTTCACCAACGGCATCGGACTCAACCATGCAGGGCCCGCTGCGCTCACTATGGCCGGCTTGAACGATGTGGCGTTCCATGTGGACACGACCCAGCAACGCGAAGGTCGGGGATCCAAAGTCGAACCGAACGCGCTGCGCGTTCGCTGCATCGAGATGACGCGTGGGCTGCCGCTGTCGGTGATCTTCAACACCACTGCACTTCCTGGCAACCCGCACGAGATCGACGACCGCATCCCCCACTCCAACACAAGGAAGTGGTGCGCTTTGCCTCGTTCCAGGTAGGTGCCGGCCCTGACTCTGGCACCGCGTCGGCCGATGGCGATGCGTCTGTTGCGCAGGCCACGCGGTCTGACAACGCCCAAATGCAGCGCTGGCATCGCGCCGAACCACGACACGCTGCCTGCGGGCCACCACAGCTGCAACCGCCAGAGCGTTCTCACGCAGAGCTGCGATAGCCGCAGTGCCGGATGTAATTGGCGCATTCGACGCGCGAGAAGCGATCGAGCAGTAGTCCAGTAGCGCTCCAACGCAACTTCTGGGTGGGCGCGACCGTTCTTCGCGGCAGCGTCTCGAGTTTGGCAAAAACCTGCTCGCTTGGATTCATGTCGGGGCTGTAGGGCGGCAAGTAGTGCAGTTGAGCGCCTGCAGCTTCAATTGCTTGTTGCACACCGCAGACTTTGTGCGAAGCCAGGTTTGAACTGGCGCCCGTTTGGTGGAGGCCACGAGGCCACGAAGAGCGTGATCGCGAGGTGGGCTATGGACTGACTCCCCGGACGAGGAACGGCCCTGCGCTGGCGGGTTACGGAGCCCTCACCATGGCCAACGCGCTCAAAAGGCCCGTGATGACCACGCTGCCCTTCCAGCTGGGGCAATCATTGACTTGGGATCGTGGCAAGGAACTGTCCGATCATGCGCGGTTCACTATCGAGTCCGGGGTGCGCGTCTTCTTCGCCGATCCTCGCAGCCCATGGCAGCGCGGCACGAACGAGAACACGAACGGGCTGCTGCGCCCATACTTCCCCAAGGGCAGGGACTTGTCCCGCTGGAGCGAGCAAGAGATCCAAGCCGTGGCTGGGACCTTGAACAACAGGCCGCGTAAAAGGCTGGGTTGGAAGACACCGGCAGAGACCTTGGACGAGTACCTAAGATCCGTTCAACAACCCGGTGTTGCAACGATCGGTTGAATCCGCGCTGTACGCCAGCCAAGAGCAGACGCCCTTGTTGGCATGTCACCGACTCGTTTGCAACACGAGCCGAAAAGGCAATCGCTGGGATAACACCGTCTTGGAACGCTGCTTCCTGAACCTCAAGATGGAGCGGATTTGGCAGCGCGACTATGCCAAACATGGGAAGCGTGGGCAGATATTGCGGACTGCATCGTGGACTTCTACAAAGCCATCAGACTACATTTCACGCTGGGCTACCGGCCCCCTGTTCAATTCGAGCAGCGCTTCCTGGCGAAGCAGTGAATTCACACGCCCCCCTATCGGAGGGTCCGAAAAAACTTGACCATGACAGTCAACGCTTAAATCGTCACCGTGTTTTGGTTGATGGTGTATGGTCTTTCATGGATTAATGACGGGATTTTGGCATGTGCTTCACGGACCTTGTCCAAGTGCAGCTCAGCGAGAATGAAACCGGGCTCGTCGATTTCCTTTTCAGCCAGCACGCTGCCCCATGGATCGATGATCAGACTGTGGCCATAGGTTTCGCGGCCATCAGCGTGCAGTCCCGTTTGCGCCGGGGCCAGGATAAAACAGCCCGCTTCTATGGCCCGTGCTCGCAACAGAACGTGCCAATGCGCTTGGCCGGTGATTTTGGTGAAAGCCGAAGGAATCGTGATGATCTGTGCGCCTGCCTTGGCTAGGTTTCTGTAGACCTCGGGAAACCGCAGGTCATAGCAAACCGTTAAGCCGACAGCCACTTGGTCGATCGAGACGATTTCAAGACGATGGCCGGCCTGGAATCGTTTCGATTCGCGGTAGGTTTCCCCTTTCCGAGCTCGACATCGAACAGATGGATTTTGTCGTAGCTGGCGATAACTTCTCCGCGGCGGGAGATAAAGAAGCTTCGGTTGGCGCAATGCGCTTCATCGATCTTGATCGCCAGCGATCCGATGACCAGCTCGATGCCCAGCCGGGCGGCAGTTTCTCTAAAAACGGGCAAAGCTGCGTCTTCGTCCTGCACCTTGGCTTTTTCCAGCAAAGCTCCCGGCCTCCTGTCGAGCAGCGACGTCATCTCCGGCGTTACGACCAATTGGGCGCCTGCACGAGCCGCTTGGTCTATGAGGCGTACGGCGGTTGCGACGTTCTCGGACACGCTGTCCGAAGACCGCATCTGTATGCAACTGGCAATCACCTTTGTCATTTCGCACTCCCCTCCCCAAAGTCACGCAATCTGGCTGCGAATTCTCGGCTCCACCCCCGTTAGCCTCATTGCGCAACCAACGGCATCCGTAAACGAGGCGTTTTGAGCTTCTCTAGGTTTCATATCCCCGACGATCATAAGGTCGCTTGATAAACAGATGCGGATGCGTAGCGTACCAATCTTTCATGGCCTGGAGCGGCGCCTTGCTTTTCAGCGCCGACTGCGGTAGCTGGTGGTTGTAGAGCGCCACATAGCGCAACAGCGTCTGCTCCAAGTCTTGGCCCGATCGGAAGCGGTGCGTATTGAGCAAGTCCTGGATACGTCCGTTGAAGCGCTCAACCATGCCGTTGGTCTGCGGTGTTCTCGGCTTGGTCAGCCGATGCTCGATGCCCAACGCTTGGCACAGCTGTTCGAACTCGTGCTGCCCGCTGGGCTCGCGCCTGCGAGGCGAAGAGCGGGTCGGTGAACTCCTTGCCGTTGTCAGTCAGCAGCCGGGTGATCCGAATTGGGCAGGCCTTGTGCAATGCCTGGAGGAAGCTCTTGGCGCTGGCCGCCGTCTTGTTGCCCTTGATGGCCACATGCACCCAGCGGGTGGCCCGGTCGATGGCCACGAACAGATAGCGCTGCTTGGTTTCATCCTGCATCTGCGGCAGGTACTTGATGTCCATATGCAGGGAGCCGGGCTCGTAAGCTTTGAAGGCCTTATGGGGCACCTTCGGCTCAGCCGGCTTCAACGCGTCCAGGCTGCCCACGCCGTGGCGGCGCAGACACCTGTCCAGCCCCGAGCGGGAGACATCGGCGCACAGAAACTCCCGCACCACCGTCAGCAGGTCATCCAGCGGCAGCAGCAAGGTGCGGCGCAGCTCCATGGCGACCGCCTCCTGCGCAGGCGTCAGTGTCGTCTGCAGCCGGTGCGCGGTGTGGGAGCGATCGGCCGTCGAGTCGCGCGCCTTCCACTTGTAGATGGTGGCCTGAGTCACGCCGTAACGCTGGCTCAACTGACGCGCGCTGAGATCGCTGCGAGCAGCGATCTCAGCGCGAATGGCTGGGGTGGTCCGAGCGTTCTTGTGCAGTGCGATGTTCATGGTGCAGTCCTTGTCTCGGCCTTCAACTGCTCGATCAGCTGCCGCAGCAGCGGGTGCGGCTTGCGCAGGAGCAAGCCTTGCCCGGAAGTCGGAGCGCTGTCGGTGTCGAGCTCGACCTTACCAATCGTTTCCGTGCAAGGTGGCTGCCCGTCGGCGCCTTCAATCAGCGCCTGAATCGTGATTCGCATGGGCCCCTCCTTCTCGATCGGAAAGGCCAAGGATGCTAGGCCCTCGAAGAAATCATCCCCGCAGCGACGCTGCCGCTGGTTTTGGCCGTTCTCTTCCGATCTTCGTCGCCCTCATGCTGCCCAAGGCGACAATACTCTGGGCCGCAGGGGAAAGTGCATAACACGCGCTAGGCTTGGGTCAAAAGAGTTCCGCAGAAGCCGGGTGCGCTGGAAAGAGGAAGCAGATTCGGCGCAGGGCCGAATGCTGGTAATAGTATGGGTAAAGACATGACTGAAGAACGCTACACCTCATCCCGGAAGTGGCTCGCGCGCGCTGAGCGCGTTATCCCGGGCGCCCATCACCTCTCCGGGCGGGTGCTTACTACGCCTGAGCGCTCCCCGATGTACTTCCAGCGCGGCCGCGGCTGCCGGATCACGGACGTCGACGGGCACGAGTACATCGACTACCTTATGGCCTTCGGAGCGTTCCTGCTGGGCTACGCGGATCCGGAAGTCGACGCGGCGGCGCGTGTGGAACTCGAGCAGGGTTCGCTGCTCTCTATGAATCGGCCTCAGCACGTGCTCTTCGCTGAGGCGCTGGTCGAGCGCTTCGCCGCCGCCGACATGGCCGTGCTGCTGAAAACGGGGAGCGAAGCAACGACCGCCGCGTTGCGCATCGCGCGGCGTGCCATCGGCCGCCGCCGGATCGCGCGTGCGGGGTATCACGGGTGGCACGACTGGTCCTTGCCGCTCGACCCTTCGGTTCCTGCCGGTCTCGACGCGCAGGTTCTCGAGTTCGACAGCAACGCCCCGCAATCGCTCGGGGCCCTTTTCGACGCATACCCTGGCGAGATCGCAGCCGTCATCCTGGCGCCCGAGATGGTGTTGCCGCCGACGCGCGAGGTTTTTCAAACCATTCAAGACATCACGCACCGCCATGGCGCGCTCTTTGTCCTCGATGAGGTCAAGACCGCGTTTCGCACGGCGCCGGGTTCCGTCCAGGCCCGCCTCGGACTGAAGCCCGACCTCACCACCGTCAGCAAGGCTCTGGGCAACGGCTGGCCGGTTGCGGCAGTGGTCGGACGGCGCGACGTCATGAGCAGCGCCGCCGGCATGCACCTCTCGGCGACCTACCACGGGGACACCGCGGCCATGGCCGCCGCGCTCACCACGATGCGCATCGTTGAAGAACGTGGCGTCGCTGACCACGTCTGGGCGCTCGGCCAGCGGCTCATCGACGGTCTGAACGCCATTGTCCGTGACCTCGACGCACCCGCACTGAGCTTCGGCGAGCCCTTCCCGCCGATGCCCTTCCTGAGGTTCGACCACCCCGACCCCGAGACGAACGACGCGCTGCGAACAGCCTTCTATGACGCAATGCTGGTGCGCGGCGTGCTTCTGCACCCCCGTCACATGTGGTTCATCAGCTACGCCCACCAACCGGCTGACATCGACACCACGCTCGAGCACGCGCGCAGCGCGATGAGGGTCGCGTGCGAGCAATGCAGCGTGACCTGAACGGGGCACTCATGGACATCCCGGTTGCCGACATCCAGCGCATCGTCGACCGCTACTTGCGCTCCGAGACCTCCGCGTCAATGGTATTGATGGAGCTCGTTCAGCGCACGGAGGACACGGCGGCGATCGCCCGCGCCCTGCCCACGCTGGCCGGGAACCCAGCCAGGCTTCGCGAGCTCGAGCGGCACTTCACTGAAAACGAAGACGGTTGCCGCACCATCGTCAGGATGATCCGCCAACGTCTGGATGCACCGGAGGTCGCCGGCAACGCGGAGGAAGGAATCGAGAGATCCCGAAAGCTCTTCGACGCATCCGTGGCGGAGAGCGAGGAATCAAGCGTAGCCCTCTACTCTCTTGGAAATCCCGAACTCCTCGCCGCCGCGACCGACGAGGTGATCGGCGTGCTGGAAGACTGGGGCGTGCTCGGACTGCATCGCGATGCCCTGGAGGTCGGATGCGGCATCGGACGCTTGATCGTCCCCTTGTGCTCGCGCTTGCGCTCCGTGGTCGGCACGGATGTCTCGTCGGGGATGATCTCGGCGGCCACCCGTCGGCTCGAAGGCTTTGCGAATGCGAGCGTCCACGTGACGTCGGGCCAGGATCTCGTGGAGTTCGGTTCCGGGTCGATGGACCTTGTCTACAGCGTCGACACGTTTCCTTATCTGGTGCTTTCCGGGCATGCGCTGGTCGAGCGCCACTTCTCGGAGATCCGGCGGGTGCTCCGGCCCAAGGGCGACTTCGTCCTTTTCAACTACGCTTACGGACGGTCTCGCGAGGACGCCAATCGCGAGGTGCTCGCGCTCGCGCAAGGCGCCGAGCTGGAGGTCATGCGCGCCGACGAATCTCCGTTTCGCATCTGGAATGGCGTCGGCTGGCTGATGAAGCGGAGATAGAGAAGGTGAGGATTCTTTACCTGTCACCAGGCTTCCCACCGAATTCACACCTGTTCTGCGTCGCCGCGCATGCCCGCGGCGCAAGCGTCCTTGCCGTGGGTGATGTGCCGGAAGGCGACCTACTGCCGGAAGCGCGCCACGCACTCGAACGTTATGTGTTCGAGCCCCGCATGGGTGAGTACGAGGTCTTGCTCGCCATCGTCGTCTCTCTGATCGCCGAGCACGGCCCGATCGACTTCGTGGAATCGAACGGCGAGCATTGGCTCGAGGTCGAGGGCCGTCTGCGCGACGACCTCGGCATCGAGGGCCTCACGGCGCGGGACGTCGCGCGCCTTCGCAGCAAGCTGGCCATGGCCGAGGCGTTCGAAAAGGCTGGGGTGCCTTCCATACCGGGGATCCGATGCTCGTCGTCAGAGGCCGTCCGGGGCTTCGCCGCGAAGCACGGCTTTCCACTCATCTTCAAGCCCGACAACGGTTCGGGAGCCATGTCCACTTTCCGGGTATCGACGGACACCGAACTCGAGGCTGCGCTTCTTCTGCCCCTCGATGGTCACGTCGTGCAGCCCTTTGTCGAAGGCGACATTGTGACCTTCGACGGCCTGGTGGACCGGGATGGCCGCGTGGTCTTCTGCACGTCTCATGCCTACGACAGGGGAATCATGGAGGTGAGAACCGGCGTTCTCGATGGGTTCTATTACTCGCTTCGCAGCATTCCGCCGGCGCTCGAGCAGGTTGGGCGCAGGGCGCTCGCAGCGTTTGCCTTGCGCCAGCGCTTCTTTCACCTCGAATTCTTCGCGCGCCCCAACGGCACGTATGTCGCGCTCGAGTTGAACGTTCGTCCCCCGGGCGGGTTCACGACCGACATGATGAATGACGCCTGCGACTTCGATGTGTATGCGTTGTGGGCTGCAGTCATGCTTGGCGATTCACTCGAGGGCTTTTCGTACGAACGCAAGTTCCATACGGCCCACGCAGGTCGGCGCCACGAACGCGCTTACGAGCATTCGCCAGAGGTGCTACTGGATCAGCTGGGTGACACGCTGGTCCGCGTCAATCCCATTCCCGACGCGTTCGCATCGACGATGGGCAATACCGCGTACCTGCTTCGCCATCGTCGACTGGAGCCGCTGCTGGCTGCCATTCGGAGAGTCCAGCAGCCGCCACATTCGAGCCGAAAGCGGCAGCGATAGCAGCGCCGGGGTGGGGGTCCAACAGTGCCGAAATGTCCGCGTTGAGAGATGCAGGGCACACAACGCGAACGGGCCACATTGGCTGACTTGGTTTCTAAACGCCTCTGTGTACACCCAGCCAACCCGGGTCGGTTGGGTGCGCGCTCAGCGGTTCAGGCTGTGGCGAATTGCTACCCGCCAGTTTTCTCGACTGTCATGAATGTAGCGGTCAATGCCATGCTCCAAAGTGGGCATGACCCTACCCCGCTCACTGGCCAGCACGGTGACGGTGACTGGGACATCACCGGCATCGGCTACAGCCAGTGCATTGGCGTCTAGCCCTGCGGCTTTAGCCAGCATCGTGGCAAATTCATGCCACGACACGTGGCCCCGATTGGCCAAATGCCAGATGCCGCAAGCGCCGTCAATCAACAGATCAAGCGCCGCATGGACCAAGTCAGGCACATATGTAGGCGACACCGCGGCATTGGCCGGGGCGCACACTTTGTGGCCGTGTGCCAGACCATGCAAGGTTGCATAGGCAAAGTTGGACAGATCCCAGGGCCCGAAAAAGGCGCTTGTCCTGATCATCAAAGCTTCGGAATGCGCCGCGAGAACGCGCTGTTCGGCCTCAGCCTTGCTGCGCCCGTACACGCCCATCGGTTTGACTGCATCGCTTTCGGTGTAAGGCCGGCCCATCGCGCCGTCAAACACCAAGTCAGAGGAGAAAGAAACATACGGCAGGCGGAGCCGGGCGCAAGCTTCAGCAAAAAGGCTTGCGCCTTCGCTGTTCTCCCTGAAGCAACGCTCAGCTTCGCGCTCGGCATCAGCCACTCGTGCATAGCCGGCTGCATTGATGACCGCCCATGGCTGGTAGGCCTGAAGCGCCGCGTCGATGGACGCCAAGTCGGCAATGTCCAAGTCGCGGCGCATAAGTAAGGCATGGTCTAGCCCGCGCAGATTACAGATGCGTGAAAACGCTTGTCCAAGCATGCCACTGGCCCCGGTAATAAGCAGGCGTCTTGGCGAGCCAACCACATGGAGTCGGCGGTTACGCGCCTTGGGCCGGTAAAACCGCTCTTCGCGTTTCCACCAGCCAGCGCGGTCCAGCACGGGATGATCGAAAGCGCCGGTTGTCGCCAGCGAAGCAGTTGCCGAGGCCAGCACGGTGGGGCGCGGCGGGTCCGACCTGACATCGAAAACGCCAGGCTCATAAAAACCGTTTTTGTGCTTCAGCAGCGAATTCCAATCAACCGCGCCGAGCAGTGACCACACAGTGACTGCGCGAATATCAGCACCTTCCTGGCGCAGTCGATGAGCGGCATTCCAGACTTCCATGAGCCAGCGCACCTGCTCGTCTCGGCTGCCACCGTGATGTGCCTCAGTTACAGCCATCGGCAAGCCATAACGCTCCCAGGCTTCACGCAGGCGCACTTCCACTCCAACGTGCTGAGCCGGCAGATCAAGACGCACGGCTTCAACGTCAACATAGGTATGTGAAGAAGTGGTATTCAGGTGGAAGCCTGGATATGCCTGCAGCCGGTGGTCCAGAAAGCGTTCGCTGGTGGCGTAGTAGTTGATGCCGATGATGTCGGGCGGGCACGGGGCGTTGGTGAAAAACGCCAGTTCGCGCTTGTCGATTCCAGCCTTGACGAACATTTCATACCACGGATGCTGGCGGTCCACCCGACCGCACAACAAGTCAAAACCCAGCCAGCGCCGCTCGTTTTCATAGTCGGCCTGGTATTTCATCAGCCGCGTGCTGAACGCTTTCCCCAGATCATCAGTTTGAATCAGTTGGGCTGCTGGGTTGGTGCGGCGGATTGCTTGCATCGACAACACCACTGCCCGGCACTGGTTGATCAAGATGCGCAGAAAGATTGCAACGTCTCGCCCATGCGGATACCAGTGACCATACAAACCCGAGAACCTTGCTGTGGTCAGCGGCTCGTTGATTGGGGTGAACTGGCTGATCCACGGATAGCGCCGGGCCACTCGCTGTGCATGTGCCGCCACGAGGTCCGCAAACGCCGGGTCAAGCAAGCTGGTATAGGCTGGACCACTGCCATGATGGACCAAACCAGCAATTGGCGAAATGCCAAGGGCATGCAGCCGATTTAGCCGCTCGTCGTGCCATGCCCAATCTTGACGGTCGGCGCACTCGGGAGAAATTGTTTCCAGCAAAACCGGATAGCGCAAGGTCCGCAAGCCCAGCGCAGCAATCTGGTCCAGATCCCCTGGTCTGCTGTAATGTCCGGTTTCTCTGGATTTGATTGCGATACTCATCGTTGATTCTTGCCACGGTACATTCAAGTCCTCCCCAAAGCGCAAGAGGTGAAATGGCTGCAGTGCTGGCGTGTGAATCGTTGAAGCCGTTGGTATTCATTGAAAATGAAATGCAAACAAAAGTGAGCGTGGCTCGGTAACTTACTTGGCAACTGCTTCAATAAGTGAGTTTTAATGACCAACAAGCTGTTTAAAAGCTAGGGTGTGTTAGCACTATCGCAGTGCGTCAATGATGAGCACAGAGTGAAGAGCGCGCGGTACAGCACATCCAGCTCGTGGTAGTGAACCGCCCCGGGTTTGAACTGCTCCCCAGAAGTTGGCTTTTCCTCACTTTTCGTGGATCAAGCGGTGAGTAGGACACGATGTCATAGCAGTTTGAAGCTGGCGTGGCCGTAAGTCTGGGCGCTTGAGCTTGTTGATCTGGCCTTTGGCCTGGTCGCTGCCAGGGTGTGCTCATGCTGCCTTCAATAGCCTCCTGCTCAACGCTGCCTGCAGCAGCGCCTGAGCGGCGTTCCACGAAAAGTGAGGAAGAGCCATCGAATCGAGGCAATTTCTGACACAGCCTGACGAGCTTCATGGACGCCGGATCGCCGTGAGGAGAACGGCGGCGATGCGGTCGGCCCCGGCATACGCTGGCTCCTGCAACTCCTCGCCGAACACATCGGGGTCGAGTTCCTCGTAGCGCCAGTCGAGATGGTCCGCATGAAGGCGCGAACCGAGGGCGTCGGCCAGTGCATCGATACCGCCGATGATGGCTGAGCCCGTGTAGAGAAGCAGGGTCCCGCCGGGCGCCAGCCGCTCGTGCGCAAGGTCGGCGATCGCCAGCGACAGGCCTTCGCCGAGCCGGCCGCCGCCGTGCCGGTACGCGCGCTCGCTGGCGTCGAGCAGGTAAGGCGGGTTGGCGGCGATCAGATCGAAGGTGCCGTCGAGTCCGTCAAGCAGGCTCGAGCGCCTGCACTCGACGTTGTCGATGCCGGCCAGAGCCGCGTTGACGACGGCGAAGCGCAGCGCATCCGCGTTGATGTCCACCGCGTCGACGCGCGCCGCCGGCTCGCGCTTGGCGACAACAACGGCGCCGGGCCCGGCGCCGCAGCCGATGTCGACGGCGCGCCGCAGAGGCGCCGTGCGTCGCTCGAGATGGCGCCGCAGCGCTGCGGTGTAGCGGTAAGTGTCGGGTCCGAAGAAGACGGCATCGGCCGCCGCAGTCGGATATGCTGAATGCACGTACAGGTCAGCGTCGAGCGTGGACCAGCGCACGGTACTGCGCCAACCCTCGCCTTCCGGCACGACCACACCGGCGGCCTGCATCGACCGCCACAGGCCGTCCGGCATCAGCCCTGCCTGGAACGGTAGGCTCCAGCCGAATACATCCTCAAGCCGCGCGGCCCATATCCGGTCCGGACGTGACAGCACTCGGGCATGCGTCGCCGGCGTCACCGCGACGTGGCGATAGGCCCGCTCCTTCAGCGCCCGGCCGAGGTCGAGCAACGCCGCATCGGTGTCGTTCACGACAGGCGGTCGAACCGCTCGGCATACAGACGCGTCGCCAGCAGCCCGGTCGGCGTGTGATGGCCGGCCGGCGACATCATCGATGCGAGCAAGCGCATTCCAGCATCGGCGGTGCCGCACTCAGCCAGCCGCCGGCGAAGGAGACGCGCATCGATGCCAAAGTCGCCGGCAGCCTCGCCGGAGTCCGAAACGTCCGCGTCTGCGCCGCGCAGCGCCGGCACCGGACGGCGTTTGCGCTTCGTCTCGCACTGCGCGAGACTGCCAGCGATCCAGTCGTATACGAGTTGCCGCTCGTACGCGCTGAAGGCACCGAACATCGGCGCCCGGTCGCCCTCGATCAATTGCCAGAAGCGGCTGTCGGCAGGGTTCTGGTGGCGTCGCACCCAGCCGATCTTCTCGAGCTCCCCAAGGAAGCCGCGGATGCGGCCGCGCTCGCCGAGCCACTCGCCGACGCTGCGGCCGGCGACCTTGCACGCGCTGCCGTGCAGCGGCGCGCCGATCACGGCCTTGTGCTCGAGCACGTCGATTAGCTCGCCCTCGAGGTCGAAGCCTTCGATCGCATCGACCGTACCGATGCCAAGCAGGTTGAGCTTGTAGCCGGTGATCACGCGGCGATAGAACCCTGCTGCGTCGCCGAGGCGTGGAAGCATCGCCTGCAGGCCACCGAGCGCCTTGCGCGCGTGACCGGTCGACGCATTGTCGACTGTGACGTGCAGGCGGAAGTAGGTCGGGTCAACGCCGAGCTCATCGAGCTCGAGGCTGGTGATGAGCAGATGCAGCGGCAGCTGCTCGTAGCCGAGATTGAAGCCGATCACCTCGGGGCCGAACTCGGCGGCGTGATGGGCGAGCGAGAGCTGGATCGCGCCCTGGGTGAAAAAGGCGTCGGGCAGCTGCTGCCAGCCGTCCAGGTCATGCTCCTCAAGCAGCTTGCGGTAGATGACGACGTGGTTCTGTTCGGGCCGCCCGACGCCCAGTTCCTCGATATAGGTCCGTATTAGCGGCGCAAGGCGCGGGTCTCGCCAGTGGCGCAATAGACCATACAGCCAGGCGCCGTCGACCAGCTTGGTCGGCGCGACGGCCTTCAACAGGTACAGCGCGTGCGCGCGACTGGAAAAATAGCGGCGCGGCTGGCCAGCCCGGCGACCGGCGACGTAGGCCTGATACGCCTTGCCGGTCCGTTCGTTGCAGCTGTCCATCCACCCCGCCAGGTCCCGGATGTCGGCCGGCAGGTCGCTGGGCAGCAGGGCCGCCGCAGCCAGCCGCTCGTGCAAAAAAGATCGGGACGCGGCGAGTGCCAGAGGAGGCGCTTCGCCCGGCCGGCCTTCCAGCCCGTGCAGCAAAGAATAGTAGGTCTCGCGTGCGTCGGCCTTGAGCGCCTTTGCTGGATCGCTCAGGCTCTGTAGGAAGGGGCAAATGGTGGTGTCCGTCATGAGCCGTCGAGAGCAAGAGATATGCCCGACTTGTCGTTGCCGGTATGAGTCTTCCCATGCCGCTTTCATCAACACCCCCGACTCGCGAAACAACGAAAGAACCCCCGTCTTGATGACTCACGGCGGCGCCGGCGGCGACCGGCGGAACACTGATGGTTGCCGCAATGCTGCGGCATGCGGCGCCGTTGCGCTCGGCACCTGCGGATCGGCGCTCCGCGCGACTGTCGCTGCAGTGGTCGCGCTCGAGAACGACGATCGCTTCAACGCCGGGCGTGGTGCTGTCGTCGGTCGCGACGGCAACACCTTCGAGCTTCCGGCCTCCGTCATGGACAGCGCCGGCGCGCTCGGCGCTGTCGCCGCCGCGCTCAACGTGCTAAGTCCAATCGGGTTGGCGAAGGCCGTGAGGTAGACGCCGCACTGGTGCATCGCGGGTGAAGGCGCTGACCGGCTTGCGCGTCGTCTCGGGTTGCCCGAGCCCGATTTCGACCGCGCGCGCCGAGCGCCGGCCCCACGAGACGCTGAAGGCACTGCAGGGACCGGCGGCGGTGCCACCGGGTGTCGATAACGGCGACTTTCGCCGCCTCTGGAACTGTGCAATGCCGTGGGAGGAGGCAATGTGGCGGCACGGGTGCGGCAATGCATATGTCGCAGCCGGTGCGGGCTGGCGCGGCGCGGCCGCAGCGCGCCGGTACCGTTGTTGTCGCCGCCGGCTGGCTGGTCAATCTGCGCAGGGACGATCCCGCTCAGCGAGATCTTGCGGTTCTACACAGAAGACTTTGTGCCTATGCACGCGCCGACGCTGATCGCCTATGTGCAGCGCTACACATCGATGTCGTTGCCATCGGACTATTGCATTGAATTCGTGCCGTACGACTGGAAGATCGCGAACAGCCAACGGCCGCGTTGAGCAGCCCGCAGGCTGCCGCGGGCGCCGATCAGGCAACCGGCTGCGCGAGCTCCTGCGTCGGCAAGACACCGTCTGCTGTGCGTTCGGTCGTTTTGGCCGCGCGCAACCGCTTGAACGCCGCCAACGCCTGGCCCACCACCTGGTCCATGTTGTAGTAGCGGTAGCTGGCCAGCCGGCCGACGAACGTCACGTCCGGCAGTGCATCGGCTTCTTCGCGGTAGCGTTCGTACAGCGCGGCACTGGCGGCCGTCGGCACCGGGTAATAGGGATCGCCTTCCGCACACGCGTGCTCGTAGACCAGCGACGTGCCGGTGTGATGCTGTCCCGTCAGGTGCTTGAACTCGGTGACCCGCGTGTACGCGCAGTCGTTCGGGTGGTTGATCGTGCCTACTGCCTGCCACTGCGGGACCGCATGGTGCACATGTTCGAACGCGAGGCTGCGGTACGGCAGCTTGCCGTGCTTGTGGTGGAAGAACGCATCGATCGGCCCGGTGTAGATCAGATGTTTCCACGGCAGCAGATCGACCACGTCCTGAAAATCGGTCTGCAGCATCACGCTGATGTTCGGGTGCGAGAGCATCGACTCGAACATCCGCGTGTAGCCGTGCCGGGGCATCATCTGGAACGTGTCCGAGAAATAACGGTCGTCGCGGTTGGTGCGGGTTGGCACGCGTGCGGTCACGCTCGCATCGAGCTCCGAAGGGTCCATGCCCCATTGCTTTCTCGTGTAGCCGCGGAAGAACTTTTGATAAAGGTCGCGGCCGACTTTCGACACCACGACGTCTTCCGACGTACGTATCTCTGCACATGGCTCGGCCACCGAAGCCAGCCATTCGTCCATCTCGAACGCGGTCAGCTGCATGCCGTACAAGCGGTTCACGGTGTCCAGGTTGATCGGGATCGGCACCAGTTGCCCGTCAACGCTTGCAAGCACGCGGTGCTGGTACGGGCGCCATTTGGTGAACTGCGACAGGTACTGAAAAATGTCGGCTGCGTTGGTGTGAAAGATGTGCGGGCCGTACGGGTGGATCAACACCCCATGGTCGTCGTACCGGTCGAACGCGTTGCCGCCGATGTGCGGCCGCTTGTCGATCACGAGCACGCGCGCATCGAGCTGACTTGCCAGCCGCTCGGCCAGCACGCTGCCCGCAAAGCCGGCGCCGACCACGAGATAGTCGAACCCCGCGCGGCCCGGAACCGATGACTGCGCAGCGCGCTCGAAGCCTTTGCTGATCTTGTCCATAAACTTTTCTGAAAATGTCTAAGTGGTCGATGGCCAGGCTCAACGGCTCGGCAAGAGTTGGGTTGCTAGGCCTGGGGTGGGCACGCAACTCAAAACGGGAGTGGGCACTTTGAAGGTTCGTCTACTCAACACCCGCTGCGCCGCGCGCCGAGGAAAACGGCGCGGCATGCAACAGCAAGGCCTGCAGCGGGTCGGCAGACGCGCCGTCGGCGCCTGCAACGCGCATGTCCTCATGCGGTTGAGCGTCCGCGTGCGCAGCCGGGTCGATCGCTGCTTCGATCAATCGGTGCACGCGCGCGGCGCTGCGATCCCAGGACGACGCGCTCAGCAATTCGGCGGCTGCCCGGCCGTGCCGGGTAGCCGCCCATTCGAACTGCGCAGCGGAGGCCAGGGCATCGCGACATGCGTCGATGAACGCAGGCCCGGCTGGCGCGATGTGCACCGCACTGCCGTACAGCACCGCCACGTCGCGCACCGGCGTGCTGACGACCGGCTTCTCGCCGGCCAGGTACTCGATCGTCTTGGTCGGGCTGATAAAGCGCGTTGCCTCGTTGATCGCAAACGGCATCAGACACACGTCCCAACCCGCCAGCAGATACGGCAGCCGCGCATACGATTGCATGCCGAGCCAGTGGATGTTGGAGCGGCGCGGCAACGTGTTCTGGTCGATTTTGACGACCGGCCCGGCCAGCACGATCTGCCAGTCGGGTTCGGCGTCGGCCAGCGCGCCGAGCAACGCGAGATCGAAGCGTTCGTCGATCACGCCGAAGAACCCGAACCGAGGATGAGCGATCTGCTGCTGCAGCTTCGTGGCCTCCTGCGCCTCGAAGCCGTCGGCGTCCAGCCCGGCGGGCGCGAAATGCTCGACCTCCACCGAGCTCGGCATGCAATGCACGTTCGGGTTGGCGGCGCGTTTGGCCTCGAACAGCGCGGGTCCGCCGGTCAACACCAGATCGGCGGTGGCGAGCAGTCGCGCTTCGCGCTCGCGCAATTGCACAGGCGCATGCAGAAAGGCCGAGAGCTCGTCCATGCAGTCGTACACCAACGCTTTCGGTTTCAACGATTCCAGCATGGGCAGCGCCAGCGGCGTGTAGAGCCACACCACGTAATCGGTGATGCCTTCGCGCGCGAGGTGGTTTTGCAGAAGCGCTTGAATCTGGGGCATCTGCTCGTCGTTGAAGCCCGGTGCCACAGTGCGCGTGCGTGGCACCAGCACGTCGAGGTTCGGGCCCTGCGCAGAGCGGTCCAGACAAGGTTCGCCATCGGTTGCCACCGGTTCTTCGATGAACAACACCGTGTAATCGCGGCTCAGACGCGACATCAGATGTTGCGGCCTTTGATAGACAAACCCCCAGCGCAGGTGCGAGAAAACGATCAGATGCATCAATGGTCCTTGTGAATTGCTTGCGTTGGCCTGCAGCTTCGCCTGCCAACGATGAAGTGCCTGCGCATAGGGCAGATACAGAGTACGCCCCAGCCGATCCGGGGGGCGGCAGCGTCGGCGGATGGTGGGGCGATGGATGCGGGTGCGTTCGGTCGGATGGCGGTAGCGGTACGGAACGGTTCGGTGTGCGGTGATCGACCGATGTCGTCGGCGCTCCCGTTCATTGCGTCTGGCTCGGTGACGCGCCGTTGTGCACGGCATGTGGCCGGTGCAGCACCGCCGTGCTATCGACCGCGGCGGTCGGCAAGGTCGCAGCCCGGTAGGCCAGCGCCTGCGAGGGTGCGGCCGCGACGATGCGCGCCATCAATTGCTCGACCCGCGCCGTGCTGGTCTGGCTGCCCAGCCGGGCGACCGCATGCGCGCGCGCCTGCTGGCCCATGTCGGCACGTGCGGCCGGGTCGACCAACAACCCGGCCACGCGACCCGCGATGTCTTCGAAGTCGCCCGGGCCCACGAGCCAGCCGGTCTGCCCGTGCAGCACGATCTCGGGCACGCCCCCGACGCGCGCGGCGATGACCGGCAAGCCGCTGGACATTGCCTCCATCACGGCCAGCGGCATCGCTTCCGAATGTGAGCTGCTGACGGTCAGGTCGAGGTCCTGGTAGACCGCAGGCATGTCACGCACGAGGCCCGCGAAATGCACATGACCCGACAGCCGCAGCTTCTTCACCAGTTGTCGCAGCCCCGCTTCCATCGGTCCTTCGCCGATCAGCACGCAGTGCGCTTCCGGATGCAGGCCTTTGAGCAGCACGGCGGCGCGCACGAACACATCGGGGCCCTTCTCGGGCGACAGGCGGCCAACGAAGCCCACAAGAGGGACTGCGTCATCCAGCCGCAACGCATCGCGCAGCACACGCGAGCGCTGTTCAGCCGGCTGAAACCGATCCGTGTCGACGCCATTGGTCTCGCAACTGAGCAACTCGGGCGCGGTGCCCAACGCCAGCGCGTGAAAGTGGCTGTGGCGGCACACCACGCTCACGTGCGTCGAGCAGGTCCGGTGCACTTCCAGATCGAGCGTCGTCATTTGCCGACCGTGAATGGTCGTCAGCACCGGCCGACCCGTGAGGCGGCCGACCAACCCGGCAAGCACATGGGCGTTCGGCAGGTGGGCATGCAGCAGATCGATCTGCTGCGATTTGACGAGCGTGGTGGCCGCCTGGATCGAATCCCAAAGCGGGCTCTCAGGCATCGGCACGATCGTGACGTCGATGCCGACGGCGCGCAGGCGATCGGTGAATGCGCTCTCGAACGGGCAAAGCGCGTCGACCTGGAAGCGTTCGGCCGGTAGTCGCGTCACGAGTTGTTCGACCCAGCTTTCCATGCCGCCGACGATGGCGTTTCCGATCACTTCGAGCACCCGGATTTTCTTATTTGACAGAACACGCATGGGGCATCAGCAACAGAAGCGCCGCATTTGCAGCGGACCGGAACCACGCTTCCAAGACAACGGCGCACCTTCGTCCATCGCCTGCGCCGAGTGCGCGCGCGAAGCCGCTTCCGAGGCGAGCCGCGCCGAGGGCACTTCGCGGCCGAGCCAAGCGGCAGCCGTGCCACTCCAGATGGCATCGCGCGCGGGGGCGTCCAAATCCAGCGCGTCGAGCAAGTCGGCAAGCCAGCCCTTGCGTTCGCGAATTTCGGCGCCGCTGCACGGCAAGAAGCAATCGCTCGCGTATTGCAGCAAGCCCGGTCCGAGCACATCGAGCGCCCGTCTCAGCACCTCGAGCCGGTACGGTGGCGGCGGGCCGAACGACAGGTCGAACCGAAACGCCGCCTGCGCATCGGGCACCCCGTGGATGCGGTCGATCAGCCCGACAGCGATGGCCTCATCCGTCCAGGGCCAACCCAGGTGCGCCAAGGTCACGCGCACCCCCGGGTGCGCACGCAGCGCCTCGAAGTATGTCGGTCGGCAATAGCGTCCCGACCGGCCGTCGATGAAGATGCCGCTGTGAAACAGCAGCGGCAGCCGCAGTGCCGCCGCTTCGGCAAAGACCGGCTGCACCGCGTCGTCGTACGGATACCAGCCGCTCGGCACCATCTTCAGGCCGGACAGGCCCGCGTCGATGGCTCGCCGCACTTCGGCCACCGCCCCCGGCGCGAGCGGATTGACCACGCCGAGCCCGACCAGCCGATCGCTGTGGCCTCGGATCAGCGTCGCCAGATGGGAATTCGCACGCACCAGCGATGCAGGGTCGTCGAGCGAAAAATCGCCGGACAAGAAAGGCGCAAGCAGCACGCCAATGTCGATCTCCGCCTCATCCAGCGTCTGCAAAACGTCCGAGGTCGTCTCTTGGCCGGTGCAGTGAAGGTGCGCGTCGATTACGAAGGTCATGACAGGCGATGGGGTCGCTCGGGATCGGGGAGATGGCTTTGCTCCCCGCAATAGCAAACGACATGCCGGACGGCTGCATGATTTGCATTTCAAGAGGTGCTGGAACTGGTATAGCCGCCTGCATTTGCCCATTGTGACCGTTGGCTCCTGGCTCGCGGATTCGCGCACATCGAGGCAACGAGCGGCAACACGTTCACAGACCGGTTGACTGCATCGCAGATACTCGGCCGGTTGGCCCCGATTGCGGTGAAAGTCATTCGATCCGGCACGTGTGCGTGCCAGCCAGCGCCTCACTGGCGCGCAGCCGTCGCGTTCCACCACACTCGAAGCTCGATGACCATGTGGACGCCTTCCAACACGACCCACGTCCTGGCGGCTCGCCATCCCGCCATCTGCGTCGCTGCCACGCTGGCGCTTGCGACGCTGGCGGCTTGGGCCTTTGCCGAGTGGCGCAGTCCGCTGCCCTGGATGCTGGGCCCGCTTCTGACAATCGCCCTGTTCGGCATGCTTGGTGCACCGGTGCGCGCCTGGCCACCGCTGCGCAACGCGGGGCAGCTCGCGATCGGCTTGGCGCTCGGGCTTTACTTCACGCCGGAGGTACTGCGCACGATCGCAGCACTCGCTCCCGCGTTGCTGGCCGGCATCGTGTGGGCGCTGGGGCTGGGATTCGTGTTCTATCGACTGCTGGCGGCGGCCGTGCATGCCGACACGGCGCAGGACCGCGCCACGGCGTTTTTCTCGGCCGCGATCGGCGGTGCCTCCGAGATGGTGGTGCTCGGCGAGCAACTGGGCGGGCGCATCGACCGCATCGCAGCGGCGCATTCGCTGCGTGTGCTGCTGGTCGTGCTGGTGATCCCGCTGGGGTTGCAGTGGGCGGGCTTGCACGGTGTGGACCCGACACCGCCCGGGTCCGAGCGGTTTCATGCGGGCGGTCTGCTGTTGCTTGCCGCGGTCGGGCTGCTCGGCGCGCTGTTGTTGCAGCGGTTGCGGCTGCCCAATCCCTGGGTGCTCGGCGCGCTCGGCGTGTCGCTGGTGCTGACTGGCAGCGGAATCGAGTTGTCGACACTACCCAAAGCGGTGAGCAACGCCGCGCAACTGTGCATCGGCGTTGCGCTCGGCGCGCGCTTCACGCCGGCGTTCGCGCACAGCGCCCCGCGCTGGCTCGGCGCGGTGGCGGTCGGCACGCTCGGCATGATCGCGGCCAGCGCGGTATTTGCGTGGGCACTCGCCGCCAGCGCCGGGCTGCACTGGGTTACGGTGCTGCTGGGCACTTCGCCGGGTGGCATCGCCGAGATGTCGATCACCGCGAAGGTGATGCAGCTTGGCGTGCCGGTGGTGACCGCGTTTCACGTCACGCGCTACGTGGTCGTGCTGCTTGCGACCGCGCCGATCTACCGTCGCTTCGTGGCGCGCAGCGCGGCACCGGAATGATCGAACACGTCGGCTTCGGCGGCGGCTGCCATTGGTGCACCGAAGCGGTGTTTGAAGCACTGCGCGGCGTGACGCGGGTGGACCAGGGCTGGCTGGCGCCGCTCGAAGACATCGATGCGTTCAGCGAAGGCGTGGTGGTCGCATTCGACGACACACAGATCGAACTGCCCACGCTCGTGGCCGTACACCTGCACACGCACAGTTGCACGTCGAGCCACGCGCTGCGAAGCCGCTATCGATCGGCGATCTATGCGTTGGCTGCAGATCAAGCGCAACGAGCGAACGCGGCGATTGCGCGTCTGCAGACGACCGACTTCGACCGCCCGATCATCACGCAGGTATACCGGTTCGGCGCATTTCGCGGCAACCAGGCGCGCTACCTGCACTATGCCCAACGGCATCCCGACCAGCCGTTTTGCGAGCGCTTCATCGATCCGAAACTGGCGTTGCTGCGCGAGCGGTTCGCAACACACACACGCCCGGCGCTGGTCGAACCTGCAAGGCCTGGGGCGTGTCGGCCCAGCGATTGACCGCGCCAACACTGAAACGCTGCTTACTTCAACGCCTTGAAGCGCATGCGCCTCGGCTTCGCACCCTCTTCGCCCAGCCGCTTCTTCTTGTCGGCTTCGTATTCCTGGTAGTTGCCGTTGAAGAAGTTCCACTGGCTGTCGCCTTCGGCAGCCAGGATGTGCGTGGCGATGCGGTCGAGAAACCAGCGATCGTGGCTGATCACCATCACGGTCCCGGCGAATTCAAGCAACGCGTCTTCCAACGCGCGCAAGGTCTCGACGTCGAGGTCGTTGCTCGGCTCGTCGAGCATCAACACATTGCCGCCCGCGATCAGGGTCTTGGCCAGGTGCAGGCGGCCGCGCTCGCCACCGGACAGCGACCCAACGCGTTTTTGCTGGTCGTTGCCTTTGAAGTTGAAACGCCCGACGTAGGCACGGCTCGGCATCTGGAACTTGCCGACGCTCAGGATGTCGAGGCCGCCCGAGACGTCTTCCCACACGGTCTTCTCGTTTTCGAGCACGTCGCGGTTCTGATCGACGAATGCAGTGCGCACGGTGGAGCCGATCACCACTTCGCCGCTGTCGGGCTTTTCTTTGCCTGAGATCAACTTGAACAAGGTGGACTTGCCCGCGCCGTTCGGGCCGATGATGCCAACAATCGCGCCGGCCGGCACTTCGAAGCTCAGGTTGTCGATCAGCAGCCGATCACCGAATGCCTTGCTGACGTTCTTGAATTCGAAGACCTGGTTGCCGAGCCGTTCGGCGACCGGGATGAAGATCTCCTGCGTCTCGTTGCGCTTCTGGTATTCGAAGTCGGACAATTCCTCGAAGCGCGCGATGCGGGCCTTGCTCTTCGCCTGGCGGCCTTTGGGGTTCTGACGCACCCACTCGAGCTCCTTCTTCATCGCCTTGGCCTGGGCCTCTTCGCCCTTCTGCTCGGCCTCCAGGCGCGCCTCTTTTTGCTCGAGCCAGTCGCTGTAGTTGCCCTTGTACGGGATGCCGCGGCCGCGGTCGAGTTCCAGAATCCATTCGGCCGCGTTGTCGAGGAAGTAGCGGTCGTGCGTGATGCCGACCACCGTGCCGGTGAAGCGTTTCAGAAAAACTTCGAGCCACTCGACGCTCTCGGCATCGAGGTGGTTGGTCGGCTCGTCGAGCAGCAGCATGTCGGGTTTGGACAGCAACAGCTTGCACAGCGCAACGCGACGTTTTTCCCCGCCCGACAGCAGACCGATCTTGGCGTCCCACGGCGGCAGCCGCAATGCATCGGCGGCGATCTCGAGCTGGTGCTCGCTGTCGGTGCCAGCGGCGGCGATCACCGCTTCGAGCTTGCCTTGCTCAGCCGCGAGCGCATCGAAGTCGGCGTCTTCCTCGGCATAAGCCGCATAGATTTCGTCGAGCCGCTTCTTGGCGATGTTGACCTCGCCCATCGCTTCTTCAACGCTTTCGCGCACCGTGTGCTCCGGGTCGAGCTGCGGCTCCTGTGGCAGATAGCCGACGGTCAGTCCCGGCATCGGCGTGGCTTCGCCTTCGTATTCCTTGTCGATGCCGGCCATGATCTTCAGCAAGGTCGACTTCCCCGAACCGTTCAGGCCGAGCACGCCGATTTTGGCGCCGGGGAAGAACGACAGCGAAATGTCTTTCAGGATCTGGCGCTTCGGCGGCACGGTCTTGCCGACGTGGCTCATGGTGTAGACGTATTGGGCCATGGGATGGTTGATTGCTTGAGTAGAAAAAACAGAGGGCGGGAAGCCGGGTGGATTCGTGCGCGCTGCAATCCGGGGGAGCGGACCCGATCCGGGCAGCCGCTCCGATCATTCGAGCAGCGTCATGCCGGCCGAAGTAACAGCGGCCTTGTCGAAGCTCACGGTCTGCGAGCATCCGCTGCGCAGCGCCAGCTTGGTGATGAGCAGGTCGGGAAGTCCGACCTTGCCACGATTTGCCGTGTGTTGCCAGTCGTCGAGGGCCGCGTGCACGGCCTCGTGCTCCTGAAAGTGGAAGTGCGCCATGCCGAGCATATCGACCACGGTAGCGACGATTTCCTGCGGCTTGGCGTGGTACAGACGCTCGAGCACCCAGTACAGCTCAATCAACACCACCAGACTGACGAAACCAGGCGTCCGATCCGACAGGTTCGCTTCGAAGAACCGGGTGGCGACCGCCGACTGCTTCGGCTCATCCTGGGTCAGATAGCGCACCAGCACATTCGTGTCCACACCGATCATCGGCATGGCGTGCCCTGCATTGCATTCATCGCCGTCCTTGGCCCGCCGCCGCCCCGGCAGCGATGGCCGCATCCATCTGGGCGAGGCTCAGCGGCTTCGCCACACGCCCGGCAAAGCGGCCTCTGAGCGTTGTGATGTCGTGGTGCAACGGGACGAACTTGAAGCCGTCCTCCAGCGGAACGAAATCGACCTTGGCGCCGGCTTTCAGTCCGAGTGCGTCCCGTACCGACTGTGGCACCGTGATCTGGCCTTTGCTCGTCATGGTGGCAACGGTCATCGCGTTTTCCTTACCAAACGTAAGATTATAGGCGATGGTTTGGTCGACAACGTGCTGGTGCAGCACGCGCCGTGCTGGGCACAAGTTGCAAGCAACGCCCACCGATTGGCCTGCCATGCGACAATCCACGGGTTGTCGACAACAGTTGGTCGCAACGTCGGCACCATGCCGGAGTCTTCGGGGCCCATTCACTGCGGTTCTCGAAGCGCTCATTCCCCTGTATTCATCAGCCCCTGACTGGCGGCGTCGCTTTCGCTGAAAACAGCACGAGCGGCGTGGCAGGCCGATGACCTCCGCGCCGAGGAAGGCGCGTTTTTTCACTCCCACATGAACTTTGAAGAACTGAAGCTGGCCCCGGCCATCTTGAAGGCCGTCCTCGAGCTCGGCTACGAAACACCCACCCCGATCCAGCAGCAGGCGATCCCCGCCGTGCTCGAGGGCAAGGACCTGCTCGGCGGCGCACAGACCGGCACCGGCAAGACGGCCGCGTTCGTGCTGCCGATCCTGCAGCGGTTGACGATGAGCCGCAGCGCGACCAACAAATTCGGCGGCACTGGCATTCGGGCCCTGGTGCTGACGCCGACGCGCGAGTTGGCCGCGCAGGTCGAGGAGTCGGTGCGTGTCTACGGCAAATACCTGCAACTGTCCTCCACCGTCGTGTTCGGCGGCGTCGGCATGAACCCGCAGATCGACCGCGTGAAGCGCGGCGTCGACGTGTTGGTGGCCACACCAGGACGCCTGCTCGACCTGCACGGCCAGGGCATGTTGGACCTGGGTCAGGTGCAGTTTCTCGTGCTCGACGAAGCCGACCGCATGCTGGACATGGGGTTCATCCACGACGTGAAAAAAGTGCTGGCCGTGGTCCCGAAGGAAAAGCAGAGTTTGCTGTTTTCCGCGACGTTCAGCGACGAGATCCGCAGCTTGGCGAACGGCTTGCTCAAAGAGCCGGTCAGCATTCAGGTCACGCCCGCAAACTCCACCGTACAACGCATCACGCAGGTGATCCACCCCGTGGGCCGTGGCAAGAAGAAAGCGTTGCTCGCCCACATCATCAACGAGCACGACTGGAGCCAGGTGCTGGTGTTCACGCGAACCAAGTTCGGCGCCAACAATGTGGCCGAATTTCTGACCAAGAACGGCATCCACGCGATGGCGCTGCACGGCAACAAAAGCCAGGCCGCGCGCACGCAGGCGCTCGCGGGGTTCAAAAGCGGCGAGATCCGCGCGCTGGTGGCGACCGACATCGCCGCGCGCGGCATCGACATCGACGACCTGCCGCACGTCGTCAACTACGAAATCCCGAATGTGTCGGAAGACTACGTGCACCGCATCGGCCGCACCGGCCGCGCGGGCGCGAGCGGCGCCGCGGTCAGCTTGGTCTGCCTCGATGAAGAAGGCTTCATGGAAGCGATCGCACGCTTCACGCGGCAGGACATTCCGGTGCAGGTCATCGATGGCTTCGGCCCGGAGCCGGGCGAGCAGGCCGAACCGATCGCGATGGGCCGCCAGACCATCTGGGGCGGCGCCGGTCGACCGCCGAGCCGCGATGTGATGCAGGCCGCAGCAAAAGCGGCGCGCACCGAGATGATGCAGCGCATGCGCGACAACAAGGGACGACCGGGTGTCGGCGGCCAGGGTGCGGCACGCCAAGGCGCTGCCGGGGCCGGCTCGGCAGGCAATGGCGCCGGTGGCAACGGCAATCGCAGCAGCGGCCGGTCGCAGCCCGCCAATGGCGGCGGTCGCACCGGGCAAGCACCGCGTCCCTCCCATCACGCGGCGCCGGCAGGCCGCGGTGGTCCGCCGCCACGCCACCGCGCAGCGCCGCACCAAGGCCACGCCGGCGGCGATCGCAACGGCAACGTGCAACCGCCTTTCCAACCGCGAGACGACTTCGACCATGACGACGACCGCGACCAAGCCCTGCCTGCCCGCGCCGACCCGTTGCGCACCAGCGTCGACAGCATGGCCAGCCGGGGCCGCAATGGCGGCGGCGGTGGCAACGGAGGCGGTGGACGCGGTGGGCGCCCCGGCGGTGGCAACGCGAACCGCGCTGGTGGCGGGAGCTACGGGCCTCGTGGGCCGGGAAATTCTCAGCGTTCTTTCAACCGATGAACGCTGGTCGGCGGTTCACGCCGTGGGCCGCCGACGACCCGCATTCACGCATCCGAAGCTGACCGCCCAGATCGTCGACCTGCAGGCACCGACTGAGCTGCCGCGGGTCGATGACGTGTTCATCGCGCTGGGCACGACCATCAAAGCCGCAGGTGGGCGTGAGGCGTTCCGGCGCATCGACTTCGATGCCGTGCTCGCGGTCGCGCAAGCTGCACGAGCGGCGGGAGCAACCCGGCTCGCGGTGGTCAGCTCGATGGGTGCCGATGCGGCGTCACGCGTTTTCTACCCGCGCGTCAAGGGCGAAATGGAAGACGCGGTGGCTCAACTGGGTTATCGGACGCTGGTGATCGTGCGGCCTTCGATGCTCGACGGCAATCGCACCGCATTGGGCCAAGCCGCACGCCCCGCCGAGCAATGGATGCTGCGGGCAATGCGCTGGTTGCGTCCAATGATCCCGGCCGACTACGAACCGATTGCTGTGCATCGGGTTGCACAGGCGATGGTCGATGCGATCGCATCGGGCAGCCCAGGCAAGCAGGTGTTGCGCTCGGGCGATCTGCAGCGCTTCTGACTGCGGCACCGGGAGCCGCGCCGCATTCAACTGCGCGCGTGTCAGTCGCGCACGAACAACGTGGTCAGCGGCTCAGGCCCGACCTGCCGGCTGCGGTGTCCGTGACGGGTGGCGTCGAAGTCGGTGCCGTCCGGCACCGTGTCCGCGGAATAGAAATGCTCGCCCGGTTGAAAGCGTCGCCGACTGCCATCGTGCAATTCGATCTCCATCGTGCCGCTCAGCACGAACACCCATTGCGGCGTCACCGTGCAGTGAACCGCACTCTCGAACCCCACCGGGCTGCGCCGCAATTGATAGCCGCCGGAAGTGCAAAGCGGCGAGAGCCTCACGCTGGGCGTGCCTGCCGACAGCTCGATCGGCTCGTCACGAAAACGCGCTCGGCCCTGGGCGTCCGTGAACAGCACGACTTTGGTGAATGGGTCCATCGCGTGGGGCCGCCCGCCTTCAGTGCGTGAGCGCCGGATCGAACGCGATCTGCACCTTCATCGCCTGCCGTTTGTCGCCCGCGAGTTCGAACGCCTGGGTGGCCTGCTCGAAGCCGACGATGTGGCTGATCACGGGCTTGCCGTCGATCAAACCCTGATTCAGAAAAGCCACCGCGACCGCAAATTCGGTGTGGAAACGGAACGTGCCGCGCAAGTCGATCTCTTTGGCCACCAGCACGTTCAGCGGCAGCGTGACGTCGCCGCCGAGTCCGATCGTGACCAGCACACCGCGCGGCGCGAGCACGTCGAGTCCTGCACGCAGCGCCTTGTCGCTGCCGGACGCTTCGAACATCACATCGAACCGGCCTTTCTGTGCTGCATACGGCGCGAGGCCGTCGGGCTGGCTCGACAGATTGACGGTCTCGTCCGCACCCATCTGCCGCGCACATTCGAGCGGCCGGTCCGCGAGATCGACCGCGACGATGCGCGCCGCGCCAGCCCTTCGCAACCCGCGATCAACAACGAGCCGATTGGCCCGCAGCCGGTCACGAGCACCTGCTTGCCGAATACGGTGCCCGCGCGCGCGATCGCGTGCAGCCCGACCGACAACGGCTCGGCCAGCGCCGCTTCGGACAGGGCCAAGCCCGCTGCAATCGGGTGCGCCTGCGAAGCATCGATCACGAGCGTTTCCTGAAACGCGCCCTGCACATGCGGGAACCGCATCGCGCTGCCGTAGAAGCGCATTTCCAGGCAGTGATTCTGCAACCCCATCTGGCAAAACCGGCAGCCGCCACAAGGCCGGGACGGCGAGATCGCGATGCGCTGGCCGGGTGCGAACCCGGTCACGCCGCTGCCGACCGTCTCCACCACACCCGAGACTTCGTGGCCGAGCGCCATTGGCTCCTTGATCCGCACGGTGCCGAAGCCGCCGTGCTGAAAATAATGCAGATCGGAGCCGCAGATGCCGCCGAATGCCACGCGCACGCCGAGCTCGTGCGGACCCGGCGTTTGCGGCTCGACCGCATCGAGCCGCAGATCATTCGGGGCATGACAAACCAATGCACGCATGGGGCGCTCCTGAGTTTCGTTTGCGGTCGGACCGGTTTCGGGCGACGTGGGCGCCCCTCGGATGCGGCGATGCTACAACTGCGCGGTGACGCCGCCGTCCACATAAAGGATGTGACCGTTCACGAAGGTCGATGCGTCGCTGGCAAGAAACACCGCCGCACCGGCGAGTTCTTCGACTTCGCCCCATCGCCGGCTCGGTGTGCGATTGACGAGCCAGCCCGAGAACTGTTCGTCGGCCACGAGCTTTTCGTTCAACACGGTCTTGAAGTAACCGGGCCCGATGCCGTTCACGTTGATGCCCAAAGGTCCCAGATCGATCGCCATGCCCTTGGTCAACATCTTGAGCGCACCCTTGCTCGCCGCATAGGGTGCGATGCCCGGCCGGCCGAGTTCGCTCTGCACCGAGCAGATGTTGATGATGCGGCCACGCCCGCGCGAAATCATTTGCTGCGCAACCGCCTGACCGACGAAAAACGCGCTGTCCAGATTCGTCGCCATCAGTTCGCGCCAGTCCGTGAGCGCGAATGCCTGGATTGGCGCCCGCCGCTGAATGCCCGCGTTGTTCACGAGAATCTCGATCGGCGCGATCGAACGCTCGATCTCATCAACCGAGCGACGCACCTGCTCGGCATCGGTCACGTCGAACGCGCGTTGGTGCACCAGGGTGAGGCCGTCTTGCTTCATCGCCGCCACCGCGGCGTCGAGCTTCGAGGACGTGCGGCCGTTGAGCACCACCGCCGCACCGGCTTGTGCCAGCCCGCGGGCGATTGCCAAGCCGATGCCTTCGGATGAGCCGGTGATCAGTGCCAGCCGGCCATCAAGCCGAAACGTGCTTGCATCGATCACGTGAAGCACCGTTCTTTGACAGGACCGGTCGATCCTGGATTTCCCGCCACATCAATCAAGCCGTGCCCCCGAAGCCGAGTCGAACACATGCGCCTTGCCCGGCGCGACTTCAATCTGCACGAAGTCATCGGCCCGCGCATCGGTGCGGCCGTGCATCACCAACACCACATGCCGGGAACCAACCTCGAGCAACAGCTCGGTCTCGGCGCCGGTTGGCTCGACCACGACGACCTTCGCGCCAATCGCCGCATGGCCCGAGACCGGCCCCTGCGCGGGGTCGACCAGCATCAGATCGGTCGGCCTTACTCCGTACTCAACCGACTGGCCAGCGCGGCCGACCTGCAGCGGCAGGCCGATCGGCCATTGACTGCCTTGCGCCTCGACCCACGAGCGATCGCCGTCCACATGCAGCAGCCCGGACAGCACGTTCATCGACGGGCTGCCGATGAACTGCGCAACGAACAGATTGCCAGGCCGGTCGAACAGCTCGAGCGGCGTGCCAATCTGCTCGATGATGCCGTCGTGCATCACGACGATGCGGTCGGCCATCGTCATCGCCTCGATCTGGTCGTGCGTGACATAGACGGTGGTGGTCTTCAGCCGCTGGTGCAGCGACTTGATCTCGGCGCGCATCGCGACGCGCAGCTTGGCGTCGAGATTCGAGAGCGGTTCATCGAACAAGAACACTTTTGGGTCCCGCACGATCGCACGTCCCATCGCGACGCGCTGGCGCTGGCCGCCAGACAACTCGCGCGGGTAACGATCGAGCAATTTGTCGAGGTTCAGGATACGGGCCGCATCGTCGACGCGCTGTTTGGTCAGTGACGCGTCGGCGTTGCGCAGCTTCAGACTGAACGCCATGTTCTCGCCCACCGTCATGTGCGGATAGAGCGCGTAGCTCTGGAACACCATCGAAATGTCGCGGTCCTTCGAGTCGAGGTCGTTCACGACCTTGTGGTCGATCGCAATCTCGCCCGCCGTGATTTCTTCGAGCCCGGCCAGCATGCGCAGCAACGTCGATTTGCCGCAACCCGACGGGCCCACCAACACGACGAACTCACCGTCGGCGATGTCGAAACTGATGCCGTGGATGATCTTGGTCTTTCCAAACGACTTTTCGACGCGATCGAAGGTGACGGTTGCCATACGGGTTTTTCTAGTTCTTGAGGTTCAACTCTTGACGGCACCGGCCGTCAACCCGCCGACCATGTAGCGCTTGAACGTGTAGTAGATCGCCGCCGGGGGCAGCGCATAGATCAGGCCGACCGCCATCAACAGCTCCCAAGGCGAATCGTCGGCCGACAGGAAACTGCCCAACGCAACCGACAACGGAATGTTGTAGTCCTTCGACAACAGCAGGAACGCATACAGATACTCGTTCCAGGCCAGCAGCAGCGCGTAGGTGCCAACGGCCACCATCGACGGCACCATCAACGGCAGATAGACCAGCCGAAACAGCTGCAGCGGCGAAGCGCCGTCCATGCGCGCGGCCTCGTCCAGTTCGTACGGCAGCTTGTCGGACGCCTGCTTGAGCACCCAGATGCAGTACGGCGTGGCGATGGCGACCATGGCCAGAATCAGCGACCACTGGTTGTTCAGCAGACCATAGTTGCCCATCGTCTTGTACATGGGCACGGCCAAAAATGCGGCCGGTATGAAGTAGGTGAACAGCGCCAGATTCATGACCGCGCGCCCGCCGCGGACTCTCAACCGGCTGATCGCGAACGCCGCGCAGGTTGCCACCGTCAGCGTGATGACGCCCACGGCCACCGCAATCACGAGTGAATTCCACATCTGTTCCCAAAAGTGGTTCAGATAGAAATGCTTCTGCTGGAACACGATCGCGAAGTTCTGCAGCGTCGGGTGATCCGGCCAGAGCTTGCCGGAGGTCGCCGAGTCGCGCGGCGACAGGGCGAACAGAAACATGTGAAAGATCGGGATGATCGTCCACAGGAACACCGGCACACCGATCAGCAGCAGCTTGGCTTCGTTCGTGACGGCCTTGAGACCGATGCGCCGACTCATTTGGACAGCCGCTTCATCATGATGTAGACCAGCGGCAGCAGCAACGGCAGCGCCACCACGATGGAAGCCATCGACAAGCTGACCTGGTCGAGCCGCAGGTAACGGATGCCGAGCGTGGCGAGCACATGGGTCAGATCGGCCGGTCCGCCGCCGGTCAGCAGGTAGACGCTGTTGAAGTCGCCCATCGTCCAGATCATCGAAAGGATCAGCGATGTCAGGTAGAGCGACTTCATCGAAGGCCAGGTGATGAACTTGAACTTCTGCCAGTTGGTGGCGCCATCGACCGACGCGGCCTCGTACTGTTCGGTCGGAATCGCCAGCCGGCCAGCCACCAGAATCAGCGTCCAGAACGGCAGCGACTTCCAGATATGGGTGAGCATCGCGAAGATCATTGCCAGCGTCGGATCGTTCAGCCAGTTCGGCCCATCGGCGCCGGTCAGTCGAAAGATCGTGCTGTTGATCACGCCCCACTCCGGGTTCAGCATGAAGCGGATCGACAGGATCGTGGGAATCGAGGGCACCGCCCAGGGCAGGATGAACAGCACCGACAACGCCTTCACCCACCAACGCTTGTTCGTGAAAAATCCCGACAGAAACAGCGCAACGACCATCTTCAGGTTGATCGCCACCACCACGAAGATGATCGTGTTGATCAGCGAGCTAAAGAAGATCGGGTCGTTGAACAACGCCACATAGCGTCTGCGGATCGCGCGCCAAAAACAACCCATAGCCAACCGGATAGACCACGAGCACCACGAACACGAGCGAGGTACGGCACGACCAGCAACATCCCCCAGAACTGGTACGGCGACGGGCCCCGACGCGGCGTCGCGCTCGGCCGCGTCAGCGCACCGGCGGTGGACAGTGGGGGGGTGGTGGTGGATGTGGACATATCGGAAGCCGCTCAGATCCCGGTCAAGCGTCAGAGCACGCGCAGATCCCAGCAGCGGCCGCAGTGCCGGCTCCGCCGGGCCACAGGCACCACCCCCGGTCGAGGGAAGCCGAAAATCGACCGCTGAGAGCGAAACCTGAGGGGCGAACCCTAGCTTCCCGCAACCTCCTTGATGCGCGCGATCATGTTGTCGACCGCCTTTTCCACGCCGACGTTCTGGTTCAGCACCTCGTTCATCGCCTTGGCCCAGACGTTCTCATTGTTCAGAATCGTGAACTTCCAGTTCTTCGTGAATTCGAAGTTGACCGTGCCGTCCATGAACTGGTCGTGCACCGATTTGCGGTGCTTGTCCGCGGTCCAGAACGGCGCACTGCTGCGCTTCCTTCATCACGGGAAACCAGCGCCCCAACGCACCTTCGACATACGGCGTCAGGTTCTCGGGCTCAAGCAGGAACGAGACGAACTTCTTCGCGGCTTCCTTGTTTTTCGCGTCCTTGAAAATCACGCCGGTTTTCACGGCCGCGCGATACACCATCGTGCTGCCGTCCGGCTTGTTCGGGAAAGCCCGCGGTGCGGATCAGTTCGGTGTAGTTCTTCTTCGCCTTCGCCTGTTGATCGGGCGTCAGGTTCGGATTGTTCATGTCGTCCAGCCACTTGGCCACGATCGAGATGGTCGCGTTGTGCGTCAGGATCGTCGTCTTGTTGTGGAACGCAACGTTGTTGTCCGGGTCCTTCCAGCTGGTCGACGACGGCGGCGTGCACTTTTCCTTGTAGATGTTGGTGTAGTCGGTCATCGCACTGACCAGGCCCTTTTTCACTTCCGGGTTGTCCATCAGCAACTTGCCGGCGTCGTCCACCATCTTCACGTTGTACGCGTCGGCAAACGTCAGGAACGAATAGAACGAATCGCTGGAGTCGACGCCCATCGGGTTGCCGATGCCGTAGGTGCGCTCGCCCGATTTTTTGCGATACGCGGGCTGCACCTTCTCGCACCAGAACGACCAGTACGGCTTCCATTCTTTCGGAATGTCGGATTCCTTGAAGCCCGCCTCCTCCAGCATGTCGGACCAGTACTGGATGTGCATGGTCTGCTGCTTGATCGGGAACGCGTAGTACGCGCGCTTCTTCGTCTCGCCGTTCAGGAGCCACGTGGTCTCCACCGTGTTCTTGGCGAACTTGTCCTTGATCGGCGTGATGATGCTCGAGATGTCTTCGAGCTTGCCGTCGAACGCCCACTTGCCGGTGACCTGGAAGTCGTAGACGTCGGAGTAAGCGACATCGGGCGGACTGCCGGAGTCGAGCGCTGAGACGGTCTTCGGAATCGTGTCCTGGATCGGGTACTGCGACAGATCGATCTTGATCTTCGGATTCGCCGCTTCGAACTTCTTGATCGCTGCGAACAGCGCGTCGTCTTCGGCTTTGTAATAGCCCTTGACCCACCAGACGGTGAGCTTCTCCTGCGCAAGTGCGGCGCCGCCCGCAATCATGCCCGCCACACCCAACGCCGTCACCAGCAACGTCTTCTTCATCACCATGATGGTCTCGCTTCTCTTGGTTGTTCGATTTCTGTTTCGCCCCCTCGGACGAGCACAGGGCAGCTGGGCATCATGCGCTGCGAGGCGAGCGGTTTTCGTCCGGGCTTTCCCCTAGCCAGGTGGGAAGACGATTGCGCCCGTCGGGCTCCCCTTCAGCCGCGGCACTCCGGCACCGGCGTCAGCAACGGCTCGCCCGCATAGTGGGCCTTCAGGTTGTTGAACGCCAGATCGGCCATCGCCTGCCGGGTCTGGCCGGTGCCGCTGCCCACGTGCGGCGTCAGCACCACGTGCGGCTGCTTGAGCAGACGTTCGGGAACATGAGGCTCGTTGGCGAACACGTCGAGCCCCGCACCCGCGATGACACCGCGCTCGAGCGCGTCGATCAGCGCGTCTTCATCGACCACCGAGCCGCGCGCGACGTTCACCAGGATGCCGTCGGGCCCGAGCGCCTGCAGCACCTTCGCGTCGATCAAGTGTTTCGTGCTCGCGCCCCCCGGGGTGATGACGACCAGGAAGTCGACCTCGGCCGCGAGTGCTTCGGCCGAAGGCAGATACCGATGCGGCACATCGCGCGAGTTGCGGGCGGTGTAGGCGATCTGCATGCCGAACGCCTGCGCGCGGTGCGCAATCGCCTGGCCGATGCGGCCCATGCCGACCAGCCCGAGCCGCGCGCCGGACATCTTGCGCGCCAGCGGCATCGGGCCCTTGTGCCAGTCGCCATTGCGCACATAACGATCGGCGGCCGGCAACTGCCGTGCAGCGGCCAGCATCAGTGCCAGCGCCAGGTCCGCCACGTCGTCGTTCAGCACGTCCGGCGTGTGCGTGACGGCAACCCCACGCGCGATCGCCGCTGCCACATCGACGCCGTCGTAGCCGACGCCCATGATCGAGATCATCTCGAGCGCGGGCAACTGCGCGATCAGCTCGGCCGGAATGCGCGATTCGCCGCCGCCGGTCGATCGCACGGATTTCGGGCGCGAGTTTTTGCAGCGCAGCCGGATCGGTCTCGTGCACGCGGTCGTGCACGGTGAACGCAGCGTCCATCAGCGGCTGCAACAGCGGCGAGAGTTTGGCAACGGACAGGACATGGGGTTTGGAAGCCAAAGGATTTTTCTCCGGGAATGCCCGCGGATGCGTGGCGTGGTTCGGCCGCTCATACTATGCATTTTTTTCCACCCCTCGGACATCGGGAAAGCGAGCACCGGATGAGCGACCAGCCCAGACAGAAACGCACCGCGCTGCGCAGCCAGCAGTGGTTCGGCCGACAGGACCGGGACGGCTTCGCATATCGAAGCTGGGTCAAGGGCAAAGGCGTCCCGCATGACCAGTTCGATGGCCGGCCCGTGATCGGCATCTGCAACACGTTCAGCGAACTGACGCCCTGCAATTCGCATTTCCGCACGCTGGCCGAACAGGTCAAGATCGGTGTGTACGAAGCGGGCGGCTTCCCGCTCGAATTCCCCGTCATGTCGCTTGGCGAAACCTTGCTGCGGCCGACCGCGATGCTGTATCGCAACCTCGCCAGCATGGACGTGGAGGAAAGCATCCGCGGCAACCCGATCGACGGCGTGGTGCTGCTGATGGGCTGCGACAAGACCACACCGTCGCTGATGATGGGCGCTGCCAGCGTGGATCTGCCGACCATCGGCGTCTCCGGTGGGCCGATGCTGAACGGCAAATGGCGCGGACAGGAGCTGGGCTCGGGCACCGGCGTCTGGAGCATGAGCGAGCAGGTGCGCGCGGGCACGTTGAAGCTGCAGGACTTCTTCGACGCGGAGAGCTGCATGCACCGCAGCCACGGGCACTGCATGACGATGGGCACGGCCAGCACGATGGCCAGCATGGTCGAAGCGTTGGGCGTCGGGCTGCCGGGCAACGCGGCGTACCCCGCCGTGGACGGCCGGCGCAACGTGCTCGCGCGCATGGCGGGCCGGCGCATCGTCGACATGGTGAAGGACGACGTGATCCTGTCCGACATCCTGACGCGCGAAGCATTCGAGAATGCGATCCGCACGCTGGCCGCGATCGGTGGCTCGACCAACGCGGTGATCCATCTGATCGCGATCGCGGGCCGGCTCGGCATGAAGCTGACGACCGACGACTTCGACAAGATCGGCGCGCGAACTGCCGTGCCTGCTGAACCTGCAGCCATCGGGCCAATACCTGATGGAAGACTTCTGCTACGCGGGCGGCTTACCGGCGGTGATGAAGGAAATCGCGCACGTGCTCCATCTGGATGCGATCACCGCGAACGGCAAGACCGTTGGCGACAACATTGCCGATGCGGAGAACTTCAATCCCCAGGTGATCTTTCCATTCGACAAGCCGTTCAAGACCAACGCCGGCATCGCCGTGCTGCGCGGCAACCTCGCGCCGCGCGGTGCGGTGTTGAAACCCAGCGCGGCCACCCCCGCGTTGATGACCCACACCGGCCGCGCGGTGGTGTTCGAGAACATCGAAGACTTCCATGCGCGCATCGACGACGAAAACCTCGACGTCGACGAGACCTGCGTGCTGGTGCTGAAGAACTGCGGACCCAAGGGCTACCCCGGCATCGCCGAAGTCGGCAACATGCCGCTGCCGCCGAAAGTTCTGCGCAAGGGCATCACCGACATGGTCCGCATCAGCGACGGCCGCATGAGCGGCACCGCTTACGGCACCGTGGTGCTGCACACCACGCCCGAAGCGGCCGCCGGCGGGCCGCTCGCGATCGTGCAAAACGGCGACTTGGTCGAGCTCGACGTGCCGAACCGCCGGCTGCACCTGCACGTGAGCGACGAAGAAATCGCGCGCCGGCTGCAGCAGTGGAAGGCGCCGGAGCCGCCTCTGAGTTCCGGCTACTGGAAGCTCTACGTCGATCATGTGCTGCAGGCGGACGAAGGCGTCGATCTCGACTTCCTGGTCGGCAAGCGGGGCGCGTTCGTGCCGCGGGACAACCATTGAACTCCCCAGCACAACGCTGCCTTCGGGCGACTTTCGGCTTCCCCCTCACCAGGGGTAGCGCCTGCGACCGGGCAAAGCCCGCCCGTGGCGCCTGCTGGGTTCTGTCGTGCGGGCGCTGTCGGACTTTTCAGGCCGTCGAAGCCACCGGCCGTTGAAATGATCGCTGCCTTCTGCGCACCGTCGAATCGACTGCGTCGACGCCGCGCTTTCACCCCGTGAACCGTTGACATGCGTTCCGCCGCCGATCGCCTGCTGGCCGTCGACTGGGGCACGTCGTCGCTGCGCGGCGCGCTGCTCGACGCGCGCGGCCACGCGCTCGAGGAACGCGCGTTCGAGCGCGGCATCCTGACCGTACCGGTCGGTGAGTTCGCTACGGTTTTGCAAGCACACTTCGCAGACTGGCTGGGCGCTCCAGGCACCATTTGCTTGATTTCTGGCATGGCCGGCAGCCGCCAGGGCTGGGTCGAGGCGCCTTACTGCGCGTGTCCGGCCGGCTTCGATGAGGTGGCGGCGCAACTGTCCTGGATCGAGCCGGGCTGCATCGCGATCGTGCCGGGGTTGCGCTGCGAACACGACGGCGTGCCGGACGTGATGCGCGGCGAGGAGGTGCAGATCTTCGGCGCGATGGCGCTGCTCGGCAAGGACGACGGCATGTTCGTGTTGCCCGGCACGCACAGCAAATGGGCGCGCGTGCAAGGCGGCCGCGTCCACAGCTTTCGTACCCACATGACGGGCGAGTTTTACGCGCTGCTGCGCACGCACTCGATCCTGGCACGCACGCTGGATGCGGCAGCGCCGCTCGATGCAACGGCGTTCATCGAAGGCGTGCGCCGCAGTCTGAAAGATCCCTCGCCCGGCCTGCTGCATCTCGCGTTCGGCGCGCGCACGCTGGCGCTGTTCGAACGCATGAGCGCCGCCGCGCTGTCGAGCTACTTGTCCGGCCTGCTGATCGGCGACGAGTTGCGCACGCAGCCCCGCGATGCGGAGGTGGTGCTGATCGGCAGCGCCGCGCTGACCGAACGCTACGCGCTCGCGCTGGCCGAACGCGGCCTGCGCGTTGCCGGCGTCTTCGGCGCGGAAGCCACCTGGGCCGGGTTGCATGCGCTGGCGGGCCGGCTTGCCGCGGACATCACGAAACGAAAGAACGCGCTGCCATGACACCGATCGAAAAATTTCACCTCGCGCTGCGCCGGCTGCCGCTGATCGCGATCCTGCGCGGCATCGCACCCGATGAGGCCGATTCCGTTGGTGCGGCCATTGCGAGCGCGGGCTTCACCGCGATCGAAGTGCCGCTCAATTCACCGAAGCCACTCGACAGCATTGCTGCACTGCGCAAGCGCTTTGCGGCCGATGCGGCCATGCTGATCGGCGCCGGCACCGTACTCAGCGCCGCGCAGGTGCGCGACTGCGCAGCCGCGGGCGCAGAGCTGATCGTGTCGCCGAACTTCAACGCCGACGTGGTCGAGGCGGCCGTGCAGGCCGGCCTGGTCTGCCTGCCCGGCGTCCTGACGCCGACGGAAGCATTCGGCGCTCTGGCCGCGGGTGCAACGGGCTTGAAGCTTTTCCCGGCCGAACTCGCCTCGCCGGCCGTCGTCAAGGCGCTGCTCGCGGTGCTGCCCGCCGGCACGCCACTGCTGCCGGTCGGCGGCATCGCCGCGCACCACATGGCCGAATGGCGCGCAGCGGGCGCGGCCGGCTTCGGCATCGGCTCGGCGCTGTACCGGCCCGGCAAGACGGTGTCGGCGATTGCCGAAGACGCCGCGCGTTTCGCGGCGGCTTGGGACGGCACGGTCATCGTCTGACGTCTCACGGCGGTCGGGTCGGCTCCGTGGCGACGCGCTCGGCCGGTGGGGCATGGCGGGCAGTCATCGGCCAGATGCGCGCATTTGCCGGCACCCATCGCACCGATTTGTCCATCGGCAAAAGTCCGCTGGCGCGGCGCAAGCATCGCTTGCGATACTGAGCGATCCTTCCTCTCCGACCCGTCCATTGCCGGCGCGCCGATGCCGAGCCACCCCATGCTGCACAAGCACCGCTCCAGGTTCATCACCGACGGCCCCGCCCGCGCCGCGCACCGCGCGTTCCTGCGCGGCACCGGGCTCGACGACGAGGACCTCGAAAAATCGTTCGTCTGCATCATGAGCAATGCGGGCGACAACACGCCGTGTTCGCAGTCGCTCGCGCCGCAGGCCGATCAGGCACGCCTCGGTGTGGCGCAAGGCGGCGGCGTGCCTGTCTCGATGACGACGATCTCGGTGTCCGACGGCACCTCGATGAATCACGGTGGCATGCGCTTCAGCTTGCCCTCGCGCGAACTGATCGCCGACAGCATTGAGACTGCTGTGCGTGGCCACGGCTACGACGCGCTGGTCGGCTTTGCGGGCTGCGACAAGACCTTGCCGGCCACCTTGATGGCGATGGTGCGTCTCAACGTGCCGTCGGTGTTCGTCTACGGCGGCTCGACGCTCGCCGGCCAGACACCCGACGGCAGCGAGCACACGGTGCTCAGCGCGATCGAAGGCGTGGGCCGGCACCAGACCGGCGAGATCTCGCTCGCGCAACTGCGCGCCATCGAGCGCACCAGCGTGATGACGGTCGGTTCCTGCCCGGGCCAGTTCACCGCCAACACGATGGCAATGGTCGGTGAGACGCTGGGGTTGTCGCCGCTGGGCAGCGCGGCGATGCCGGCCGTCTACAGCGAGCGGCTGGCGATTGCGCGCCGCGCCGGCCGGCGTGCCATGCAGATCCTGCACGACGGTGGCCCGCTGCCGCGCGAGCTGGTCACACGCCGAAGCCTCGAGAACGCGTGTGCCGCCGTGGCGGCCACCGGTGGCTCGACCAACGCCGCGCTGCACATCCCGGCGATCGCGCACGAAGCCGGCATTCGCTTCACGTTCGACGATCTGGCTGCCGTGTTCGAACGCACGCCGCTGATCGCCGATCTGCAACCTGGCGGCCGCTATCTGGCAAAGGATCTGCATGTGGTCGGCGGCGTGCCAGTGGTGCTGAATGCACTGCTTGCCGCCGGGTGCCTGCACGGTGACGCACTCACATTGACCGGCCAGACTTTGGCGCAGGCACTGGCCGACTTCGCTGGCCCGGACGGCCGCGTGGTCCGCGACTGCAGCGCCCCGCTGCATCCGAGTGGCGGCCTGGTGGTGTTGAAAGGCAATCTGTGCCCGGACGGCGCGCTGCTGAAAATCGCCGGCCTCAAGTCGCTCGCCTTCGACGGCCGCGCCCGCGTGTTCGAAACCGAGGAAGCCTGCATGCGGGCCGTGATGGCGAACGCTTATTCGGCCGGCGACGTGCTGATCGTGCGCAACGAAGGCCCGAAGGGCGGCCCCGGCATGCGCGAGATGCTGAGCGTGACGGCGGCGATCTATGGCCAGCGGATGGGCGAGCAGGTCGCGCTGCTGACCGACGGCCGATTTTCCGGCGCCACGCGCGGCATGTGCGTTGGCTACGCGAGCCCGGAAGCCGCCGCCGGCGGGCCGATTGCCTTGGTGCAGGACGGCGACCGCATCACGATCGACGCGGCCATTTCATCGATTCATCTGCACGTCGATGCGGCGCAGCTGGCCGCGCGCCGCGCCGACCGGACGCCGCGCGTGCACGCTCCACTGGCCGGCACGCTCGAGAAATATGCGCGACTCGTTGGGCCAACCCACGAGGGCGCGGTGACGCACGCTGGCCATCTGCAGTGGCCCTACGAAGTGCCGGAACCGACGAGCGGCACCACGCCATGACGCCGCATGTGCTGGTCACCGGCGCGAATGGATATGTCGGTCGTGCCTTGGTGCAACGGCTGATCGAAACCCGACCTGCTGCCACCTTCACGCTGGTCGACCTGCAATTCGATGCGCAGGCTGGCCACGCCGCGTCGGCATCGAACGTTCAGCGCATCGATGGCGACTTGTCCGACCCGGTGGTGTTCGCACAGGCGACCGAGCAGCCGCCGTCGCTGGTGTTTCATCTGGCTGGAGTGACAAGCCGGCGGGCCGAAGACGACTTCGCACTCGGCCTGCGCGCCAACCTCATGGCGAGCGTCGCGCTGTTTGAGCGGTTGCGCGAACAAGGCCGATGCCCGGTGCTGCTGTTCGCGAGTTCGATCGGCGTGTTCGGCCCGCCGCTGCCCGCGCGCATCGACGATCGGACCCCGCCTCAGCCCGCTCTGAGCTACGGCACGCAAAAGCGCATGCTGGAACTCCTGCTCGCCGACCACAGCCGGCGCGGTTTCATCGACGGCCGCGCGGTGCGGCTGCCCGGCATCGTGGCCCGCCCGGCCGAGGCCAGCGGCGCGCTGTCGGCGTTTGCAAGCGACCTGATCCGCGAGCCCGCTGCCGGCCGCCACCATGTGTGCCCGGTCGGCCCAGAGGCGACCTTGTGGCTGCTGTCGTTGCCGGCCTGCATCGATGCGCTGCTGCGGGCGGTCGACATGGCGCCCGGTGCGTTGCCGCCCGGTCGCGTCTGGAACTTGCCGGCGTTGCGTGCCAGCGCCGCCGAGATCGTGCAGGCGGTGGGCCGGCATCTCGGCCGCGACATGATGCCGCTGGTCGCCTATGAGCCGCAAGCCGCATTGCAAGCCCAGTTCGCGCAGTGGCCGGTGCTGGAAACCGACTTTGCCGATGCATCCGGTCAAGTCCACGACGGCGACCTGGACCGATTGGTCGCGCGTGCGTTGGCGTCCGTCTGAGCCGTCTTGAGCGACACATCGGGCATTTCTTTTCCCTGCAACCCACCAAGGAACCCTCCCCCATGAAAACCATTCGCTGGAGCCGCGCATTGACGGCCGCCTTCACACTCGGCGCCGCACTCGTTGCCAGCCCACCGGCCAGCGCGCAGAAGGCGATCGAGCTGACCTATTCGTCGTGGCTGCCGGCCACGCACCCGCTGATGGCCGACTTCATGCTGCCCTGGGGCCAGCAGGTCGAGAAGGCAACCCAAGGCCGCGTCAAGGTCAACTTTTTGCCCAAGCCGGCCACCAATCCGCCAGGGCATTACGACGCGGTGCGCAACGGCGTGGTCGACCTCGCGTTCATCTCGCACTCGTACTATCCGGGCCGCTTCGATCTGATGAAGGTCGCCACCTTGCCGTTTTCCGGCAACTCGTCGCAGTCGACCTCGCTTGCCACCTGGCACCTGTTCGACCAATATCTGCGGGAAGCCAACGAGCATCGCGGCGTCAAGGTGCTGGGCGTCTACGGGCACGGCCCGGGTGCGGTGCACACCACGTCGAAGGTGGTGGAGAAAATCGGTGACTTCGAGGGTTTGAAGATCCGCGTTGGCGGCGGCATGGCCGCGGATGTCGCCAAAGTGCTCAATGTGAACGCGGTGGTCAAGCCGGCGCCCGATTCGTACGAACTGCTCAGCACCGGCGTGGTGGATGGTGTGTTCTTCCCGACCGAATCGCTCGCGTCGTTCCGGCTCGACGACATCGTGCGCCACAGCACGCTGTTCCCGGGCGGGCTGTATGCCGACACGCACGCGGTCATCATGAACGAGCAGGCGTTTCAGCGGCTGTCCGAAGCGGACCGCGCGGCGCTCATGAAACTGTCGGGCGAACACATCGCCCGCATGGCCGGCAAGGCCTGGGGCGAAGCGGATACGGCGGGGCTGAAGAGCATGCGCGACAAGGGCGTCACGATCCACGAGGCGAGCCCGCAACTGATCGCCGACGTCAAGAAACGCACCGCGCCGTTCGAGCAGGCCTGGCTCGATGCCGCCAAGGCCAAGGGCATCGACGGCCCGAAGGTGCTGCAGGCGTTTCGGGACGATCTGAAGCAGATCGAAGCCGGCAGGTAATTCGAGGATTCGCTCAGTCTGTGATGCGTAATTTCACATGCTGTCCATGCGCGGCTTGATCGCCCTGCTGCGCACGGTGTCGCGCCGGCTCGCGGAAGCGAGCATGGCCGCGTTGGCGTTGCTGACGCTGGTCGACGTGCTCGGCCGCTATGTGTTCAATGTGTCGGTGGTCGGAGCGGTCGAGCTGACCGAGGTGCTGATGGTCGGCGTGATCTTCTCGGGCATCGTGCTCGCCTCGCTGGAACGCGAGCACATCAGCGTCGACGTGCTGCCGTTGCCGTTCAGCGCCCGGGGGCTTGCGGTGCACGACGGGTTGAGCCGGTTGCTGGCGATCGGCATCAGCCTGCTGCTCGGCGCCGTCAGCTGGACGCAGGCGCGCTCGGCGCTCGATTTCGCGGACCGCACGACGATGCTCAGCCTGCCGCTGGCGCCGGTCGTGTTCTTCATGAGCGCGCTGCTGTTCTGCAACGCGGTGGTGCTGGTGGGGCAATGGTGGCTCGATCGCCGCATCGAGCCGGGCCCGACGCATGATTGAGGCGCTGCTCGGATTCGCCGCGATGCTGGCGCTCGTGCTGCTGCGCGTGCCGGTGGCATTCGCGATGACGCTGGTCGGCGTTGCGGGCGTCGCTTATCTGCGCAGCTGGCCGTCGGCCTATGCAATGGCCGGTTCGGTGGTGCGCGAGAGCGGCTTTCAGTACCTGCTGTCGGTTGTGCCGCTGTTCGTGCTGATGGGGAACTTCGTGACCCAGGCCGGGTTGTCGCGCGAGCTGTACCGGGCGGCCTACGCGTTCCTCGGCCATCGCAGAGGCGGGTTGGCGATGTCCACGATCGTTGCCTGCGGCGGCTTCGGTGCGGTCTGCGGATCGAGCCTGGCAACGACGGCGACCATGTCCAAAGTCGCCTACCCGGAGATGCGCGCACTCGGCTATGGCGAGGGCCTTGCCTCCGGCTCGATTGCAGCCGGTGGCACGCTCGGCATCCTGATCCCGCCGTCGGTCGTGATGGTGGTCTACGCGATCCTGACCGAGCAGAGCATCGGCAAAATGTTCGCAGCCGGCATCCTGCCCGGGTTGCTCGCGATCGGCTGCTATCTGGCCGCCGTGCAGTGGACCATCTGGCGCCGCCCACAGGCCGGCCCACCGGGCGCGCGCATGAGTTGGCCCGAGCGTCGGGCCGCGTTGAAAGACGTGTGGGGCGTGCTCGTGCTGTTCGTCATCGTGATGGGCGGGATCTACGGCGGGGTGTTCACATCGACCGAGGCGGCCGGCGTCGGTGCGTGCGGCGCGTTCCTGTTCGCGTGGCTGCGCCGGCGTCTGACCTGGGCCGTGCTGTCGTCGGTGCTGGTCGAGTCGGCCCGCACCACCGGTGTCCTGTTCCTGGTGCTGATCGGGGCGTTGATCTTTGCGAACTTCATCAACTTCACGTCGCTGCCGGGCGACCTGCAGGGCTACGTCAAGCGGTTCGCACTGCATCCGGTGGTCGTGGTCGTGTTGATCTGCGGGATCTACATCGTGCTTGGCTGCGTGCTCGAGAGCATGTCGATGGTCTTGCTGACGGTGCCGGTGTTCTACCCGCTGGTGCAGCACCTCGGCTTCGACCTGATCTGGTTCGGCATTGTGGTGGTCGTGGTGACCGAGATCAGCTTCATCACGCCGCCGGTCGGCATGAACGTGATGGTGCTGAAAACCTTGCTGCCCAATGTGTCGATGGCCACGATCTTCCGAGGGGTGGTGCCGTTCGTGTTTGCGGACTTTGTGCGGCTCGCGTTGTTGATCGCGTTTCCATCCATCACGCTGCTGCTGCCGAAGTATCTGGGTTGAAAGCGCCTCGAGCGCCATCGGTTGCGCGACAGATCGCCATGTCGTTGCATGGTGCCTTCGGTGTAGGGCGTTGCCCAGTCTCGCTGCCGTGCCGCGCGGCCCGCCGATGCGTCCCAGCCGGACACCACTCAAAATCGCCAGCCCGACGATCGTGCCGCAGCGCGCCCGCGCGGTCGCTTGGGCAGCGAACACCTGCGCTGGATCGCCGCGCCTCCCGGCATCACCAGCCACAGCCACCGCCGTTCGTGCCAAGTCGCTGACCGCGCCTGGAACAGGCAGCCCGCGCTTGCTCGTGCAATGCCCGTTGGTTCACCGACTGCCCAACGATGGACACGCCGAGGGCTTCGCAAAAAAGGCTCGGCCGCCCTGTGCGACGCGTTGTTTTTTGTAGATGAGAATCATTCGTATTAATATCGGTTATTCGCGGGTCGGCGCAAAACGGCTGCCCCTCTGTCCTTTCCAACAAGAACCCGAACGAATGACCACATCAATTTCTGTTTCCGCACGAGGCCGCCTGGCGGCCGCAACGTTTGCTGCGGCCGCTTCGCTCACCGCACCGGCCGCCCACGCCGTCAATGACGAAGTCACGCTCTACACGACCCGCGAGCCTGCGTTGATCCAGCCGTTGCTCGACGCATTCACGATGCAGAGCAAGGTGAAAGTCAACACCGTGTTCCTGAAAGACGGCCTGCTCGAACGCGTGAAAGCGGAAGGCGACCGCTCGGCCGCCGATCTGCTGATGACGGTCGACATCGGCAACCTGATCGATCTGGTGGACGGCGGCGTGACGCAAGCCGTGCAGTCGGCCGAACTGACCGCTGCGATCCCTGCAGGCCTGCGGGACCCCGGCAACCAGTGGTTCGCGTTGTCGACCCGTGCCCGCGTGCTGTACGCGGATCGGGCACAGACATTCGGCTCGAACTTCACTTACGAACAACTGGCCGATCCGAAATACAAGAACAAGGTCTGCATTCGTGCCGGCCAGCACCCGTACAACACCGCGCTGGTGGCCGCGATGATCGCGCACGCCGGCGAAGCGAAAACCGAAACCTGGCTGCGCGGCGTCAAAGCCAACCTCGCACGCAAGGCAACCGGCGGCGACCGCGACGTCGCGCGCGACATTCTGGGCGGCATCTGCGACGTGGGCCTCGCGAACTCCTACTACGTCGGCCACATGAAAGCGGCCGTGCCCGGCACCGACGCGCGCAAATGGGGCGATGCGATCCAGGTGCTCAAGCCGACGTTCGGCGCCGACGGCGGCACCCATGTGAACGTCAGCGGCGCAGCCGTCGCCAAACACGCGCCGCAACGCGACAACGCGGTCAAGCTGCTTGAATACCTGGTTTCCCCGACCGCGCAAGCGATCTACGCGAAGGCCAACTATGAGTACCCGGTGCGCGAAGGCGTCGCGCTGGATCCGATCATCGCGCAGACGATCGGCACGTTGAAGATCGACGCGCTGCCGCTGGTCGAGATCGCCAGACACCGCAAGCAGGCGAGCCTGCTGGTCGACAAGGTCGGCTTCGACCAATAAGGCCAAGGTTGAGGCCGAGCCCGATGCGTGCATGAGCAGCCCGGCCGACGCCGCACCGCGGCTCACCGCCGAGCCCGCGCTGCCGCGCCGGTGGCCGCGCCATCGCCGCGCAGTCTTGCAGCCGGCCGGCCCCTGGTGGCGCGCCACGTCCCTGCTGATTGCGCTCATTGTGTTGGTGCCGGTCGCGTCGCTCGTGTGGCTTGCGCTCGGCTCGGGCGTCGCGCACTGGTCGCACCTGGCCGCGCACGTGTTGCCGCAGGTGGCCTGGAACACCGCGCGGCTGCTCGCCGGCGTGGGCGTGTTGGTGCTGGTGATCGGCGCGGGCTGCGCGTGGCTCGTGACCGCCCATCGCTTTCCGACCAGCCGCGTGCTGCAGTGGGCGCTGCTGCTGCCGCTGGCGATGCCGACCTACATCGTCGCGTTCGCCTACCTCGATCTGCTGCATCCGATCGGCCCGGTGCAAAGCGGCTTGCGCTGGCTGCTCGGCTTCGACGGCCCGCGGCAGTGGCGGCTGCCGGATTTGCGATCGATGCCGGGCGCGGTGTTTCTGCTTGGCTTCGTGCTCTATCCCTATGTCTACCTGACCGCGCGCGCGATGTTCATGACGCTGCCCGCGCATTTGCTTGAAGCCGCGCGCACACTCGGCGCCACGCGCGGCGAAGCGTTCTTTCGCGTCGCGTTGCCGCTCACACGACCGGCGCTGGCGGTGGGCTTGAGCCTGGCGCTGCTGGAGACATTGAACGACATCGGCGCGTCCGAATTTTTGGGCGTGCACACGTTGACCGTGTCGGTCTACACCACCTGGATCACGCGGTCCGATCTGGCCGGCGCCGCGCAGCTGGCGTGCGTGATGCTGACCGCGGTGGTCGCGCTGGTGTGGCTGGAACGGCGTGGCCGCCAGCACCGGCGCTACGGTTCGACCGAGCGGATGCGCGGGATGCAGCCGCGCACGTTGCGCGGCGGCGCAGCGGTCCTGGCGGTTGCCATCGGGTGGCTGCCGGTGCTGCTCGGTTTCATCTTGCCAGCCGGCCATCTGGTCTGGCAGACCGCTCGGCGGCTGGGCCAGGCACACGGCGTTTCGGCGCAGCTGATCGCGAGCCTGTTCAACACGCTGACGTTGGCGCTCGGTGTCACGGTGCTGGCGGTGGCGGCCGGGCTGGTCGTCGCCTGGGCCACGCGCAGCGCGGGATCGCGCCCCAGTGCCGCACGCTGGCAGGCGCGATCCGCCTCGCTCGGCTACGCGCTGCCGGGCACCGTGCTTGCAATCGGTCTGCTCACGCCGGCGCTGCAGGTCGACCGCGCGTGGGCAAGCGTGCTCGGCCTGCCCGGCTTGCCGCTGCTCGGCGCGGGGGTGGTGCTGGTGGTGGCCTGCGCAATCCGCTTTTTGGCAATGCCGATCGGCAGCATCGAAGCGGGCCTGGCGCGGATTCCCCCCGCGCTCGAACAAGCTTCGCGGCTGCTGGGCGAAACCGCCAACGGCACGCTGCGCCGCGTGCATCTGCCCCTGCTGCGCCCGGCGATCGCAGCCGGTGCGCTGCTGGTGTTCGTCGATGCGATGAAAGAGCTGCCCGCCACCCTGCTGCTGCGGCCCGCGAATTTCGACACGCTGGCGACCTGGCTGTACGCGGAAGCGGTGCGCGGCACCTACGAAGAAGGCGCGATCGCCGCCCTGGCCATCGTGCTGGCGGGTCTGCTGCCCGTGCTGCTGCTGGCGCGCCAGCAGCCGGGCGCGTCATCGGCCGAGAGCCCGGACGCTTGATGGGCGCCGCGCTCGACATCGACCGGATCGAAGTCGGCTACGCGGCCGGACGTCGCAGCAGCCGCGTGCTGCACGACTTCTCGCTGCAACTCGAAGCGGGCGCGATCGGCTGCCTGCTGGGGCCATCGGGCTGCGGCAAGACCACGGTGCTGCGCGCGATCGCCGGCTTCGAGCCGCTGACGGCAGGCACGATCCGGCTTGGGCGTGTGCTGCTGTCGGGGCCCGATGTGCAGTTGACGCCGGAGCGGCGCCGGGTCGGCATGATGTTTCAGGAGTACGCGCTGTTTCCGCACCTGACGGCCGCGCAGAACGTCGCGTTCGGGCTGCGACGCAACGCGCGTGCCGCACGCGACCGGCGCGTGGCCGAGATGCTGGCGCTGGTCGGCTTGAATGATGCGGGCGCGCGCCATCCGCACGAACTCTCCGGCGGCCAGCAGCAACGCATTGCACTGGCCCGCGCACTGGCACCCGCACCCGCATTGCTGCTGCTGGACGAACCGTTCTCCAACCTCGACGGCGCCACGCGCGAGCGGCTGGCGCGCGAAGTGCGGGCGATCTGCAAGCAGGCCGGCCAGACCGCCGTGCTCGTCACGCACAACGAGGCGGAAGCGCACGCGATGGCCGACCGTGTCGGCGCGATGCACAACGGACAGCTCACGCGCTGGCAGTCTGTGGATGCAGCAACGACGCAGGCCGTGCCGCGGCTCGACACCGGCTTGGTTTGATGTCGGCGACCCATGCGCGTGCGGGTCGTGCGACTCAGACCAACGGGCTCGACGATGCGTTGTGGTGCCGGCGACCCCCACGCGCGGGTCATGCTCGCAGCGTGGACCCGGCGCGCGCTGTCCGAGGCAACGGCGACTCCGACGCGCGGGTCGCGCTCGTTCGCTGGCTTCGTGCCTCGCTCCGCGCAGCCCTGCAACCTACGGGCGCAGCGCACTTTCGCAGGCGTGTCGGGATTCTCAGTGGATGCGATCGGCACACCGTCCGACCGGCCATTTTCCGGCGGACTACTGCTGCGCCCCGTGCACGATCCAGGTCAGATATCGGCCCGGCCCGAAGCCCGAGCGCGTGCTGAAGATCAGTCGCCCACTGCCCGCATAGACCATCTCGTAGCGCGAATCGTCGCCGCCGAAATAGCGCAACTGGCCGGAAGCGCGTGGCGTGACATAGCTGCCGTAGTCGTTCGGCGCGCCAATGCGCGCGGCCACCTCGCGCGGCCGCATGCCGATCAGCAACTGGGCGAACTTGCCACCCGGCACCGGCTGGCCGCTGATCTCCCCTTCCCAACCGTTCAGGCCGCGCACCGGCAATGCCTGGGCGACCGATGCGTAACGCACGTCATCCACCGGCGGGTTGGAGGCGACCGCATCGACCTGCCCGTCCGGGCATTGCCAGACCGACTCCGGCAGCTTGCCGTCCGGTCGCGTGACGCAACCGGCAAGCAGCAAGCCGAGCACGCACGCGCCGACGATGGAAGGAATGGAAGAGGGCAAGGCGGTGAAGAACATGGGCGTCGGGTAAAAAGCAGGTTCGAGGCGCAACCGCCTCGGGTTCAACGGCAGGAAGATTTTTTTGGAGCCACGATTTTGCGACTTCTCCACACCATGCTGCGCGTCGGCGACCTCGACCGCGCCATCGACTTCTACACGCGCATCCTCGGCATGAAATTGTTGCGCCGCAGCGAGAACCCGGAATACAAATACTCGCTCGCGTTCGTCGCGTTCGGCGACGGCAATCCGGACCAGGCCGAGATCGAGCTGACCTACAACTGGGGCACCGATTCTTACGACATGGGCAGCGCCTACGGTCACATCGCGCTCGCGGTGCCGGATGCGCGGGCTGCGTGCGACAAGATCAAGGCAGCGGGTGGCAACGTGACGCGCGACGCAGGCCCAGTCAAAGGCGGCACCACCGTGATCGCATTCGTGACCGACCCGGACGGCTACAAGATCGAGTTGATCGAGCGCAAGGCCGAGGCGGCGGGGGCCGGTCTGCGCTGACGATAGGGGTTGCTCAGCCGCTGCGGATTTGCACGAATGGACCACAACCGCGTGCCACCGAAGGTGGTGGCGGCAATGCCCGATCCTGTGCATCGATTGTCATGACGCGAGCGATTGCCGACGAGGGGCCAGGCAACGTGTCCGGTCGCGCTATTCGACCCAGCGCGTGAAGCTCTGCGCCGTCTCGCGCGGCGTCTGAAACGTATTCACCTGAGCGGCTTCATCGGCATAGCCGAGCGCCATGCCGCAGACCAGCATCTGATCCTCCGGCGCGCCGATGTGCGGCATGATGATCGACGCAAAGCCGTTCCAGGCGGCCTGCGGGCACGTGTGCAGACCTCGCGCACGCGCAGCGATCATCACATTCTGCAAAAACATGCCGCTGTCGACCAGCGAGCCGCGCCCGAGCACGCGGTCGATCGTGAACATCAGGCCAACCGGCGCATCGAAGAACCGGTAGTTGCGCTGGTGCTGTGCGTGCATCGCGTCCTTGTTGCCCTTCTCGATGCCGAGCAGGCCGTACAGGCCCCAGCCGTTTTCGCGGCGACGGTCGATGTACGGGCTGACCCACTTCTCCGGGTAGTAGTCGTAGGTTTCGCGGTACTGCGCGCCGAGCGTGGGATCGGCCCGCACTGCGTCGTGCGCGGCGCAAACCTTCTCCACCAGACCGTCGCGCGCAGCGCCGGTCACCACGTAAACCTTCCACGGCTGCGTGTTGGTGCCCGATGCCGCGCGGCTCGCCACGCGCAGGATGTGCTCGACGGTCGCGCGCTCGACTTCGCGGTCGCGCAGGAAAGCGCGGCAGGAAAACCGGCTCAGAATGGCGGCGTCCACGCTGTGCGGGTCGTCGATCACGGTGCCGACCTGGGAAACCAGGGTCGATGTCGCTGGCACTGGTGTTGTCGTTGTCATGGCTGCAATTTCTCCAGAACTTGCCTGAGCGTCGTCGGCAATTGCGCGACCGGTCGACGATCGTCGCGCCCGACATAGACGTGCACGAAATGCCCTTTGGCGGCCGTCAGCGGCTCGCCTAGGGTGAACAGGCCGACCTCGTAGCGCACGCTGGAGCGCCCGATGTGCGCGACCCGGAGGCCGGCTTCGATCGTTTGCGGGAACTCGACCGGCGCAAAGTAGTTGCACTGCGTCTCGATCACAAGCCCGATCGTGTCGCTGCGCCGCACGTCGAGCGCGCCGTGCTCGATCAGGTGCGCATTCACCACCGTGTCGAACCAGCTGTAGTAGACGACGTTGTTCACATGCCCGTACGCGTCATTGTCCATCCAGCGCGTGGTGATCGTGCGGAATGCGTGGTAGCGGTCGCGGGGTTCGGGCTGCGGCTTGGCCAAAGAGCTTGCATTCATTTGGCGGGGAATTTTGCCAGCACGTGGTGGGGGTCAACCCTTCCAGCGCTTCCAGTAAGCCGCCGCCACCTTCCAGGTATTCAGCTGCACCTGCACCGTCTCCTCCACCCGGTGCCCATACCCACCCGCCATGCTGAACGCAAGCGGCACGCGGCGTTGCCAAGCCCAGTCGAACACGCGGCGGTCGCGCGCTTCCAGGCCGTCGTAGCTCACTTTTAGCCGGCCCAGCCGGTCGCCTTCGAACGGATCGGCGCCGGCCAGATAGATGACCAGGCCGGGCTCGAAGCGGTTTTCGAGCTCGCTCAACGCGCGCTCCAACGCCGCCAGATATTCGTCATCTTGGCAACCGTCGGGCAGCTCCACATCGAGGTCGCTCGCCTCCTTACGGAACGGAAAATTCCGCGCCCCGTGCAGCGACAGCGTGAAGATGCTCGCATCGTTCCGGCACAGGTGCGCGGTGCCGTTGCCTTGGTGCACATCCAGATCGATCACAGCGACGTGCAGCGGCCGCGTGCGGTGGGACTCGGCCTGCATCCGCCGCCCAGCCACCACACTGTCGTTGAACACGCAGTAGCCGCTGCCGCGATCGGCGTACGCGTGGTGCGTGCCGCCGGCGATGTTGGCGGTCACGCCCTCGCCCGCCAGACTCGCGCGGCAGGCGGCGATCGTCGCACCGACCGAGCGACGCGCGCGCTCGGCCATTGCTTCGCTCCACGGAAAGCCGATCTCGCGCATCGCGGCCACGGCAACCGTGCCGTCGGCGATCTGGCGGATGTAGGCAGGCGTGTGCGCGAGCGCGAGTTCGCCGTCGGTCGCGCGCGGCGCCGGCTCGAAGCGCACTTCGGGCAATTCGTGCGCGAGCCGATCGCGCAGCAGCTGGTACTTTCCCATCGGAAACCGATGCTGGCTGGGCAAGGGCAGCACGTACTGGTCGGAATAAAATCCTAGCATCGGCGCGATTGTGGCAAAGCGGCCGCGCCGAAGTCGGGGGTCAGGGCGCGTTCGCCGCGTTTGGCAGGCCCGACACCGACCGGCCAGCACCCAGGCCGAACAGCTCGGCGATCGCGGCTCGATACAGCGGCTGGCCGATCGCGTTCGTGTTGTAGTGGCTGCCGCCGGGCACTGGAATCCAGCGTTTCGGACCGGGCGCCGCATCGAACAACCGCTTGCCCAGGCGCACGTCGATGAGCTGGTCTGACTCGCCGTGCACCACCAGCAGCGGGCTCGACAGCCGCTGCACTTTGCCCGCCGAATCGAAGCGCTGTGTGATGAACGGCCCGATCGGCAGCCAGCCGTATTTGAACGACGCCGCCACGTCGCGGATCGACGTGAATGTGCCTTCGACGATCGTGCCGCTCGCGTCCTTGACGTTCGAAGCCAGCTCGATCGCGATCGCGCCGCCGAGCGAATGGCCGAACAGGTACTTCGCGCGCCCTGGGTAGCGCTGGCCGAGCCAGTCCCAGGCTGCGCGTGCATCTTCGTACGCGCTGGCTTCCGACGGCAGCCCAGATGAGCTTTTGCCGAATCCGCGGTAGTCGATCGCGAGTACGGAAAACCCGAGCTGCTGCATGCGCTCGATGCGCGGCGACGAGCCGCTCACGTTCCAGCGCGAGCCGTGCAGATACAGCAGCAGCGGCGCCGGCTGCGTGCCGCCCGCACCCTGGTCGGCCTCCAGGAACAGCCCGTGCAGCCGCACGGGCTGGCCGGTCACGGCGCTGTCGAAGTCGATCCAGGTGTCCTGCATGCCGCGCGCATCGTCGGCCGTGTTGCCCCAGGCGCGGTCGCTCGGCTGAAAAATCCACTGGCGCTCGCGCTCGGCCAGACTCTGGCAGCCGACCACACCGGCCGCCGTCAGCACCGCACCCCCGGCCAGCGCCGCCGCCCACAGCAGGCGCTGGGTCACGGGGTGCCGCAAGAGGAAGTTGCGCGCCGCGTGTTTGCACCGCCGGCCACCGCAGGGTCTGCGGCGGCGGATGCCGATGCGTGCGCAGCTGCAGGACACCGACGGACCCCGCGATGCGTGGCCCTGGGACGATTGGCAGCAGGACGGTTGACAGCGGAGTGGACGTCGGGACGGTTCATGTCGAATGGGCCAGGGGAATTGGCAACTGCGGGACGGAACGGATGCCTGTGGTGGCGCGCCCGTTGAATGAGTGCAGCCACGGTGCAAAGTTTCCCGCGCGTGCGGAATGTCGGTGGCAGTGCCCGAAGCCGTCGCGCGCTGCGCGCAATATTTCTCCCCGTACGCAAGCCCCAAGGCGATGGGGTCAGCGCCCGCGCAGAAACAACGCGTCCAGCTCCCGCAAGCTGACTTGCCGCCAGGTCGGCCGTCCGTGATTGCACTGGTCAGACCGCTCGGTGACTTCCATCTGGCGCAACAGCGCATTCATCTCGGCTTCGGTCAGGCGGCGATTCGCCCGCACCGCGCTGTGGCAGGCCAGGGTCGCCAGCAGTTCGTGCTGGGCGCGCTGCAGCACCTCGGCGCCGTCGTGTTGGGCGAGCTCGGCCAGCACCGCACGCGCCAGCGCCACCGGGTCGGCCTGCGCGGCCAGCGTTGCCGGCAGCGCACGCACCGCCAGCGTCGTGGCCGACAGCGGTGTGACTTCAAGCCCGAGCGCGGGCAGCACATCGGCGGCCGCCTGCGCGGTCGCGATCTCGAGCGCGGTGGCAGCGAACGTGGCGGGGATCAGCAGCGCCTGGCATGCGATCGGCGCGTGGTCGAGTTGGGCCTTCAGGCGCTCGTAGACGATCCGCTCGTGCGCGGCGTGCATGTCGACCACGACGAGGCCGCGCGCGTTCTCGGCCAGGATGTAGATGCCCATCAGCTGCGCAAGCGCGCGGCCGAGCGGCCAGTCGGGCGACTCGGGTGGATTGGCCGATTCCGACTGACGCGGCCGGGCGAGCCGCTGCCGTGGCGCCGGGCACTGCCCTCAGCGTCGCACCGAGCGCGGTGGTTGCCCACGGCGGCGTGGGCTCCGCTGCCGCCGGTGCCGACCCGGGCAACCGACCAGCCCAAATATCGAATTTGATAGCAGACTGTGAAGGCAGCGTGTGCGCTGCCGCCGGATTCGGTGCCGACGCCGACCGGGACGGCGCGATGTCGACCGAAGGGTCTCGTCCATCTGCCGCGCGTGGCCGAGCAAGCGCGTTGCCCAGCGCCGTCTGCACCGCGCGGTGCACCTCCCGCGGCTCCCGAAAGCGCACTTCGATCTTGGCCGGGTGCACGTTCACGTCGACGCGCGCCGCGTCGAGCTCGATGAACAACACGTAAGCCGGCTGACGCTGGCCATGCAGCACATCGGCATAGGCACTGCGCGCAGCATGCGCGATCGTTTTGTCGCGCACATAGCGGCCATTCACGTAGACGTATTGCTGGTCAGCGCGTGCGCGGGCGGCTTGCGGCAGGCCGGCAAAGCCGGTCAACCGCGGTGGTGTGCCGAACGGCGCGTCGCCCGGCAGCTGCGTGCCGGGTGCAAGCGGCAGCGTCTGCGCGAGCCAGTCGCCGCCGAGCACGTCGGCCACGCGGCGCGCGTGGGCATCGCCACCGACCGCTTCAGACCCCCACTCGCCGGGATCGGCGGCATCGCTGAGATCGGCTGGATCGGTGGCATCGCCGGGCACAACTGTCGCCCGCACACAGGCACGCCATTGCCCGACGAGTTTGCCGTCGTGCCAGACCGCAAAGCCGACCCCCGGGCGCACCAGCGCGTGCCGTCGTACCGCCTCCAGACAGTGCGCAAACTCCGTCGCGTCGGTCTTCAAGAACTTTCGGCGCGCCGGTGTGCTGAAAAACAGCTCGCGCACCTCGACCGTGGTGCCGACGTCGCGCGCGACCGGCTGCATCTCGCCGCTGCCGGCGTCCAGCCGATGCGCGCTGGGCGCGCCCGCGGCGCGCGACGCAATCGAGAGCTCGGCAACCGCAGCAATCGCGGCCAGTGCCTCTCCGCGAAACCCCATGGTGGCGACCGATTCGAGATCGGCCAGCGTGGCGATCTTGCTGGTCGCGTGGCGTTGCAGCGCGAGCGGCAGCTGTTCGCGCGCGATGCCGCACCCGTCGTCGGCCACCGACAGCGACCGCACGCCGCCGGCGCCGAGCCGCACCGTGATTTGCTGCGCGCCTGCGTCCAGCGCATTGTCCAGCAGCTCGCGCAGCACCGACGCGGGCCGCTCGATCACTTCACCCGCAGCGATCTGCCCGACCAATTGTTCGGGCAGCGGCCGGATCGGCGCGGGGGGCTGGTGGTGCGAAGGCGCGTTCACTGGTCGGCAATTCTAGGCAGCGGCCTTTGTCCACACCCCGAATCGAGCCCGGCCGCATCGCCGGCGAGGAAAGTTCACTGTGTTCCAATCCCGGAATCGGGTCGGCGCAGCCGAAGCGCCACAGCGCCTCGGCTGGCGGTTGTATTCGCTGAGCGGCACAACCTCAATAGGCCGCTGCGGCGGTGCCCGGCGATCGCCGGTGGCTGTGGCGCCAGTCGTTGCGGGCGCCGTCGCCACCACGGACCCCGATTTTGCGTGGCTCCGCTGCTTGGCCGACTCCCGCTTTCTTGTTCTTGAACGCCTCACCCCCGCCGACCTTCAGCCAATGCAACGCGTGACCGTGACCTTCGATCTGGTGTTCGACCTGCGGCGTGTGCCCGGCTCGCGCCTGACAGGGCGGCGCAGTTTGTTCAGCTTCACAGCCGACGGCGAGACGCACCGCGAGCTGACGATGCCGGGCTGGCCGCGGTTGCAGGTGGGCGACACCATCACCGCATTGCTGCGTCGCAAGGACGATTGGCGCACGCTGGTCGGCTGGGTGAATCACGACACGGGTGAAGTCGTCGCGCCATCGCCGGTGCGCATGCTGCTGCGCACCGTGCTGCTGGCGCTCGGCATCGGACTGCTGGTTGCGGTGCTCTGGAGCATGCTGACGATCGACATGCAGAGCGCATCGCTGCGCAACTGGTCCTGGCTGCTGTTGGCGGGCTACGGGGTGTTTCTGGTCGCGCTGCTTGCGGCCATGCTGCTGCGCCAGTGGAGGCACCGGCGCACCGAACGCCTGCTGCAGGACTTCCTGCTCGAACTGCGCGCGCAGCGCTCGGTCACCTCGGGCGCGACCTCCACACAGGGACCGCCGAGCGTGCTGCCGAGGCGGCCTCGACCCACCCACCGCCGTTCGGAGTAACCCGGCCCATGGAATACCTGGCGTTGTTCGTCGACTTTTTGCTGCACGTCGACCGGCATCTTGAAGTGTTCGTGCAGAGCTACGGCACCTGGGTCTATGCGCTGTTGTTTCTGATCGTGTTCGTCGAAACCGGCTTGGTCGTGATGCCTTTTCTGCCTGGCGACTCGCTGCTGTTCGTGGTCGGCACGTTGTGCGGCGCCGGGCTGATGGACTGGCCGCTGGCCGGCGGCGTGCTGACAGCCGCAGCGATCGCGGGCGACCAGTGCAACTGCGCAATCGGCCGCCATTTCGGCCCGCGCGTGTTCCAGTGGGAGAACACGCGCTGGTTCAACCGCCGCGCGTTCGATCAGGCGCACAATTTCTACGAGCGCTACGGCGGCATCACGGTCATCTTGGCGCGCTTCATGCCGTTTCTGCGCACCTTCGCACCGTTCGTGGCCGGGGTGGCTGCGATGAGCCGCGGCAAATTCACGCTCTACAACTGCATCGGCGCGTTCATCTGGGTCTGGGGCGTGACGGCCGCCGGCTATTTCCTCGGCAGCATCCCGTGGGTCAAGGACAACCTCGAAAAAATCATCTGGGCGATGATCCTCGTGCCCGGACTGTTCGTGATCGTCGGCGCCTGGAAAGCCAGCCGGCGCGTCGACGGCAACGACAGCGAGCACCGGTCGAAGCCAGCCTAAGCAAGCGTCGAAAGGCGGGCTCCGGCAAGCCCGTCGCTGCCCGTCGCCAGCCAACTCATAAGCCCGCTGAGAGTCTGGCCAAGACGCAACACCAGCGCGTTCCAATACCCACCCCAGCAGGCGCCGCCCCGGCCAGGGGAAGCCGAGAGCCAACCGATGGGAGCGAAGCCTGGGGGCGAGCCTCAGCTGCCAGTCATGTCCTCGGCCCGCACCCACTGGTCGAACTGCTCGCCCGTCAGATGCCCGGACGCGACCGCCGCCTCGCGCAGGCTGCTGCCCTCTTTGTGCGCCTTCTTCGCGATCTGCGCGGCCTTGTCGTAGCCGATGTGCGGGTTCAACGCCGTCACCAGCATCAGCGAGCGCTGCACGAGGTCCGCGATGCGTTCGCGATTCGGCTCGATGCCGACCGCGCAGTGGTCGTTGAAGCTCTTCATGCCGTCGGCCAGCAACCGCACGCTCTGCAAAAAGTTGTGCGCCACCATCGGGCGGAACACGTTCAACTCGAAGTTGCCCGACGCGCCGCCCAGATTGATCGCCACGTCGTTGCCGAACACCTGGCAGCACAGCATCGTCAGCGCCTCGCTCTGGGTTGGGTTCACCTTGCCGGGCATGATCGACGAGCCGGGTTCGTTCTCGGGGATCGACAGCTCGCCGATGCCGCTGCGCGGGCCCGAGCTCAACCAGCGCACGTCGTTGGCGATCTTCATCAGGCTGGCGGCAAGCGTCTTGAGCGCACCGTGGGCATGCACCAGCGCATCGCAGGAAGCCAGCGCTTCGAACTTGTTCGGCGCGGTCACCAGCGGCAGCCCGGTCAGCTTGGCGAGTTCGGCCGCTACCCCTTCCGCGTAGCCCTTCGGCGCATTCAGCCCGGTGCCCACCGCGGTGCCGCCGAGTGCAAGTTCACACAGGTGCGGCAGCGCGGCTCTGACATGCCGCTCGCCGTGCACGAGCTGCGCGACGTAGCCGGAGAACTCCTGACCGAGCGTCAGCGGTGTCGCATCCTGCAGGTGCGTGCGGCCGATCTTCACGATGTCGTTGAATTCGCGGGACTTGAGCGCAAGCGTCTCGCGCAACTGCATCAGCGCGGGCAGCAGGTGCTTTTCAATCGACGTCACGGCGGCCACGTGCATCGCCGTCGGGAACACGTCGTTGCTCGACTGGCTTTTGTTCACCTCGTCGTTCGGATGCACCTTTCGGTTCTCGCCGCGCGCGCCGCCGAGCAGTTCGCTCGCGCGATTGGCCAGCACTTCGTTCACGTTCATGTTCGTCTGCGTGCCGCTGCCGGTCTGCCAGACGACCAGCGGGAACTCGCCTGCGTGGTCGCCGGCCAGCACTTCATCGGCGGCCGCGATGATCGCGTTGGCCTTGGCTTCTTCCAGCAGCCCGAGCGAATGGTTCACCGTCGCCGACGCGCGTTTCACCTGCGCGAGCGCCAGAATGATTTCGCGCGGCTGGCGTTCGCCGGAAATGTCGAAGTTCTGCAGCGAGCGCTGCGTCTGCGCGCCCCAGAGCTGGTCGGCCGGCACTTCGATCGGGCCGAAGGTGTCGCGTTCGATGCGGGTGGTGGTCATGGAGATCCGAGCCTTTCGTCAACAGGTGAGGTCGCGCGGGGACCGATGCCCGGCGCGTCGCGGCAAATTATGAGTGTGCGGGCGCGCCACCATAATGAATCGATTGCCGAGACTGCGTCGCCGCCGCGTGCGCGCAGCGCTTGCCCACCCCGTTTTGCACGCCCGAGGAGACCGCGCCATGCTCATCCTGCACAGCTTTCATTTGTCGCTTGCGACCTACCGTGTGCGCATCGCACTGGCGTTGAAAGGCATCGCATTCGAGGAGCGCACGCACGACCTGACGAAAGGCGAGCAAGACGCGACCGACTTTCGAGCCGTGAACCCGGCCGGCGCCGTGCCCGCGCTCGAAGGCGCGACGCCCGAGCCGCTCACGCAGAGCCTCGCGATCCTCGAATGGCTGGAAGAGACGCATCCCGAACCGGCGCTGCTGCCCGCCGACGCGGCCGGCCGCGCCCGCGTGCGCTCGCTCTTTTTGCTGACCGCTGCCGATACACACCCGATCGTGGTGCCGCGGGTGCGTCGGCGGCTTGCGCAGCAGTTCGGCGCCGACGAAGCCGCGCACCGCGACTGGTCCGCGCACTGGTTTCGGGAAGGCTGCGCGGCGTATGAGGCGCGGCTGGCCAAAGGCGCGACACGTTGCCACGACGAGCGCTTGAGCATCGCCGACCTCGGGCTGATGAGCCACCGGATCGGCGCCGAGCGGTTCGGCGTTGACCTCGCACCGTTTCCGAACTTCAGCGCCGTCACGACTTCGCTGATGGAGGTGCCGGAAATCGCCGCCGCGCATCCGCGCTTGCAGCGCGGCGCGCCGGCGACTTGAGATCCCCAAGCCACCGCGACCTCAGCGCAGCGCCTGCGGCAGCCGCCTTCATCGCGATGCCGATCCCCAGCGGGTTCAGATGGCCGTCGTAGGGGCCGATCGCGAGCGCAGAGTTCGGAGTGCGCAGCTTGCTCGCGGTACAGCGGCTCGGTGTCGATGAGCACCGCGTGCTCGGCTCGCGCCATGGCGATGAACTGGTCACGCGCCGCATCCGGGCGTGGCCTCGCCGCGCCGGATCGCGCTGCGGTCACTGTCGAGCACGATCACCAGACGACCATCGCGGTACGGGCGAATGCGGTCGAAGAATGTTTCCGTCACGCGTGCGTGCCGTGCCATTTCTTGCAGGGAAGGCTCGGTTGAACTCGCACCGCCGGCGCCGCACTGCCCTTGTGCTCCGGCGTCGCGGGTCGTGCTTGCTGCCGTACCTGTTCCCACAGCCGAGACGGGTCCAGCTTGAGCTGGCTGAACACGTACTGCGCCAGTGCCGAATGCCGCAGGATCTGCTTGACGGTGCCGGCCTGCGGCTGCAGTTCGGTGGCTGCGGCAAGCGTGTCGTGCTGCAGGCACGGACCCGCCCACGTTGCCGGAGCCGCAGAACGACTGGCGCACGTCGAAGCGCTCCATCAGCAGCACGAAGTCGCGCACCCCGAAGCGCTCGTGCGCCAGCCGGATGCGCTCGGCGTAATCGAGCAGCGCGGTGCCGGGCACGCCCATCGCATAAACCGGTCGCGTGGGCACAAGCGCCCGCTCGAGCTGCGCGCCGGGCCGCTCCTGCGCCGGCAGCATGGACGCTTCGACAAAGCTGTCGCCGATCAGCGCCACAGCGTGTCGCGTCCGGCACGAAATCATGATCGGCGACGAAGCCGAAATTGTTGCTGTGCAGCGTCTGCGCGTTGCGCAAGTCCCAACCCGTGGCGGCCTTGAACTGGAAATGCGGCGGCGCGGTGTTGATCAGCGGATCGATGTAGTAGCCGGTCTGGGTCGCCGTGGCCACCGGCAGCAGACGCAGCAACACTTCGCAGCCGAGCGCGAAGCTCAGCGCGCCGGCGATGAACCAAAGCGAAGGTGCGGGCGCGCGCCATCGCAGTCAGAAGTTGAAGTAGATGAACGCGCTGGTGGCGTCGCGCAGCGTGTTGATCAGCACCAGCATCAGTGCCGCCGACACCGCAACGCCGCCGACGAACGCCGCCGCTCGCCAGCGACGTCCTGCAACGCTCCAGCAGCAGCCCGCCGATCCGGTTGCTGTTGGGCAGCAGACACGCAATGCCGCCGAGCACCGCGCACCAGCCCCAGCCGGCGCCCGCGTGCAACCCGGCGTTCCACAGCAGCGGATGCTCCACCTGCGTCGCCACGCCGCCGACCATGCCGTGCAGCACGCGCAGTGCGCCGTCGAACGTGGCTGCGCGAAAGAACACCCAGGCAACCACCACGACAAGCAAGGTCAGTGCCCAGCCGAACAGGCGGTAGACGCGATTTGCGTCGAGCCGCGCAGCCGATCGCCGGCCCGAGCAGTGCGCGCCAGCCCTGATGCAACGCCAGATACACGCCGTGCAGACCGCCCCAGAACACGAACGTCCAGCTCGCGCCGTGCCACAGGCCGCCCAGCAACATCGTGACCATCAGGTTCAGATAGCGGCGCGGCTCGCCCTTTGCGGTTGCCGCCGAGCGGCACATAGAGGTAGTCGCGCAGGAACGCGGACAACGTCATGTGCCAGCGCCGCCAGAAGTCGCTGATGTTGGCCGCCCGGTAGGGTGAGTCGAAGTTGAACGGCAGCCGCACGTTGAACATCCACGACAGCCCGATCGCCATGTCCGAATAGCCGGAGAAATCGAAATAGAGCTGCAAGGTGTAGGCGAGCGCGCCGATCCAGCCCTCCACCGCATCGACCGCGTGGCCCGCGTCGGCCGGGTTGAACACCGCGTTGGCAAACGGCGCAATGCCGTCGGCCAGCACCACCTTCTTGAACAAGCCGAGCGCAAAGATCGCGAGCCCGCCCACGAGTTGTCCGCCGTCGATCCGGTAGGTCTGCGGCAGCCGGAACTGCGGCATCATCTGCGCGTGGTGCAGCACCGGCCCAGCGATCAGGTGCGGAAAGTAGGTGACGAACAGGCCGTAGTGGATGAACTTGACCTCGCGCACGCCCTTTTTCCAGCTGTCGGCCAGAAACGCGATTTGTGTGAAGGTGAAAAACGAAATGCCGATCGGCAGGATCACGCGCCCAATCTGCCAGTCGATGCCGAGTGCCGCGTCCAGGCTGGCGATGAAGAAGTTCGCATATTTGAAGTACGCCAGCAGCGCGAGGTTGCCCGTGATGCTCGCCACCATCCACGCTTTGCCGGCGCCGCTGCGTGCGTCCTGCGCGCGCGCAATCCGCTGTCCGACGAAATAATTGCCGCAGATGGAGGCAAGCAGAAGCAGCGTGTACTCGGGCATCCACCAGCCGTAGAAAAACAGCGACGCCAGAAACAACCAGCCGGCTGCGCCGTCGTGCGAGACGCGGCCGAGCGCGAAAAAACCGAGCCATGCCAGCGGCAGGAAAAGACACGCAAAGACGACGGTGGCGAACAGCATGAACGGCTCGGATCGGGCGCCGCGCAGTGTCGGCGGCCCTCACGCCGACCGACCTGCAAGAATGCACGCCGCCATCGCCGATCGATCGATTCACCAAGGACTTCCCCGTGACGCAGACCACCCCCATCCGACAGGCCGACCTGATCGAATCGATTGCCGGCGCGCTGCAGTTCATCAGCTACTACCACCCGGTCGACTACATCACGCATCTGGCGCGCGCGTACGAGCGCGAGCAGTCGCCCGCCGCGAAAGACGCGATCGCGCAGATCCTGACGAACAGCCGCATGAGCGCCACCGGCAAGCGCCCGATGTGCCAGGACACCGGCATCGTCAACGTGTTCCTCAAGGTCGGCATGGATGTGCGCTGGGAAGGATTCACGGGCGGGCTGGAGGACGCCGTGAACGAAGGCGTGCGGCGCGGCTACAACCACCCCGACAACCCGTTGCGCGCGAGCGTCGTGGCCGACCCGCAATTTGCGCGCAAGAACACCGGCGACAACGCGCCGGCGGTGATCTTCACGCAGCTCGTGCCGGGCAACACGGTGGATGTGACGGTCGCGGCCAAGGGCGGCGGCTCCGAGAACAAGTCGAAGCTCGTGATGCTGAACCCGAGCGATTCGGTGGTCGACTGGGTGCTGAAGACGGTGCCGACGATGGGCGCCGGCTGGTGCCCGCCCGGCATGCTCGGAATCGGCATCGGCGGCACCGCGGAGAAAGCCGCGCTGCTCGCCAAAGAGTCGCTGATGGACGACATCGACATGTACGAGCTGCAGGCGAAATCATCGAAGGGCGAGCCGCTCACGCAGGTCGAAGAACTCCGGCTCGAACTGTTCGACAAGGTCAACGCTTTGGGCATCGGCGCGCAGGGCCTGGGCGGGCTGACCACCGTGCTCGACGTGAAAATCAGGCTGTACCCGACGCACGCGGCCAGCAAGCCGGTCGCGATGATCCCGAACTGCGCGGCCACGCGGCATGCGCATTTCGTGCTCGACGGCAGCGGGCCGGTCTATCTCGATCCGCCGAGCCTGGACTTGTGGCCGAATGTCAACTGGACACCCGACACCGAGAAAAGCCGCCGCGTCGACCTGAACACGCTCACGCGCGAGCAGGTCGCGGCCTGGAAACCCGGTGAGACGCTGCTGCTGAACGGCCGCATGCTGACCGGCCGCGACGCCGCGCACAAGCGCATTCAGGACCTGCTGGCCGAGGGCGAGCCGCTGCCGGTGGATTTCACGAACCGGGTGATCTACTACGTCGGCCCGGTCGATCCGGTGGGCGACGAAGCAGTCGGCCCGGCGGGACCGACCACCTCGACGCGCATGGACAAGTTCACCGACACGATGCTGGGCCAGACGGGTCTGCTCGCGATGATCGGCAAGGCCGAGCGTGGGCCGGAGGCGGTGGCGTCGATCCGGAAGCACAAGTCCGCCTACCTGATGGCGGTCGGGGGTGCTGCGTATCTGGTTTCCAAAGCGATCAAGACCGCGAAGGTGCTCGCGTTCGCGGACCTCGGCATGGAAGCGATCTACGAGTTCGACGTGGTCGACATGCCGGTCACCGTGGCGGTCGATGCGGGCGGCACGAGTGCGCATGTGACCGGCCCGGCCGAGTGGTCGAAACGAATTGCGACGGGTGAGTTCAAGAACATTGCGGTGACGGCGGATTGAGCTCCTCCCCAGGCTTCGCTCCCTCGGGTCGGCGCTCGCCATCCCCCCACCGGGGACGACGCTGGCGGACCGGCAAAGCCGGCTCCACGGCGTCCGCTGGAACAAGTCCACGCCGCATCACGACGGCGTTCGCAGTTCGGTCACCAACGAAGGCGTCGATTTGACTGTGCTGTCGCCCAATGCACCGATCGGCGTGTACGACAGCGGCGTCGGGGGTTTGAGCGTGCTGTGCGCGCTGCGCGCCGAATTGCCGCACGAGCGTTTTGTCTACTTTGCCGACAGCGGCCACGCACCCTATGGTGAGCGGGATGCGCCGTATGTGATCGAGCGCTCGCGCCGCGTCGTCGAACGGCTGCGACGCGAACATGCGGTCAAGATGCTGGTGGTCGCGTGCAACACCGCGACGGCGGCTGCGATCCATCTGTTGCGCGCGGAGCATCCCGAGTTGGCGATCGTCGGTGTCGAACCCGCGTTGAAGCCCGCCGTTGCTGCGAGTCGCACTCGCCGCATCGGCGTGCTCGCCACGCGCAGCACCCTGGCGAGCGCGAAGTACCGGGCACTGCGCACCGGCCTGGATACTGAAGCCACGTTCGTCGAGCAACCGTGCGACGGGCTGGCGAGCGCGATCGAACGCTTCGATGCTACGACAATCGTAGCGCTCTGCACACAGTACACGGGCGCCCTGGGCACTTTTGGTAAAAAAAATGGTGAGATCGACACGCTGGTGCTCGGCTGCACCCATTACCCGATCGTGGCCGATCGGTTGCGTGCCTGCGTCGGATCGGAAGTCGCGCTGATCGAAACCGGCCCGCCGGTGGCGCGGCAGACGCGCAAGTTGTTGGAAGCGCGTGCGCTGCTGGGCCCTGCCCGTGCACTCAGCGCTGCCGTCCGCTTCTCGGGCACCGGGGACGCGCAGTTCTGCACGAAGCCGCCGCGCGCTGGGTGATCGTGCCGCCGGGCCCGATCGAAACCACCGCGCAGGCCTGATTTCTACCTGGGGCGCAACGGGAATGATGGTCGGTGTGACAAGTCGCCAGCCGCCTGCGCACCCCCGATCCAACGTCAGGCCCCCGGGGATCGACTGGCCTTGGCTGCAAGCCGTTCGTCGAAGCGCTTGCGCTCGATCACCGCTCGCACGTGACTGCCCTCGCCGATCAAATCTTCGCCGTCGTGCGCCGACACCGCCCAGGTCAATCGGCGCTTGTCGATTGCACGCAACGTGCAGGTGACGGTCACATCGAACCCCGGCGGCGTGGCGGCCAGATGGCTCACATCGATGTGCACGCCAAGGCTGCCCTCGCCCGGTTCGAGGTATGGCCCGAGCGCCTGCACGCAAGCCCGTTCCATCAACGCGACCATGAAGCCGGTTGCGAAAACACGCGGGAAATCCACCAGCTCGAGCGCCTCGCAGTAGAGGTGCGGCACGGTCTTGTCGTCGGCCACGCGATAGACGAACGTGTGGCTGGCGCCGATCTCGAAGCCTGCTTTCACGACGGGCTCCTGTTGTTTTTCGAGATTGGTCAGCGGGGCTGCGAAGGTCTCTGGCTTTGCTCGACAGGGACGGCGTCTTGCCGCTCGTCGTCCGGCACGTTCTTCTCCAGTTCATCGATCCACGCCGTGGCTTCCGAATCGCTCGGCGCGCGCCAGTCGCCACGCGGCGACAGCGACCCGCCCGAGCCGACCTTGGGCCCGTTCGGCACGCAACTGCGCTTGAACTGGCTGGTCTTGAAGAAGCGCCAGAGGAACGTGCGCAGGTGCCGCCGGATCTCGGCAAGCCGTATTCGTTTCGCTGGTCCCCGCGCGCCTTGCGGCCAGCGGCCCTGCGCCCGGTCGTGCCACGCGCAATACGCGAGGAATGCCACCTTGCTCGGGCGGAAGCCGAAGCGCAGGATGTAGTAGAGGTGAAAGTCCTGCAGCTCGTACGGGCCGATCGTGTCTTCCGACTTCTGCTCGGGCTGCACGACGGTCGAGCCGCCCTGCCCGTCTGAAGCCGACTCGGTCGCCGGCACCAGCTCCGGACTGATCTGCGTGTCGACCACCGCATGCAGGGTCGCGCTGCCGGCCGCGTCGAACAGGCCGCTGTCGGCCACCCACCGACCAGATGCTTGATCAGCGTCTTCGGCACGCTCGCGTTCACGTTGTAGTGCGACATGTGATCGCCGACGCCGTAGGTGCACCAGCCGAGCGCGAGTTCGCTCAGGTCGCCGGTGCCGACGACGATGCCGTGGTGATGGTTGGCGAGCCGAAACAGGTGGCTCGTGCGCTCACCCGCCTGCACGTTCTCGAACGTGATGTCGTAGACCGGCTCCCCCTCGGCAAATGGATGGCCGAGGTCGGCAAGCATCTGCTGGCAGCTCGGCCGGATGTCGATCTCGCGCGCGGTGCAGCCAACCGCCGCCATCAGCTGGTGCGCCTGCTGCAAGCGTGCGGCCGCTGGTCGCAAAGCCCGGCATCGTGAAGCCGAGGATGTCGGTGCGCGGCTCGCCGCAGCCGGTCCATCGCCTGCGCGCAGACCAGCAGCGCGTGCGTCGAATCGAGCCCGCCCGAGACGCCGATCACGAGCTCTTGCGATGCCGGCGGCCTCGATCCGCTGCACCAGCGCCTGCACCTGGATGTTGAACACCTCGTGGCAGCGCTCGTCGCGCGTGGCCGGATCGGCCGGCACGTAGGGAAAGCGCTCGACGGTGCGCAGCAGCGCGCGCGGTGGGTCGGCCGCGGCGCGGCAGGTCGAACGCGACGGTGCGCCAGCCGCGTCACGCTCGGCTTGGTGCTTGCGCACGCTGTCGCCGAACGTGGTCTGGCGCATGCGCTCGTGCGCGAGCCGCTCGAGGTCGACGTCGGCGATGATCCGGTGCGACGCGTTGCCGAAGCGTTCGCTCTCGGCCAGCAGATCGCCGCATTCGTAGATCAGCGCCTGGCCGTCCCACGCCAGATCGGTGGTCGATTCGCCGATGCCGGCCGACGAGTAAAGGTAGGCCGCGAGGCAGCGCGCCGACTGCTGACCCACGAGCTGATGCCGGTAGTCGGATTTGCCGATCGTGATGTTCGATGCGGACAGGTTGGCGAGCACCGTCGCGCCGGCCAGCGCGGCGTAGCTCGACGGCGGCAGCGGCACCCAAACGTCTTCGCAGATCTCGACGTGGATCTTGAGCAGCGGCTGCGCGCTCGACTGAAAGATCAGGTCGGCACCGAACGGCACGCGCGCGCCGCACAGATCGATCTCGCGCGACAGTGCGCTGTCGGCGCCTGCGAACTGGCGCGCTTCGTAGAACTCGCCGTAATTCGGCAGATAGGTCTTCGGCACCACGCCGAGCAGCCGGCCGCCGGCGACCAGCGCCGCGCAGTTGAACAGCCGCTGATCGACGCGCAGCGGCAGCCCGACGATCGCGAGCGCCGACAAGTCGCGCAGACGCGTCGCACCACCTGCGCGAGCGCGGCCTCGCATGCATCGAGCAGGGCCGACTGATGAAACAGGTCATCGCAGGTGTAGGCCGAGAGTCCCAGCTCCGGAAACAGCACCAGATCGGCGCCGGCGCTGGATGCTTCTGCATACATCGCGGTCGTTTCCGAAGCGTTGAAGGCCGGGTCGGCGACCCGGTTGCGCGGCACCGCCACGCAGACGCGCGCAAAGCCGTGGCGGTGCGGATCGAAAAAAGGATCGGCAGACTTCATCACGCATTCTCCGGTGATCGCGCTGCTGCCAGGTCCACCAGGGGCCCGGGCGTGGTCGCGACCTTCAGCACCTGCTCGTAGTGCGCCAGCACGGCGGCGTTGCGCGCCTCGGACTGCGAGGCGACGCAGTCGCGCGGCACCACCACGTCGAGGTCCCGCATGCGCGCCTCGGCGGCCGTGACCAGCACGCACTGGTCGCTTGCGACGCCCGCCAGCAGCACCCGGTCGACCGACAGATCGCGCAGCAGCAGTTCCAGCGGCGTCGAAAAAAAGCCCGAGTGCTTCGGCTTCAGCACAAAGTAATCGTCGGGATCGGGCGCGAGCGCCTCGGTGATGCGCGCGCCGGCCGCGCCGCCGTCGCGCGATTCGCGCACCAGCGTGGCGAAGTCGGACCGCCATTGGCCGTGGTTGTCGTTCGTGTAGATCACCGGCACGCCGACTGCGCGGCAGCGCGCTTTGAGCGCGCGCACCGCCGGCAAGATCTCGAGCGCACCGCGCACCAGCTTGTCGGCATCGGGAAAGTCCCAGCAGGAGATCATATCGATGATCAGCAGCGCGGTGCGGCCGACTGCGGTCGGCGAGGAAGGGTCGGTGGTCGAAGAACGCGGCATGGCGGGGTCGGGTGGTCGGGCCGCGTGGCCGGCTTCGCCGAACGTCGGCGGCCGGCCGGCAGCAGCCGGGGTTGTGAACACAGGGTCGCGTCGCACACTGCAAGCTGCGTACCCAGCCCGGTACCGTTTTGCGCGCGGCCCGTGCCGACCGTGCGGTCGGCTTCAGTTCGCTGCTTGCCGCAGCGTCTCCACCACCGGCCGCGCGAGCACACCACGCAAGCCCCACCAGCCGGCCGCCAGCGCGAGCACGGCGCCGCTGAGCGCGCCGACCAACGGCACCAGCGGCGATGCGGTCCAGACAAACTCGAACACGAACTTCGCCAACGCCCAGCCGACGATCGAAGCGACCACGCTGGCGAGGAAACCCGCAAGCAGACCCACGCCCGCGAGCTCGGCGCGCTGCACCTGGCGCAGCAACGACGCGCGCGCGCCGACCGCCCGCATGATCGCAAACTCGCGTGCGCGCTCGTCCCGCGTCGCGCTGATCGCCGCGAACAGCACGACCAGGCCCGCGGCCAGCGTGAAGCCAAACAGGAATTCGACCGCCCGGATCACCTGATCGAGCACGCGCTGCACCTGCGCGATCGTCGCACTCAGGTCGATCAGCGTGATGTTCGGAAACGTGCGCACGAGTGCGCTGTCGAACCGGCGCGCGCTGCCCGCGTCGATCGCCGGCGCGCGAAATGCGCCCATGTAAGTGGTCGGCACATCGGCCATCTGGGCCACCGGAAACAGCACGAAGAAGTTCGCGCGCAGCGACCCCCAGTCCACCTTGCGCAGCGACGTGATGCGGGCCGACACCGGGATGCCACCGACGTCGAAGCGCAGCCGGTCGCCGAGCTTCAGATTGAGCCGCTCGGCGACGCCGTCTTCGACGCTGACTTCGCCGGGCCGGTTTGGCTCCCAGCGGCCGCCGACGATCTGGTTGTGCGGCGGCGGTTCATTGGTGAACGACAGGTTGAACTCGCGGTCCAGCGAGCGCGGCGCGCTCTCGTCGCCACCGGATTCCGGCGCCGCGTCGGACGCGGTTGCCAGCTTGCCGTTCACCTCCACCAACCGGCCGCGGATCATCGGATACCAGTCGTAGTTGCGGATGTTGGCTTTGCCGAGTTGCGACTTGAATTGATCGGCCTGATCCGGCATCACGTTGACGACGAAGCGGTTCGGCGCATCCGGCGGCGTGGCGCTGCGCCAGCTGCCGATCAAATCGGTGCGCAGCAGCACCAGCAGCACGAGTGCCAGCAGGCCGACCGCAAGCGCACTGACCTGCACCACCGCAAAGCCGGGCCGCGCCGAGATCTGCCGTGTGGCCAGCACCAGCCAGCGGGGCGCGGTCGCTTCGTTCACCACGCGGCGCAGCAGCCAGACCGCCAGCCAGCTGAGCGTGGCAAACAACAGCACCGCGCCTGCAAAGCCGCCGACCGCGATCAGGCCGAGCTTCAGGTCGCGGCTCGTCGCCAGCAGCAGCAGCGCAAAGCCGACCAGCCCGAGCGCCAGCACCGCGACCGAGGCGGGCCGCAAATTGCCGACTTCGCGCCGGATCACACGGATCGGCGGCACCTGCGCGAGTTGCAGCACCGGCGGCAGCCCGAACGCGAGCAGCAGCGTCAACCCCACCCCGAGCCCGAAGCCGACCGGCCACAGACTGGGCGCCGGCAGGCCGGCCGCGACCAGGCCAGCAAGCAGCAGCACGAAGCCGTAATGCACCGCGAAGCCGATCAACGTGCCGAGCAGACTGGCCGCCACACCGACCAGGGCGAATTCGAAGCAGTAAGCCAGAGCGATCGTGCGCTGCGGGGTGCCCAGCACGCGCAACAGCGCGCAGGCATCGAGGTGCTTGGCGGCGAAACCACGCGCGGTCAGCGCCACCGCGACTGCGCTCAGCAGCGCCGACAGCAGCGCGACCAGGTTCAGGAATTTGTTCGCCCGGTCCAGCGTCTGGCGCATTGCGGGGCGGCCGGTGTCCATCGTCTCGACGCGCAGGCCACGCGCTTCGGGCTTGGCGGCTTCGACTTCGGCGCGCGCGATGAAGTCGGCGACCGGCTTCGCCTCGCCCGCGACCGCGAGCCGGTAGTTAAGCCGGCTTGCAGGCTGGATCAGCGCGGTGGCTGGCAGGTCGGCGCGGTTCATCATCACGCGCGGCGAGAAGCTCGAGAAGCCCATGCCGCGGTCCGGCTCGATCGCGATCACGCGCGCGATGCGCAGGCTGCTGTCGCCGAGCAGCAGCGGGTCGCCGACTTTCAGGTTCAGCGCGCCGAGCAACGACGGGTCGACCCAGACTTCGCCCGCGGCCGGTACGTCGCGCGTCGGCGCGGCGGGCGCGTCGAGCTCGGGCGCCACGCGCATCGTGCCGCGCAGCGGGTAGCCGTCTTCCACCGCTTTGAGCGCGACCAGCCGCGCGCCGCCGCCCTGCGCCTCGGGCGCGCGCGCCATCGTCGGAAACGTCAGCGTGGTGGCGCTGCGCAGGCCGAGCGCCTGCGCAGCCGCCAAAAGCGCTGGCGATGGTGCGCTGTCGCTCGACACCACGGCATCGCCGCCCAGCAGCTGACGCGCGTCGCGCGCCAGGCCGCCCTGCAGCCGGTCGGCAAAGAAGCCGACCGCCGTCAGCGCCGAGACCGCGAGCGCCACCGCCAGGATCAACAGGCGCAATTCCCCCGCACGCAAATCGCGCCGCAGGTTGCGCCAACCGAGTTTCCAGAAAGGGGCATGCATGGCTGGAGACCATAGCGCAAGGGACGGCGGCGCCCGGCAAGGGCCGCCAATGGCCCCGCGCGGAATTGCGCTTGGGGCATGGCAGACTGGCGACAGCAACAGGCAGACCGGGTCGGAGGCAGCGGGGTGATGGGTGATGATTGGACCGCCTGAGCCATTGGCTAAAGCAGTCGAGAGCAACCCAGACAGTGAACGTCAGTCCGCCCCAGCGGCGCCAAAGCGGAAGCAGCAGCCCCAAGCGATGCCAGCAGCACCTAGCGGCCGAAGGAGCTGCCTGCCGTCACAGTTTTGAGGTGGCGCCCCACTAGGCAGGTTCGGCAGCGCAACGAATGTCCGCCGCGTGGGGCTTGCTCTACGGCAGCGGCTGTTGCGAAAGCACACCGTCGAGCAGTTCCGCAAACGCATGTGAACGGGCCTTGCGCGACGCCCGGCGCGTCGCCTCGGGCATCGGCAATGCAGCGCGCCCGGCCCGGACCGCCGCCACGAACACGGGCAGCGCGGTGGCAATTTCGTCCACCGAGTCGAGCCTTGCGATCGCATCCAGACCGGCGTCGCGCAGCACGCCCGCGGTGTCGCCGGCCGGATCGGTCAGCGCGAGGATCGGCCGCGCCGCGCGCAGGTATTCGTAGATCTTGGCCGGGATCTGCTCGTTGCAGTTGGCGGCCTGCAGCACCAGCAGCGCGTCGACCGACAGCATCTCGGCCAGCGCGTCGCGGTAGCCGATCGGGGGGCACAGCTCGATGAATTCGGTGGCACCGTGCGTCTGCGCGAGACCTTTCAGCAGATCGTCGTGCACCGATGCGCGAAAACGCAGCCGCAGATCGGCTGGGGTCAGCGCGCCGGACTGCGCGAGCCGCCCAAGTGCCACGAACAATTGCGTGGGGTCGCGCTCGGACGGGTAGACGATGCCGCTGTGCAGCAGCACCAATGGCTTCGTTGCTTCCTCACCCATTGCCGCAGGCACGGCAGTCACACCCGCAAAACTGTCCTCGTCGTAGCCGTTTTCGAGCAAAACGATCCGCTCGGCCGCATTCGGGTAGCGTTCCCGGTACAGGCGAGCGGCCGACGGCGTGGTGAACACGCAAAGCCGTGCCTGGGCCAGCGCGCACGCTTCGATGCGCTGAAAGCTCTGCCAGACTTTGGGGTCGGTTGGATATCCGTCCTGCGCCATCGGATCGCGAAAGTCGGCGATCCAGGGCAGGCCGCTTCTGCGTTGCAGCTCGGCGCCGATTTGATGTGCGGTTGCGATCGGATACGTCGACCAGATCGCATCGGGCTGGAATTCTTCGATCAGGCGCAGCCCTTCGCGCACCGCCGCGTAACGCCAGCTGACCCAGCGATCGGGCCGGGCCATCCAGCCGACGTAGCGGCCGCCGATCGTCAGGTGCCGCGCGGTGTCGAGCGCGAACGCGCGGCGCACCACGGTTTGCGGCGGGATCTCGGGCATCAGGTCGGCGCTGGTCTGCGCATAGGCGCGCGGGTCGGCGCTCAGCACCAGCGGCTGCCAGCCGAGCGCCGGCAGATGCTGCACGAAGCGCAACGTGCGTTGAATGCCGCTGCTTCCCGCCAGCGGCGGAAAGTGAAAGGCGATCATCAGCAGGCGTTTCAAGCGGGGCACTTCTTTGGTGGTGGGCAAAGACGCTGCAGCAGCGCCTGGAAATGGTCGCGAGAATGATAAGCGGGTGGCGTGGCACGACCCGAATTCGCCCGCGCGATCCGCAGGCACATCGATCCCTGCGAAAATAAGTCATGTTTACGGGAATCGTCAGCGCTGTGGGCCGAATCGTCGAGGTCAATCCGCTCGGGGACAGCGCCGCGCATGGCAGGCGCGTGGCGATCGCGGTGCCGGCCGGCTATTTGGATGACGTGGCCGCGGGCGACAGCATCGCCATCAATGGCGCCTGCATGACGGTGGCGGGGTTCGATGCGGCCGCCGCGCACTTCGACGTCGACGTATCGGCCGAGTCGCTGGCCCGCACCGACGGCTGGCGGCCCGACAGCCCGGTGAACCTGGAGAAGGCGCTGCGTGCGAACGACCGGCTGGGCGGCCATCTGGTGTCCGGCCACGTCGACGACGTCGGCACCGTGCGGCGCTTTGCCCGCGCGGGCGAGAGCATCGAGCTGCACGTGGCGGCACCGAAAGCGCTGGCCCGCTACCTGGCGTTCAAAGGCTCGATCGCGGTCGACGGCGTGAGCCTGACGATCAACTCGGTCACCGATGCCGCCGACGAGAGCCTGATTGCGATCAACCTGATCCCGCACACGCTTGAGCACACCGCGTTCGCCCGTCTGCACGAAGGCGCGCGTGTGAACCTCGAGGTCGACACCATCGCGCGCTATGTGGAACGCATGCTCGGCGCGGGTGCGGTTCAGGCGAATCGGACGGCCGGATGACCCATCCACTCCTGGCGGATCGATTTCGATGACTCCCCCTTCATTGCTACACGCCGTGGCGGCCGATCCGAAGTTCAATCCGGTCGGCATCTCGCCGGTCGAAGACATCGTGGCCGAGCTGCGCGCCGGCCGCATGGTGATCCTGGTAGACGAGGAAGACCGCGAGAACGAAGGCGACCTCGTGCTCGCAGCCGAGCACGTAACGCCCGCGGCGATCAATTTCATGGCGCGCTTCGGCCGCGGCCTGATCTGCCTGACGCTGACGCGCGAGCACTGCGAGCGCCTGCAGCTGCCGCCGATGACCACCCGCAACGGCACCCGGCACTCGACGGCGTTCACGGTGTCGATCGAAGCGGCCGAGGGGGTCACCACCGGCATCTCGGCCGCCGACCGCGCGCGCACGGTGCAGGCCGCGGTCGCACGCGGCGCGCGGGCCGAGCATTTGGTGCAGCCAGGCCACATCTTTCCGCTGCAGGCGGTCGAAGGCGGTGTGCTGATGCGCGCGGGCCACACGGAAGCCGGGTGTGACTTGTCCGCGCTGGCCGGCTGCGCACCGGCGGCCGTGATCTGCGAGATCATGAAAGACGACGGCACCATGGCGCGGCTGCCGGATCTGCAGTTGTTCGCGGCCGAGCACGGCCTGAAGATCGGCACGATCGCCGACCTGATCGAGCACCGCGCACGACACGAATCGTTGATTGAGAAAATTGGCAGCCGCCCGATCGAAACCGCGTTCGGCACCTTCGACGCGCACGCGTATCGGGATCTGCCCAGCGGCGGCGTGCATCTCGCGCTGGTGCGCGGCAACTGGGCAGCCGATGACGTGGTGACCGTGCGCGTGCACGAGCCGCTGTCGGTGCTGGATGCGCTCGAGCGCGGCCGCGGCATGCATTCGTGGAGCCTCGAGCAGAGCCTGAAGCGGATCGAATCGATCGGCGCGGGGGTCGTGGTGCTGCTGAACTGCGGCGAGAGCGGCGCGCAGCTGCTCGCGCAGTTCGAAGGCACCGCCACGGCCGCACACGCGCCGGTGCGCGCGGGCATGGACCTGCGCAGCTACGGCGTCGGTGCGCAGATCCTGCGCGACTGCGGCGTGCAGCGGATGAACCTGCTGGGCAAGCCGAGAAGGTTGCCGAGCATGGCCGGCTACGGCCTCGAGATCACCGGCTTCGTGCCGGACGAAGCCGGCGCCTGACATTCGGTCCGACTCCGAACAAAGCGACCAAGCAAAAAACATGTTCGAACCCCACTCCGACCCACGCCCCGCCGCGCTCGATGGCCGCGGCCTGTCGATCGGCATCGTGCAGGCCCGCTTCAACGACAGCGTGACCGACGCGTTGCTGGCCGCGTGCCGGGCCGAACTGGCTGCGCTCGGCGTGGCCACCAACGCGGTGCAGGTGCTGCAGGTGCCCGGCGCGCTGGAAGTTCCGCTCGCGCTGAAAGCGCTGGCCGAAACCCAGCGCCACCACGCGCTGATCGCGCTGGGCTGCATCGTCCGCGGCGAGACCTATCATTTCGAGCTGGTCGCCAACGAGTCGGGCGCCGGCGTGAGCCGCGTGGCGCTCGACCACCGGCTGCCGATCGCCAACGCGATTTTGACGACCGAAGACCTGGCGCAGGCCCGGGCCCGTCAGCACGACAAGGGCCGGGACGCGGCGCGTGTCGCGGTCGAGATGGCGACGCTGCTGCGCGCACTGCCGGGGCGTGCATGAACGAATCCGTGCTGCCGCCCTCGCCCTCAGATGCCGAATCCGCCGAATCGACGGACACTGCAGACAAGCGCAACGCCCGGCCGCCGCGCCAGCTGCGCACCGGCCTGACGAGCACCGGCGTGCGCAAGGCCGCGTCCAAGCAGCCGCGCAGCCGGGCGCGCGAGTTCGCGCTGCAGGCGCTCTACCAATACCAGGTGGGCCGCAACGACGTGGCCGCGATCGATGCATTCACGCGCGACCTCGCAGGCTTTCACAAGGCCGACTCGGTGCATTACGACGCGTTGCTGCACGGCTGCGTCGCGCAGGTCGAGGCGCTCGATGCGTTGCTGCTGCCGCTGCTGGATCGCAAGGCGACCGAGCTGTCGCCGATCGAGCATGCGGTGCTGTGGATCGGCGCCTACGAGATGCAGCACTGCCTGGACGTGCCGTGGCGCGTGGTGCTGAACGAATGCATCGAGCTTGCCAAAGCTTTCGGCGGCACCGATGGCCACAAGTACGTGAACGGTGTGTTGAACGGCCTGGCGCCGCAATTGCGTGCACCGGAAGTCGAGCGCGACGGTGCGGGTCGACGCCCAGCGAAAACGGCGGATGCGCCCACCGCGCCTGCCGCATCCAACGCCGACAAACCATGACGGTGCGGCTGTCAGCCCGCGCCGGGCGGATCGAACCGTTTTACGTGATGGAGGTGGCGAAAGCCGCGCGCGGCTTTGCTGCGGCCGCCGCCGATGCTGGCACGCCGATGATTCACTTGAACATCGGCGAGCCGGACTTCACCGCCCCGCCGCTGGTGCAGGAAGCAGCCGAGCGCGCGATCCGCGCGGGCCGCACGCAGTACACCGACGCGCTCGGGCTCGAATCGCTGCGCGCCCGCATCAGCGGCTGGTATGCGCAGCGTTTCGGGCTCGACGTGCCAGCCTCGCGCATTGTCGTCACGGCGGGCGCATCGGCCGCGCTGCAGTTGGCCTGCCTTGCGCTGATCGACGCCGGCGACGAGATCCTGATGCCGGACCCGAGTTATCCGTGCAACCGGCATTTCGTCGCGGCCGCCGACGGCGTCGCGGTGCTGGTGCCGACCAGCGCCGAACAACGCTTTCAGCTCACGGCCGAACAGGTCGAAGCGCACTGGGGGCCGCGCACGCGCGGCGTGCTGCTCGCCTCGCCGTCGAACCCGACCGGCACCTCGATTCATCCCGCGGAGCTCTCACGCATTCGCGATGTGGTGCGGGTGCGCGGCGGCATCTTGCTGATCGACGAGATCTACCTGGGCCTGAGCCACGACGCCCTGTATGCCCAGAGCGCGCTGGCGCTCGGCGACGACGTGATCGGCATCAACAGCTTCTCGAAATATTTCCACATGACCGGCTGGCGGCTCGGCTGGATCGTGCTGCCGGCCGAGCTGGTCGCGCCCATCGAGCGGCTCGCGCAAAATCTGTTCATCTGCGCGAGCTCGATCGCGCAACAGGCCGCGCTGGCCTGCTTCGAGCCCGAAAGCATCGCCGAGTACGAGCGCCGCCGCGCGGAATTCAAGGCGCGCCGCGACTACTTCGTGCCCGCGTTGAACCGGCTCGGTCTGTCGGTGCCGGTGCCGCCCGACGGCGCGTTCTACGCGTGGGCCGACTGCACGCAGCTGGCCGCCGAGTGGCGCGTGCAAGGCAGCTGGGACTTCGCATTCGAGCTGATGCGGCGCGCGCACGTGGCCGTCACGCCAGGCCGCGATTTCGGGCACGACCAGACCGGGCGCTTCGTGCGGTTTTCGACCGCGAGTTCGCGCGCGCAGCTCGAAGAAGCCGTGCATCGCCTGGAGCGCCTGCAATCGGCGGGTGCCTGATGCGGCGGCCCGTCGATCTCGCGTCGCTCGCGATCGTGGTGCGCCATCGGCACGCGGTGCGCGTGTACTGGGAAGACACCGATGCGGGCGGCATCGTGTTCTATGCGAACTATCTGAAATTTTTCGAGCGTGCGCGCACCGAATGGCTGCGCGGCGTGGGCCTCGGCCAGCAGCAGGTGCTGCGGCAAACCGGCGGCATGTTCGTCGTGTCGGAGACGGCGGTCAAATATCATGCACCGGCCCGGCTCGACGACGAGCTGCTGATCGCAACGCGCGTGCTGGACAAAGGCCGTGCGTCGCTGCGCGTCGCGCAGCAAGCCACGCTGGTCACGCCGGCCACGAATGAAGAAAGCGGGGCGGTCACCGACCTGAGCCGCACGCCCGTCACGCCGCGCCCGCTTTGCACGAGCGAGGTGCGCATCGGCTGGGTCGATGCGGCCACGCTGCAGCCGTCGCGCATCCCCGCCTCCATCCTGGATATTTTGTGAGTCTCCGAGCCAAGCGTTTATGAATCAAGACATGTCGATCGTTCAGCTCATCCTGCATGCCAGCTGGGTGGTGCAACTGGTGATGGCGTTGCTGCTGGTCGTCTCGGTCGCCAGCTGGGCCGCGATCTTTCGCAAGATGTTCGCGCTGCGGCGCATGCAGTCGCAGAACGCGGTGTTCGAACGCGAGTTCTGGTCGGGCAGCAACCTGAACGATCTGTTCTCCGCGGCCGGCAAGAACGTGCGCCATGCGGGCCCGATGGAACGGATTTTCGCGAGCGGCATGCGCGAATACCACAAGCTGCGCGAGCGCCGGATCGCCGATGGCCTGACGCTGATGGACGGCGCGCGGCGCGCGATGAAAGCCGCGCTGCACCGCGAGCTCGACGTGGCCGAAACCAGCCTGTCGTTTCTGGCCACGGTCGGCTCGGTCTCGCCGTACGTCGGTCTGTTCGGCACCGTCTGGGGCATCATGCACGCGTTCACGGGGCTGGCCGCGCTGCAGCAGGTCACGCTGTCGACCGTGGCGCCAGGCATCGCCGAGGCGCTGGTGGCGACCGCGATCGGCCTGTTTGCGGCGATTCCGGCGGTGGTGGCCTACAACCGTTTTGCGCGCGACATCGACCGGATCGCGATCCGGCTCGAGACGTTCATCGAAGAGTTCTCCAACATCCTGCAGCGCAACGTCGGCGCCCCGCCCGCGCCGCAGCCGGCGCCAGTTTCACACTAGAGATCGTTGCTCGCCCCCAGGCTTCGCTTCGCTCTCGCCTAAGCTCCCCGGCCGGAGGCGACGCGGGTGGCCCGGCAAAGCCGGCTCCAAGGCGTCTGCTGGAATGAATATCGACGCCGCCTCTCCCAGCTTTTCTCTGATCGACCAGGCAATTCCATGAACCGCTTGAACCCATTCGCATTCGAGGTGTCGCCCGCATGGCCGCGCTAGTTTCCCGCGGCCGCGGGCGCCGCACGATCAACGAGATCAACATGGTGCCGTTCATCGATGTGATGCTGGTGCTGCTGATCATCTTCATGGTCACGGCACCGTTGATCACGCCGAGCATGATCGATCTGCCCAGCATCGGCAAGGCGGGCAAACAGCCCGACCAGGTCATCCAGGTGATCATCGGCAAGGACCAGCTGGTCAAGCTGCGGATCAAGGGCGCAGACACCGCGACCAGCCTGCAGGACGTGGCCGGTGCGGTGACGCGCGCGCAAAGCGGGCAGGACCCGGCGAACAGCGCGGTCGTGATCAGCGCGGACCGCGCGGTCCGCTATGAGACCGTGGTGGGCGTGATGGACCGGCTGCAGAAGTCCGGTGTGCAGCGCATCGGCTTGTCGGTGCAGCTCGAAAAGTAGACTGCCGCCCCCATGACGCCCGCGTGCCCGATTCGGTCCTGATGCAAGCCCACTCCGACAGCCTGCAGTTCGCGCCCGAGCAGCCGCCCGGCACGATCCGGTCGCTGCTGCTGGCACTCGCCGTGCATGCACTGCTGATCGCCGCGTTGACCTGGGGTGTGAGCTGGAAGCGCGAATCCGAGGACATCGCGGTGCAAGCCGAGCTGTGGACCGGCGTGCCGGGCCCGGCCACCGCGCGCGCCGCCACACCCGCGCCGCCCGTGCCGCAGCCGGTGCCGCCGCCCGCCGAGCCGGAGCCGCTGCCTCCACCACCACCACCGCCGGTCGAACCGCCGCCCCCACCGGTCCCCGCGCCGCCACCACCGCCCGCACCGCCGCCGCCTCCGCCGATTCCGATTGCGGAGGCCAAACTGCTCGCCGATGCCGACATCGCGCTGGAGCGCGAGAAAGAGCGGCTGGCTGCCCAGGAACAGGCGCGGTTGCAGGAAAAACGCGAACGCGAACGCAAGGAGCGGCGCGAACGCGAAGCCGCCGCCGCGGAAGAAAAACGCGAAGCGGAAGCCGAGGCGCGCCGTGCGGCGTTGGCCGAAGCCAGGGCGAAAGCCGCTGCCGAAGCCAAAGCCCAAGCGGCCGAAGAAGCGCGCGATCAGGCCCGCGAACGCGCCGCAGCGCAAGCCCGGGAGAAGGCCGCCGAAAAAGCGGCCGAAGCCAAGGCCAAAGCCGCTGCCGACGCGCGCGAGCGCGCTGCGGAAGCGCGTGAGAAAGCGCAGGCCGAAGCCAAAGCCAAGGCGGCCACGGAAGCCCGCGAACGCGCCGCAGAAGAGCGCGAGAAAGCCGCCGCCGAAGCCAAAAAGGCGAAGCAGCTTGCCGAAGCGCGCGAGAAAGCCGCAGCGGAAACCAAAGCCGCCAAGGCCGCCGACGATGCGCGTGCCAAAGCCGCGGTGGAGGCCAAAGCGAAAGCGGCGGCCGAAGCCAAGGCGGCCGCGCAGGCCAAGGCCGCAGCCGATGCGAAAGCCGCTGCCGCCGCCGAGGAGCGCCGCCTGGCGGCGATCCGGCGCATGCAGGGCCTGGCCTCGGGCAGCGACGAAGGCAGCGGCAGCCAGAAGGCCAGCGGCCCGTCGCCTGGCTATGCAGGGCGCGTACAGGCCAAGGTGCGGCCCAACATCGTGTTCCCGGACGCCGCCTTCACGGCCGGCAACCCGAAGGCCGAAGTCGAAGTGCGCACCACGCCGGATGGCCAGATCACGTCGGCGAAACTGGTCAAAAGCAGCGGCAATGCCGGCTGGGATCAGGCTGCGTTGCGCGCGATCAACAAGACGAGCCAGATGCCCAAAGACGTGGACGGCCGCATTCCAACGCCGATGATCGTGGAGTTGCGGCCGAAGCCTTGATGGCGATTCGAGTCGGCAGGCTGCGCACGGCAGCGGCCACCGTTTTCGATCGCGACCGGTCGAGGCAACGGGACAGCGGCGACGGGCATCGACGCCGCGCCCGCGAGCAGCCGCGTGCTCAGTTGCCGGCGATCTTCATTCGGTTGACCAGCGCCGAGCCGATCGTCTTGGCGCCGTAGTTGTAGGCGTCCGCGCCGATTGCGGTGATGCCGGCCAGCATCTCTTTCAGGTTGCCCGCGATCGTGATCTCGTGCACCGGGTAAGCGATGCGGCCGCGCTCGACCCAGAAGCCGCTGGCGCCGCGCGAGTAATCGCCGGTCACGTAGTTCACGCCCTGGCCCATCAGCTCGATCACGAACAGGCCAGTGCCGAGCTTTTGCAGCATCGCGTCGAGGTCGTCTGTACCTTTCGTCTCGCGCGAGGTCAGCACCAGGTTGTGCGAGCCGCCCGCGTTGCCGGTGGTCTTCATGCCGAGCTTGCGGGCCGAGTAGCTGCCGAGAAAGTAGCCCTCGACCCGGCCGCTGTCGACCACCTGACGCGCGGCGACGCGCACGCCTTCGTCGTCGAACGGCGCGCTGCCCTTGCCGCGCCTCAGAAACGGGTCTTCCCGTACGTCGATGTGCTTTGGAAACACTTGCGTGCCGAGCGAGTCAAGCAAAAACGTGCTTTTGCGATACAGCGCGCCGCCGCTGACCGCCTGCACGAAGCCGCCGAGCAGACCGGCCGCCAGCGGCGACTCGAACAGCACCGGGCATTGCGTGGTTGCAATCTTGCGCGACTTCAAGCGGCTCAACGCGCGCTCGGCTGCGTAGCGCCCCACCGCGGCCGGCGATGCGAGTTCGTCGGCGTTGCGCATCGAGCTGTACCAGGCATCGCGCTGCATCCCATTGCCTTTGCCCGCGATCGGCGCGACCGACAGCGAGTGGCGCGAGCTCGCGTAGCCGCCGCGGAAACCGTGCGTGTGCGCGCTGAAAAAATGGCTTTGCTGGGCCGACACGCCCGCGCCTTCGCTGTTGTCGATGCGCTTCGACGTGGCCAGGGCGGCAGCTTCGCATTCGAGCGCAATCTCGGCGGCCCGCTCGCTGTCGATGTTCCACGGGTGAAACAGGTCGAGGTCGCGTTCGGTGTCGGGCGCCTGCGCCACGTCGCCCTCGTCCGCCAGGCCGGCCACCGGATCCTCGGCGGTGAAGCGTGCAATGTCGAATGCGGCCTGCACGGTGCGCTGCACCGCGGCTTCGGAGAAGTCCGACGTGCTCGCGTTGCCGCGCCTTTTTCCCACATAAACGCTGATGCCAAGCGACTTGTCGCGGTTGCGCTCGACGTTCTCGAGCTCGCCCAGCCGCACGCTGACCGACAGACCGCAGCCTTCCGACGCTTCCGCGCCGGCGTCGGTTGCGCCGAGCTTCTTCGCGTGGTGAATCGCGCCGTCGACGAGTTGCTCGAAATACGGGCGGCTGTAAGTGAAGCCGCGCTCGGCGGTGGACGGGTCGGCTGAGGCTTGTTTCATGTGCGGGCTATGATACTTGGCGGCTCTGCTGGCGCTCGCGCAGCCAGGCCAACCACCACGCATCGGCTAACGTTTTTTGCTCGGCGCCCGCTGGCTTTTGCGGCTTGCGCAGCCGCTCTTTTCTCCTCCACCTCAGCCGCACCGCCGCCCCATGCCCCGCAAGCCGAAAAAAGGATATTTCGTGCGCGGCGAATTCGTCGCCGCCGGCAGCGAACTCGACCTCGAACTCCAGCGCGAGCTGCGCGGCGAGGGCCCGAGCAAGACCGAGCTGAAGAAAGTCAGCAGCGAGCTGCAGCAACTCGGCGAACAACTGGTCGGCCTGCGCGCCGATCTGCTGAGCGGCGTGCCATTGACCGAAAAACTGCTGGACGCACTGGCCCATGCGCGCACGATCACCGATTTCGAAGGCCGACGCCGCCAGATCCAGTTCGTCGGCAAGCTGATGCGTCGACAGGAGCCCGACACGTTGGCCGCCGCGCGCGCCGCGCTGGAAGCCCAACGCACGCCGTCGGCCGAGGCCACGCAGGCGCTGCACCTGGCCGAGCACTGGCGCGACCGGTTGCTGGCCGACGACGAAGCGATGTCCGAATGGGTTGCGCTGCATCCGCAGATCGACGTGCAGGCGCTGCGCACCCTGGTGCGCCAGGCCCGGCGCGATGCGCAGCCCGACCCGCATCCGGGCGAAGCGCTGCGCCACGGCCGCAGCCACCGCGAGATTTTTAAACTGGTCAAACGCACGCTCAGCGGCGACGCCGACGACGCGTTCACCGAGCCGGCCGACGACATCGAACCCCTGACCCGACCCGACCATGACACTTGAGCCCGCTTACCCGTCTCCCCTTGCCCACGCGTTCGATCCGGTGCGCATCGGCATCGTGTCGGTCAGCGACCGAGCGTCGAGTGGCGTGTATCGGGACCAGGGGCTGCCCGCGTTGCAGGACTGGCTCACGCGCGCGCTGAAGAACACGCTGACCTTCGAGCCGCGGCTGATTCCCGACGAGACCGATGAAATCGGCCGCACGCTGATCGAGCTGGTCGACGCGGGCTGCGCACTGGTGCTGACCACCGGCGGCACCGGCCCGGCACTGCGCGATGTGACGCCCGAGGCGACGCTGGCGGTGGCCACCAAGCAGATGCCGGGCTTCGGCGAGCAGATGCGCCAGATCGGCTTGAAGTTCGTGCCGACCGCAATCCTTTCGCGCCAAGTCGCGGTGGTGCGGGGCAGTTGCCTGATCATCAACCTGCCGGGCCAGCCCAAAGCGATCGCCGAGACGCTCGAAGGGCTCAAAGACGACGCCGGCAACGTGCTGGTGCCCGGCATCTTCGCCGCGGTGCCGTATTGCATCGACCTGATCGGCGGGCCGTATCTGGAAACGCACGACGCAGTCTGCACGGCATTTCGACCGAAGTCGGCGCGAAGAAATTAGGGTTTCTGTGCGCGTCCTTTGGACGGGGGGAGCCGGGGCGAGTCTCGGCCCCCACCTCTGCCGGCCGCGCACCTAACGACCTCCCCCGACAAACCCTCACTTCCCCAAAATCCGATTCACCTCTTCCGCCTCGAACCGCTGCCTCCGTGCCACGTCCGCCGGCACACAATCCCGCCGCGTCACGTCGTTGTCGGCGGTCAGCTTCTCGATCGCCTGCCAGAGCAGTGCGATCTGATGTTCCTGGCTTGCCGTGCCGTCGATCAGGCTGCGCATCGCCTGATTCAGTGGGTCGTCCTCCTGCGTGACGCCGTAGGCGCTGAATTTTTGCTTCGGTTCCGGCTCGTTCGCGGCTTCCGCGAGCGATGCGACGATGCGCGCCGGGATGCCAACCGCGGTCGCGCCCGCGGGCACCGGCTTGATCACCACCGCGTTGCTGCCGATGCGCGCGCCGTCGCCGACCGTGAAGCCGCCGAGCACTTTTGCGCCGCCGCCGACGACCACGTTGCGGCCGAGCGTGGGGTGGCGTTTCTGGCCTTTGTAGAGCGAGGTGCCGCCGAGCGTCACACCCTGATAGATCGTGCAGCCGTCACCGATCTCGGCGGTTTCGCCGACCACCACGCCCATTGCGTGATCGAAGAACACGCCGTTGCCGATCTTGGCGCCCGGGTGGATCTCGATGCCCGTGAACCAGCGCGAAAGCTGTGAGACAAACCGGCCCAGCCATTTGAAGTCACGCATCCACAGCCCATGCGCAGCCCGGTGCGCAATCACCGCGTGCAGGCCCGAATAACAGGTCAGCACCTCCCACGCGGTGCGCGCCGCCGGGTCGCGTTCGAGAATGCAATGGATGTCGGAGCGAATGCGCGAGAACATGGTTGGGACGGCGCGGGCGCGCAAAAGAAAACGGGGTGGTCTCGGGTCGCGCGGCGCAACGTCATGCGACAACGCCCCGGCAGCCCACGCACCGTGGCTGCTGCGAAATTTTGCATCGGTTCGCGCGGCCCTGCAGCGGGCCATCGATGGCGGGCAGCGCCATGGGGCGGCCCGAGGCGACAACGGCCCGCGCGGGGCTGGGCAAATGCCCGTTGTCGCTCGGTCGCTGCAGGGCCCGCGTCCGTCTATCGCCCGGCCTTGTTCAGCGCCTGCCGCACCGTTTTCGCAATCCCACGCAGGATATGGATTTCGTTGGCCGTGAGTCGTGCGCGGTTTGCCACCTGCATCAGGCGCGGCATCAGCTTCTTCGGCGCCAGCGGGTCGAGAAAGCCGATCTCGACGAGCACCTGTTGCCAGTGTGCGAGCAGCCCCGCAATCGCCTGCGCATCGGCGGCTGCCGGCAGCGCCGGCAGTGCGTTGGCATCGATCGCCGCAAAACCGCCGAGCGCCTGGCGCCACTCGTAGGCGATCACCTGCACCGCAGCGGCCAGATTGAGCGAACCGAACGCCGGATCGGTCGGGATCGTGAGCGCGACATGGCAGCGGTAGACGTCCTCGTTGGCCATGCCGAAGCGTTCGCTGCCGAACAGAAACGCGATGCTTGCGATGCCGATTTCTTCAGTCAAATCGGGCTCAGGCGCAGATGACGGCTTCGCTTTTTGCTCTCTTTTTAGTAGCGATTCGAAATGTGCGCGCGGCGCCGCGTTGGGCGGCCCGAAGTCGCGTGGCGTCATCGCCGTTGCGCACAGGTGCTGCACGCCGTCGAGCGCCTCGTCGAGCGTCGCGACGATGCGGGCGTTTTCCAGCACGTCGAGGGCGCCACTCGCGCGCTGGATCGTCTCTTGCCGGCGCAGCACGTTGGGCCAGCGCGGCGCGACCAGCACCAGGTCGGTGAATCCCATCACTTTCATTGCACGTGCCACCGCACCGACGTTGCCGGCGTGGCTGGTCTGGATCAGGACGAAGCGGGTTTGCAAGGAGCGTGGACGCCGCGGCTGCGAGGCGCCGGATAAAATCGATCGATTGTCGCTGCGCGCACCGCGTATGCCCCGCGCGCGACGTTTGCTTCCGGATTCGTCGTCGTTGTGGTCTGTTTGGCCGCCCCCGATGCCCAACCCGCTTCGCCGCCTCTGCCTCCCTCGCCGATCCCCCAATTTTCCCGCGCTGGTCGACACAGCAGCGCCACCTGCCCCCCATGCCCACCAACCTGCACCCCATGCTCAACGTGGCCGTCAAGGCGGCGCGTCTCGCCGGCTCGATCATCAACCGCGGCGCCCTCGACGTGGAAGCGGTGCGGGTGTCGATCAAACAGGCGAACGACTTCGTCACCGAAATCGATCAGGCCGCCGAGCAGGCGATCATCGAGACGCTGTCGACCGCGTACCCGGGCCACGGTTTTCTGGCCGAAGAATCGGGCACCGCGCACGGCGCGCGCGATTCGGAGTTCGTCTGGATCATCGACCCGCTGGACGGCACCACGAACTTCATCCACGGCTTCCCCGTCTACTGCGTGAGCATTGCGCTGGCCGTGAAGGGCAAGGTCGAGCAGGCGGTGATCTACGACCCGACGCGCAACGATCTGTTCACCGCCACGCGCGGCCGCGGCGCATTCATGAACGACCGCCGGCTGCGTGTGGGCAAGCGCACCGAGCTGCGTCAGTGCCTGCTGTCCACCGGTTTTCCGTACCGGCCCGGGGACGACTTCGCGCAGTACCTGCTGATGATGGGCGACGTGATGCAGCGCACTTCGGGCCTGCGCCGTCCGGGTGCCGCCGCGCTGGACCTGGCCTATGTGGCCGCGGGTTTCACCGACGGCTTTTTCGAAAAAGGCCTGAAGCCCTGGGACTGCGCGGCCGGCTCGCTGCTGGTCACGGAAGCCGGCGGCCTGGTCGGCAACTTCACCGGCGAAGCGGACTTCCTGCACCAGCAGGAGTGCGTGGCCGCCAACCCGCGCATTTACGGCCAGTTGATTGCCATCATCGGCAAGTACAGCAAATTTGCCGGCGCGGGCGAGAAAGCCACCGTGCGGCAGGCGGTGGATGCAATGCCCAGAGCCGGGACGGCGTCTGCGACGGTGCCGGCAGAGGTCGCATCCACCGACGCCGCTGCCTCCAAACCCCCTGTGCAAGTCCAGCCGATCGCCGACTGATTGCGCGACAGGTCGGGCGATCGGCTGCGGCTGCGCTTGTGGTTGTGGCTTCTGTTGGAGCCGCAGCCGCATTTGCGTTTGTGCCGCTTCGTCATCGCACTGGCGGGACCCGCAGTTCAGGCAAATCCGAGTTGCATCAGGTCCGCCGCATCCAGCCAGCGCCACTGTCCGGGCGCCAGCGCATCGGGCAGCACCAGCCCACCGATCTGCGTGCGGTGCAATGACTCCACCCGGTTGCCGACGGCCGCGACCATTCGCTTGACCTGGTGATACTTGCCTTGCGTCAGGGTCAGCAGCAGCTCGGAGTCGCCGGCGGGCTCGCAGGCGCCGGCGGCCACCGGCTTCGGGGAATCGTCGAGCACCACGCCGGCCAGCAGCCGCGCGATCTGTGCGCCGTCGTGCGGGTGCTTCAGACGCACGCGGTAGACCTTCGGCAGATGCGTCTTCGGCGAGCCCATGCGGTGAATGAAACGGCCATCGTCGCTCAGCAGCAGCAGCCCGGTGGTGTCCTGGTCGAGCCGGCCGACCGCCTGCACACCGGCCAGCGCGCCCGTGGCCGGACGCTGGCGCAGCGGCGCGGGCAGCAGCGTGTAGATGCTCGGGTGGTGCGACGGTTTTTGCGAGCACTCGGTGCCGGCCGGCTTGTGCAGCATCAGATAGGCCTGGGCGTGGTAGGCCCAGCTCGTGCCCATCACTTCGAACTGCAGGCCTTGCGCATCCCACTCTTGCAGCGGATCGGTGCACGGCTGCAGCACGGTCGGTTGCCGGGGGTCGGCCACGCGCACCAGGCCTTGCTGAACGAGACCGGCGCAGATGCGGCGCGTGCCGAAGCCCTGGCTGTAGAGAATTTGCTGCAACTGCATGAAAAAAGTCCAGGTGAGATCGGGCGCTCGGGTCGGCCGCAGGTCGCTTCAGGGCGCTGCGCATTTGCTTGCAAAGCGCAGCGTTCCGTCCGGTCGCAGCAGCCGCGCTTGGCCGCTCGCACGGTCGATCGTCCACTTGTCGTAGCCGCTGCCGAACTGAATCAGGCGCGGCGTGACGACGCTGCTGGCCAGCCACTGCCCGTTCACCGCCACCGCCTGTGCGGCTTCCGAATACCGCAACGGCACATCGACCACCGGCTGCGTGCCGCCGTCGGGCAGCAGCGTGCACTTGAGGGTGCGCACATCGGCCGGGCCGCCTTGCGCATACAGCGCTTCGGCGATCGCGGGCGCGGCGCCCGGCCGCAGGCTGACCCGGCACGCGAACTGGGCGACCATCTGCGTGCCGTCGAGCAACGCGCCGGGCTCGTAGACCATCTGGTCCGCAGGCCGCGGTTCGGCGCGCACCTCCAGGTACTGCGGCGAACCGTCCGGATGCGTTTTGCCGTTCAGGTTGGAGGAGGACACCAGCGCCATGCCGACCGGCTCGCGGCAGTCGGCCACGAAGCGCGTGTAGCCGAGGATCGGGCTCGGCCGCTCCACGCTGACGCGCACGAACGTGCCGCCCACGTGCCGCTGGTCGAGGATCTCGAGCGACACCGCGTCCACCCCGTACAGCACGTCGTCGACCCGCTGCACCATCAAAAAGTTGCCGCTTGCCGGGCCAATGCGCGAGCCCACAGTGGCCTCGGCCCAGGCACCCGATCCGCACGCCAGCAGGCACCCGGCGGCCAGCGGCCACGCGCGGTGCGCCCGCTGCGCGGCGGGGAAATGGAGGAGGCGTCGATTTGCCATCGGCGAGGACCATACCACCGGGCGCCGGCCGCATGCGCGGGGAGTGCGACCGCGATCCCGCGGGCGGGGCACAATGAAACGGGCACCGCCGGCAGCCGGATCGATGGCGCGCGCGACGGCGCTTGGCGCCCACGACGACAAACCCCCTGCTTTGGCGATCTCCAACCCATCGAAAGGCCCTCCCATGACCAGCACCGCCGTCCGCATCGTCGAAGTCGGCCCGCGCGACGGCTTGCAGAATGAGCCACAGCCGGTCGCCACCGCCACCAAGCTCGCGTTGATCGAGCGCCTGTACCAGGCGGGCTTGCGCGCGATCGAAGTGGCTTCGTTCGTGTCGCCGAAATGGGTACCGCAGATGGCCGATCACCACGAGATCATGGCCGGCATCCGACCGCATCCGGGCCTGCGGTGCCCCGTGCTGACGCCGAACATGAAAGGCTACGAAGCCGCCGTGCGCGCCGGCGCGCGCGAAGTCGCGGTGTTCGCATCGGCCTCGGAAAGCTTCTCGCAGAAGAACATCAATTGCTCGGTGGCCGAATCGATCGCGCGCTTCACACCGATCTTCGAGACGGCCGCGCGCGACGGCGTGACGGTGCGCGGCTACCTCTCGTGCGTGGTCGAGTGCCCGTACGACGGGCCGGTGGCGCCCGCGCAGGTCGCGCAGTTGGCTGACAAACTCTTTGCGCTCGGCAGCCATGAGATCTCGCTCGGCGACACGATTGGCACCGGCACGCCGGCGAGCATCGAAGCCATGCTCGAAGCGGTGGCCGCGCGCGTGCCGGTCGAGCGGCTGGCCGGCCACTATCACGACACCTACGGCATGGCGGTCGCGAACGTGTACGCGTCCTACCGGTTCGGCGTGCGCACCTTCGACAGCTCGATCGCGGGCCTGGGCGGCTGCCCGTATGCCAAAGGCGCGACCGGCAACGTCGCGACCGAAGACGTGGTGTATCTGTTGCACGGACTCGGCGCGGAAACCGGCATCGACCTCGACGAACTGGTGGGTTGCGCGGGCTGGATCAGCGAGGTGCTCGGGCGCGCGCCGAATTCGCGGGTGAGTCGGGCGATGCTGGCAAAGCGTGGGGCGACCGTGGCCGCCTGAGCCTGCGGGGCGCAGAAAACCGCTGGTCTTTCAAGCCTGGACTGACCGCAGATCAATGCCCCGCGCAGCCGGTGCCGACAGCCGCAGCTCGTCATCGGAATGGCCGTCGGCGAGCGGCGCGCCGGCTTCGAGAAAGTCTCGTGCCGTCGCCAGCGCTTGAATGCCGAACGCCAGCGTTTCGCTGCCGTCTCGCGGGCCGGGCGTGAGCCGCAAAGCAATGTCGTCCGACAGGCGGATCGTTGGTTGACTGGAGTCGGTCACCGCTTGCCACCGCGAGCGGGCCGCTTCGAGACGGGCTGCACGCAGCCGCACCTCGACCAAGCCCGCAATACCCAGTGCGCCGCCGCCGCATGCGTTTGGCGCGCCCTGCTTGCGCAGCCGGCGATCTGTTGTGGCCAACGAGGCCGCTCGCCACGGCAAGATCGTGCCGTTGCTTCCCATTCGCAGCAAAACACGCAGCATGCCGGGCTCGACAGATCTCGCACAACCGCATTCGTGAAGTTGGTGACTCACACACCTTCGTCATTCAAGGTCCGATGAGCCGCGCGGGCTTGCACCGAACGCACGCGCAGCAAGCGCAGCCAGGTGGCTTGCCAAGTCGGTGGTGCCCAAGGCGAGGCCATGGATCAACGGCGGCGAGCCAGGCGTCAGATCGGCATTGTCGGCAGCAACCCAAAGTTCCAGATTCACGTTGCCCACCGTGACCCAACCAAAAGGTCGCAAAGCTGCTGCGCTGCAGCGGCCACGACAAGGGCAATCCGGGACGGTTCGTCAGCAACTCATGCAGCGGCTCGACATGCGCGAGCCGCAGCACGACATGGTCGAGGAAGCGATGGCGCTGGTCGGACACGAGAACTCAAAGCCAGGCTGCCGCCCACCACACCCGGGCCATCAGCACCGCACCCGCGCATTTGCACCGAACTGCCGCTCCATGTCGAGCGTGCTGGCTGCTCCGATCTGGTCGGCGCACTCGGCCAGCCAGCGATCGGCGGCGTTGTGGCCGAGTTCGAACAGTTCGCGAATGAACCCGGCGCTCACCGTGAGCTTGCTCGACGCGCCGTATTGCACCAGCGCCTCGCCGCCGCCGATCAGATGCAGATGAAGTCGTTTGTAGCGGCGGGCGTCGATGCGGTTTTTCTCCAGCAGCTGGTTGATCAGATCGATCGTGCGAAGCTGCCCGAGCAGGCTGGCGTTGAACGTGATCTCGTTGACGCGGTCTGAAATGTCGTGGGCGGACGTCGGAATTTGCTCGCGCGTCTGCGGATTCAGCTGGATCAGCAGCAGGTCGCGCGCACTGCAGGCGTCGATCAGGGGTTTGAGCGGCGGGTTGCCGGAGAAGCCGCCGTCCCAGTAATGGTCGCCCTCGATCTCGACCGCCTGCGCGAGCATCGGCAGCGTGGCCGATGCCATCACCGCGGCCAGCGTGAGCCGCCTGCCACTGAAGATCTCGGGCTCGCCAGTGCGCACGCGCGTGGCGCAAACGAACACTTTCGGATGCCCGAGTCGGGCGATCGCATTGAAATCAATCGTGCGCGCCAGCAGGTCGCGCAGCGGGCTCAGGTCGAGCGGGTTCAGCAGATAGGGCGACGCCAGATTGCTGAACGCCTGATTGAACCAGCCATAAGGCCAGAACAGGTTGACGAACCCGATGCGTGCCGACTGCATGCCGCCAAGCGCGACGATGCCATTCCAGACGCGCGCCAACGAGGCGCGCGCGCCGTCTCGGGGGTCGCTGCCTTGTGCATGGGCGTGCGCGAAGCCGTCGGCCAGGGCCACCGCGTTGACGGCGCCCGCGCTGGCGCCGCTGATGCCGTCGAACGCGATGCGCGGATCGGCCAGCAACCGGTCCAGCACACCCCAGGTGAATGCGCCGTGCGAGCCGCCGCCCTGCAGGCCGAGGCTGATCGTGCGGATGTGCTCGGCGGATCGCTGCGGTTCGGTGGCGGGTGTCAGGGGTGGAGTCGACATGCGAAGCGGTGGCCGTCAGCTGAGTTGAACGATGCGAGTGCGTCGCGGGTCGATTGCGTCCGCGGCGCGAACTGTCAGAACGGCGCGCGATCCAGCAGTCGATCGGCGTCCAGCGTGATGCACCCGGCGCGGCGCCAGCGTGGCACGAACAGCAGCAACAGCGTCACCACAAGGCCCGCGGCCATCACCAGCAGCGCCTGCCGCACCGGCAACTGTTCGGCGAGTGTGCCGGCCAGCAACTGGCCGAACGGGATGGTGCCCATGAACGACATCGTGAACATGCCCGACAACGCACCGCGCAGATGACGCGGCGCGACCTGCTGCAGACTCGCGTTGGTGCCGGGGCCGGTGAACGTGATGCTGGCACCCAGCAATGCGAAGCTGAGCATCACCAGCGCGGTGGCCTCGAACGCGGCGATGCTGCACAACATCAGCGCCGTCGCCCACGGCATCCAGAGCAGCGCGCGGCGGGTGATGGGCACGGACAGGCGCGACGACAGCAGCGCCGCCACCGCAAGCGAGCCGGCACCGGCCGCTGCGAAGAACAGGCCAGTGTAGGCGGCGGTGTCGCCATGCGCGCGGTCGGCGAGCACCGGCACCAGGGTCTGGTAGCCGCCCGCGAACACGCCGATGCAGGCCAACACCGGCAACATCAGGCTGGCCTGCCGGTCCGCGCGCACGTAGGCGAACGCCGCGCGCAGGCCACCACGTGCCATCGGCGGCTCATCGGTGGCTGGACTGAGGCGCACGGTCTGCACGCAACCGAGCATGACAAGCAAGCCAAGCGCGTTGCTCGCAAAGCCCCAGCTCGGCCCGCTGCTCGCGAACAGCAGCGCGCCAAGCGCGGGGCCGACCATGCGGCCACTGTTCCAGGCCAGCGAGTTGATCGCCACCGCATTCGCAATCAACGTCTTGTCGCGCACGCATTCGATCAGCAGCACCTGGCGCGCCGGCATTTCGATCGCGTTGAACACGCCGGCGATGGCCGACAGGCCGATCAGCCAGGCGATGCTCAACTGCCCGGCCGCAGCCAGTGCGGTGAAGCCCAGTGAAATAGCCAGCGGAGCTACACAGGATGACGTTCGTCGCGCTGCGGGCGTTGTTCTGGGTGATCAAACTGCCGCCCAGCGGGCCGACCACAAGCGAGGGTGCAAACAGCAAAAAGTTCAGCAGACCGAGCACGCCAGGGGAGCCGCTCAGCTTCCAGGCCAGCAGGTTGATCGTGATGGTCTGCGTCCAGCCACCGATCACCGAGACAATCTGGCCAAGCGCATAGCGTCGCACATCGGTTTCGGCCAATGCCGGGAACAGCCGGCCGATCATCGCTGCCCGGTCGCGCGCGAGGAGCCTGACGCGTGGGCTCGTGGAACCCGCAGATCGGGCCGCTAGACGGTCCACTTCGCGACCAGTTGCTCCGGCCGCAAGCTGTCGTAGGTTTCGAACGGCTGGTGAATCCACGGATTGGTCGGCAGCGACTCGACCGAATAGTCGGCCACGAAGCCCGAGCAGCCCTTGGTCCAGAGCACCGCGCTGCGCAGCTCGGTGATCGGCGGGTAGTTGTTGCGCAGTTGCCGGACCACCGCCGCCAGCGTGTGGCCGGTGTCGGCCAGGTCGTCGACCAGCAGCACCTTGCCGGCGATCTCGCCCTTCGGCGTGGTGATGAAACGCGCGATGTCCAGGTGCCCCTGCACCGTGCCGGCGTCGGCGCGGTAGGAGCTGGTCGACATGATCGCGAGCGGCTTGTCGAACACGCGCGACAAAATATCGCCGGGCCGCATGCCGCCGCGCGCCAAGCACAGGATGGTGTCGAACGCCCAGCCCGACTGATGCACTTTGATCGCGAGTTTCTCGATCAGGTTGTGGTACTCGTCGTAACTCACATAGAGGTGCAGGCCGTCTTCGGTCAACATCCGGGTAGCTCCTGATTGGATAGCTGCATGCGCAGAGCGGGCAACCCCCTGCGCACGATTTGACGAAAGAAAAAACGCACGGATCGCACCGCTCAGTCGGCGAGAAACGGGTGCCGCAACACGATCGTGTGGTCGCGGTCCGGGCTGGTCGAGACGATGCCGATCGGCACGCCGGTGACTTGTTCGATGCGCTGCAGGTACAGCCGTGCATTGGTCGGCAACCGGTCGTACTCGGTCACGCCGACGGTTGTATCGCTCCAGCCGGGCAGGGTTTCGTAGATCGGCTCGCAGCGCTCGATCTGATCGGCGCCAAGCGGCAAGATGTCGACCGTCTCGCCGTCGAGCCGGTAGCCGGTGCACAGCTTCAACTCGCTCAGGCCGTCGAGCACGTCGAGCTTCGTGATGCACAGGCCCGACAGGCCATTGACCTGCGCGCTGCGCTTCAACAACGCCGCATCGAACCAGCCGCAGCGGCGGCTGCGGCCCGTGGTGACGCCCTTTTCCGCGCCCACCGTGCTCATGTGCCAGCCGGGCGTGCCTTCGCGCTGCCAGTCGAGCTCGGTCGGAAACGGCCCGCCGCCCACGCGCGTGCAATACGCCTTCGTGATGCCGAGCACGTAGTGCAGCATGTCCGGCCCCAGGCCCGCGCCGGCGGCGGCGTTGCCGGCCACGCAGTTGCTCGACGTGACGTACGGATAGGTGCCGTGATCGACGTCGAGCAGCGTGCCCTGCGCGCCTTCGAACAACAGGTTGGCGCCGCCGCGGTTCGCATCGAACAGCGCACTCGACACGTCGGCCGCCATCGGCAGCAGGAATTCGGCGTGGCGCATCGCCTCGTCGAACACTGCGTCGAGGTCGACCGGCTCGGCTTTCAGAAAACCCGTCAGCACGAAGTTGTGCAGCTCGAGCAACTCGGCCAGCTTCGCGCGGAAGCGCTCCGGGTGGCGCAGGTCCTGCACGCGCAGCGCGCGGCGCGCGACCTTGTCTTCGTAGGCCGGCCCGACGCCGCGGCCGGTGGTGCCGATTTTCTCCAGGCCGCCGTGCTCGCGCCGCGCCTCGCGCGCGATGTCGAGCGCGACGTGCACCGGCAGGATCAGCGGGCAGGCCTCGCTCACGAAGAGGCGCGAGCGCACCTCGACGCCCGCGCGCTCGAGCCCCTGCATCTCTTCCTGCAGCTTGGCCGCCGACAGCACGACGCCGTTGCCGATGTAGCACTTGACGCCGGGCCGCATGATGCCGCTGGGGATCAGATGCAGCGCGGTCTTCACGCCGTTGATGACCAGCGTGTGGCCCGCGTTGTGGCCGCCCTGGAACCGCACCACGCCCTGCGCGCTCTCGGTCAACCAGTCGACCAGCTTGCCCTTGCCTTCATCGCCCCATTGGGTGCCAACGACGACGACGTTGCGTCCTTGCGTGTTGTTCATTGCTTGACTTGAAAATTTGCGTGAAAAGCGCTCAGTCGCGCGCAGCCTCAGTTGCCGCGTCGCCCGATCGCGGCAGCCGTTGCAGCCCGCTCATGCCGCAGCCGTCGGCGACAGCGCGCGCACCGACCAGCCATCGCCGATCGAGACCAGCTCCCGGTCGCATTGAAATTCCTCGGCCTCGACGCCCTGGCCCGGCAACACGCTGACGACGGTTTCGCCTTCCGCACGCAGCACACGGATGGCCGCACACAGGTCAGGCGTCACACCCCAGGGCGCGCGGATCGCACCGCGCGGGCTGTGGGCGGCCACTGCATCGACCAGCGCCTTCACATCGAGGCTGAAACCCACCGCGGGGCGGTTGCGGCCGAACACCGCGCCGACTTCGTCGTAGCGGCCGCCGCGCACCAACGCATCGCGCACGCGCTGCGCATAAATCGTGAACCGCGCGCCACTGTAGTAGCTGTAGCCGCGCAGATCCGCGAGGTCGAAGCTCAGGCGGGCTGCGTCGCCGGTCTGCGCGGCCAGCCACCGCAAGTCGGCCAGCGCGGCGCGCAGCGGCGCGTGGTCGGGCAGCACCTTCGCGGCCTCATCGAGCACCTGCACGTCGCCGTAGAGCTGCAGCAGCGCGGACAGCTGGCCGCGCAAAGCGGCTGAAAAACCGCGCGTCAAGTCCGTCAACTCGGCCGCGTCCTTGGCGGCCAATGCGGCCTGAATGCGTGCGAGCTCGGCAGCGTTGCATGGCGCGTCGGCAAGCAGGCTGCGCACGATGCGCGCATCGGTCAGGTCGACGCTCGGCGCCTCGACCTTTGCAACGGCCAGACAATCGAGCGCGAGCAGCAACACTTCGAGATCGGCCTCGATGCCCGCGTGGCCGTAGATTTCTGCGCCGAACTGCAACGGCTCGCGGCTGCCGTGCGGCCCGCTCGGCCGCGTGAGCAGCACCGGTCCTGCATAGCACAAGCGCGCCACGCCGCTGCGGTTGAGCAGATGGGCGTCGATGCGCGCCACCTGCGGCGTGGTGTCGGCGCGCAAGCCCAGCGTGCGGCCCGACAGTTGATCGATCAGCTTGAACGTCTGCAGGTCGAGCGCTTCACCGGTCCCCGAGAGCAGCGATTCGATGTGCTCGACCAGTGGCGGCAGCACCAGTTCGAACCCGTAGCTGCGTGCGGTGTCGAGCAACGCGCGCCGCAGATCCTCGATGTGCCGCGCCTGCTTCGGCAGGACATCGGCGAGATGATCCGGCAGGACCCAGGCAGACATGCGTGACTTGAGTGGAAAACGGTTGCTGGGCGCCGCAAGGCAGGACCGATGATTCTACCGGTGCAGTCCAACGCGACGACCGCACGCAACGCGGCTCAAGCAGTCGCGCTTGCGCTCACCCACCAAAGGAGCAACGCGCCAATCAGCACGGTGCCGAGCCCGAAAAATCGAAGCTGGCCATTGCGCAACGCCAGCAGTTGCTCGAACATGCGTCGCCATAGCGAAGGTGCCGCCAGCGGCAGCAGCCCTTCGAATACAAGCACCAATGCGAACGCGGTCCACCACGCGTCGCCATTCATCGGCTGCTCATTGGTCGAGCCAGCAAAACGGCGAATGGTGGCGTGGGTGTGGTCCCGACTTCAAAGCGCGGTCACTGCGCAGCTGGCGCCGGACCGACGACGACGCCCGGCGGCTGCGACGCAGGCTGCTGCGGCGTCGGCTGGACTTGCGCTTGCTGCGGCTGCACCGGCTGCTGCTGGCGAGGGGCTGCGACCTGCGACGCGGTGCGTTCGGCAGGCTGCATCGATTGCAATGGCATCGGGGCAGCGCGTGGTGCCGAAGACTGCGTGGAAGCCGCGGGCGCCTGCGCGCCTCTGTCACCGGCGCCGGTGCCCAAGCTGCCGGCACCCTGCATCGCGCGAAAGAAATCCGACGACGGATCGAGCACCATCACGTCGCTGCGCTTGTTGAAGCTGCCGCTGATAGGCGTCCAGGCTCCGGTAGAACTGCGCGAACTGCGGATCGCGGCCGAACGATTCGGCATACACGCCGGCGGCGGTGCCGTCGCCCTCGCCCTTGATTTTTTGTGCGTCGCGGTAGGCGTTGGCAATCATCACTTCGCGTTGCCGATCGGCTTCGGCGCGAATCTTTTCACCTTCGGCCGCGCCGGTGGAGCGCAGTTCGTTGGCCACGCGCTTGCGCTCGGCTTCCATGCGTCGGTAGACCGACTCGGTGATCGCCTCGACGTAGTCGGCGCGCGTCAGGCGCACATCAATGATGTCGACGCCCCAGGGCTTCTCACCGCGCACCACCTGCAGCACCTTCGCTCTTCACATCGTTCATCAATTCTTCGCGCTCGGTGGCGATGATGTCGCGCACCGTGTGCTTGTTGATCTCTTCCTGGAACGCGTTGCGCAACACGCGGTTCAGTTGGGTCGCACCAGCGCCTTCGTCCAGGCCGACGTTGCGGATGTATGCGCCCGGGTCGGTGATGCGCCAGCGCACGAACCAGTCGATCACGACGCGCTGCTTTTCGGCGGTCAGCATCGGCTCGACGTCGCGGCTCTCGAGCGTGAGCAGGCGCTTGTCGACGTACGACACGTTTTGAAACGGCGGCGGCAGCTTGAAGTGCAACCCAGGCTGCGTGATCACGTCCTTGATCTGCCCGAGCGCATACAGCACGCCGAACTGGCGCTGGTCCACCACGAACACCATCGAGCTGGCCAATGCAAGCACGATGAGCAGCGAGACGATGACGAATCCAATGCGATGCATGACTTACCTTGTGAAATTTCCTGGGGGACAAATCGGCCCGGCTGCGCGCGACGCGCCGATGCGTCCAGGCAGACCATGCGTTGCCGCGCCATGCCGTGCATCCGCTGCGAGACTTGCGCGGTCAGCGGCTGTCCCGATCCCGGCTGCGCCCGTCGACGCGCGAGCGTGAATCCGGGGCGCCCGACGGGGTGGGCTGCTGCTGTGGCTGCGGGTTCGCGCCCGTGGTCGCGGCGGCTTCCATCGGCGCTGCCGAACCGGACATCTGCATCAGCTTGTCAAGCGGCAGATACAACAGATTTGAGCCCTGTTTCGAATCCACCAGCACCTTCGACACGTTCGAATAAATCTGCTGCATCGTGTCCAGATACATGCGTTCACGCGTGACCTGCGGCGCCTTCTCGTATTCGTCGAGCACCGATGAAAAGCGCTGCGCATCGCCCTGCGACTGCGCGATGATGCGGGCCTTGTAGCCATCGGCCTCTTCCTTCAGGCGCGAAGCGGCACCGACCGCGCGCGGCACGACGTCGTTCGCATAAGCCTGCGCTTCGTTCTTCGCGCGTTCGCGCTCCTGACCGGCTTTCAACACGTCGTCGAATGCAGCCTGCACTTGCTCGGGCGGCCGCACGCCGCCTTGCTGCAGGTTGACCGCCACCACGTCGATGCCGACCTGGTAGCGATCCAGCATGGTCTGCATGAGCCGTCGCACGCGCGGCGCGATCTGGTCGCGTTCTTCGGCGAGTGCCGTGTCCATGCGCATCTTGCCGACCACCTCGCGCACCGCGGTCTCGGCCGCCTGCACGACCGCTTCGGTCGGGTTCTTGCTCTCGAACAAAAAGTTGCGCGCGTCCTTCAGCCGGTACTGCACGGCAAATTTGATCTCGACGATGTTCTCGTCTTCGGTCAGCATCGCCGAGTCTTTCAGGCCGGTGGCCTTGATCACGGTGTCGCGGCCGACATCAACCGAGCGAATCTGCGTGACGAAGACGAGCTCGTGCCGCTCGATCGGGTACGGCAGCCGCCAGTGCAGCCCCGCGCCGTCGGTCGACTGGTACTGGCCGAACCGCGTGATGACCGCCTGCTGCCCTTCCTGCACGATGAAAAATCCGGTGCGACAACCAGATCAGCAACGCAATCGCCGCGATCAGCCCGACACCAACGCCCGCGCTCTTCATGTCGGGTTGAAAGCCGCCGCCGCTGCCACGCCCGCCACTGCCGCCCCGATTGCTGCCGCCGAACAGGCCGCCGAGTTTGCGGTTGAAGTCGCGCCACAACTCGTCCAGGTCCGGTGGGCCCGAACTGCGATTGCCCTGTGGGCGCGGACGAAGCGGGGTGGGCTCGACCGGCGGTGGCGGTGGCGGGACCGGCGGCCGCGGTGTCATCGGCGGGCGGCTGATTGTCGCCATTTGCCTGATTCTCGCCGCGGCCCCAGCGCGGGATCGTTCAAGTTAAACATTCCGCGCGCGCCGGCGACCGATGCAGCCCAACGGCTCGGCAGGTTGGATTTCATTCGAAAACGGATTGGGAACGAGTCTGGAAAAAAATGAAAACGATGAAGCGCCGATTGCGGGCGCGAACTGCCGCCGCCGAAGCGATTGTGCCGAATCAAGCCGACGCGCCCAGCGCGGCGGGCGATTCCTGCGGCAACGGTCGCTCGGCGGCCTGCGCGAGTTGGGCCCGCAACTCCGGCAAACCCTCGCCACTGCGCGCACTGGCGAAAATGCGGGTGCGCAGATTGCCCGTCGAGCTCGAACCGATCGACCCAGCGCGCCGGGCGCCGCTCGGGCCCAGCGCGTCGAGCTTGTTGAACACGAGCAACTGCGGCACGTCGGCGGCGCCGATATCGGCGAGCACCCGCTGCACCTCGCTCGATCTGCTCGGGGTGGTTCGGGTTGGCGGCATCGACCACATGCAGCAGCAGGTCGGCGTCGACCGCCTCCTGCAGCGTGGCTCGAACGCGTCGACCAATCCGTGCGGCAGATCGCGGATGAACCCGACGGTGTCGGACAGCGACACGATGCGGCCCGCGTCTTCGCAGAGTACAGCTGACGCGTGGTGGTGTCGAGCGTGGCGAACAACTGATCGGCCGCGTAGTGCGCGCGCCTTGACCAGCGCATTGAACAGCGAGGACTTGCCCGCGTTGGTGTAGCCGACCAGCGAGATCGTTGAACGTCTGCTGCCGCTCGCGGCGTCGGCGCTGCGTGCTGGCGCTGGCGCTTGACCTTGTCGCAGCCGCTCGCTGAATGCGCTTGATCGCTTCGCCGATCATGCGCCGGTCCAGCTCGATCTGCGCCTCGCCCGGGCCGCCGCGCGCTCCGATGCCGCCGCGCTGCCGCTCCAGGTGCGACCAGCGCCGCACCAGCCGCGTGCTACAGGTACTGCAGCCGCGCGAGTTCGACCTGCAGCTTGCCCTCGTGGCTGCGCGCGCGCTGCGCGAAGATCGTCAAGAATCAGGCAGGTCCGGTCGTTGACCGGCAAGCCCAAGCGTGCGCTCGAGATTGCGCTGCTGCGCCGGGTGAAAGCGCCTGGTCGAACAGCACCTCGGACGCGCCGTGCATGCGCGCAGCTTCAGCGATCTCAGCGGCCTTGCCACTGCCCACGAACAGCGCGGCGTCCGGCGCAGCGCGCTTGCAAACCATGCGCTCCACCGGCTGCAAACCCGCAGTCTGTGCAAGCAGCCCAAGCTCCGTCAATTCGGCATCGAAGTGGGGCAGTGTTGAAGTCGACACCCACCAGCAACACGCGGGCCGTCGTCTCGGCATCGGCAACGTCGGGGCACTCAATGCAGCCGCACCGAGCCGCAAGTGACCTCGCAATCGCTTGGCGCCCTGAGAACGGACGACTCAGAACGGCTTGATGCCCGTCACGCTGGTTCCTGCCGCTGGCGGCTCGGTGGCCTGCGAAATTGACCGCACGGCCGGGCACGATGGTGGAGATCGCGTGCTTGTAGACCATCTGCGTTACTGTGTTGCGCAACAGCACGACGTATTGATCGAACGACTCGATTTGCCCTTGCAGCTTGATGCCGTTGACCAGATAGATCGACACCGGCACATGCTCGCGCCGCAGGATGTTCAAAAAAGGGTCCTGCAAAAGCTGGCCTTTGTTGGTCACGATATGCTCCGTGTTCTAAGAGGGTGATTCGTGTAAATGATGAGGGACCATAACACAGCGTTTTGCGTCCCCCGGGCCATTTCGCCTGTTGCCCTTACAGCCAGACAGGTTCAGTTGGTGGCCTTGCCCGCATAGGGATTTGCCTGGGTTTTCATCTCGATGCGCATCGGAGTGCCGACCAGATCGAACGCCTTCCTCACGCGGCCTTCAAGAAAGCGCTTGTAGGCGTCGGTCACGTGCTCGAGCGAATTGCCGTGCACCACGACCACCGGCGGGTTCATGCCGCCCTGGTGCGCATAGCGCAGCTTCGGGCGGAACATGCCGGCGCGCTTCGGTGCCTGGAATTGCACGGCCTCCAGCAGCAGCCGGGTCAACAGCGGCGTCGACATCTTGCAGTTCGCCGCCTTGTGCGCTTGCGCGATCGATGCCCAGACCGGCGCCAGACCCTGACGCCGAATCGCCGAAATCATGTGGATGTTGGCGAACTTCAGGAACGGCAGCCGGGTTTCGATCGCACGTTGCACCAATTGGCGCTGGTAGTCGTCCACCGCGTCCCATTTGTTGATCGCGATCACGACCGCCCGGCCGCTTTCCAGCATATAGCCGGCAATGTGCGCGTCCTGGTCGGTCACGCCCTGCGTGGCGTCCAGCAGCAGCAGCACGACGTTGGCGGACTCGATCGCCTGCAGCGTTTTGACCACCGAGAATTTTTCGATCGCCTCGAACACCCGGCCTTTTCGACGCAGGCCCGGCGGTGTCGATCAGTTCGAAGCGCTGACCCGCGCGTTCGAACGGAATGCGGATCGCGTCGCGCGTGGTGCCCGGCTGGTCGAACGCGACCACGCGCTCCTCGCCGAGCCAAGTGTTGATCAGCGTCGACTTGCCGACGTTGGGCCGGCCGGCGACCGCCAGCCGGATCGGGCCGCCTTTCGCGCCATCGGCGTCCATTTCCGCCGCGTCTTCCCCGAGCTGCAGCGGCGCCAGCGCCAGATCGACCAAGTCGCGGACGCCCTGGCCGTGCGCGGCCGAGACCGCATGCACCTTACCCAGCCCCAGCTCGTAGAACTCGTTCAGCTGCGCGCCGGCCTGCATGCCTTCGGCCTTGTTTGCGGCCAACACGCAAGGTTTGCCGAGCCGGCGCAGATAGCGCGCGATGTCGTGGTCTTGCGCCGAAACGCCGTCGCGCGCATCCAGCACGAAGATCGCCACGTCGCATTCGGCCACCGCGGCCTGGGTCTGGCGCGCCATCTGGTGATAGATGCCGTCCTGCGCCTCCGGCTCGAAACCGCCGGTGTCAATCACGATGAACTCGTGGCCGCCCTGGCGGCCGTTGCCGTAGTGACGGTCCCGGGTCAGACCTGCATAGTCGGCCACGATCGCGTCGCGCGATTGCGTGAGCCGGTTGAACAGAGTCGACTTGCCGACGTTGGGCCGACCGACCAGCGCGATGACGGGCTTCATGCGAGGAAACGACCGCAGCGCATGCCGATCATTCGGCGCGCATCGCAAATACGCCGCCGTTGCGCGTGACCACGACGAAGGTGGCATCGTTGATCAGTACCGGTCCGGCCGCGATCGGTGAGCCGTCGGTGCCCACACGCGCCAGCAGCTTGCCGTCGTCGCGCGAGAACAGATGCACGTTGCCGCTGTCGTCGCCGACCACCACGGCACGCGGCAGCGCCAGCGGAGCGCTCAGGCGCCGGTATTTGAGCGATTTGTTCGACCAGGCCGGCTCGCCGTCCGAGCGGCGCCAGGCTTGCAGCGTACCGTCGCTCTCGGAGCCGTAGACCTGTTGCTCGTCGCCGCCGACGCCCTCGAAGCCGTTGGCCTGCCGTGTCCAGACCAGCGCGCCGCGGCCCGCATCCACACAGCCGACCGCGGCCTGAAACGCGCGCGCGCACACCACGTTGCCGATGCGGCTCACGTGGTCGACCAGATCGACCAGCCGCTCGACGTCGTTGGTGCCGCGCGGCGAGGCCAGCGCGACTTCCCAGCGCGCGCTGCCGCTGCTTGGGTCCAGCCCGACCATGCGCCCCGACAACCCCGCCACCAGCGTGTTGCCGATCGGCATCAAAAGGCCCGCCTGGCGCAGCGTGAGCGCCTCGCTCGGGCGCTGCTGGAGCCACAGCCGACGGCCGGATGCACCATCGAAGGCCGACACCGAGCGGTCGGCGGCCAGCAGGAACACGCGACCGCCGGCGACCAGCGGCGCGGTGTAGGACGGCACGGTCTGCGGTGCCCGCCAGTTGAGCTTGCCCGCGTTCAGTGCGACCAGATCGTTGCTGCGCGTGACGACCGACCAGCGTCCGTCGGCGCCGCCCACTCCAGCACTGAGCCGGTTGCCGACCGCGGTGCGCCACTGCTCGCGACCGGTCTGCAGATCGAGCGCAACCACGTCGCCGCCCGAATCGGCAAGCGCCATCGAACCTTCGCCCGTGCGCAACTGCAACGGAAAGTCGACCTTTCCGATGCGCGCGTTCCAGACCGGACGCACCGCGATCAGCGCGGGGCTCGCGGGCAGGTCGGCCGGCTTCGGCCGCGAGGTGCCGCAAGCGGCAAGCGTGCCGAGCAACAGCAGCACCACACCCGTACGGGCGGCCGCTCCGCGCGTTGTCGATGGATTCGTCTGCATCAGGATTTCGCCTCCGCACGGGCTGCGCCCAAGGCCCGCACATCAACCCCCAGCGCGGTCAGCTTGATTTCGACGAGTCGGCGATATTCTGCGCGGTCGCCGAGGCCGGCCAGCGCCTTGCGATATTCGGCAACTGCGGCGTCGCGGTTGCCCTGCAGGCTCAGCACGTCGCCGCGCTGGTCCGCCACCAACGGCGCAAACGGTGCGGGAAAGTCGCTCCCGAGCTGCGCGAGCGCCGCATCGAACGATCTGTCTGCGGTCAGCACCGCCGCCATGCGCAGTTTGGCGATGGCACGCAGCGCGGCGTCCGAGCCTTTGTCGGCGACCCAACCCAACGCAGCGCGCGCGGCATCGGGCTGGCCTTTTTCGAACATTGCGCGGGCCGCGAGCAAGCCGGCCTGTTGGGCCAGCAGCGAACTCCCGGCCTTGTCCTTGATCGCCTCGAACGCCCGGTTGAGCCGCTCGACGTCGCCGCCGCGCGCGGCCTCGTCCACCTGCTCGTACAACACGGCGGCCTGATTCGCCTGGCTCCGCTGCCACCACTGGTAGCCATTCCACGCCGCATAGGCGGCGAGCACCGCGATCAGCAACCACGTGATCGGATTGCCCCACTGCCGCCAGAAAGCCTTCAACTGGTCGAGTTGTTCTTGTTCTTCGAGATCCAGATGTGCCATGGCGGGTGCGGACGCATCGAACGCGCCCGACGTTGAGTGGTTGCGGTCAGACGACCGATTTTAAGGTTCGGGCCCAGTCGGCCAATTGCGCCAGCGGCAGCCGCCGCTGTGCACCGCCGCGGCTGCCCTGGGCGTCGCGCAGTGTCTTGATCGTGACGGCGGCCTGCGCAAGTTCGTCGGCGCCGAACACGATCGCGTAGTACGCCCCGCTGCTGTCGGCGCGCTTGAACTGCGCCTTCATGCTCGATGCAGCGCCGGTCGCACTTGCATGCATCTGGGCCGACACGCCCGCGTCGCGCAGCGTCTGCAATGCGGCGAGTGCGGTCGGCACCGCAGCCGCATCGGGCACGACCGCATAAACGTCCGGCGTTGCAACCTGCCTGGCCTGGCCCTGCTGCTGCGCGAGCAGATCAAGCACGCGCTCGACGCCCATCGCCCACCCGACGGCCGGCGCAGGGCTGCCACCGGCCAGCGTCATCAGGCCGTCGTATCGGCCGCCGGCGCAGACCGTGCCTTGCGCACCGAGCCGATCGGTCACGAACTCGAACACCGTCAGGTTGTAGTAGTCGAGGCCGCGCACGAGCCGCGGGTTCACTGTGAACGCCACCTCGTTGTGGGTCAGGATCGCTTTCAGCCCATCGAAGTGGGCAAGCGACGCTGCACCCAGAAAGTCGAGCAGCCGAGGTGCGGCTTCGATGACCGGCTGCAACGCGGGATTCTTGCTGTCGAGAATGCGCAGCGGGTTGCTGTACAGGCGCCGGCGCGCGTCGTCGTCGAGCGCTCCGGCGTGCCGCTCGAGATGCGCGATCAACTCGGCCCGGTGCGCGGCGCGCTCAGGCGGCTGGCCCAGGCAATTCAACTCAAGCCGCACGTCGGCGAGCCCGATCGTGCGCAGCAAGGTGGTGAACAGCAAAATCAGTTCGGCATCGACGTCCGGGCCGGCAAATCCGAGCGCTTCCGCGCCGATCTGATGGAACTGCCGCAGCCGCCCACGCTGTGGTTTCTCGCGACGGAACATCGGGCCGATGTACCAAAGGCGCTTGCCGCCGTCGTACAGCAGGTTGTGCTCGATCGCGGCGCGCACGACACCCGCGGTGTTCTCGGGCCGCAGCGCAAGATGCTCGAACCGGCCGCTCTTGTCGGCCCGGTCCTCGAACGCATACATCTCTTTCTCGACGATGTCGGTGACTTCGCCGATGCCGCGCACGAACAGTTGCGTCTGCTCCAGGATCGGCGTGCGGATGTTGCGGTAGGCGAACAGCGCCATCACCGCGCGCGCCTGGGCTTCGAACCACTCCCAGTGCGCCGAGTCGGGCGGCAGCAGGTCGTTCATGCCTTTGACGGCCATGATTTTCGGGCTTGCTACGGTCCGTGTCGAGAGGTTGAGGGCCACCGGCTTCACTGCCGGCGTGCCCAGCGCGTCGGCGGATGACGCGGTGTCCGTCGCCATCGTCTGCGTGGCGATCGGGCTGCTCTGGGTCGAGATCGATGCGTCGGACATGCGCAGGTCGGCGTTCAAATCGATTCGACGATCGCTTGGCGGGCGTCGGCGCCGAAGCGCTTCTCGATGTAGCGCTCGACCAGTTCGTGAAACTCCGCCGCGATGTGCTCGCCGCGCAACGTCAGCGCCTTTTCGCCGTCGATGAACACCGGCGCGGCCGGTGCCTCACCGGTGCCGGGCAGGCTGATGCCGATGTCGGCGTGCTTGCTCTCGCCGGGCCCGTTAACGATGCAGCCCATCACGGCGACTTTCATCTTCTCGACGCCCGGATACTTCTTGCGCCAGACCGGCATCTGCGCGCGCAGGTGGTCGTCGATCTGTTTGGCAAGCACCTGGAACGTCGTGCTTGTGGTGCGGCCGCAGCCCGGGCAGGCGGTCACGCTCGGCACGAAGCTGCGCAGGCCGAGCGCCTGCAGAATCTCGGACGCGATCACGACTTCCTGCGTGCGCGACTCGCCCGGCTGCGGCGTCAGCGACACGCGGATCGTGTCGCCGATGCCTTCCTGCAGCAGGATCGACAGCGCGGCGGCCGAGGCCACCGTGCCCTTGGTGCCCATGCCGGCTTCGGTCAGCCCCAGATGCAGGGCGTAGTCGCAGCGCTTGGCGAGTTCGCGGTAGACCGCGATAAGGTCTTGCACGCCGCTGACCTTGCACGACAGCATGATCTGCTCGCCGGCCAGCCCAAGCTGCTCGGCCCGCCTGGCCGAGTCGATCGCGGACGTGATCAGCGCTTCGTACATCACGAGCCGCGCGTCCCAGGGCTGCGCGCGCCGGCTGTTCGCATCCATCATCTCGCCGAGCAGTTCCTGGTCGAGGCTGCCCCAGTTCACCCCGATGCGCACCGGCTTGTTCCAGCGCGTGGCGGCTTCGATCATCTGACCGAACTGGCGGTCGTGCTTGTCCCCCTTGCCGACATTGCCGGGGTTGATGCGGTACTTGGACAGCGCCTCGGCGCAGGCCGGATAGTCGGTCAGCAACCGGTGGCCGTTGTAGTGGAAGTCGCCGATCAGCGGCACGTCGATGCCCATTCGGTCGAGCTGTTCGCGCACGTGCGGCACCGCTTGCGCGGCCTCCGGCGTGTTGACGGTGATGCGCACGAGCTCAGAGCCGGCCACCGCCAACTCCTTCACCTGGATCGCGGTGCCGATCGCATCCGCCGTGTCGGTGTTGGTCATCGACTGCACGCGCACCGGCGCGTCTCCGCCCACGGTGACCACCCGGTCGCCCCAGCGCACGCTGGCCTGCCGGGAGCGCCGTGGCGCCGGCATCGCGAAAGCGATTGGCTGCTCCGCAGCGGTCGACACAAAGGGGTTGCTGTTCATCACTTCACCTGAAACCGCGCCACACCGCCGCGCGATACCGGGTCCATGTCATAGGACTCGCCGCGCACCTGAACCTTCGTCTTGTCCGAATGCCCGATCGTGACCTTGAGCGGCAACGCGTCGGAATTCAGCTTCACGGTTTCACCCGCCGCCACCGTGCGCTTGACCAGTGCGGCGCCCGTTGCGTCCAGCACTTGGACCCAAGCGGGCACCACGGTTTCGATTTGAATGATCGCGTCGTTGGTCGCCTTTTGCGCAGTGGCAGCGGGCGCCCCGGTGGCCGCCGGCGCTGGGGGAGAAGAAGAAGGCACTGCGGCGGCGGTCACTGGCGCGGCACTGGCCGTGGACCGCTGCACGGGCGCAGCCGCTGCGGTCGTCCCGTTGGCTTGCGTAGTCGTCCCCACGCCCGACGCCGGCGCTGCGGTCGGGGCCACGCCGACCACCACACCGGCCGCCGGCTTGGCGACCACCGGATCTGGCGCCGGACGCTTCAACGCGTTGCCGGTGACCGACGGCTCCGCGGTCAGCGCAGCGTTGTCGGCGCCGCGGCCGGCCAAGCGTTCGGTCGAGCGGCCGGCCACACCGGTGTCCCGCCCCGGCATGCCGGGCAGCTGCCAGCCGAAGTCGGGCGCAAAGATCAGCGCGGCGGTCGCCAGCAACAGCAACACGACCACGATGCCGATCGGCTTCGACAGCCCGCCCGAGCGCGCGCGGCCACCGGCTGTGGTGTCGGATCGGAACGGTGCCCGGTTCGCTGCGAGCTCGGCGCTGGACGGCATGGTCGATGTGCGCGGCAGCAGCTGCAGCACCGGCTCCGCATCGATGCGCAGCGACCGGCACATGCTGGCGGCCAGCGCACGCGCAAACGTCGGGTCGGGCAGCAGGTCGATGCGGCCGGTTTCGAGCGCTTCGAGCCGGCCGGCCGGCACCTTGAGCGACATCGCAAGCGACGCCAGATGCACGCCGGCGGCTTCGCGTGCCTGCCGCAGCATCGCACCGGCCGCCACCGGCCCGTCGGCCACCGTGGGTCGGGCCGGACGATCGAGCCCGGCGCCCTGCACTTCGCTCATTTGAACTCCCCTCGCTCATAGGCACGCAACTCGGGCGCCTGCGGGAAACGGCGTTGCAGCTGGCTGGCCAGCTGCAGCATCGCCTCCCGATTGTCCATGCGGTGCTCGACGCGCACGCCAAGCCACAGCGATTCGGCGTTCGCGAGTTCGCTGTTGTTCAGCCGCCGGATGTAGAAGCGCGAACGTTCGAAATCGCCGCGCTCGTAGAGCAACCGCGCCAGGTTGTAGCCCGTCACCGGATTGCCGGCGTCGAGTTCATAGGACTGCGTCAGGCTGCGCTCGGCCTCTGCGGTCTGGCCGGCGCGCTCTTCACAAAGACCGCGCGCCATCAGCGTGCGCGAGCGGTTGCCATAGTTCGGATTGGCCAGCGCCTGGTTGAAGCGCTCGGCGGCCTGCGGGTAGCGCCTCTGTTCACAATACAGCCAGCCCTGGTTGTGCAGGATTGCGCCGTCGCGCGGCTTTAGCGCCACCGCGCGGCGGAAGCTGTCTTCGGCCAGTTGCTGGTCGTTCAGCCGCATATAGACCAGCCCGCGCATGTTGTAGGCGTCGGCAAATTCGGGGTCGATCGCCAGCGCCTGCTTGACTTCGTCGAGCGCGATCGTGGTCTGGCCCTGCTCGAGATAGCCAATTGCCAGGGCGAGGCGAATGCGCGCGCGTTTGCGGGCGGCCGGCTCGTCGGACTCGGTGACGATGTCGTTGCCGGCGTTGCGCGGCGCGTCGCTGCGGGTGGCGGCGGGCGCCGAATCGCTGTCGCTGTCGGGCGCGTTCGTGCCCGTCGCACAACCCGCCAGCAGCGCACCCGCCAACAACATGGCGCTGAGGCCGGAAAACAATGGCCGCGCTCGCGGTTTGGCAGAGGTCACGGCTGAATTCATGGTTGCCATTCTTTTTCGTTTTGCTGCATGCCCGACGCCACCCGCGCGTCTTGGCTGGGGCGCGTGTGCGGCATCGGTTGCCGCGTCATCCGGACTTCGACCCGGGTGCGGTCGCGCACATTGCCGGCCAGTTGGCCACAGGCCGCGTCGATGTCGTCGCCGCGCGTCTTGCGCACGGTCGTCACGATGCCGGCTTCCGTCAGCCAGCCGGAGAACGCCTGCACCTGCGCCGCGGGTGAGCGCAGCAGTCCGGAGGCCGGAAACGGATTGAACGGAATCAGATTGATCTTGCAGCGCACGCCCGACCGCCGCAGCAGCCCGATGAGTTGAATCGCGTGCTCACGCTGGTCGTTCACGCCGTCGAGCATGCAGTACTCGAACGTGATGAAGTCGCGCGGCGCATGCTCCAGATAGTCCTTGCAGGCCTGCAGCAACTCGGCCAGCGGATATTTGCGGTTCAACGGCACCAGCTCGTCGCGCAACGCGTCGTTGGGCGCGTGCAGCGAAACCGCCAGTGCCACCGGACAATCGGCTCGCGAGCCGCTCGATCATCGGCACCACGCCCGATGTGGACACCGTGACGCGGCGGCGCGACAGGCCGTAGCCGTGGTCGTCCAGCATGACCTTCAACGCCGGCAGCAGCGCGTGGTAGTTCTGCAGCGGCTCGCCCATGCCCATCAGCACGACGTTCGAGATCACGCGCTGGCCGTTTGCGCCGAGCCGCGCGCGCAGCTCGTGCTCGGCAAACCACAGCTGCGCCACGATCTCCGCCGTGCTCAGGTTGCGGCTGAATCCCTGATGCCCGGTCGAACAGAACCGGCAGCCCACCGCGCAGCCGGCTTGCGAGGAAATGCACAGCGTGCCGCGGTCGGTCTCGGGGATGAACACCGTCTCGATCACGTCGCCGTGGCCGACATCGAACAGCCATTTGACGGTGCCATCGGCCGACGCGTGCCGGGAGACGACCGGCAAAGCCGCGACTTCGGCTGCACCTTCGAGCTTTTCTCGAAACGACTTCGCCAGATCGGTCATCTGCGGAAACCGCATCGCGCCGCGCTGATGAATCCAGCGAAACAACTGCGTGGCGCGAAAGCGCTGCTCGCCGAGCGACGCACAGACGCCCGCGAGATGCTCTCGGTCGAAGTTCAGCAGGTTGAGCGCCATGGGTTCGTGGTCGGTTGCGAAGTCGCCGGCTCGGTCGGCATCTGCAACGCCGCCGGCGAATCGGATGACCGGTTCGTTCAGCGCGATGCGATCTGCATGGCGGCGAAGAAGAATGCGATCTCGGTGTTTGCGGTGTCGGCGCCGTCCGAGCCATGCACCGCGTTCGCATCGATGCTGTCGGCGAAGTCCGCGCGGATCGTGCCGGCGGCCGCCTTCTTCGGGTCGGTGGCCCCCATCAAGTCACGATGTTTGGCGATCGCGCCCTCGCCTTCGAGCACCTGGATCATGACCGGGCCGGAGATCATGAACGCGACCAGGTCCTTGAAGAACGGCCGCTCGCGGTGCACGCCGTAGAACGCTTCCGCTTCGGCGCGCGACAGCTGCGCCATGCGCGCGGCGACGATCTTCAAGCCGGCGGACTCGAACCGTTCGTAGATCTTGCCGATCGCGTTTTTCGCAACGGCGTCGGGCTTGATGATGGACAGGGTGCGTTCGGTGGCCATGAGGAAACTCTTTTCTAGGGAAATTCGCTGGGATGGATCGGATGGGCGCCGGCACGGCGGCCGGGCGGTCTGGAATTCACTGGACTCGTTGCAAGCACCCAAACCATGGGCGCCGAAATTTGCATGCGGCCAATGATGCGATTTTACGCAGCTCGGTCGATGCGATGGCCCCGGATGGCCGATGGGCCGACCCCGGTCACGGTCAGCGATTGCGGCTGCCGCGACGCGGACCGGGCGAACTGCCGCCGCCGCCCGTTCGATTGCCGCCCGCACCACCGCCCGCGCGATTGCCGCCCCCGCCGGGGCCGCCGTTGCCACGCCGCGGACCGGCCGATTCACGCTGCCGCACGAAGCTGTCGGCCCCGATGTAGCCGAACGCAGTCTTCATCGGGTCCGGCTGCCCGTTGCCGGCGTGGTTGCGCGTCGGTTCGCCCCGGTCGCGCTGCATCGGCGACCGATCGCGTGCACCGGCACCCGGCGGCGCGCTGCGCGCTCGGCTGTCCGGACCTCGGGGACCGCCCGGACCACCCGGTCCCTGCCGGCCGCGGTCGCCCCGCCCGGGCTCCGCGGCCCGCTGAAACGGCGACGGCATCGCATCGTGGCGCGGGCCCGCCGGCCCGGCACCCGCGCGGCGTCCTTCGCCCGCGCGGCCCGCGCGCCGGTCCGGTGCCGATCGCGGCGCGGCACGGCCCGACGGCCGGCCGTCGGGGCGCGTGCCGCCGTCGCCGCGCATCGCTTCGCCGTCTCCGGCAGCGCGCGACAGCTGTTGGATGTCGCGGTCGTCGAGTTCGAGGAAGTCGCCGCGACGCAAACCGCGCGGCAACAGCATCGCACCGTAGCGGATGCGGATCAGGCGGCTGACCGCATGGCCCACGCACTCGAACATGCGGCGCACTTCGCGGTTGCGCCCTTCGCTGATCGTCACGCGGTACCAGCAGTTCGCGCCTTCCCCGCCGCCGTCCTCGATCGAGCCGAACCGCGCGCTGCCGTCGCCGAGCTCGACGCCCGACAGCAGCTGCGCCCGTTCCTCGCCGCTCAGGGCGCCGAGCACGCGCACTGCATACTCGCGCTCGAGCCCGAAGCGCGGGTGCATCAACCGGTTCGCGAAGTCGCCCGAGCTCGTGAACAGCAGCAACCCTTCGGTATTCAGGTCGAGTCGACCCACCGACTGCCACTTGCCCTGCGCGAGGCGCGGCAACTTGCGAAACACGGTCGGGCGGTTCTGCGGGTCGTCGTTGCTGACGACTTCACCGGCCGGCTTGTGGTAGGCCAGCACGCGCGCCGGCGGTGGCTCGAGCCGATAGCGCACCGGCTTGCCGTTGACCTTGACCGAGTCGCCGTGCTGGATGCGCTGACCGATGTGGGCGGGCTCGTTGTTGACCGAAATCCGGCCTTCGACAATCAGCTGCTCCATGTCGAGCCGCGAGCCCATGCCCGCTTGCGCAAGCACTTTGTGCAGCTTCGGCGTTTCCGGCTGCGGCGAGAGCACGCGCTTGCGCAGCAGCGGGGCCGCGTGTTCGCCTTGTGCATCCACCTCGGCATCGAACTGGCCGGAGACGACGTCGGTGAAGCGGATCGCGGGCTCGGCGTGCGGTGCCGCCCGGCGCGGTTTTGGTGCGCGACCAACATGCGAGGGCGCATCGTCCGGCGGCGCATCGCCTGCCTGCCCATCGGTCGGCAGCGCATCGCCCGGCGACTTGCTGTCCCGTGCTGGAGACGCGTCCGCCGTGGGGTGTCCGATGTCGCTGGTGCCAGCGAGTGGTTCGTGCAGGTCGGCGTGTGCGTCTTTTGTCGCGTCACCATCGACCGCCGCAACCGGCTGCGGCCCCACCCCGCCGATCCCGTCGCGTGGGTCGGCTGCATCGCCGACGTCGCCGATCGAGTCGCCATGGATTGGGGGCGGTGCGGGGTCCGCGGCGCTGAGCTTGCGATCTGCCGCATCGGTGGCGGACGGTTCCGGAGCGGTCCGGTCTTCTTGCTTGTTTTCTTCGCTCATCTTGGTTTCCATTCGTTGGACAGCACACGTGCGCTTGCTGCGGCTTCGCCGATCGGGTGCGGCCACCGGCCCGTTCCGATGCCACCGCCGCGTCAGTCGGTCATCGATTGCAACGTGGCCGGCGACGCCGGCCGTCCGTCAGAACGGCGGCTGCTCAGGCGTCGTTCGACGGCGGCACCGCCGCAGTGCGCACGAACTCCGGCGCATCGCCTGCCGGGGTCGCTTCGGCAACTGCCATCGGCGGGACGCCGTCGGTCTGGGGCAACTGCGCGAGCGAGCCGAGCGCGAGATCGTCGAGAAACTGCTGCGTGGTCGCCAGAATCGCCGGTCGCCCGACGGTGTCCCGGTGACCGATCACTTCGACCCAACCCCGGTCCTCGATCTGCTTGAACACGAGCGTGTTGACCGCCACGCCGCGAATCGCCTCGATCTCGCTTCGCGTGACCGGCTGACGATAAGCAATCACCGCCAACGTCTCAAGCACCGCGCGACTGTAGCGAGGCGCCTTGACCGGCCGCAACCGATCGAGATGGAGACCGACGTCGGGCCGGCTTTGAAACCGGAAACCCGAAGCGACCTCGACGAGCTCGACACCGCGATCCGTGTATTCGCTGCGCAGCGTGGCCAGCAGCTCGGTGACTTCCGCAGCGTCGAACGCGTCGTCCAGCAACACATTCAAATCGTCAAGCGACAGCGGCTCAGGCTGCGCACAGCAGCGCGGCTTCGACGATCCGTTTCGCTTCCAGCGCATTCAACGGGGCGGTCCTGCCTCGGCCATTCGGCCGCGTTTCGGGCCGCAGGCTGGGCGTCGCAAGGGTGATTCGGAGCCCCCAGACCGCATTGGAACTGTGGCAGGCACGGGGTGCATGCATAGCCATCGATTGTAGTCGACGGGTGCTCGCCATCGGCCGACGGCAACGCGCTCGCTCGCCGACCGATTCGGCCCACAGCACCGCAGTGGCGCAGCATCAATCGGTCAACGGCTCTTCGATGCCCCACGCCAGCAGCGCGGCTTGCAGATCGGCCGGCAACGCCGCGGCGAATGCCAACGCTTCGCCGGTCACGGGATGCGCAAACCCGAGCCGCGCCGCATGCAGCGCCTGCCGCTGCAGGCCGGCCGCGGGGGCGCCGCCGTAAGTGGCATCGCCCACCAGCGGGTGGCCGATCGAGGCCAGATGCACGCGGATCTGGTGCGTGCGGCCGGTGTGCAGCCGGCACCGCAGCCAGCAGCCGGGCGCGTTCGGCACCTGCTCCAGCAAGGTCACGTCGGTGCGCGCGCTCTTGCCGGAGGAGCGCGCGAGGTCCACCACCGCCATGCGCAAGCGGTTGCGCGGGTCGCGCCCGATCGGTGCATCGATCGCGCGCTCGACCGGCCCGCTCCAGTGCCGGTGCGCGAGCGCCAGATAACTGCGCCGCACCTCGTGCGCGGCGATCGCGTGCACCAGCGCATCCATCGCGGTGCGGCTGCGCGCAACCACCATCAGGCCGCTGGTGTCCTTGTCAAGCCGGTGCACGATGCCTGCGCGTGGCAGCGCCGCGGCGGCCGGGTCGTCGGCGAGCAGGCCGTTGAGCAACGTGCCGCTCCAGTTGCCGGCGGCCGGATGCACGACCAGACCCGCCGGCTTGTTCAAGACCCGCACGTGCGCATCCTGGTAGACGGTTTCCAGCGCCATCGGCTCGGGCCGAAACGCCTGGGCCTGCAGCGGTGCGGACAGCGCGATCGCGCCCGCGTCGCCCGCGTGCAGGCGCGCGGCCGCCTTGGTGCTGGGCACTTCGTGGCCGCTCAACCGCACGGCGCCGTTGGCGATCAACTGCTGCAGATAGCTGCGCGAGAACTCGGGCACGACGTGCGCCAGCACGCGGTCGAGCCGCTCGCCGTGCAGCGCCGCGTCGACCGTGAACGCGCGCACCTCGGGCACGTCCGCATCGGGGTCGTTCGATAGAATCGGTTCGCTATGGCTCAATTGATCAGGTCCACCCAGGTTCATGCACGATTATCGGCAGTGCCGCTGTGGTGCGTGCTCGGCGCCGCGCTGACGCTCGGCGGTTGCGCCACCCAGGAAGACAAAACCGCCAACTGGAGCCCGAACCGCATCTATTCCGAAGCGAAGGACGAGATGGGTTCCGGCGCCTACGAGCGCGCGGTGCCGCTGTTCGAAAAGCTCGAAGGCCGCGCCGCCGGCACGCCGCTCGCGCAGCAGGCGCAGCTTGAGAAGGCTTATGCGCAGTTCAAGGCCGGCGAGCAGGCGCAGGCCGTGGCCACGCTCGACCGCTTCATCAAGCTGCATCCGGCGAGCCCCGCGCTCGACTACGCGATGTACATGAAAGGCATCGTCAATTTCAACGAGAACCTCGGGCTGTTTTCGTTTCTGACGCGCCAGGATTTGTCGGAGCGCGACCAGAAAGCGGCCAAGGAATCGTTCCAGGCATTCAGCGAACTCGCCACGCGCTTTCCGGACTCGCGCTACACACCCGACGCGCGCGCGCGCATGACCTACATCGTGAACTCGCTCGCGCAGTACGAGGTGCATGTGGCCCGCTACTACTACACGCGGGGCGCTTACGTGGCCGCGATCAACCGCGCGCAGATCGCGTTGACCGACTACCAGAACGTGCCGGCGCTGGAGGAAGCGCTCTACATCATGATCCGCTCGTACGACGCGCTCGGCATGACCGCACTGCGCGACGACGCCAAGCGCGTGATGGGAGCGAGCTACCCGCAAAGCCGCTACATCGCGCGCGGCTTCAAGCCGCAGGATCAGCCGTGGTGGAAGATCTGGTAGCCGCGGGCGGCGCCAGCGCTTCGAGCAACGCCGCCTCATCGGCAACGCGCCGCATCGGCGGCAACGCGGCCAGCAGGCGGCGGCCATAACCCATTGTCGCGAGCCGCACGTCGCACACCACCAGCGCACCACGATCGGTGTCGCTGCGGATCAACCGGCCGGCGCCCTGCTTGAGCGCGACGGCCGCTTCCGGCACGAAATAGTCGTTGAACGGGCTGCGGCCCTCCGACTCGATGCGGCGCGTGCGCGCCTCCACCAGCGGGTCGTTCGGCGGCGGAAACGGCAGTTTGTCGATCACGACCAGTTGCAACGCATCGCCGGGCACGTCGACGCCTTCCCAGAACGACGCGGACGCGACCAGCACGCAGCCGTTCGCACCGGCGCCACGCGCCGCACGAAAGCGCTCGATCAACCGGCGTTTCGGGCCTTCTCCCTGTACCAGCACATCGATCGCGTGCTCGCCGGGGTGGTCCGCAAACTGCGCCTTGAGCGAGGCGCCGATCGCCTGCAGCGCGCGCAGCGTGGTCGTCAGCACCATCGTGCTGCCGCCGAGCCGCCGTGCGGCTGCGCCGGCAAATTGCGCAACCCGCTCGCTGTGCGCGGAGTCGCTCGGCTTCGGCCAGTCGCGCGGCACGAACAGCATCGCCTGCCTCGCGTAATCGAACGGACTGCCCACGCGCAGCACCTGCGCGTCCTGCAACCCGCACGGCTTGGTGAACCACGACAACTTGGCGTCGTCGCCAAGCGTGGCCGACGTGAACACCCAGGCGCGCTGGCGGGCTTGCGCGTCGCCCCCGTCCACGTCTGCGTCCTCGCCCACGCGCAGCAGCCGCGTGCGCACCGCCTGCGCGATGTCCAGCGGCGACTCGGTCAGGCGCACCTGCAAGCCCGCATCGATCCAGCGCACGCAGTCGGTCGGCGCCGGCGCCGCAAAGCGTGCGGCACCGGCGGCCAGCCGCAACGCGCGCTCGTGCAGCCGCGCGAAGTCGGGTGCGATTTCGCTGACGGTGTCGAGCGCGGTGGCGGCTTGCCGGCAACCGGCCTCGATCTGGGTAAGCGCATCGCGCCAGCGGTCTGCCTCGACGCCCTCGGGCACGGCATCGGTCCAGCGTCGGCGCATGCCGTGCGCACTGCTGGCACCGGCGGCCAGCCGCAGCTCGCGCGATGCGCGGTCGAGACCGCTCACCGCCTCCGCCCAGTCGACCAACCCGCGCGCGTGCTGCAGGCCGGCCGCCAGCGTGTCGCGCGCGAAGTCGAGCAACTGCGCGCTTGACAGGTGGTGGCCGAGGAACTGCACGCCGGTCTCGTTCAACTGATGCGCTTCGTCGAACACCACCGTGCGCACCGACGGCAGCAACTCGGCCATGCCCGATTCGCGCACCGTCAGGTCGGCAAAAAACAGGTGGTGGTTGATCACCACCACGTCGGCAGCAAGCGCCTCGCGCCGGGCCTGATTGACATAGCAAGCGCGGAAGTCGGGGCAGCTTGCGCCCAGGCAGTTCTCGCGCGTGGAGGTGACCAGCGGCAGCAACGGCGAGCGCTCGTCGATCGCGGCCAGCTCGGCCAGGTCGCCGTTCGGCGTGCCGAGCGCCCAGCGTTCCACCGCGGCCAGTACGCGGCGCGCGCCGGTGGAATCGGCCGCGGGGTCCTGCCGCGCCAGCTTCATCCGGTGCAGGCAGAGGTAGCTCGCGCGGCCTTTCAGCAGCGCGCTGCGCACGGGCAGGCCGAGCGCATCGGCCACGCGCGGCAGGTCGCGGCCGAACAGCTGGTCCTGCAGATTCTTGGTGGCGGTCGACAGCAGCACGCGCTCGCCGCTCAGCAGCGCGGGCACCAGATACGCGAACGTCTTGCCGACGCCGGTGCCGGCTTCGACCACCAGCGCTCCGCCGCGCGCGATCGTGCTTGCGACCGCCAGCGCCATCTCGGTCTGCGCGGCGCGTGGCCGGAATTGGGCGTTTGCACGCGCCAACGCGCCCTCGGGCTCGAACACGGCCGCGGTGGTCTGCGCGAGTTCGTCGGGCGCGGTGTCGTGGGTCATGGCGTCGATTGGAACAGCACGGCAACCGGTCGCCGTGGCGGTGTGCGATCGGCGGCTGCCATTGTCACCATTTGAATAGCCAAAATCGCTGCAAGCGCAGCATGTGTGTGCACAAGTAGCTATTTTATCGATAGCAGAGAGCCCAACCGTCAACCCAGGCCGAGCGCGAGCACGCCGACCGCGATCAGCGCCGCGCCGGCGAGCCGCGCGAGCCGATCGCCTTCGCCCAGCAACTGGCCGCCGATCAGCGCCGCGAACAGCATCGACACCTCGCGCGCGGGCGCCACGTGCGACAGCGGCGCGATCTGCATCGCATACAGCACCAGCACGTAGGCGACCGGGCTGGCAACGGCCACCACCCCCGCGTATTTCCACTGTTGGCGCCACAGGCGCACGGCGGCGGGGCGATCGGCCAGCAACGCGGGCAACGTGATCGCGGTGCGCAGCCAGCTGCCCAGGTAGTCGAGCAGGATCGGCGACATCGCGAGGAACTTGACGCCGTAGCCGTCGACCACGGTGTAGCCGGCGATGAACGCGCCGGTCAACAGGCCCCAACCGACGCCGGCGCGGATGCGGGCCGCCTCGGATGCCGTCAGGCCGCCCGTGGTCGCCCGCCGCAGCAGCCGCTGGCCGCCGGCGATAAAGAACACGCCGAGCACCACGCCGCCGATGCCCAAGGCGCCGAGCAGGCTCAGGTGTTCGCCGAACAGCAGCACCGCCACGGCGGACGACAACAGCGGCCCCGAGCCACGCGCCAGCGGATACACCACCGTGAGGTCGGCCACCCGATAGCCACGCAGCAACACGAGAAAGTAGATCGTGTGCAAGACCGCGGAGGCGGCCAGCAGCAGCCACTGCGCGCTGCCCCAGCCCGGCAGCGCGTGCCAGCCGAACCAGACGCCGACCGGCGCCCAGAGCACGATCATGATGAGCCCGCTGAACGTCGCGAAGCGCACATCGCCACCGGCCTTTTTCGCGGCGATGTTCCAGCACGCGTGCAGCAGGCCGGCCAGCACGACCAGCGCCAGCGCGCTCAACGGCACGGGCAGGCCCGGCGGACGCGCGCGCAAAACACGCGGCGGCTCAAGCGGTCGCGGCCCTAGCCGCCGCGGCCGATGATCGACGCGGTCGCCATCAGTTCTTCAAGCAGCGCAAGCGACACTTTGCCCGACACCAAGTACGGATTGAAGTCCGGCGTTTCCGAATACTTGAGCACGATCGAGTGATTCACCTTGGCAAGGTTCACCTGCCCCATTGTCCAGCTGCCGAAGCGGCGCTCTTCGATTTCGGCAAATTGCAGCAGCTCGACGTTGCGGTGCCGCGGGTCCTGCTGGATGTGCCCGTACAGGTCGCTGACCGGCCCGCGCCCGCCCTCGATCGCCTGCAAGAACACGCCGCCGCCGTAGCACAGGATGCCGGTGATGCCGCTGCCCGGATTCGCCTGGCGCGACCGCGTGACGATCGCCTCGATTACCTCTGGCTGCGGATCGACCGCGCGGCTCACATACAAAAGTCGCACAAGCATTTCAGATCGTTCCTCGCACAACGCCAGCGGCAACATTGCATTGAATCGGTTCAGCAGACGCGGTGAACCGGTTTGGCCGGTTCACCAGCGTCGCCCCCCACCGGGGGAAGCCGGGAGCCGACCAAAGGGCGCGAAGGCTGGGGGCGAGCGTCATGTCCGTCTCGGGATCAACGACAGAAATTCGCGCCGCAGATTCGAATCCTTCAAAAACGCGCCGCGCATGACCGAGTTGATCATCTTGCTGTCCATGTCCTTCACACCGCGCCACGCCATGCAGAAGTGGCTGGCCTCCATCACGATCGCGAGGCCGTCGGGCTGGGTGCGCTCCTGGATCAGGTCGGCGAGCTGCACCACGGCTTCCTCCTGAATCTGCGGCCGCCCCATTACCCATTCGGCCAGCCGCGCGTATTTCGACAGGCCGATCACGTTGGTGTGTTCGTTGGGCAGCACGCCGATCCAGAGCTTGCCGATCACCGGGCAGAAGTGGTGGCTGCACGCGCTGCGCACCGTGATCGGGCCGACGATCATCAGTTCGTTCAACCGCTCGGCGTTCGGGAATTCGGTCAGCGCCGGGGCGATTACATAACGGCCGCGAAACACCTCGTTGACGTACATCTTGGCCACGCGGCGCGCGGTGTTGTGCGTGTTGTGGTCGCCGTCGGTGTCGATCACCAGGCTGTCGAGCACACCCTGCATCTTTTGTTCGACCTCGTCGAGCAGGCGGTCCATATCGCCGGGCTGCAGAAACTCGGCGATGTTGTCGTTGGCGTGAAAACGTTTCTTCGCGGCGCGGATTCGGGCGCGGATCGCTGCCGATGTCGGCGTGGCCGCCGGCGTCGAAGTGGCGGATTCGTCGGGCGCCAGCGCGGCCACCAGATGGGGGTCTCGGGGTGTATTCATCGATTGGTTTTGCATGGTAGCAGCGATGTCTGCGGGGCGTTGCAGGGATGGGGCCTGCACCGGCTGCCGCTCAATACTGGTGCTGCCCGGCCAGCCAGAGCGCCACGCGCATCGCGCCGAACGCGGCGCGGTCAAGCAGCCGCTGGCGCCAGGACAGCTGCGCGAGTGCGGCCGGCTCGATGCGGCGGCCCTCCTCGCGCATGGCCCGCTGCAGCCGCTCGCGCAGCGCTTGACAGAATCGCGGCGCTTCGATCACCACGTTCGCTTCGCGCGCCATCAACAAGGACAGCGGATCCAGGTTGGAGGACCCGACCGTGGCCCAGGGGTGCGCGCCGTCGGCGTCGATCACGGCAACCTTGGCGTGCAGAAAACTCGGTGCGTATTCGTAGATCTCGATGCCGCCTGCGAGCAGCTTGCGGTAGACCGGGCGCACGCCGTGGTACTGCAGAAAGTATTCGTAGCGGCCCTGCAGCAGCAACTGCACGCGCACGCCGCGCCGGGCTGCGTGCAGCAACGCGCGACGCAGTTTGCGCCCCGGCAGGAAGTAGGCGCTTGCGATCACCACGTCGTGCCGCGCCGCACCGATCGCGCGGCGGTAGGCGCGCTCGATCAGGTGGCGATTGCGCAGGTTGTCGCCGAGCAGCAGGGCCGAGGCGCTCGGTGGGTTGGCGTGCGGATGAACCGCGGGCGGCGCCGATGCGCCTGCAGCAGCGCCGCCCGCGCGCCGGCGTTCGGTCTGCTGCGCGGCGTCGATCCGCTCGACAGGCGCCTGGGCGGTGGCCGGGGTCAATCGGTTGTGCCGCCACAGCCGCGCGGTCGCCGCCTGGATCTGCGCCGCCAGCTCGCCGCGCACGTGCACCGAGAAATCGAGCCGCGGGTGGCTCAGGCGCCCCCAGTTCGGATCGTACCAATCGTCGAGGATGTTGATGCCACCGCAGAACGCGACCGTGCCGTCGATCACGCAGAGTTTGCGGTGCAGCCGCCGCCAGCGGCTGGGCGCCAACCAGCCAAACGCGCCGAGCGGCCGGTACCGACGCAGGTGCACGCCGGCCTGGGCGAATCGCTCGGGCCACGGCGCGGGAATCTCGCCGGTGCCGATCGCGTCCACCACCAGATGCGTCGGCACGCCGCGTTCGGCTGCACGGATCAGCGCTTCGGCCACCGTCGACGCCGGCGCCGGTCGGGTCGAAGATGTAAGTTTCCAGCGCCACCTCGACACGCGCGGCATCGATCGCTGCGACCAGTGCCGGAAAGAACGCGCGCGCGCCTTCCAGCAGTTCGATCTCATGCGCCTCGGCCGGGTCGGCGACCGCGCGCAGCGGCTCAGAAGCCAAACTCGGCCAGCAGCGGCAGATGATCCGACAACCGGTACCAGTCGCGCCCGCGCGGCACCTCGATGCCAAGTGGCGTGAGGCCACGTGCATACACGTGGTCGAGCTGCACGATCGGCAGGCGCGCCGGGTAGGTCGCGCTGATTTCGCTGAATTCACATGGCTCGAATTCGATCAGGTCGATCGCGCGCAGCGAGCGTTTCACCTGCAGGCCCCAGTCGTTGAAGTCGCCGGCGACCAGCAGCGGCTCGTGCGCAGGCACTTCGCGTTCGATGAACTCACGCAGCCGCGCAATCTGGCGGACCCGGCTCGCGGGGATCAAACCCAGGTGGACGACGATCACATGCACGGCGCGGTCGTGCGCATTCACCTGCACGTGCAGCAATCCGCGTTGCTCGAACCGATGGTCCGAGATGTCCTGATGTTGGTGTTGGTCCACGGGCCAGCGCGACAGCACCGCGTTGCCGTGCTCGCCGTGCCGCGTCACTGCGTTGGTGCGGTAGACCGATTGGTAGCCGGCCGGCGCGAGAAACTCGGCCTGCGATTGCTGCGGCCACTGCGATTTGAAGTGCCGCTCGAACTTGCGATTGACCAGCCGCACTTCCTGCAGGCACACCACATCGGCGTCGAGCTGCTGGACGGCAAACCCGAGGTTGTGAATTTCGAGCCGGCGCTGCGGCCCGATGCCTTGCACCCCTTTGTGAATGTTGTAGGTGGCGATGCGGAGTTTGTTCATGGGCGGGGTGGTGCGGCGCGCACCATCTGCGGCAGCAGCAGGATCGCCTCGGCGTTCGAGGGGGAAAAGCAGCGGTCGGCCGCTTCGCGCCAGGGCAGCCACACATGCGCGTCGTGCTCGCGCGGGCTCAACCGGACCGGGGTGCCTGGCGGCACTTCGAGTGCGAACAGGCTTTCGGTGTTGTGCGACACCGCGGGATCATAGCGACGGCGCCACTGCGGATAGATCTCGTAGACGTTGCGCAGATTCCAGTCCACCAGGCCAGCGGCCAGTGCACTGCCTGCGGTGCAGACGATGCCGGTTTCCTCACCCACCTCGCGCGCAGCCGTCTCGGCCAACGGCTCGTCGAGCGTGTCCTTCGAACCCGTCACCGACTGCCAGAAATCGGCTGCATCGGTGCGCCGGATCAGCAGCACTTCGAGTGTGGCGGTGTGGATCACGACCAGCACCGACTCCGGCACCTTGTATGGGCGCACCGGGGGCAGCGTGGGGGTCGATGTCATTCGGGTGGAGGGACGGATGGGTGAATGGGTGCGGAGCGCGCAAATTGTGCCAGCCGTGAACAAGTTGCTGCGCCGGCCAGTCCGCAGGCGGGTCTTGCGGTGGGGGCGGGTGAATTGCGCCGATGCGTTCGTATCATCGAAACGCCCACCGGCACCCGTGCGCCGGTCCCCGCGCCCACCTGCCCTCCCGCATTCCCCATCTGCTGCCCGAATGGCGCCCCTCCACCACCTCGCAACCCTGCCGCGCGACAGCCGCGACACCTTGTTTCTGCTCGCGGTGGTCGGCTGGGTGGTGTTGCCGCAGGTCGGCAACCTGCCGCTGTGGTGCACGCTGCTGGCGGCCGGCGTGCTGTGCTGGCGTGGCTGGTTGGCCTGGCGGGTGCGGCCGCTGCCGGGCAAATGGTGGCTCGTGCTGCTGCTGGTGGTGGCGACCGCCGCCACGTTGCTGTCGCACCGCACGGTGATCGGGCGCGACGCCGGGGTCACGCTGATCGTGGTGCTGCTCGCGCTCAAGACGCTGGAGCTGCGCGCTCGGCGCGACGCGCTGGTGATCTTCTTTCTCGGCTTCTTTACGATGCTGACGAACTTCTTTTTCTCGCAGTCGCTGCTGACCGCGGCGGCGATGCTGATCGCGTTGCTGGGCTTGTTGACGGCGCTCGTGAACGCGCACATGCCGGTCGGCCGCCCGCCGCTGGCGCAGGCGGCCAAGACGGCGGCGGCGATGGCGCTGTTGGGGGCGCCGATCATGCTGGTGCTGTTTTTGCTGTTTCCGCGGCTGGCGCCGCTTTGGGGGCTTCCGGGCGATGCGATGAGCGGGCGCAGCGGCCTGTCGGCGCAGATGCAGGTCGGCAACATCGCCAAGCTGGCACTAGACGACAGCGTCGCGCTGCGGATTCGCTTCAACGGCGCGGCGCCAACGCCTTCGCAGCTGTACTTTCGGGGGCCGGTGCTGTCCGACTTCGACGGGCGCGAATGGCGACCGGCCGGCGCGCAGGCGCGCGAGCCGGACGATAGGTTGCAGCTGTTCGGCACACCGCTCGACTATCAGGTCACGCTCGAGCCGAACCAGCGGCCCTGGCTGATCGTGCTGGATGCCACTGGCGAGCCACCGCAGATCGCGGGCTTTCAGCCGCGGCGCAACGCCGAGCTACAGTGGTTCGTGAACCGTCCGATCACCGACCTGGTGCGCTACTCGGCGCGCAGCTACCCGCAGTTTCACTACGGCCCGCGCATGCGCACCGTGCCGCTGCGCGAATTCGTCGAGCTGCCAGCCGGCTACAACCCGCGCACGCTGCAGTGGGCGGCCGAGTTGCGGCGCGACCCGCGCTACGCGCAGGACGAAGGTACCGCACTGATCCCGGCCGTGCTCGCGCATCTGGCCAACGGCGAATACCGCTACACGCTGGAGCCGGGCCTGTACGGTCCGAACACGGCCGATGAATTCTGGTTCGACCGCAAACAGGGTTTTTGTGAACACATCGCGTCGTCGTTCGTGCTGCTGATGCGCGCGCTCGACCTGCCGGCCCGCGTGGTCACCGGCTATCAGGGCGCCGAGCGCAATGCGGTGGACGGCTACTGGACGGTGCGCAACAGCGACGCGCACGCCTGGGCCGAAGTCTGGATGCCCGAGCGCGGCTGGATTCGTGTCGACCCCACCGCCGCAGTCGCGCCTGACCGCGTGGCCGACATGACCCGGCTGCGCCCCCCCGAGAGTGCGATGAACGGCATGATCGCGGCCGTCAGCCCGGGGCTGGCCACGCAGTTGCGCGCCGCCTGGGAAGCGCTCAACAACGGCTGGAACCAGTGGGTGCTCAACTACACGCAGAGCCGTCAGCTCGACTTTCTCAAGCGGCTTGGCTTCGACACCCCGAGCTGGCAGGACCTGGGTCGCGTGCTGGTCGGCTTTGTGGTGCTGGCGGCGCTGGCGGCTTCGGCGTGGGCGATGTGGGAACGCCAGCAGCACGACCCCTGGCTGCGGCTGCTCGACCGGGTCCGGCGCCGGCTGCTCGCCGCTGGCGTGCAGGCATCGGACAGCGCGCCGCCGCGCGAGCTGTCCGTGCGGCTCGCCGAGCTGCCAGGCGCGCGGTCCCAGCGCGGCGTGCAGACGCTGCAGGCCCTGCTGCTGCAGCTCGAGGCGGTGCGCTATGCGCGGGACGGCGGGCGACGCGGCGCGCTGGCTAAACTGAAAGCCGCGTTCGCGCGCTTCGACTGGTCGCTGTTGCCGGTGAACTCCGCGGCGGCCGCGCCCCGGTCCCCGTTTCACTTCCTTCGCCGCCGATGAAGCATCTGGTTCGCTTTGCAGTTGTCGCCGTGACCGGCCTCCTGGTGCTGGGCGGCCCGCCCCGGGCGCAAACCGTCGTGGCACCGCCCCCGCCGCTGCAGCCTCTCGAGGCGGCGGTGCGCGATGAGGGCCCGTTCGGCGAGCCAGCCGAGCGTTTCGCCGTCGAGGTGGCCGCACGCAACCGGCTCGATGCCGATGCGCTGCGTCGGGTGCTCGCACGAGCCGAGTTGCTGCCGACCGTGCAGCGGCTCATGCTGCCGTCGGCCCCCGCGCGCGCCAAGGACTGGCAGGCCTACCGCGCGCGCTTCATCCAGCCGGTGCGCATCCGCAGCGGTGTGCGGTTCTGGGAAAGCCACCGCGATCTGCTGGAGCGTGCCGAGCACCGCTGGGGCGTGCCGGCGTCGGTGATCGTCGGCATCCTCGGCGTGGAAACCGGCTTCGGCCAGAACATGGGCAACTTTCGCGTGATCGATGCGCTGGCCACGCTGGCGTTCGCGTTTCCACCGTCGCATCCGCGGGCGGCGGCGCGGCAGTCGTACTTCGCGGGCGAACTCGAGGCGTTTCTCGTCATGGCAGATGCAAAAGGCTTCGATCCGCTGGAAGCGCTCGGCAGCTACGCGGGCGCGATGGGCATGCCGCAGTTCATGCCGAGCAGCCAGCGCCGGTACGCGGTCGACTTCGACGAAGACGGCAGGATCGATCTGTACGCCAGCGCAGCGGATGCGATCGGCTCGGTGGCCAACTATCTGCAGGCGCACGGCTGGCAGCGTGGCGTGGAGCCGTTCTACCCGGTGCTGCTGCAGCCAGATCGCTCGGCCGACCAAGCGACGCTGTTGGCCCCGGACGTCCTGCCGAGCTTCGCACCCGAGCGATTCACCGCGCTCGGCGCGATCGTTTGGGGCGACGCCGTCAACCACCCGGGCAAGCTCGCGCTGGTGGAGCTCGAAAACGGCAGCGCGCCGCCGCAGTACGTGGCCGGCACCGAGAACTTCTACGCGGTCACGCGCTACAACCAGAGCAGCTACTACGCAATGGCCGTGCTCGAACTCGGCCGCGAGATCGAATCGGCGCTCGGTTCCTGAAATGTTCGTGCATTTTTGCCGTGGCGCCGAATCGGCCCGCGCCTACCATGAGCACCTGATTTCCTTCCACATCCCGCACACGTTCCCGTGATTCGCGGCTCACCGAAAGCGTCCATGGACTTTTCTTCTGCACTCAGCGCAAGCTGGCCTGTTCTTCTGATTTGCGTCGTCGCGGTGGCAGCGATCTATTGGATGGTGAAGACGTCCAGCGCTGCGTTGCGCGGGTCGCTCGATCAACTGGCCGCTGGCCAGGCGCAACTCACCAGCAAGCTGGGCGCGATGGACGAGCAATTGGCCGGCGTTGCCAAGCAGCACGTCGCGTTGACCGACCGATTGGCCGCGTGCGAGCAGAGCATGCAGCGCGCAGCGGGTGCAGCAGCGCCGGCGGCCTATCAGGACGCGGACCTCGTCGAGGTCTCGGCCGAATCGGTGCAACGGTTCGAAGCGGCCAGTCAGGCGCTCGCGCAGCTGGCGCAGGACCTCGGCGGCCTGGACGCACGGCAGACCGAGAACTGGCAGCGCATCCGGGGTGACCTGGAAGAGCAAAGCTTTCACCTGACGCGCGTGCAGCAGCACGTCGACCGCCTGTTCAGCGGCGCCGAGCCGCCGTCGGCGACTGCACCGGTGACTGCAATCGCCGCTTGAACCGGCGATTGGGCAAAGGCTTCGGCAGCCATCGCGCGGACGCACCCTGCGGCGCGATCGGCCGAGATCAGACGGGTACCAAAAATTCCCGGCTGATCTGCCCCCCCAGTTCGTTTACACGGTCCAGGAACTGCGTCAGGTAGGCGTGCAAGCCGGTCGCGAGAATCTCGTCGATCCGGCCGAACTGCAGATCGGAGCGCAACCGGCCGGCGCGGCGCAGGCTCTCGCTCGTGCGGTTGCTGGTGACTTGGTCGAGGTTCGTGACCACTTCGGTCACGCTCGAGTGCAGCGAACGCGGCATGTCGGGCCGCAGGATCAGCAGTTGCGCGACGCGCTCCGGCTTGATCACGTCGCGGTACACCTTGCGATAGATCTCGAAGCCCGAGACGCTGCGCAGCACCGCACTCCAGTGATAGAAGTCGTACTCCTGCCCCTTGTCGCTGACCGCGCCGAAGAAGTCGCCTTGCAGCGCATGGAACTTCACGTCAAGAATCCGCGCGGTGTTGTCGGCGCGCTCTAAAAACGTGCCAATGCGCACAAAGTAGAACGATTCGTCGGCGAGCATCGTGCCGAGCGTGACGCCGCGCGACAGATGCGAGCGAAACTTCACCCAGTCGAAGAACGCGCCCGGATCGCGCTCGAACGCGCCCGAGCGCAGCATCCGGTTCACGTCGAGCCAGGTCGTGTTCAGCGTCTCCCAGACTTCCGTCGTGAGCGTGCCCCGCACCGCTCTGGCGTTTTCGCGCGCCGAGCGCAGGCACGATACGATCGACGAAGGATTCGACTCGTCCTTCACCATGAAGTCCATCACGTGCTTCGCATTGACTTCGCCGTGCAGCGCCTTGTAGCTGGCCAGCAGCTCACTGATCGACAGCACGCCCTGCCACCCAAGCTCCGCTGCGGCAGACGGCTGCGGCAGCATTTCGGTCTGATAATTTACATCCAGCATGCGCGCCGTGTTCTCGGCCCGCTCGGTGTAGCGGGCCATCCAGAACAGATGGTCGGCGGTGCGGCTCAACATACTTCGACTCCTGACGAACGACCAACAAGCTGCCGCAGGCTTTTCACAAGCAGACAAGCAAGACCATGACCGCGGATGCTGTGGCGCCGAGCCCCAATCGCCAAGCGCCTCGCTTCCGGTCGGCGGCCAACGATGGCCACCTTGCGGCGTGGTTGCACAAGCTCGGCTGCAGACGCCAACGTCTGCCATTCGCAAAAGCAAGCTGAACGCGGCGAGCGAAGCTTGATCTCATCTGCCAACGAAAAGCCGCAAGCGGTCTTCGCCACCCCAGTGGTCAAACGATCCCGCACACCCCAGCAGCCGCAGCGGAGCCTGAGGACGAGCACCATCCTGCTGGGGGTGAGCGTCACTTCTCGAGAATCCACGTGTCCTTGGTGCCCCCGCCCTGCGACGAATTCACCACCAGCGAGCCCTGCTTCAACGCCACGCGCGTCAACCCGCCCGGGGCCATCATGACCTTCTTGCCCGACAGCACGAACGGCCGCAGATCGATGTGCCGCGGTGCAATGCCGGCTTCGACGAACGTCGGGCAGCTCGACAACGACAGCGTCGGCTGCGCGATGTAGCGCGCCGGATCGGCCTGCACGGCTTTGCGAAACTGCTCGATCTCGGCCTTGGTGGACGCCGGCCCGATCAACATGCCGTAGCCGCCTGCGCCGTGCACTTCTTTCACGACCAGATCCTGCATGTTCGCCAGCGTGTACTTCAGGTCTTCCGGGTTGCGGCATACGTAGGTCGGCACATTGTTCAAAATCGGCTTTTCGCCGAGATAGAACTCGATCATCTGCGGCACGAACGGATAGATCGACTTGTCGTCCGCCACGCCGGTGCCGACCGCGTTGCACAGTGCCACGTTGCCGGCCTTGTACGCCTCCATCAGCCCGTCGCAGCCGAGCGTGGAGTCGCTGCGAAACACTTGCGGATCGAGGAAATCGTCGTCCACGCGGCGGTAGATCACATCGACCCGCTCCGGCCCGCGTGTGGTGCGCATGTAGAGAAACTTGTCTTTGACGAACAGGTCCTGGCCTTCGACCAGTTCGACCCCCATCTGTTGCGCCAGGAACGCATGCTCGAAGTAGGCACTGTTGTACATGCCGGGCGTCAACACCACCACGGTCGGCTCGGCGGTTGCGGGTGGCGCGGCGTCGCGCAGGGTCTCCAGCAGCAAGTCGGGGTAGTGCGCAACCGGCGCCACGCGGTGCTGGCTGAACAGCTCGGGGAACAGCCGCATCATCATCTTGCGGTTTTCCAGCATGTAGCTCACACCGCTGGGCACGCGCAGGTTGTCTTCGAGCACGTAGTAGATGCCCTCGCCCGACGGCGTCGGCGCACGCACGATGTCGATGCCGGCGATTGCCGAATACACCCGGTTCGGAATGTCCACGCCCATCATCTGCGGGCGGAACTGGCTGTTGTGCTCGACCTGCTCGCGCGGCACGATGCCCGCGCGCAGGATGTCCTGGTCGTGGTAGACGTCGTGCAGGAAGCGGTTCAGCGCCGTGACCCGTTGCACGAGGCCGCGCTCCATGCTGGCCCACTCGTGGGCCGGGATCACGCGCGGGATCAGATCGAACGGAATCAGGCGTTCGGTGCCGGCGCCGTCCTCGTCCTTCGCGCCGTATACCGCGAACGTGATGCCGACGCGGCGAAAGATCACTTCCGCTTCTTCGCGGCGTGCGCGCATCGCCTCGTCGCTTTGCTTGCCCAGCCACTGCGCGTAGCCGCGGTAGTGCGTGCGCACCGACGCGCCCGCTGCATCCACTGCACCGGCTGCCTGAGACTGCGACTGGGTTTGAGACTGCGACGACGAAGCGCCCGATTCGACGCCGCCCAATGGCGCGCCGTATTCCGCTTGCGTGTACATCTCGTCGAACTTCTGCATGGGAACCGTTGCCTCCGTAGACGACTGAGCATAGCAACATGCGCGCCAGTGCCGCCTCGTGGTGCGTACGTTGTCAGGGCGCTTGGCCGGGTGCTTGATGCCGCCAGTAATGCGCGTTCGTGGTGCGTTCGCAATCGATCTGCAGCGGCGCAGCCGAGCGCCACAACGCAGCGCCGCAATGGGTCGAGTCGATCACGTCGATGCCGCGCGCCCGCACGCGCTCGAGCACCGGCGCGGCCGGGTGCCCGTAGCGGTTGCGGTAGCCGGCCTGCACGAGCGCGAAGTGCGGGCGCACCGCATCCAGAAATTCCGCGCTGCTCGACGTCTTGCTGCCGTGGTGCGGCAGCAGCAGCCAGTCGGCGCGCAGCAATGGCCCGACTCGGGCATCGGCCACCAGCCGTGCCTCTTGTGGCCGCTCGATGTCGCCGGTGAGCAAAGCGGTGCGCTCGCCGTTGCTCACGCGCAGCACGCAGCTCAAGCCGTTCGGCTTGAGATTCGCTGTGTAGTCCTCGATGCGCGGATGCAGCAGCTCGAACTGCACGCCGTCCCAGTCCCAACGCCGCCCGGCTTCGCAGCGTTCGCTCGTGCGACCGGCGCGCAGCGCATGTTCGGGTGCGATCGAACTCAGCAGGGTCATCGATGGCCGACGCTGCAACAGCGCCGCCGCACCGCCGCTGTGGTCGCTGTCGCTGTGGCTCACGATCAACAGGTCGAGCCGCTCGCCGGTCGCTTGCAGCAGCGGCGCAAGCACACGACTGCCGGCGTCGCTGTCGCTCGAATAACGCGGCCCGGCATCGAACAGCAGGCCGTGGCCAGCCGTGCGCACCAGCACCGCGTTGCCTTGGCCGATGTCGGCGGCAAGCAACTCGAACTGACCGGGCGCCGGTCGCGGCTGCTGCCACAAAAGCCACGGCAGCAACAGCGGCACGCCGAGCAACCGCAAGCTCCACGGCAGGCGCAGCACCAGCAGCAGGCCGCCTGCAAGTCCGGCCGCGCTGGTCCAGCCGTCGGCGCTGGCCAGCGCCAGCGTGGCGAACGGCAGCGCGGCCAGCCATGCGAGCAACTGGCTCAACGCCTGCACCGCATACGCCGCCACGCCCCACAACGGCGCCATGACCACCCCGCCCAGCGCAAGCGGCGTGACCACGAACGTGACCCACGGAATCGCCAGCAGATTGGCGGGCAACCCGACCAGCGACAGCTGGTTGAACAGCAGCAAGGTCAGCGGCGCAAGCGCCAGCGTGATCATGGCCTGCGCGGCCGTCATCGCACGCAATGCAGACCAGGCTTTCGAGAAAAATCCATTCGAGGCGCCCGTGCTGCCTTCGTTGTGTGCTCCGATATCCGTAGCGAACAAGACGCCGACCGCAACGAAGCTGAGCCAAAAACCCGCTTGCGTCAGCGCCCACGGATCGACCAGCAGCACCGCCGCGCACGCGCTCAGCCAGACCAACGGCCACGGCCAGCGCCGACCGCCTGCGCGCAGCAGCGACACCACGGCAAGCATCACGATGGTGCGTTGCGCGGGCAAGCCCCAGCCGCTGAAGAGCGCATAGCCGGTCGCCAGCAACAGGCCACCGGCCAGCGCCGCCGTCGGTGCCGGCAGCCAGCGGCACGCGCGCGCCGAACATCGCCACCCGCGCCCGATGAGCACCACCGCGAGCCACGCGAACATCGTGATGTGCAAGCCCGAAATACTCATCAGGTGCGCGACACCCGTGGCACGAAACACATCCCAGTCGGCGCGCTCGATCGCCGCTTGATCGCCGGTCACCAGCGCGGCGAGGATGCCAGCCGCGTGGCGGTCCGGCACCGCAGCGAGGATCGTGTCGCGCACGCGCTGGCGAGCCTGCTCGATCGGGTGATGCGCGGTGCGTTCCAGCAGCCGGGCTTCTGTACCGGCCGGTCGTGTGCGCACATAGCCGGTGGCCTGCACACCTTGCTGCCAGAACCAGAGTTCGCCGTCGAAGCCGTGCGGATTCGCGTTGCCGTGCGGGGCTTTCAAGCGGGCCGTGAATGCCCAACGCTCGCCTGCGTGCAGCGAGGGCGGTGGCGGTGCTTCGGGGCTTGCAGACGCCCGCGTGCCGGGTACGCCGAACAAGCCTCCCTCCAGGTACCAGCTGAGCAACAGCCGCTTGGGGATGCGCACCGCCTGGCCTTCTTGCTGCGCCGACTCCGGCACGAACAGAAAGCGCTGGCCGAGCTCGCTCGTCTGCGGCATCGCGGCCACCGAGCCGACCAGTTGCAGATCGATGCCCTCGATCGTCGGGTCGAGCCGGTCGCGCGCCTGACCATCGGCGCGCAGGCCAGCGGCTGCGAACCCGATCGCGACCAACACCGCCAGCCAGCCGATCGAGTCCGCGCGGCGCGGCGACCGTCGCTTCCAGCGCCAGACCAGCGCCATGACCAGCGCACCGGCGAGCAGTGCCAGGTAAGCGGTCTGGCTCCACAACGCCGTCTGCTGCATCTGCGACGCGGTGCCCAGCACGAAGCCGAGCGGCCCCGCAGCGCCGGCGATGGCGTTCGTTTCTGGACGGGTTATGGGCGGCATCGCGCGGATGCTAGGGGCAGTTCAGGCCTGGGCAGCGCATCCATCGGCCCGCACCGTGGACGGTTGCGCACGACCGATGCCTTCGATGCGCAGATGCTGGCAAAACGCCTCGGCCGTTTGCAAATCGCCCTGCGGCTTGCGACCTTAGACTTGCGGCCTTTCATTGAAGCGCTTGTTGGCCCCCGGCTTGGCTCGACGCAGGCGACTCGGCTCTCGGCTGTCGGCCACGACCCGTCGCTCCGAAGCTCGGCGCTGCATCGGCTTGGTTGCGCCCACCCGAATTCGGGCGCATTGGCGAGCCAAACCCCTGCATGCACCTGGCGCCGCTTGCGGTGGCGTGGGAGTTGCTAGCAAAAGCAACTTGCTAGTATCGACGCCGACACCCCGGGTCATTGGCGGTCTTCTCTGCCGAATCGCCCGTCTGCACGGCCCCGGTCGTCGGCGCAACCGCTCCTTCGGCCCCAAAAGAACCACAGGCTCCACCATGTCGATTCATGCCGCGCTGCACCACGTCACCAGCTACCGATACGACCGGCCGGTGCGGCTCGGACCGCAAGTGGTGCGATTGCGGCCCGCGCCGCACTGCCGCAGCAACGTGATCTCGTATTCGCTGCAGATCGAGCCGGCGGATCATTTCGTGAACTGGCAGCAGGACCCGTTTGCGAACTGGCAGGCGCGGCTCGTGTTTCCGGAACCCGTGACGATGTTCAAGGTCACGGTCGACCTCGTGGTCGAGATGGCGGTCTACAACCCGTTCGACTTCTTTCTGGAGCCGTACGCGGAAAATTTTCCGTTCACCTACGACGCCGCGCTCGCACAGGAACTCGCGCCCTACCTGGTGGTCGAGCCGATGACGCCGATGGTCGCCGACTACCTGAAAAAGGTGGATCAAAAGCCGCAGCGCACGATCGACTTCCTGGTCGGCATCAACCAGCAGGTCGCGGGCGACATCAAGTACCTGATCCGGCTCGAGCCCGGCATCCAGTCGCCCGAGCAGACGCTGCAGCTCGCCAGCGGTTCGTGCCGCGATTCGGGCTGGCTGCTGGTGCAATTGCTGCGCCGCTTGGGCCTGGCCGCGCGCTTCGTCTCGGGCTACCTGATCCAGCTCACGCCCGACGTGAAGGCGCTCGACGGGCCGAGCGGCACCACGGTCGACTTCACCGACCTGCACGCGTGGTGCGAGGTGTACCTGCCCGGTGCCGGCTGGGTCGGGCTCGATGCGACCTCGGGCCTGCTCGCCGGCGAGGGCCACATCCCGCTGGCCTGCACGCCGACGCCATCGGGCGCCGCACCGATCGAGGGCGTCGTGGACGACGCCGAAGTCGAGTTCGGCCACGAGATGACGGTCTCGCGCCTGTTCGAGTCGCCGCGCGTGACCAAGCCCTACACCGAGGAGCAATGGGCCGATGTGCTCGCGCTCGGCGCGAAGGTGGACGCCGAACTCGACGCCCATGATGTGCGCCTCACGATGGGCGGCGAGCCGACATTCGTCTGCACGGCCGATCGCGACGCGGCCGAATGGAACACCGCCGCGCTCGGGCCGACCAAGCGCGGCTACGCGACCGAACTCGTCAAGAAGCTGCGGGCCGAATACGGCGACGGCGGCTTCCTGCACTTCGGACAGGGCAAGTGGTATCCGGGCGAGCAACTGCCGCGCTGGGCGCTGTCGATCTGCTGGCGCGCGGACGGCAAGGCCATTTGGCACGACCCCGAACTGTTTGCCGACGAGCGCGAGCCGAGCCACTACGACAGCACGGACGCCGAACGCTTCATCCGGCTGCTGGCGATCAAGCTCGGCGTCGGCGACGCGAGCCTGCTGCCGGCATACGAAGACGTCTGGTACTACCTGTGGCGCGAGCGCCGACTGCCGGTCAACGTCGATCCGTTCGACGCCAGGCTCGACGATGAGCTGGAGCGCGCGCGCCTGCGCCGCGTGTTCGGCCAGAAGCTCGACTCGGTGATCGGTTATGCGCTGCCGCTGAAAGCCGAGCCCGATTCCAAGGGTGCGGTCTGGAGCACCGGCCACTGGTTCCTGCGCGACGAGCGGCTTTATCTGCTGCCCGGCGACTCGCCGATGGGCTATCGGCTGCCGCTCGATTCGCTGCCCTGGGCCAACGAGTCGGATCGAAGCTATTTCATCGAAGAAGACCCCTCGGCACCGCGCGTGCCCCTGGTCGAGCCGGCGGGCTTCAGCGCACGCTACGACGCCGCAACGAACGCGGATGAGGCCACCGGCGTGGACAGCACGGGCGGCACGGCCACCATGGGCACCGGCGCGGAACCGGCCCTCGCATCCACCGACAGCCTGACGCGTGCGCCGAAACGCGGCGAGTCCGCGCACTGGATCACGCGCGGCGCGCTGTGCGTCGAAGCGCGCGATCCGAGCCGCGCGAACGGCCCCGAAGTCGAACTCGCCGCCGGCAAGCAGCCGAGCCGCGCGCTCTACGTGTTCATGCCGCCCGCGTCGCGGCTCGAAGACTATCTGGAACTCGTCACGGCGGTGGAAGCCACCGCGCGCGAGCTCAAAGTCAAGATCGTGCTCGAAGGCTACCCGCCGCCGCGCGACCCGCGCCTGAAGCTGCTCGCGGTCACGCCCGACCCGGGCGTGATCGAGGTCAACATCCACCCGGCGAACAACTGGAACGAACTGGTCGAGCACACCGAATTTCTCTACCAAGCCGCGTTCGAGACCCGCCTGTCGGCCGAGAAGTTCATGACCGACGGGCGGCACACCGGCACCGGCGGCGGCAACCACTTCGTGATGGGCGGCGCGACGCCCGACGACAGCCCGTTTCTGCGCCGGCCCGAGCTGCTGTCGAGCCTGCTGACCTATTGGCACAACCACCCGTCGCTGTCGTACCTGTTCTCCGGCATGTTCATCGGCCCGACCAGCCAGGCGCCGCGCGTGGACGAGGCGCGCAACGATCAGGTCTACGAACTGGAAATTGCGCTGCAGCAGATCGCGCGGGCACAAGCGGAGCGCGGCAGCGCGATGCCGCCCTGGCTGGTCGACCGCAGCCTGCGCAACGTGCTGGTCGACGTGACCGGCAACACGCACCGCAGCGAGTTCTGCATCGACAAGATGTATTCGCCCGATTCGTCGACCGGGCGCCTGGGCCTGCTCGAACTGCGCGCGTTCGAGATGCCGCCGCATGCGCGCATGAGCATCGCGCAGCAGCTGCTGCTGCGCGCGCTGATCTCGCGCTTCTGGCAGCAGCCGTTCAAGGCACCGCTGACCCGCTGGGGCACCGTGCTGCACGACCGCTTCCTGCTGCCGACGTTTGTCAAGCAGGACTTCGCCGATGTGATCGACGACCTGCGCGACGCCGGCTACGCGTTCGACGCCGAATGGTTTGCGCCGCACTTCGAGTTCCGCTTCCCACTGGTCGGCTCGCTCGCGGTGCGTGGCGTTTCGATGGAGCTGCGCAACGCGCTTGAGCCGTGGCACGTGATGGGCGAAGAAGGCACGTCGGGCGGCACCGTGCGCTACGTGGACTCGTCGCTCGAGCGCATCGAGGTGCGCGTGACGGGCCTGAACGACAGCCGCTATTCGGTCAGTGTGAACGGCGAGCCGATGCCGCTGCAGCCGACCGGCACCGCCGGCGAATTCGTTGCCGGGGTGCGCTACAAGGCGTGGAATCCGCCTTCGTCGCTGCACCCCGCGATCGGCGTGCACGCACCGCTCACGTTCGATCTGGTCGACAGCTGGAACCAGCGCTCGATCGCGGGCTGCAAGTATTTCGTCTCGCACCCAGGCGGTCGCAATTACGAGGGCTTTCCGGTCAACGCCTACGAAGCGGAGAGTCGGCGCATGGCGCGCTTCTCGCGCATCGGCCACACGCCGGGCCGGCTGGACGCCGCCCTGCCATCGATCGCGCTGGCTGCGAGCCGCGAATTTCCATTCACGCTCGACCTGCGCACCGCGCCGCCGGGCGCGCAGGTGGGGCGGTCGCCGCTCGACCGGAGCGACCAGGTGTCGTGAGTTCGGTGGCAACGATCGTGGCCTCCCCAACGGCTACAGCGATGGCGCGGCCCGTCGAGCCGGCGCCGGTTGGCACGGTCTGGCAGCAGGCACCGGCGGCGGCGTCCGGGCATTTCGACGAGCTGCGCGGCGGCGCTGCTTCCGAGGGCGACGCGGCCGCGCTGGCCCCGCGCTGGCAGCGCTTCGTCGACCGGCTCGGCGACACCGGCAGCAGCGTCGGGATGAACACGCGCGTGCGCCAGCTGCAGCGCCAACTGGCCGACAACGGCGTGACCTACAACGCGTTGGCCGACCCCGCCGAGTCGCAACGGCCGTGGGCGCTCGACCTGTTTCCGTTGATCGTCGAGGCAGCCGACTGGCGCACGATCGAAGCCGGGGTGCTGCAGCGTGTGCGCCTGCTCGACCGCGTGCTGGCCGACGTTTACGGACCGCGCGCGCTGTTGCAGCGCGCGCTGCTGCCGGCGGCGCTGGTGCAGGGCCAGCCCGGTTACCTGCGCGCGATGCACGGCGTTGAATTCGCCGGCGACATGCACCTGCAGGTCGCCGCGTTCGACCTGGCGCGCGCGGTGGACGGCCGCTGGCGCGTGGTGTCGCAACGCACCCAGGCGCCATCGGGCCTCGGTTATCTGCTGGAAAACCGGCTGGCCATCTCGCGCCTGTTTCCGCGCGCGTTCGATGCGTTGCCGGTGCAACATCTGGCGGCCACCTACAGCGCGTTCGCCGATCACTTGAAGCGTTTGTGCGCGCAGCGCTGCGGCTGCAGCGCGGACGACGCGCAGATCGTGCTGCTCACCCCAGGCCCGTACAGCGAAACCGCGTTCGAACACGCGTACCTCGCGCGTTATCTCGGCCTGCTGCTGGTCGAAGGCGGTGACCTGACCGTGCGCGATCAACGGCTTTACCTGAAGACGCTGCGCGGCCTGCAGCCGGTGCACGGCCTGATCAAGCGCGTCGATGACGAATACCTGGACCCGCTGGAACTGCGCGCCGACTCCACGCTCGGCGTGCCGGGGCTGCTGCAGGCGGTGCGCGCGGGCAACGTCGTGATGGCCAACGCACCGGGGTCGGCGTTTCTCGAGTCGCCCGCGTTGCTCGGGTTTCTGCCGGCGCTCGCGCGCGAACTGCTCGGCGAAGAACTCGCGCTGCCCTCGCTGGCCACCTGGTGGTGCGGCGAGCGCGCGGCTGCGCTGGCGGTGCTGCCCAAGCTCGGCCAGCAGATGATCAAGCCGACCTCGTTCGGCCACGACGGCACGTTGCCGTTCGAAGCCGTGCGCGGGGCATCGCTTCGACGCGCGCGAACTCGAACGGTGGGCCGATCGCATCCGCACCCACGGCGAGAGCGTGACCGTGCAGTCGTACCTGTCGATGTCGCAACTGCCGACCTGGGATGCGGGCCGCGCGGCGATCGAGCCCCGGTCGGTGATGCTGCGCGTGTTCGCGGTGGCCGACGGGGTCGGCTCCTGGCGCGTGCTGCCCGGGGGCATGGCGCGCATTGCGACCGCGAACGAGGAGATCGCTTCGATGAGCCGCGGCGGCAGCAGTGCCGACGTCTGGGCGCTCAGCGACGACGCGGTCGACCGCAGCAGCCTGCAGCCACCACCGCTCACGCCCGCGCTGATCGCCGAGCGGCGCGACGCGCGACGCATCACGAGCCGCGCCGCCGAAAACCTGTTCTGGCTCGGTCGCTACACCGAGCGCGCGGAGAACACCGCGCGGCTCGCCAAGGTCGCGCTCGAATCGCTGAACGGCGAAGACGCCGATCAACGCGCGCTGCTGGTCTGGCTCGACGACATGACGCAGGCCCACGGCCTGGTGCCGCGCGGCGCGGTGTCCGCGCTGCGCTCGCGCCGCGGCTTCGAACGCGCGCTGATCGATGCGCTCGCGGCGCCGGATACCGCGCACAGCGTCGGTTTCAACCTGCGCGCGATCCGCTACGCGGCCGGCGCACTGCGCGAGCGGCTGTCGCCGGACCAGTGGTTCGTGATCCGGCGCAGCGAAGACGAGTTTCTGCTGCGCTGCCGCGCCATTTCGCCGGACAGCCACACCGCGGCGCTCGAAGCGCTCGGCGCGCTGCAGATCGCGATTCGCGATCTGGCCGCGATGACCGGCGCGCAAGCCGACCGCATGATGCGCGACGACGGCCTGCGCCTGCTCAACGCGGGCCGGCAGGTCGAGCGGCTCGGTTTTTTCAGCGGCGCGCTGCGGCGCGGCTTCGAATGCCGTGCCGTGGATGTGCTCGGCGGCTTCGACGCGATGGTCGCGCTGTTCGACAGCACAATCACCTTCCGCTCCCACTATCAGCAAAGCCGCGACACCGCCGCGTTGATCGACCTGCTCGTGATGGACCGCGCGAATCCACGGTCGCTGACCTGGGTCGCGCACAACCTGCGCGGGCGCTTGGCGAAGATCGCGCAAGTTTCCTCACTGTCACCGGAGTCGCTGCTGCAGCGCGTGCCGGATCCGGCCGACTGGGTGCTCGCGCAGTTGATCGAGACCGATGCGCGCACGCAGCGGCAACCGCAGCAACGCCCCGCCCTGCGCGCGCTGCTGTTGCAATGCGCGGGCAGCGCCTGGCAGATCTCGGAGCGCATCACGGCCGCGTGCTTCAGCCACGCGAACGTGCCGGATCAGACGGTGAGCGCCTGAGCGCCGTCCCAGCCCCATCGCCATTTCCACTGATCCTGCCCGGTCCATGCAGCTTCGCGTCACGCACGAAACCCGCTATGCCTACACGCCGGCCGTGCAGACCGCGCAGCACATGGCGCATCTGTGCCCGTTGGCCACCACCAACCAGCGGTTGCTCGCGCACGAGCTGCAGGTGCAGCCCGCACCGGACCAACGCGCCGACACGCGCGACATTCACGGCAACAGCCGCACCTTTTTCTCGCTGCAGTCGCTGCACGACCGGCTGGTCGTGACCGCGCGCAGCGTGGTGGTCACGCAGCGCGCACCCTGGCCGGACTTCGACGTGCGTTGGGAAGACGTGGCCGCGCTGTATCGCTACCGCGCCGGCTGCCGCTGGGAGCCGTCGGCCGAATTCGTGTTCGCCTCGCCGCTGGTGCCGCGCCACCCGGATTTTCTCGACTACGCGCAGCCGAGTTTTCCGCCCGGCGCGCCGTTCCTGGAGGCGGTGGCGGACCTGACGCATCGACTGCACCGCGACATGCGCTACGACCCGCGCGCCACGGAAGTGAACACACCGGCGGTCGACGCGCTGCGTCAGCGCAAAGGCGTCTGCCAGGACTTCGCGCACATCGGCATCGCGTGCCTGCGCGCAATGGGGCTGCCCGCGCGCTACGTGAGTGGTTATCTGCTCACACAGCCGCCGCCCGGTCGCCCTCGGCTGATCGGCGCGGACGCGTCGCACGCGTGGCTTGCGGTGCAGCTGCCCGCGCTTGCCGATTGCGACGCCGAGCCCGTCTGGTGCGATTTCGACCCGACCAACGACCGAACCGCCGGTGTGGATTACGTGACGCTCGCCGTCGGCCGCGACTACGCCGACGTCGCGCCGCTGCGCGGTGTGCTGCACGGCGGCGCACGGCACACGCTGAAGGTTGCAGTCACGGTCGAGCCGTGGGAGGCACCGGCAGACGGCGCGGTTGCGCTGCGCTGAATCTCGTGTCTGCTATCTCTATCGAAGCCGAAAATCATTGCCGGCCCTGCGCTCGGGCCGGTTTTTTTGTTGAACACACTGCGAGGGAACTCTCATGGACGTCTACGAAAACCTCAAACGCCTTGGCATCGAACTGCCAGTTGCCGCGACGCCGGCCGCCGCTTACGTGCCGTTCGTGCAGACCGGCAAGCTGGTGTTTCTGTCCGGCCACATCGCACGCAAGGAAGGCGGCAAGCCGTGGGTCGGTCGGTTCGGCAAGGACATGCAGACCGAAGACGGCAAGGCCGCCGCACGCCGGATCGCGGTCGATCTGATGGGCACGCTGCATGCGGCCGTCGGCGACTTGAACCAGATCAAGCGCATCGTCAAGCTGATGAGCCTGGTGAATTCGACGCCCGACTTCACCGAGCAGCACCTTGTGACGAACGGCGCGAGCGAACTGTTCGGCGAGGTGTTCGGCCCGACCGTCGGGGCACACGCGCGCAGCGCGTTCGGTGTGGCGCAGATTCCGTTCGGCGCTTGTGTCGAGATCGAGATGATTGCCGAACGGGTCTGATGGCAAACGCCGCTGCGCGCGGTTGCTTTCAGTATTTAATTTCGTGGCAGGTTGCGCCGGCTGGAACGACAGAGCCGGTTCCACTTGAGTGCCCGGAAAGGTCGTCTGACCTCATCGACCGTGGGCACGTCGATGTCCAAATTGGCGACGCGATCGATCGAACCAAGGACAAATGAAGGAAGGACAAATGGCCGATGCAGCATGCGCGACCTTCGGCTCAGGAAGCGCTTCGTCAGGCAATCGACGGCCGGATGCCGCCGATTCCATGCCGGCGACCGGCTGCACGCCGCGCGTGCGCCGGCCACGGCGCCGCCACCGACCGCTCAGCGCGCCTGCGCAGGCTTGAAGCGCCACAGCGCGGTCGGCAGCGCAATCGGCGCATCTGCGTTGAAAAACGCCGAGTCCTGGATGCGCGAGGTCGTCACGTAGATGCTGCCGTCGGGGCCCTCGCCGATGGTGTCGGGCCAACGCAGGCGAGGGTCCTGGACGACGGTCTGCAGCGTGCCGCCCGCGCTGCCCAAGTCGCGCACCTTGACCGAGTCGTCCTCGGGCGAGGTGACGTACATCCGCCCGTCGCGCCGGCCGATCAGAAGGCCGTCGGCCGGGCCGTTCTCGCCGACGACCTCGACCTGCGCGGCCGGGTTGCCAGCGGGCGCGACCAGCGCATCGGTGGCGATGCGGTAGAGCGTCTTGCCCTTGATCGCCTGCCAGTACAGCGTCTTGCCGTCGATCGACAGCGCGATGCCATCGGCGGCGAACTCGACACCGCGCCCGTCGGGCCGGCGCAGCGGCTTGCCGTTGTACCTGACGGTCACACGCTTGTCCGGTTGCGTCGACGGGTCGCCGTCGAGCATTCGTCTGGCCTTGCCGCTGGCGAGGTCCAGCACGACGATCGCGCCTTTCACGCCCGAATCGGTCAGGTACGCGGTGCGGCCGTCCGGTGCGATGCGCACGTCGTTCAAATACGAGCCCTGCGGCGCAATGTCTGCATCGAACGCGTAGGTGCGAACCGGCCGGTTGCTCGCCAAGTCAATCTGCACGAGCTTCGGCCCGTTCTTCACGACCGCGCCCATCGCGGGCGCTGCCGGGTCCAGCACCCAGAGGCTGTCGCCCGCAGACACCACGCTTTGCACACAGACCCAGTGGTCCTGCGGCGCGATCTCGTCCTTCTTCGCATTGCGCCAGGCGTTCCAGCCGGCATCCGGATAAGGCACCGGCTGGCCGTCGACCAATTCGGCCACCGAGACTTCGGTGTCCTCGGTCCAGCGCGGAAAGTTGACGAAAATCCGGCCGCCCGCGGACACCGTCACGCCCGTGACCTGATGATCGAAGCGCGCGACCTGTTCAAGCGCGACACCCGACGCGGCTTCGGACGCCGGGCCGGCCGCGCAGGCGGACAGCGAAGCGGCCAGCACCGTGGTGCTCAGCAAAAGGTGGCGAATTCGGGGTTGGGCGTTCATGAACATCCGTTGGTTGTGGGTGGATAGACGGCTGTTGGCAAGTCCGGTTCCCGCACAAGATGGGCCCGGTGTTGGAGACCGGCGTTGAATCGCTCGACCGAACGCCAAGTCCCGACAAGGGCCCGACCAAGAGCGGCTGGAGCGGCCCGACGTCGCATGCGTCGTATCTAAGCCTCGGGGAAGTCGGCTCCGATCGTCGCTCTCTCCCACGCGTCGAAGTCGCCCCGCAAGAATTCGAGCTTCTTGCGTGCCAGGTCGAGCGCCGCCTTGCCGAGCAGCAGGCGCAACGGCGGCGTGTCCGAGAGCGCCGCGTCGATGATCGCTTGGGCTGCGCGCACCGGATCGCCAGCCTGGTTGCCGCTGCGTTCGGCGGTCTGCTTGCTGCGCTCCCCGGCGGTGGGCGAGTAGGCGTCGATCCGGACTGCCGATTGCTTGATGGACGGTCCCGCCCAGTTGGTCCGGAACGGGCCCGGCTCGACGATCATCACACCGATGCCGAGCGGCTTCAGTTCAATTGCCAGCGACTCCGAGATGCCTTCCACTGCGTACTTCGTGCCGTGGTAGTAGCCAGTGGCCGCAAAGCTCGTCAGGCCGCCGATCGACGAGACATTAATGATCAGGCCGTCGCCCTGGCCGCGCATGACCGGCAGCACCGCCTTCGTCATGTCGACCAGCCCGAACACGTTGGTCTCGAACATCGCGCGCACCGCGTCGTCCTCCCCCTCTTCGATGGCGGCAAGGTAGCCGTAGCCCGCGTTGTTGACGAGCGCATCGATCCGTCCGAACCGGTGCACCGCTTTGTCGACAGCATCCCGAATCTGGGAACGGTCGGTCACGTCGAGCGGCAAAACCAGCGCGCGTTCGCCGTGACCTTGCGCAATGTCGGTCACCTGGTCCGGATGGCGCGCCGTGATCACGGCCTTCCAGCCGCGCTCGAGCACCTGTTTGGCCAGTTCACGGCCGAAACCGGTCGAGCAACCGGTGATCAGCCAGACGGGGTCGGTTCGATTCATCATGAGAAAAATTCCAGAGTGATTGGTCGGGAAACAATACAGCGCCAGCGCGACTCTGCCCAACGGGCATCCGCGTTGACTGGGGCGGTTCGCAGGCAGTGCATCGGTCTTCTTGGATCGTGCGACGTCCGGTCAAGCCAGCGCGATTTGCTCGAAAATCCCTTTCGATCCCTGCGAACGCACATCGAGCCGCCCTGTCGAATCTGGCGACGCGGGCGGCAACAGACATTGCCGTGCTTCAACAACGGGCGGCGCGCCGCCGATACCTTCACCACCCTATGAACCCCACCTTGCACGGTCCTTCTGTCGATGCAGCTTCAAGCGGGCGATACACGCGCATCGCGGTCTATTTGCACTGGGCACTTGCTGTCCTGCTGGCGGCACAAGTGGCGCTCGGGTGGTACATGATGGCGATCGAGGACGCGCCCGGCAGCGACTGGTACTTCTCGCTGCACAAATCGATCGGCCTCGTCATTTTCTCGCTCGTCGCTGCACGCCTCGTCTGGCGACTGATGCATCCTCGGCCGCCGTTGCCGGCGAATGTGCGGACATGGGAGTCGCGCGTTGCCTGGGCATCGCAGGCACTGCTGTATGTGGTGATGGTGCTGATGCCGGTGACGGGACTGCTCGGCGCCGGTTATTCCAGATCGGGCGTTCCCTTTTTCGGCCTGATGCTGCCGCGCTGGGCGGTGTCGAATCACGATCTCGCCGAACGCTTCTTCGGCATCCATTCGGTCCTTGCCTGGGTGCTGGTCGCTTTGGTTGCCTTGCACGTGCTCGGTGCCTTCAAGCACCTGCTGCTCGACCACGACGGCGTGTTCCGGCGCATGTGGCGAATCGGCAGCGCCGACTCCGTTTGAGGATCGGTGGTCGATAGCCAGCCGGCCGCCGCCCGGACCGCCGCGTGCTTGCAAGTGGCTTGTGGTGGCCAACAGGGGATTGCTCCGACCGCTGCTGCTCAGGCCGCGGAAGCACGGCTTCGACACCGACCTCAACAAGGCGGCCAGCCGCGAATCTGCCGGCCTCAGCGTCGCGCGCGACGCCGTTCGGCACGGCGCACCTGTCGGCTCTGGTTGGCCTCGCGCTCGGCCTGTTCGCGCTTTTGTTTGCGGGCGCGCCAGCCGCGCGACAGGTAGCGCCCTGTCACGAAGCTCAAGCCTGCACTGGCCAGCAGGATTGCGATGCCGATCGGTGGAATGTCCATCGGTTGGGCGTGCGCGCTGGCTACTCGACGCGCACGATGCCGCTTGGTTTGAAGCCGAAATCCGCGGGCTTGCCTTTCTTGGCGCGTGCCCCGCGCGCGTTGTTCAGCGAGCGGATTTCGAGCGTTTCCTCGCGCGGCTTGGCCGCGCGGCCGATCCCCGTCACACGCACGCTGCGCCGGTAGGCCGCCGCGCCGGCCAGCGCGTCGCCCGCCTCCAGGTCCATCAGCGTCAGCCCGCGGCCGCCGGTCGGCATCGGTTTGAGTTCGTCGATCACAAACGTCAGCAACCGTCGTTCGGCCGAGGCGCAGGCGACGTGTGTCGCATCCGAAGCGAGGCTCGGCGCGCACGGTGTCTCACCGGCGCCCAGCGTGATGAACGCCTTGCCGCCGCGCTGGCGCGAACTCATCTGCTCGACGGTCGCCAGAAAGCCGAAGCCGCCCGAGCCGGACAACAGCAGCATGGCATCGGCCGGCCCGGCGAAATAATGCACGAGCCGCGTGCCCGATTCGAGATCGATCAGGGTCGTGACCGGCTGGCCGTCGCCGCGCCCGCCCGGCAGGCTCGCGACCGGCACGGTGTAGATGCGGCCGTTGCTGCCGAACGCGAGCAACGCGGCGGTGCTGCGGCACTCGAACGCGCCGTAGAGCGCATCGCCGGGCTTGAAGGCGAACGTCGCGACGTCAATCCCGTGCCCGCCGCGTGTGCGCACCCAACCTTTTTCCGAGACGATCACGGTGACGGCTTCATCGGGCACCGCGAGCGCTTTCGGCGCGATGCGTTTGTCGGCCTGGATCAGCGTGCGACGCGGGTCGGCGAATTGCTTGGCGTCGGCCTCGATCTCGCGCACCATCAGGCGGCGCAGTGCGGCCGGGCTGCCGAGGACTTCGGCGAGCTTGGCGGCTTCGTCGCGCAGGGTTTTGAGTTCCTGCTCGATGCGGATCGCTTCCAGCCGCGCGAGCTGGCGCAGCCGGATTTCGAGGATGTCTTCGGCCTGGGTCTCGCTCAGCGTGAAGCGTTCAATCAGCGCGGCCTTCGGGTCGTCGGCCGCGCGAATGATCGCGATCACTTCGTCGATGTGGAGCAGCACGATCTGCCGCCCTTCGAGGATGTGAATGCGCTCTTCGACCTTGCCGAGCCGGTGCGCCGAGCGCCGCTGCACGGTGGTCTGGCGAAACAGGGTCCATTCGAGCAGCAACTGGCGCAGCGATTTCTGCATCGGCCGGCCGTCGATGCCGATGCCAGTCAAGTTCAGCGGGGTGCTGGACTCCAGGCTCGTCTGCGCGAGCAGCGTGTGGATCAGATCGGTGGCCGGGATACGGCTGGTCTTCGGTTCCAGCACGATGCGCACGGCCGCATCCTTGCTTGACTCGTCGCGCACTGCGTCGAGCACGGCGAGCAGCGCGGCCTTGGCGCCGAGCTGCTCAGGCGACAACGCTTTTTTTCCGGCCTTGACCTTCGGGTTGCTGAGCTCTTCGATCTCCTCCAACACACGCTGGGTGCTGACCCCGGGCGGCAGTTCGGTCACGACGAGTTGCCACTGGCCGCGTGCGAGTTCCTCGGTCTTCCAGCGCGCGCGCACTTTCAGCGAGCCGCGGCCCGCGCGATATGCGTCGGCGATCTCGATCGGGCTGCTGATCAACTGGCCTCCGCCGCAGAAGTCGGGGCCGGGCAGCAGCGCAAACAGCGCCTCGTCGTCGAGCGCGGGCGTCTTGATCAGCGCGATGCAGGCGTCCGCCACTTCGCGCAGGTTGTGGCTCGGAATTTCGGTGGCCAAGCCGACCGCGATGCCGCTCGCGCCGTTCAGCAGCGTGAACGGCAGCCGCGCCGGCAACTGGCGCGGCTCCGTGGTGCTGCCGTCGTAGTTCGGGCCGAAGTCGACCGTGCCCGCATCGATCTCGGACAAAAGCAGGCTGCTGATGCGCGACAGCCGGGCTTCCGTATAGCGCATCGCGGCCGCGCCATCGCCGTCGCGCGAGCCGAAGTTGCCTTGGCCGTCGATCAGCGGATAGCGCTGGCTGAAGTCCTGCGCCATGCGCACCAGCGCGTCGTACGCGGCCTGGTCGCCGTGCGGGTGGAACCGTCCAAGCACGTCGCCGACCACGCGCGCGCTTTTGACCGGACGCGCGCCGCTGTTGCCGGAAAAACCCAGGCCCATGCGCTGCATCGAGTACAGGATGCGGCGCTGCACGGGCTTTTGCCCGTCGCAGACATCCGGCAGCGCGCGGCCCTTGACGACCGACAACGCGTATTCGAGATACGCGCGCTGTGCGTAGTCGGCAAGGTCGAGTTCGGTATCGGAACCGGCCTGCAGCGGAATGTCGGGTGCCGCGGCGTCGCCCTCGGACAGCCTACTCATTGACCACGGTGACGTCCGACATGCCCATCGGGGTGAGGCCGCGCGCGTCGGTGCGCGCCGCCGGTGCCGGTGCTGGCCAGGATGTGCTCGGTGCCCGGCGCCATCAGCGCGTGGGTGCCGGCCGGCAGCTCCATGCGCACGCGGCGTGGGCCGATCTGGCGCGGTGCTGTGCCCACCGCCGCCAGCTGCATCGGCTTGCCGGCTTGATAGATCTGGAGCACGCGGCGCACGTAGGCCTGCGTCTCCGGGTAGTTCGGAATCTTGTTGCCGGCGCGCTGCACGGCGCCCTCGCCCGCGTTGTAGGCGGCCACGGCCAGCTCGAGCTGGCCAGGAAACAGATCGATCAAAAACCGCAGGTAACGGGTACCGGTGCGGATGTTCGTCTTCGGATCGGTCAGCTTGTCTTCGATCGCGCCGAGCTTGTCGGCTCGGAGGCCATAGCGTTCGGCCGTGGCCGGCATGATCTGCATCAGGCCGACCGCGCCCTTGGGCGACACCGCGGTGCTGTTGAAGCCGGACTCCGTCACGATCATCGCTTTGAGCAGGTCGTAGTCGATTTTGTGCAGGCGGGCCGCTTCGCGCAGATGCGCGGTCACGTCGCGAAAGCTCGGCGACGAATCGACCAGCGCGGCCATGCGGATCTGCCCGGTCGATGCAGCGGGCGCGCCAGCGGCATTGGGGGCCAACGCCATCATTGGCGCGGCGCTTTTGCTGGTGTCGAAGCTCTGGCCGTCCCGGAAGAACAGCTCGTAGCGGTCGTCGGCTTTCTTGGTCGCGAAGTGCGCAACACCTTTGGCGTCCACATATCCCCAGATGTCGGCATGCGCTGCCGTGCATGCCAAGGCGCCAAGGAACAGGACACTGGACCACCGAACGCCGAGGCGACTGCGGCGCGGTGCCGCGGCAACCTTGAGTGTGTCGTCGTTGATGGCGCCATGCTGCGGCGGCCTGTTCTGAATCTGAACGCTTGAGCGTTGTGCTGACCTCATCGGTATCGATCCTTTGTCTGTCCGGTTGGATGTCGGGGCGGCAGGCGATGCTCTATCGACATGCCGAGCATCTGCAAATATCGTGCGATGCCCTGGTCTCGGTGGCTCCGAGGCGACAGCGATCAGACGTCTATTTCGACGCCGTCGCCGTGCAGCTCCATCAGTTCACGACGCGAAGCCGCTTCGCCTTTGCCCATCAGTTTGCCGATGAAGCGCTCGGTCTGCTGGAAGTCGAACCGGCTCAATGCAACCGGCAGCAATCGGCGCGTGTCCGGATTCAGCGTGGTCTCCCACAACTGAACCGCACTCATCTCGCCCAGGCCCTTGAAGCGGCTCACGTTCCAAGCGCTCTCGGCCACCCCGTCCTTTCGAAGCTTGTCAAGGATAGCCGCGAGTTCGCTTTCGTCAAGTGCGTAGGATTTCACGGCCGGCCTCTTGCCGCGCGCGGGCGCATCGACCCGAAACAACGGCGGCCGGGCGACGAACACGTGGCCAGCGTCGATCAGTTTCGGGAAATGCCGGAAAAAAAGCGTCAGCAGCAGCACTTGAATGTGCGAGCCGTCCACGTCGGCGTCCGAGAGGATGCAGACCTTGCCGTAGCGCAGGCCCGAGAGGTCCGGCGTGTCGGCGGGCCCGTGTGGATCGACGCCGATCGCGACCGAGATGTCGTGGATCTCGGTGTTCGCAAAGAGGCGGTCCCGCTCGACTTCCCAGGTGTTCAGCACCTTGCCGCGCAAAGGCAGGATGGCCTGGCTGTCCTTGTCCCGGCCCATCTTGGCGCTGCCGCCGGCCGAATCGCCTTCGACCAGAAAGACTTCGTTCCTGCGGATGTCCCGGCTTTCGCAATCGGTGAGTTTGCCGGGCAGCACCGCGACGCCCGAGCCGCGGCGTTTTTCGACCTTCTGGCCGGCCTTCTGCCGCGTCTGCGCGGTGCGGATGACGAGTTCGGCGAGCTTCTTGCCATAGTCGACATGGCTGTGCAGCCAGAGTTCGAGCGCCGGGCGCACGAAGCTCGATACCAGCTTTACCGCGTCGCGCGAATTCAGCCGTTCCTTGATCTGCCCCTGGAACTGCGGATCGAGCACCTTGGCCGACAGCAGGTAGGACGCACGCGCGAACACGTCTTCGGGCAGCAGCTTGACGCCCTTGGGCGCAAGCGCGTGCAGCTCGACGAAGCTCTTGACTGCGTTGAAGAGGCCATCGCGCAGGCCGCTCTCGTGCGTGCCGCCGGCCGAGGTCGGAATCAGATTCACGTAGCTCTCCCGCACCGGCATGCCGTCTTCGGTGAACGCCACGCACCAGGCGGCGCCCTCGCCTTCGGCGAAGTTCTCGTCCTTCGCGCCCGCACTGCCGTCGCCTTCGAACAGCGGAATCAACGGCTCGCCGTGCAGCGCCTGCGTCAGGTAGTCCGAAAAGCCGCGCTTGAACTGCCAGTGGTGCGTCTCGCCGGATTTCTCCAGTGTCAGCGACACCGCCACACCCGGCATCAGCACCGCCTTGCTGCGCAGCAGATGCGCGAATTCCTGCTGCGGCAGTTGCGGCGAATCGAAATACTTCGGATCCGGCCAGACGCGCACCGTGGTCCCTTGGCGCCGGTCGCCATTGCCGGCCGGGCGCAGCGTGAGCGGCTCGACCACGTCGCCGCCCGCGAACACGATGTGCGCGACCTTGCCCTCGCGCCAGCTCGTCGCTTCCAGCCGCGTGCTCAGCGCGTTCGACACGCTCACGCCGACGCCGTGCAGCCCGCCGGAGAAGCTGTAGGCACCGCCTGCGCCCTTGTCGAACTTGCCGCCCGCGTGCAGTCGCGTGAACACCAGCTCCAGCACCGGCGCGTCCTCCTCGGCGTGCCGGCCGAACGGAATGCCACGGCCGTCGTCTTCGATGCCGACCGAGCCGTCGGCGTGCAGGGTTACGCGGATTTTCTTGCCGTGCCCGGCCAGCGCCTCGTCGGCGGCGTTGTCGAGCACTTCCTGCACGATGTGCAGCGGGTTGTCGGTGCGCGTGTACATGCCGGGGCGCTGGCGTACCGGCTCCAGGCCCTTCAGGATGCGGATCGACTGTTCGGAATACGCGGAGGCGGCTTTCTGGGTCATAGGCGCGCGATTCTAAGCGCAGCGGCTGCAAAGACTGTTATTGCATACAGTAATCTCGTCTCGGCAGCGCACTGCCGGGCGAATCCGCAGCCTGGTCGAGCCGAGCTGCAGTCGGTGTCGTCGCCGGTGCCGGTCGTTCAGCCGAAACGCATCGAGCCAAGCCGAACGTGGCCGACCCATGCAACCGCCAACAAAACCGCCCGTGCGCAACCGAACTCAGTACCATCGACCGCATGCGCTCCGATCTCGCCTCTGCGGCCACTCCACCCGCCACGACCGCGCTGTCGCTCCACCGCGTGCTGCTCTGCGGCGCGCTGATCCTCACCTTGTCGATGGGCATCCGCCACGGCTTCGGCCTCTGGCTGCAGCCGATCACGCAGGCGCAGGACTGGAGCCGGCAGACGTTCTCGTTCGCGCTCGCGGTGCAGAACCTGGCCTGGGGCGTGGCCGGCATCTTCGCGGGCATGGTGTCGGATCGGTTCGGCGCGTTTCGGGTGCTGGTCGTGGGGGCGTTGTGCTACGCACTCGGGCTGGCCGGCATGGCACTTTCCACCAGCAGCCTGGCGTTTTTGCTGACCACCGGCGTGCTGATCGGCGTCGCGCAGGCGGGCACCACGTATGCGGTGATCTACGGCGTGATCGGCCGCAATATCCCGGCCGAGAAACGCTCCTGGGCGATGGGCATCGCGGCCGCGGCCGGATCGTTCGGGCAGTTCCTGATGGTGCCGATCGAGGGATTGCTGATCGGCTCGGCAGGCTGGCAGAACGCGCTGCTGATCCTCGCTGCGCTGGCGCTGCTGATTGCGCCGTTTGCGCTGTTTCTGCGCGAGCCGGCTTTTGCCTCGAACCGGTTGGTGCCGCGCGACCAGAGCATCGGCCAGGCGCTGCGCGAGGCGTTCGGCCACACAAGTTTCAAGCTGCTGATGGCGGGGTATTTCGTCTGCGGTTTTCAGGTGGTGTTCATCGGCGTGCACATGCCGAGCTACCTGCGCGACCATGGGCTGGCGCCGCAGGTGGCAAGCTTCGCGCTCGCGCTGATCGGGTTGTTCAACGTGTTCGGCACCTACACGGCCGGTGTGCTTGGCCAGCGCTTTCAGAAGAAGAACATCCTCGCGTTCATCTATTTGTCGCGTGCGGTCGTGATCGCGTTGTTCCTGCTCGCACCCTTGACGCCTGCGAGTGTTTATCTGTTTTCCGCGGTGATGGGCCTGTTGTGGCTGTCGACGGTGCCGGCCACCAACGCGGCCGTGGCGCAGATTTTCGGCGTCGCGCATTTGTCGATGCTGTCGGGCTTCGTGTTCTTCAGCCACCAGATCGGCTCGTTCCTGGGCGTTTGGCTCGGCGGCTTTTTGTACGACCGCAACGGCAATTACGACGTGGTCTGGATCGTCGCGATGGTGCTGGGCGTCGTGGCAGCGGTGATCAATCTGCCGGTTCGCGAAACGCCAGTTCTGCGTGCCGCTGGCCAGGGCGCCTGAACCGATGTCGCCTCGCACGTCGAAGTCGTTGATCTGGGTCGGCGTGCTGATCGGCGCGGCCGGGGTCTTTGCGCTTTATTTGCAGCCGGAGATGTTGCGCACGATGGCCGACCAGTTGTGGGCGTGCTTTTGAGCGGTCGGGCGCAAGCGCGCACCATGTGCCGTGCCCTCTTCGCATCCGTTCCGATGCTGCCCGCGACCCGTGTGGGTTGGCCGATGAAGAAGCGAAGCGAATGAGCCAGACACCCGTGCATGCAAGCCTCGCACCGTCCGATTGGGTGCTTCGGTTCGGTCACTTGGCGCCGTCTGGAGGCGATGTGCTCGACGTGGCCTGTGGATCGGGGCGACATCTGCGCTGGTTCGCAGCACGCGGACACTTCGTGGTTGGCATCGATCGCTCGGCCAGTGCGCTGGCGGCGTGCAGTGATCTCAGCGACGTCGGCGGCCTCGGCGACCTGGTGCAGGCCGACATCGAAAGCGGACCGTGGCCTTTTCCCGGCCGACGGTTCGCGGCTGTGGTGGTCACCAATTATTTGTGGCGGCCGCTGCTGCCCACGATCGTCGGCAGCGTCGCACCGGGCGGTGCGTTGCTCTACGAGACGTTCGCTGCCGGCAACGAAACCGTCGGCAAGCCCGCGAACCCGGACTTCCTGCTGCGCGCGGGGGAGTTGCTGGCGGCGTGCGCCGGGCTGCGCGTGATCGCTTACGAAAACGGTTTCCGCAGCGACCCGCCGCGCTTCGTGCAGCGGATTGCCGCCGTGCGCGAACCGGTCACAGCAAACGCCGAGCCGGCTCGTTTTTCACTTTGACCCGCGCTGCACGTCGATCCCAGTCCGGCGTCGCCCGCGCTTGGCTTGCGCAGCTTGGCTCACCAGATCGGCATTGCCTCGAGGCTGGCTGTGCGCGATGCCGGGATGCCGGGGTACGCTTCGAGATCCCGAGATCGGCCAAGTCTTCGCTGCGACAGCAGCAACGCAGTTGCCGGACGACCGAGCGGCTCGGTCGTCCTACTGACGCAGCACATCCACCCCGGCCGGCGGCTGGAACCGAAACGCGGTGGCATCCAGCAGCGGATTCGCCTCGAAGCCGGTGAACGTCAACAGCGAACGCTGACCGAAGCTGTCGAGGATGTCGAGCGCGGCCAGTTGTGCGCCTCTGAAGCCGACCTTGACACTTTGCAACTGCCCGTCGCGCGACTTCGGTGTGGCTTCGATCCATTCAGACCGTCCGTGTCCGGCGCGTCGCGCAATTCGAAATCTTTCTTCAGCGCCGACAAATCGGGGGCCGAGGCAATCAGCGCGGCCGGCGTCGAACCAAGCACCTTCGACTGATCGCGCGATGTCACCTGATTCAGGTCGACGTCGTACATCCACAGGGTGCGGCCGTCGGCCACGATGGTCTGTTCGAATGGCTTTCGATAGACGAAGCGGAAGCGCCCCGGGCGCTCGAACTCGAACGTGCCGGTCGACGTCTTGTTGCGCGGTGCTTGGCCTTCCTTGGGCGGCGAAGTCACGACCTGCGTGAAGTCGGCGCGACCCGAGCGCGTCGACTCGACAAATTTCTCAAGGCTCGACAGGCCGCCAGCGCTTGCCGGCAAACAGCATATCGCTACAAAAAAAGAAGCAACTGGCTTGAGCATGATGATTTCGGTTTGGGAAGAACGCGCGTCAAAGAACGCCGAAACGGGTTCGACCCCCACCACCGCGCAGCGTTCACTCGGCGCGCGTCGGCACCAGAATCTCACGCTGGCCGCTGTTGCTCATCGCACTGACCAGGCCGGCCTTTTCCATGTCTTCGACAAGACGCGCGGCGCGGTTGTAGCCGATCTTCAGGTGCCGCTGCACAAGCGAGATGCTGGCCTTGCGGTTTTTCAGTACGACCTCGACCGCCTGGTCGTACATCGGATCTTTTTCGCCGCCGCAGTTCGCCATCCAGCCCCAACTCGCCATCGCCGTCCGCCGTGCCGCCTTCGAGCAGTCCTTCGATGTAGTCGGGCTCGCCCTGCGCCTTCAGATACTTGACGACGCGGTGCACTTCCTCGTCGCTGACGAACGCGCCGTGCACCCGCACCGGCAGCCCGGTGCCGCTGGCCATGTAGAGCATGTCGCCCATGCCGAGCAACGCTTCGGCGCCCATCTGGTCGAGGATCGTGCGCGAGTCGATCTTGCTGGACACCTGGAACGCGATGCGCGTCGGCACATTGGCTTTGATCAGGCCGGTGATCACGTCGACGCTCGGGCGCTGGGTGGCCAGGATCAGATGGATGCCGGCGGCGCGCGCTTTTTGCGCAAGCCGTGCGATCAGCTCTTCGATCTTCTTGCCGACCACCATCATCAGGTCGGCCAGTTCGTCGATCAGCACCACGATGTGCGGCAGGCGCTCGAGCGGCTCGGGCGCTTCGGGGTCAGCGAAAACGGGTTGTAGATGAACTCGCCGGCCGCTTTCGCCGCATCGATCTTCGCGTTGTAGCCGGCCAGATTGCGCACGCCCATCTTCGACAGCAGCCGGTAGCGCTTGTCCATCTCGCCGACGCACCAGTTCAGGCCGTGCGCGGCCTGCTTCATGTCGGTCACGACCGGCGCCAGCAGGTGCGGGATGCCTTCGTAGACCGACATCTCGAGCATCTTCGGGTCGATCATCAACAGCCGCACATCGCGCGGATCGGCCTTGTAGAGCAGCGACAGGATCATCGCGTTGATGCCGACCGACTTGCCCGAGCCCGTGGTGCCGGCCACCAGCAGGTGCGGCATGCGGCCCAGATCGGCCACCACAGGCTCGCCGATGATGTCCTTGCCCAGGCCCATCGTGAGCAGCGACGCTGCGTCGGTATAGACCTTGGAACCCAGGATTTCGGACAGCCGGATCGTCTGGCGCCGCGCGTTCGGCAACTCGAGCGCCATGCAGTTCTTGCCCGGGATGGTTTCGATCACGCGGATCGACACCAGGCTGAGCGAGCGCGCCAGATCCTTGGCCAGGTTCACGATCTGCGAGCCCTTGACGCCGGTGGCCGGCTCGATCTCGTAGCGCGTGATGACCGGGCCGGGCGAGGCCATCAGCACCGACACCTGTACACCGAAGTCCTTCAACTTCTTCTCGATCAGGCGGCTCGTCATCTCGAGCGTTTCGTCGCGAAACGCTGACCTGCTGCGGCGGCGCGGGGTCGAGCAGGTCGACGCTCGGCAGTCGAGCCAGCGCGCCGTCGTCATCGGCCAGCGCGGCGGCAGGCGCCGACGGTCTGGGTCGGGCGTTCGGCGTCACAAGCGCGACCGGCGAGGCCGCCCCTCGGATCGAACGAAACCCGTCGCGTCTGCAGAAAAGACATGGGCTCGGCGGCGTCGGAGGACGCGACCGCTTCGATATCCGTCTGCTCGTCGTCGAACGCCACGGGGTCGTCGGCGAGTGCGGGCTCAATCAACACCGGCTCGGTTCGCGTCGGCCTGGCGGTGCAGCCGGGCGCGCACGGAGCGCCGGCTCGTCGCGCTCAGCGGCGGCTCCTCGGCAACAACTGCTCGCGCTCGCGCACGGCCTGCACGCCGATTGCCACATCCTGCGCCTGTTCGCGCCGCGCGCGGCGTCGCAGGACCAGCGCATCGAGCCGCTGGCCGATGCGCTCGGCCACCTGACTCCAGGAAAACCGGAACACGGCCGCCGCGCCCAGCACGCCGAGCGCGATGCAGACGACGCCGGCACCGTTGAAGCCGAACCACTTGACAAAAAACGGCCCCATCCAGTGGCCGAGCCCACCGCCCGCGTCGCCGGGCAGCACGGTCTTCGAACCGATACAGCCGCGACCATTCGAGCGCGAACTCGCGCACAGCAGCAGCGCCAGACCCGCCAGAAACACGTAGCCATTGCGCTTGACCGGCGCCGAGAGGCGGACGAGCCCGGCGGATCGGTCGCGGCGCGCACGGCTTGGGCAAGGCTTGCGAGCCAGCGCCAGACGCAGGCCGCGAAACACCCACCAGACCGAAAACCCGAGCCAGAAATAACTGAGGTCCGCAATCCAGGCGCCCACGCGGCCGCCCCAGTTGCGCGTGTGCTCGGCCGCGCCGACGCCGGTGGTCGACCAGGCCGGGTCGAGCGACGAATAGCTGAGCAGCGCAAAGAAACCAGCCGAGCAGCAGCAGAAACGTCAGCAACAGGCCGAACTCGCGCATGAAGCGGCCAAGGCCGAGCGGCTCGTGCAGCTGCAGCCGAATCGGGCTGCTGCAGAGTGTGTAGCGAATAAGACATAGGGCAAGCTGGCCGAGCTTAACCCGAGCCGATCGGGAATATCGGCGCTCGCGCGGTTTGGATCGGCAATGCGGCGCGCCGCATCGGGTCCAGCCGAGCAGTCGGCGGCCACGCGCGGCCGCGCCGATCAGGTCAGCGTCGTCAGACGTTCCTTGACCAGCGTCGAGCCGTTTCGCTGCAGTTCGACGAAGCCGCGGCCTTCGAGGTCCTTCATCACACGGCTGACCATTTCGCGCGACGCGCCGACCATCTTGGCCACGTCCTGGCGCGAAATGCGTTCGCGGATCATGAGGTTGCCATCGCGGTCGGGCTGCGCCGGCTTCGACCAGTGCACGCGCAACGCGGCCATAGACGTCCATCAGCGCAAGCGACTCGATTTTCTGGTCGGCCTCGCGCAGGCGCTTGACCAGCCCCTGCAGCACCGCGTGCGCGAGCGAGCTGTACTCGGGCATGCAGGTCGCGAAGTCGGCGCGCGACAGCACCAGCGCGTCGGTCTGCACGTCGGCCTGCACGGTGGCCGAGTGCGGCTTGCTGTCGATCAGGCTCATCTCGCCGATGCAGTCGCCCTGCTGCAGCGTCGCCAGGATCACTTCGCGGCCGCGCCGGTCGGTCGTCATCACGCGCGCGCGGCCGGCCAGGATGATGTAGAGCGCATTGGACTTCTTGCCTTGCTCGACGATCGATCTCGCCGCGCTTGAAGCGCTTTTTAACGACGGCCTGCGCGATCGTCTCGGCGTGCCGATGCGACAACGTCGAAACAGAGGCACGCGCCGGATCAGATCGAGATTGGTGAGCATCGACATGCAGGCTGGCTCCCTTGCGGATGACCGATCCCTGCCACCGGCGGCGCGGGTTCTTAAAATCATCGGCTGCGCGAGGGATGTCGCTCGGCCGACGCAAAGCGCCTGACGCCGATGCGCGCGTCGACTGCGATTCTTGCCGCACCCGGCCTGATTTGTCCACGACCGGGCCTGTCTTTTTTCCCAGGTGTCATCAATGTCCAACACGAAACACGCCAAAGTCCTGATTCTCGGCTCCGGCCCGGCCGGCTATACGGCCGCCGTCTATGCGGCGCGCGCCAACCTGCATCCGGTGCTGGTCACCGGCATCGCGCAGGGCGGCCAGCTCATGACGACCACCGACGTCGACAACTGGCCGGCCGATGCGCTGGGCGTGCAGGGGCCGGAGTTGATGGAGCGCTTCAAGAGCACGCCGAGCGCTTCGAGACCGAGATGGTGTTCGACCACATCAACAAGGTCGATCTCGCCAGCCGCCGTTCAAGCTGACCGGCGACAACGGCGAGTACTCGTGCGACGCGCTGATCGTGGCCACCGGCGCTTCGGCCAAGTACCTCGGGCTGCCGTCGGAAGCGGCGTTCATGGGCAAGGGCGTGTCGGCCTGCGCGACCTGCGACGGATTCTTCTACCGCGGCCAGGTCTGCTGCGTGATCGGCGGCGGCAACACCGCGGTCGAGGAAACGCTGTACCTGTCGAACATCGCGAGCAAGGTCTACCTCGTGCACCGGCGCGACAAGTTCCGCGCCGAGCCGATCCTGGTCGACAAGCTGATGGAGCGGGTGCTCGAAGGCAAGGTCGAGTTGAAGACTGTTCCGCACGCTCGACGAAGTGCTGGGCGATGCGAGCGGCGTGACCGGCGTGCGGCTGAAGAACGTCGAGACCGGCGCAGACCGAGGAGCTCGCGCTCAAAGGCTGCTTCATCGCGATCGGCCACCACCCGAACACCGAACTGTTCCAGGGTCAGCTGGAGATGAAGGACGGCTACATCCTGACCAAGTCGGCTCGAAGGGCTTCGCGACGATGACGAGCATTCCCGGCGTGTTCGCGGCGGGCGACGTGCAGGACCACGTCTACCGGCAGGCGATCACGAGCGCCGGCACCGGCTGCATGGCCGCACTCGACTCGCAGCGGTATCTGGAGCAGATGGGCGACTTATAATCGATGGTTTTGCCGGTTTCGCGATCGGCAAAAATCGAGAAGCAAGGGCTACCGCCACCCTGCAATGGCGAGGTGAGGTCTGTCTGGACAGCCATTTTCGAGTGCCGCCATCCATTGATCGGCGCTTGGGCTGTTTCCAGAAGATCGTTGATTGAAAAGAAGGAGCGTCCTGCAATGGCACGCGTATGCGAAGTAACGGGCAAAGGCCCGATGGTGGGCAACAACGTTTCCCACGCGAACAACAAAACCAAGCGCCGGTTTCTGCCGAATCTGCAATACCGTCGGTTTTTCATCGAGATCGGAAAACCGCTGGATTCGCCTGCGCGTCTCGAGCGCCGCACTGCGCCTGATCGACAAGAACGGCATCGACGCGGTGCTGGCCGACATGCGCGCCCGCGGCCAGGCCTGATCGGCGCCGCTTTCCACCCATCCCCTGTTTAAAGGAATCGCACCATGGCTGCCAAAGGCGGACGCGAAAAGATCAAGCTGGAATCGACCGCGGGAACCGGTCACTTCTACACCACCGACAAGAACAAGAAGACCACACCCGAGAAGCTGTCGATGCTGAAATTCGACCCGAAGGCGCGCAAGCACGTCGAGTACAAGGAAGTGAAGCTCAAGTAGTCGACTGCGCATCGTTCGCACGCAGGTGTGCAAGCGCCGTGACCGAATCGATCGGTGAGCGCGACGATGTCATGCGTTCACTCGAGGGCCCGCTGTACGCGGGCCTTTTCTTTTGGGCGTCACGAACAGCGCTTTCGTGATTGCCCTGCAGACGCCGCATCGTGAAACACAAGCCGCTGCTCATCACGACGCTTGCGATGATTGCTTTCGCCGGCAATTCCGTGCTGTGCCGGCTGGCGCTTGTTGACGCAAGTGGCATCGACGCCGCGAGTTTCACGACCATCCGGCTTGCGTCGGGCGCGATCATGCTGGCGCTGCTGGTGCGTGCACGCGCCACCGTGGCGGCCGATCGGTCGACTGGCGACTGGACTTCGGCGCTTGCGTTGTTCGCTTACGCGGTGTGCTTCTCGTTTGCTTACCGGGGCTTGCGCGCCGGCATGGGCGCGCTGCTGCTGTTCGGTGCGGTGCAGGTCAGCATGATCGGCTGGGGGCTCTGGCGTGGCGAGCGGTTGACGGCCCCGCAGTGGATCGGCCTTGTCCTGGCAGCGGCTGGATTGGGCGGCCTTTTGCTGCCCGGCTTGTCGGCGCCGCCTTGGCAGAGCGCCGCGTTGATGTTGGGTGCAGGCGTCGCCTGGGGCATTTATTCGATCCGCGGTCGCGGCGCGGGCGATCCGCTGCGCGTGACGGCCGGGAATTTTTTGCGGGCTTGTGCGTTTGCCGCTGTTTTGAGTCTGGCAGCGATGTCGCAGATGCATCTGGATGCCCGTGGCGTGGTGTTTGCCGTGCTGTCGGGCGCGTTGACTTCCGGCGTGGGCTATGCGATCTGGTACACCGCACTGCGCGGACTGTCGGGTGCAGTGGCCGCGAGCGTGCAGCTCAGCGTGCCGCCAATCGCCGCGCTCGCGGGCGTCGTCTGGCTCGGCGAGCCGTTGACGATGCGGCTCGTGGTCGCCTCGGCCGTGATTCTGGGCGGCATCGCGCTGGTGATTCGTGGACGGGGCGGTGCTGGTTAGGGATAGCAGCACATGCGCGTGCGGGGCTGTCTGGAAGCCGTCGCAACCCAGCGGACAAACGAAAAACAGGTGGCAACAGACTCCCCTGTCGGCGCGACCACGGCATCGGACTCAGACAAGTCAACCGCCGGCGACTTTCGTCCCACGACGGCGTAGTGATCTTCCAAATGGTTCGGTGGTGCGGTCTGCATCGGCCCAACGGAGGGCCCTGACCAGCCGAGGCTGTCTCACGCGGCGCGTGCGCAGCACTGCATAGCACGGCGCCCCAAGGCACAACGCGGCGTGGGATCCCAAAATCGCGCCGGTGCATGAAACAAAAAGGCCCGCACACAATACGTGGCGGGGCTTTTTTTCAGCCGGCTTTTGCACCGGCCTGCGGGTCACTTCAAGTCTTTGCCCGCAGCCGCCCTCAGGCATGTGCAGCGCGCAGCCGCATCGAGAAGTCACGCAAGGCTGCCACACCGCTGGTCTCGGCCCGCTGGCACCAGGTCTGCAATTCAAGCGCCAGCTGGTCGCGCGATCGCGTGGTGTTCAGCCACAACTGCCGCAACTCTTCGCGCATGCTGGTCAGCAGTTCGAGATTCGGGTGCTCGGCGCGCGCTTGTGCCAAATGCGGGCGCACGGCTGCCGGCACCTTGTCGTCGTCCCGGTGCAGCCATTTGCGTCGCGGTCTTGAGCACCGAGACGTCGGCCTTGTGCGCCTTCAGTTGCTCGATTTCGTGCTTGCAGACGCTGCGGATCGCAAGCGCGTAGCCGGCCATCACTTCGTAGCGATTGGCAATCAGCGCCTCCAGCGTGCGCTCGTCGGCAACCGGTTTGATCGCACCGAGCTGCAGCTTCGGCGGCGTCTTCTTGACCTTGGCCAAGCCGACCGCCTGCATCATGGATGTACATCCAGCCGATGTCGAACTCATACGGCTTGACCGAGAATTTGGCCGACGTCGGATAGGTGTGGTGATTGTTGTGCAGCTCCTCGCCGCCGATGATGATGCCCCACGGGGACACGTTGGTGCTGGCGTCGGGTGCCTCGAAATTGCGATAACCCCACCAGTGACCGATGCCGTTGACGACCCCGGCTGCCCAGAACGGGATCCAGGCCATCTGCACCGCCCAGACCGCGAGACCGGCCGCGCCGAACAGCGCCAGATTCAACACCAGCATCAGGCCAACGCCTTGCCAGGAAAAGCGCGAATACAGATTGCGCTCGACCCAGTCGTTCGGGCAGCCGTGGCTGTACTTGGTCAGTGTTTCCTGATTCTTGGATTCGGCACGATACAGCTCGGCACCGGTCCAGAACACGGTCTTGATGCCGTGCGCGACCGGGCTGTGCGGGTCGTCGATGGTTTCGCACTTCGCATGGTGCTTGCGGTGGATCGAGACCCACTCCTTGGTCACCTGCCCGGTGGCCAGCCACAGCCAGAAGCGGAAGAAATGCGCAGCGATTGGATGCAGATCCATCGCACGGTGCGCCTGATGCCGGTGCAGATACACCGTCACGCTCACGATCGTGATGTGCGTGGTGACGAGTGCATACAGCACAATCTGCCACCAGGACATTTCGAGCAGCCCATGGGCGAGCCATTGCAGCGCCGCGTTCAACAAGGGCCAGTCAGGTAGCAACATGCGTGGTTTGTCTCTCTAGACGTTGTGGAGGAAAAAGGGCTTCGACGTTGGGCGATTGCGCATCCGCACATGGGCTGCGCCGCTCGATCGAGTCCCTACCTATTTTAGGGTTGAACGTCCAAAATCAAGGAAGAATCGCACCCAAGCCCTTAGCAAATGGTTGCCTTAACAAAGTTTTTGCAACCTTGTCGGCGATCACCGCCGTTGCCAAACGGCGGCGAAGAAGCCATCCGTGCGATGCCGATGCGGCCACAGGCGCAAATGGTCGGCTTCGCCCGGCCCGCTGCACAGCGAACCCGCGGATTCGACGCCGAGCGCTTCGAGCACCGGCGACACCGGCAGCGGTGCGAAGTCGCGCGACTGCAGCGCATCGAACTGCGCCGCGATCGCCTCGTTTTCTTCCTTAGCAGGCTGCAGGTCGCATAAACCAGCCGCCCGCCGGGCTTCACCAGCCGCGCCGCGCTTTGCAGAATCGCGAGCTGCTCGGTGGCCAGCTCGGCCACCCGCGCGGGCGTGAGCCGCCATTTGAGGTCGGGGTTGCGCCGCAACGTGCCCAGGCCCGAGCACGGCGCATCGACCAGCACCCGATCGATCTTGCCGGCGAGCCGCTTGATGCGGTCGTCCCGCTCGTGCGCGATCGCGACCGGATGCACGTTGGACAGGCCGCTGCGCGCGAGCCGCGGCTTCAACGCATTCAGCCGATGCGCGGACGTGTCGAACGCATAGAGCCGCCCGGTGTTGCGCATGCCCGCCCCGATCGCCAGCGTCTTGCCGCCCGCGCCCGCACAAAAGTCGACCACCATCTCCCCGCGCTTGGCGTCCAGCAGCAGCGCCAGCAGCTGCGAGCCTTCGTCCTGCACCTCGATGGCACCGCTTTGGAACGCCTCGAGCTTGGCCAGCGACGGCTTGCCTTCCACCCGCAATCCCCAGGGCGAGAACGGCGTCGGCTCGCTTTTGATGGCCGCCGCGTTCATCTCCTTGCGCACATCGGCGCGCTTGGCCACCAGCGTGTTCACGCGCAAGTCGAGCGGCGCCTGGCCCTGCAACGCGTCGATCAACGCCCAGAATTCCTGGTTGCCGAGCTGCGCCTTCAGCCGCTCGACCAGCCAGTCGGGCAGGTTGTGGCGATGCCGGTCCAGCAGGCCGGTCGGGTCGATCGCGTCGCACTGATCGAGCCAGCGCTTTTCGACCTCGCTCAAACCCGTTTTCAAAAAGTCGCGCGGCGCGGCAAACCCCAGCAGCGCCATGCGTCGCTCCTTCGGGCCGGTGCCAGACGGCGCGAAATGCTCATACAGCAGGCGCTTCCTGAGCACATTGAACACCGTCTCGGTCAACGTGGCCCGCTCGCGCGGACCGAACGCATGGACCTTGTGTTGGTCGCGAAAGAACCGGGCCACCACCGCGTCCGCAGGGTGTTCGAAGCGCAGCACGAGGCGCAACAGATCGGTGGTGGCGTCGAGCAAGGCGTTGGGATGCATGCGCTGCATTCTCCCATCGGCGCGGTGCGGCCGCGATCGACCGGTCCGGCGTGAGTCGTGCCCTCGCGCGCCCTACCCGCAAGCGCGACAAGCGTTTCCAGCTATAAATTCGCTAGCATTTCCGCGATCACGCGCGGGTAGAGCAGGTGTTCCTGCGTGAGCACGCGGGCCGCCAGCGCCGCGGCGTCGTCGCCCGGCAGGATCGGCACCACGGCCTGGCCGAGGATCGGCCCGCCGTCGAGCGCTGCCGTCACGCGGTGCACGCTGACGCCCGGCGAACCGGCAGCCCGCGTCGATCGCGCGCTGGTGCGTGTCAAGCCCCGGGAACGCCGGCAACAGCGACGGGTGGATGTTGACGAGGCGGCCGGCGTAGTGCGCAACAAAATCCGGCGTGAGGATGCGCATGAAGCCGGCCAGCACCACGAGCGCGGGCGCGAATGCATCGACCACGTGCATCAGCTCGGCATCGAACATCGGCGCGATCTGCATGCGCACGGTGGTCGACCACGGCGGTCGCGATGCCCTGTCGCGCCGCCCAGGCCAGCCCCGCCGGCGGAAGCGCGGTTGCTGACCACCGCAGCCACCCGCGCGTCCAGCCGCTCTGCCCAGTCGTCCTGCTGCGCGCCGCCGCACGATGGCCGCCATGTTCGAGCCGCCGCCGGAGATCAAAATCACAATGTTCTTCATCGACTGCTTCGCCCACCCCACCACAGGAAACGACCCGACGTGCAAGCCCTGACCCCGATTGAAGCACGCGTGCTCGGCACGCTGATGGAAAAAGCCCGCACCGTGCCCGACAGCTACCCGCTCACGCTGAACGCGCTGCTGTCCGGCTGCAACCAGCGCTCGAGCCGCGAGCCGCCGATGCAACTCGACGATTCGCAGGTGCTGGCGGCGATCGATGCGCTGAAGCGGCTCGAACCTGGTGCTGGAGACCAGCGGCGGCCGCACCGCGCGCTGGCAGCACAACGCCGAGCGCGGTTATGGCGTGCCGAGCCAGTCGGCCGCGCTGCTCGGCCTGTTGCTGCTGCGCGGGCCGCAGACCGCGGGCGAACTGCGGCTGAACGCGGAACGCTGGCACCGGTTTGCCGACATCTCGTCGGTCGAAGCGTTCCTCGACGAACTGCAGCAGCGGCCCGAAGCGCAAGGCGGACCGCTGGTCGTGCTGCTGCCGCGCCGCAGCGGCCTGCGCGAGCCGCGCTGGGCGCATCTGCTGTGCGGCCCGGTCGACCCGGCGGCGGCCGATCAGGCGGGTTCGGCGGCCGACCCGTCGGCATCGGCACGCGGCATGCTCGAACAGCGGGTCGACGACCTCGAGTCACAACTCGCGGCCACGCGCGCCACGCTGGCAATGGTCTGCGCCGAACTGGGCTTGTCCCCGCCCTGACAGAATCGGTCGGGCCTGCGTGCTACAACCGAAAATCAAGTTCAAGGAGACATCAGCAATGGATTTGGCGTTTACTCCCGAAGAGCAACAATTCCGCGAAGAAATTCGCGCCTGGGTCAAGGATGCGCTGCCAAAGGACATCTCGCAGAAAGTGCACAGCGCGCTGCGTCTGACCCGCGACGACATGCAGAACTGGGCCAAGATCCTGGGCAAAAAAGGCTGGCTCGGCTACGGCTGGCCGAAGCAGTTCGGCGGCCCGGGCTGGAACGCCGTGCAAAAGCACCTGTTCGAAGAAGAGCTCGCGATGGCCGGCGCGCCGCGCGTGGTGCCGTTCGGCCCCGTGATGGTCGCGCCCGTGATCATGACGTTCGGCAACGAAGAGCAGCAAAAGCGCTTTCTGCCCGGCATCGCGAGCGGCGAAGTCTGGTGGAGCCAGGGCTACAGCGAGCCGGGCGCGGGTTCCGACCTGGCATCGCTCAAGTGCCGCGCCGAGCGCCAGGGCGACAAGTACATCGTGAACGGCCAGAAGACCTGGACCACGCTCGGCCAGTACGGCGAATGGATCTTCTGCCTGGTGCGCACCAGCACCGAAGGCAAGCCGCAGACCGGCATCAGCTTTTTGCTGATCGACATGAAGTCCAAAGGCGTGACGGTGCGCCCGATCGTGCTGCTGGACGGCGAGCCGGAAGTCAACGAGGTGTTCTTCGACAACGTCGAAGTGCCGGCCGAGAACCTGATCGGCGAAGAGAACAAGGGCTGGACGTACGCGAAGCACCTGCTGTCGCACGAGCGCACCAACATCGCCGACGTGAACCGTGCCAAGCGCGAACTGGAGCGCCTGAAGCGCATCGCCAAGACCGAAGGCGTGTACGACGACCTGCGCTTCCGCGACGAGATCGCAAAGGTCGAAGTCGATGTGGTGGCGCTCGAGATGATGGTGCTGCGCGTGCTGTCGGCCGAGAAGTCCGGCAAGAACGCGCTCGACGTGGCCGCGTTGCTCAAGATCCGCGGCAGCGAGATCCAGCAGCGCTACACCGAGCTGATGATGCTCGCCGCCGGACCCTATGCATTGCCGCTGATCGACGAGGCGAAGGAAGCCGGCTGGCAGGCGGACCAGGCCGCCGGCGCGCTGGGCGGCTTCCCGGGCGGTGTGGTGGCGAACGCGCCGCTCGCGTCGAACTACTTCAACATGCGCAAGACCACGATCTACGGCGGCTCGAGCGAAGTGCAGCGCACCATCGTCGCCCAGACCGTGCTTGGCTGATCGCAACCCATACGGAGACAAACAAACATGGATTTCGAATTCACCGAAGACCAGCAATCGCTGCGCGATGCGGTCGGCAAATGGGTCGAGAAAGCGTACGACTTCGACCGCCGGCGCAAGGCCGTGAAAGACGGCGGCTTCGACCGCGCGACGTACGGCGAACTGGCCGAGCTCGGCCTGACCGGCCTGTACGTGTCGGACGACCACGGCGGCATGGGCATGGGCCCGGTCGAGGCGATGGTCACGATGGAAGAGCTCGGCCGCGGCATCGTGCTGGAGCCGATTGCGCAGGCGTTGATCGCCGGCGGCGTGCTCAGCGGCTACGCGCCCGACGACGTCAAGTCCGAATGGCTGCCGAAGATCGCGTCCGGCGAAGCGCTGGTCGTGTTGGCCTACCAGGAACGCGGCGCGCGCTACCGGCTCGACGTCTGCGAAGCCACCGCCAAAAAAGGCGCGCGACGGCTACCAGATCACCGGCCTCAAAAGCGTCGTGCCCGCCGGCGACATGGCCGACGCGCTGCTGGTGCCCGCGCAGCTGCAGGGCAAGATCGCGCTGTTCCTGGTCGAGCGTTCCGCTTCGGGGGTCGAGGCAAAAGGCTACGGCACCCAGGACGGCTCGCGCGCGGCCGAAGTCGCGTTCAACAACAGCCCCGCCACGCTGATCACCGAAGACGGCCTGACCGCGCTCGAACACGCGGTCGACATCGGCATCGCTGCGGTGTGTGCGGAAGCCGTCGGCGTGATGGACCAGACCGTCAAACTCACGGCCGACTACATGAACCAGCGCAAGCAGTTCGGCGTGGTCATCAGCACCTTCCAGGCGCTGCGCCACCGGATGGCGGACGTGAAGATGCAGCTGGAGCTGGCGCGCTCGATGAGCTATTACGCAAGCCTGAAGTTGAATGCGCCCGCCAATGAGCGGCGCAGCGCGATGGCCCGGGCCAAATATCAGATCGGCAACTCGATGCGCTATGTCGGCCAGCAGTCGGTGCAGTTGCACGGCGGCATCGGCGTGACGGACGAATACGTTGGCAGCCACTACTTCAAGAAGCTCACGCAACTGGAGATGACGTTCGGCGACACCGGCCACCATCTGAGCCAGGTGTCCGACCGCATGCAGGAATCGGCCGGCGTGTTTGCCTGACCCATCGGGCCGGCTGACACGAACGTGTCATCCGGCGCCTGCAAGATGCCTCTGTCCTTGCGACAGTTGCCATCTTTCCAGCACCCGTTCGGGGTTTCTCCGGACGGGCTTTTTTTTGTTCTGCGCTCTACTGTGTTTTCGCCCGTCCCACTCGAAGAATCGCAAATGACCCACCTTCCCGCATTCACCCGCCGCCGACTGCTGACGCTCGGCCTGGCAGCCGGCGCGCTCCTTCCACCCTCACTGCGCCGAGCTTTGCGCAACCACAGACCGCCATGGCCGACGCGCACCCGCCGATCGTCTTCATGCACGGCAACGGCGACTCCGCCGCGCTGTGGCAGACCACGATCTGGCGCTTCGAATCGAACGGCTGGCCGGCCAACCGCCTGATCGCGCTCGACCAGCCCTACCCGCTTTCCCGCGATGACGACGCCGTCGCGCAACCCGGCCGCAGCTCCACGGCCGAATCGGCCGAGTTCCTGAAAGCCCAGGTCGAAAAAGCACTGGCCAGCACCGGCGCAAAGAAGGTCATCCTGCTCGGCAATTCCCGCGGCGGCAACACGATCCGCAACTACGTGCAGAACCTCGGCGGCGCAGCGCACGTCAGCCACGTCGTGCTCGGCGGCAATCCCGCGCACGGCATCTGGTCGATCCCCGGCTTTCGGGAGAACAGCGAGTACTCCGCGCTCAGCACGTTCATGAAGCAGTTGAACGAGCCAAAAAACGCGCAAGGCGACGAAGTGACCCCGGGCGTCAGGTGGCTCACGATCCGCTCCGAGAACAACGACAAATACGCGCAGCCCGACGGCCGCTGGATCGGCGCGGTCGGCAAGCCCACGAACATCGGCTACGACGGCCCCGCGCTCAAAGGCGCGACCAACATCGCGCTGCCGAAGGTCGACCACCGCGAGACGTCGTTCTCCCCCGCCGCGTTCGCCGCCACCTACCAGTTCCTGACCGGCGAGCCGCCGCGCACCACCGATGTCGTGCCCCAGCAAGGCGAAGTCCGGTTGTCCGGCCGCGTGACGGGGCTCGGCCTCGATCCGCTCGATCCGAAAAGCGGCAATTTCACGAACAACCAGCCGCTGGTCGGCGCGCAACTCGTCGTCTATGCGGTGGACGCCGACACCGGCAAGCGCAGCAGCGGCGATGACGAGCCGATCCTGAAAACCACCATCGGCGCCGACGGCCGCTGGGGCCCGCTCAAGACCACGCCCGCGACCCCCCTCGAATTCGTGCTCAGCGCCCCCGGCTACGCGACCACCCACATCTACCGCAGCCCGTTCCCGCGCGACAGCGACGTCGTGCAACTGCGGCCCGAGCGGATTGCGGAAGCAGATCGAGACGCGAAAGCGATCGTCGTCTTCACTCGACCGCGCGGGTACTTCGATGCGGAGCGGGACACGATGAAGCTCGACGGAAAAGACAAGCTGCCTGGCGTGCCCGCAAGCGGCGCCGGGGTTTCCAGTGCGAAGCTCAAGCTGATCGGACGAGGCGCAGCGAGCGGTCGCTGCGGAGTTCAATGGGGAGAAGGTCACCGGGCTGACTTGGCCGGCGGCCGAGGGGAATGTGACGATGCTGGAATTGACTTACTGATCGTTTGGGTGCGACGGTGGCGGTCGGATCAGATGAGAAGTACTTGGCTTTCGCTGAAATCCCGCCATGCAAAGTCATCCGATCGCCGCAACCATCCGCAAATTTTTAGGTTTGCCTAAACGCAGTCGTGAGGCGAGAGCACTACGGCAAACGTCGTTGACACTCCGTGTTAGGCGACGTGCTCAGCTACGAGGGCTGCGGTCTAATTCTAGTTAGACATCACAATTGCTTACTACATCAAATGTCATCGCACGTCTGCAACATTTGCGTCCAGATAGAACAAATTTATCTCACTTTTGCGATTTATTAATCGTGCACAGCTTCCAAAAAACTTCCATCGCCGTGGCGTTAGTCATAACGACAATTTCAAGCTTTTCACAAAGTCGTAAAGCCGTCGATCCAGATGGTCACTTCGCACGTCGTGCGGGCGAAGTTACACAGCTCGATTCTTGTTTACGACACGCCGCTTGTACCGAATCAACGACGTGCCGCTGGAAATGCAGCCATCATCTCTCCTTGCGAATTATTACCAACTATCATGTTGCATTCGGCAAAGTCAAAGATCTGGTGACCGGTCGAATCATTATGGTAGCAAAAGCGCGGTATTGGACACGAAGTATCATTCGCCTTTGATCCGGATGAATCAGGAAGATTCAAGCAAACCTCTAGAGCGCGCGTGATTGGGCATGCTAATTTTATGAAAACTAAACTAGGGGTGATTACAGATATTGCGGTATTGCAACTTGAAAAGTGTCTTGATGAAAAGCGCTATCCGTCGCTAAATCTCTTTACGCCAACGAGGAGTCGGACTACCCCTTGCGCGTTAATGACAGTGCGTCAAATTGACGCAGACGGAAAGAATAGAGTCTTTATGCAGCAGGGTTGCAAATCAGAAATTGCAACGATAATTGACGGAATGTTCTATTCAAACTGCGAGTCTAAACCGGGTATGTCGGGGTCACTTCGTCCGAGCCTGACTACGGATCAACAATGGCGCTGGACTGGTCTGGCAGTTACTGGCAATGAAACCAACGGTTTGAATGCCATAAATGCCGAGGTTCTATCAAGATTTCAAAACGCTGCCCCAATAACTTTAAAAAGCGCCATGAATAAAAACATTCCGAGCAGAATTGGCAAGCCGCCTCGGCCTCCTTAATTACATCGTCAATGAGAAAGCCAAATGCGTCAAGCATTGATAATTGTTTTTATTCTAGGCATAACTCTACTACCAACCTTTGAAGAACTTGATATTCGAGTCACCCACGACTGCAACGTCGAGGCCGCACACCGCTGCAAGAGTCAGTGGATGATGTGCAACACTGGGCCACTTGTCGAACTGAGGCACCAGTACTTGCGAATTCCACTGCAAGAGAGAAATGCCGTAGTCTTTATCAAAACATTTGCGCGGCGTGCGGTCAGCCCAAGCTTCGTGATCCACCAATGTCTTTCTGGGAACGATTTCAAATTCTTGGCCCTTGGTGGGTGAAACTCTTGCCCGGCGGTCAAAGCTTTTGGAAGCGACACTTTGCAGTCAACGGCCTTCACCCAACTACTTCGAATCACCGCGAGGCCTGACCCCTTGCTCGAGCCGACGCGCTACGGCAGGCAGTGTAAGCCCGGACTGAGGTACTTCGTACATTGTCTTATTCCGGCCTTACACTGCCTGCCTCCGCGCGCGGCTCAGCTCGAACGTTGGGTATCAATTCAATCGAATCGAGGAAGCAATGGGAATCTCTAATCAGGAATCCAAGAGCCAATCGTGGTGGCAGACGCTGCCTGGCCTATTCTCTGCGTTGGCCGCGCTTGTAACAGGCATCACTGCGGCGGCCGTTGCCTATGACAAATGGGTAAAGGAAAAAGTGAGTATGGCTATGCCCATGGAAAAGACAAAACCGGCCCCAGGCTTCACACAAGCACCCTCATCGATCGAACCTAGACAAGTGATTGATCCAACAACTAATGAAGTCATGTACTTTCCATCAGCGCGGTCAAATCCAAGATTGGCTGAGGCGGAGAATATCCTTTATCTGGCGCTGTTAAAAGGAGAAAAAAATCAAGTTGATGAGGCAATTCGAAAGCTTCGACTAGCCCGAGTCACACATTCTGTAATGCAGCTATTGACAATGCAGCCGATGCAACTCGAAAGTAACAGCCATATAATCTGTGTTATGGAAAAATTGACGCCTAACCCTACATTGCAGCCGACCGCCTACGGCGGCGTCTGAATTTGGTCGTTAAGCGCAGCAGGGCAGCGCCATGCAAAAGCCAAAATAAGGTGTGTCGTGCCACAAGTCCAGCGTGCGTGGGTGCCCTGGCTTTGGCAGCGCAGCGCGTGCGCCAAGTCATCGGCGCCGTGTCCGTTTGCGTCCCGCGTCGCACCGCCATAATCTCCCGCGCCTAACTCGGCATTGCAGCCGACCGCCTACGGCGGCGTCTGAATTGGATCGTTAGGCGTCATGAACATCCGAAGCGCTACCCCGGCTGACGCAAGATCGCTTGCCGAGCTCATCGCCAGCTTCCAGTCGACGCTCACGCTCGATCCAAGCGGCGTTGGTGCAGAGCAGTACCTCGCTTCAGTGTCCGAGGAGGCTGAACGTCAATATCTAGAGTCACCACGCTACACCTACCTCGTCGCTGAGCACGAAGGCGAAGTCGTTGGTTTTGTCGCCATGCGAGACTCACACTACCTTTTCACTTGTTCGTGATGGCCGAGTATCAAAGGCAAGGCATTGCCAGCAGTCTTTGGCGTCGAGGCACGCCGCAACAGGCCGTTCGAGCCAGAGAGCCGAACGTGTTCACAGTGAACTCAAGCCTGAACGCAGTGGTCGTGTACGAGCGCTTTGGCTTTGTGCCGTCTGGGGCAGAGGTCCAGGCACACGGTATCGCGTTCTTGCCAATGCGGTTGGCGATAAAGAATGACGCCTCTCAAGAAACACCCCTCAAGTGATTGATTTGCAATGGGGTTTTCAGGCGGGTTGCGCAGCGGCGACGAGTTGCATGCCGAGCTTGGCGGCGCGCTGGGACAGTGCGCGCAGCACGCGCTCGCGGTAGCGCTCCTCGTAGTAGTCCTGGCCTTGGTCGGTGTATTCCTCGCCCTTGGTCAGCATCGTGTAGATCAGCCGCGCGAGCTTGTGGGCGGCGGCGGTCGACGGCCTTGGGCTTGTCCATGCGCGCGCACATGCGCCGGAAGTACGCGCCCAGCGCCGACTGGCTGGTGCGCAGCGCCGCGGCCGCCAGGCGCAGGGCCTGCGCGGCGCGGTTGGCGCAGCGCTTGGTCTTGCCGCTCATCACCTTGCCGCCGGTGATCTTGGTGCCCGGGCACAGGCCCAGCCAGACTGGTGAAGTGCTTGATCGCTGGGGAAGCGCGACATGTCCGCGCCGGTCTCGCTGATCACCGCCAGCGCCGTGGTCACGTCGATGCCGTCGATGCGCGTGAGGTCCACGCCGCACATCTTGAACAGCTGCGTGCGCAGGTCGAACTTCGGCGCATTGCGCGCGCCGGCCGCGCTTCTTGCCCTTGGCCGGCTCGCCGTCGTGAACCTGCAGGCATCTGCAACTGCAGCTCGATCTCGCGGTCGCACTCGGCCAGCTGCGTGCCGACGAAGTCGAAGGCGTCCAGCGCCTGCTTGAGCGCGAACAGGTGCTCGGCGCGCCAGTTGCCTTGCAGGCTCTTGGCGATCTCCTCGACGCTGGCGCGGATGCGCACGTTCTTCATCGCGCCCAGCACCTGGCCGTCGCGCTCGCCGGCCACGATGGCGCGCAGGATCTTCTGGCCGGTCTCGCCGACCACGTCGGCGATGACGTTGGCCAGTTGGATGTTCATCTGCGTCAGCGCCTTCTGCATGTGCTGCACATGCCGGCCCTGGCTGCGCAGCAGCATGCCGCGCTGGCGCCACAGCGAGCGCAGCACGCAGACCTGCTCGGCCGGACGGAACGCGCCGCTGAGCAGGCCGTAGGTCATGAGCTGCTGCAGCCACTGGCAGTCCAGCACGTCGGACTTGCGCCCCGAGACGTTCTTGACATGCCGCGCGTTGACCAGCAGCACGGTGAAGCCGCGCGACTCCAGCAGCTCGAACAGCGGGATCCAGTACACGCCGGTGGATTCCATCGCCACGGTGTCGACGCCGCAGGCCTCGAGCCAGTCGGCCATGGCGTTGAGGTCGACCGTGAAGCTGGGAACTCGCGCACCGGCTCGTCGTCGCGATCCGGCGGCACGGCCACGAAGTGCGCGGCGCTGCCGATGTCGATGCCGGCGGCGTTGGGGTGGGTGATCGTCAGCGCCGCTCGGGACTTGCCCGGCTTGAGGCTGACGCTGCGATTGCGTTGGGCCATGGCTTGCTCCATCATCCGTTGCGGAATGTGGCGCCGCATCGGGTACGTCGTCTTGCTCACTCTCTCAAACGGGATATCGCCCCGGCGGCTGCAAACCGCCGAGCCGATTCACCAATGTCGATGACGTCACCCAGGACCACGCTAACCCGCGGGCAGTACGCACCATTGCTACATCGGTCTTCCGCGGCGCCGCATTCCACCTTGCCACAACGCGAGGCACGCCACGTGTTTCTTCGGCGCGATTTGCGGCAGCGGGCCGATTACTTCGCTAACCCCTCCATCGAGCGGACGTCCTCCGGCAAGCTTCGCTTGCCTGCGGTCGCCGCTCATGTCGAACGTTAAACAGCAGTGGCAACTCTTTCCATTATTCAGTGGCGCGAAGACCCCGTTGGGTTCACCGGATGGGACGCCAATGCGAAGTCGGAGACAAAGCGCCGACTCAAGCGCGCGATTGACGCGCCGCCAGGGCTTCTAAGACACTATCTGCATCAAATACAAGATCGACAGTTGGTAACTATTGAACGTGTGAAAGAAGACGCTGTGGCTAGCGTATGCGAAATCCTTGAAACCCAGGGTGCCGAGGTTCTAGTCGCAAAGGGATCATTGCCATGATTGCCATAACAACGTTTTGCGGATCGGCGCATGCTGTTTAACCTTTTGCTGCAGCGGACGGCTGCGCCGGCCGCTGAGCGCGAGCGTTAGCGCGCATGGACAAACCGTCACAACCCATTCCAGCAGCCGTCAGGCTACTTGCCGTACTGATGACGCTCGTCGTCAGTGGAATCGGGCATTCTGGCGATGGCCACCCACTACGCACCAGAGCGGTCCACGCGCCATGGCCTGATCCAGGCACTGCACGGCGCGCAGGCCGATGCGTTCGGAGTCACTATGTTTCTTGTGGGGCTGTTGCCGTTGGGGCTGCTGCTGGGAACGGCTCGACGGGCGGGCTGGTTCGGATGCTGTTGTTGGGCTCTTGATCTTGGCGTCGCTGTTCATCGGTGCACGTTAACCATTCATTCAAGGCGAATCGGCTTCGCGGGTTGGCTTGATTCGGGCATCAAGCGCTTTCGCGCTTGATGTGAACCCCATGGAAGCAAAACAACCAACACCTCGCCGTTGGTTTACTTATCTTTCAGCCTTGGAGACCGGGCGCCAACCGGGTTGGGAATTGCGCCGGCAGCGTCACCCTGAAGAACGTGTCGGCCCCAGCGGTCTGGCGCGGGTCGAAATGAAGTGGCACATCGACGGCCAAACAGGAACAGAACGCCACGTCGATCGATCCGCCGAACCCGCTTCGACGTCGTTCTGCGGGCAAACGAAACCGTGGCCGACCCTACCCGTGCAGCCGCGAATTGCGCGGCAGGTGCGCCATCAGAAACTCCATCTGATCGGCCAGGATGCGGCGGTTGCGCAGGATGAAGTCTTCCCACAGGCTCGGCACGTAGGGCGCATACAGCAGCGGCATGTGCGCCTGCTCGGGCGTGCGGCTGCTTTTGCGGTGGTTGCACGGCTTGCAGGCCGTCACCACGTTCATCCAGTGGTCCCGGCCCTGCTGCGCAAACGGGATGATGTGTTCGCGCGTCAGCTCTTCTTCGGGCAGCACGTCGCCGCAATAGGCGCAGGTGTTGCGGTCGCGCGCGAAGAGTTTGTGATTGCTCAGGCCCGGGCGCAGGCTGAACGGATTGATGCGCGGCACGCCGCGCGTGCCGATGATGCTGCAGATCGCGATGCGCGACTGCTCGCCGGTCCGCGCGTTGTGCCCGCCGCGAAACACCGCCACTTCGGCGCCGACTTCCCAGCGCACTTCCTCGGCCGCGTAGTGCAGCACCGCCTGCTCGAGCGTGATCCACGACTGCGGCAGGCCTTGGGCGGAGAGCTTCAACACCTTCAAGATGGCAACCCCTGAAAATTTATTTCGTTGACTGCGCGGGCGCTGCCTGCGCTCGGGTCTGCAAGGCAGGCACCGGAGGAGGCCGAAAGACTCCGTCACAATATACCTGCTTTGTGGCAAATGGCCTTGCAGCACTCGCCAACACTCGAACTTTTGATACAAAAAGAATAGCAGCGCGATGAACGTCTTTCGCGGTTTTCAGCACCCCGGGCTGGCCGCCGCGTGCGCGCTCACGATCGGCAATTTCGACGGGGTGCACCGCGGGCATCAGGCGATGCTGGCGTTGCTGCAGAACGAGGCGCGTCTGCGCGAACTGCCGAGCACCGCCATGACGTTCGAGCCGCATCCGCGCGATTGGTTCGCGCAGCAAACCGGTCGGCCCGAGCTGGCGCCCGCCCGCATCGGCACCTTGCGCGACAAGCTCGCCGGGCTGGCCGCGGCCGGCATCGATCAGTGCGTGGTGTTGCGCTTCGACGCGGCGCTGGCGGGGCTGGCCCCGCAAGCGTTCATCGACCGGGTGCTGGTGCGGGGCCTGGGCGCGCGCTATGTGCTGGTCGGCGACGATTTCCGCTTCGGTGCGAAGCGGGCCGGCGACTACGCAATGCTGGACGCGGCCGGCGTCGAGCGCGGCTTCGATGTGGCGCGCATGAACAGCTACGAAGTGCACGGCCTGCGCGTGTCGAGTTCGGCCGTGCGCGCGGCGCTCGCCGCCGGCGACATGGCGCAGGCGGCCGCGCTGCTGGGGCGTGCCTATGCGATCAGCGGGCATGTGGTGCACGGCGCCAAGCTCGGCCGCACGCTGGGCTTTCGCACGCTGAACCTGCGTTTTGCGCACGGCAAGCCCGCGGCCAGCGGGATCTTCGTGGTGCGCGTGCATGGGCTCGGGCGAGAGCCGTTGCCCGGTGTGGCGAGTCTCGGCGTGCGCCCGTCGATCGACCCTCATGATCGGAACGGCGGCCGCGTGCTGCTGGAAACGCACTGCCTGCAGTGGCCCGAAAGGTTGGCCGGGCAGGAGGCCTACGGTAAACTCATCCAGGTGGACCTGCTGCACAAATTGCACGACGAACGCAAGTACGAAGGCCTTGCCGCGCTGACCGCCGGCATCGCGGCCGACTGCGCGGATGCGCGCGCCTGGTTCGATTCGCTGCACGGCCAGACGCTGCGCCAGACCACGCGCGACCGAATTTAGTTGGGGTGCACCGACGCTTGGCGCGTGCGCAACCTTGGCCGCGCTCACGGCGATCGGTCCGCTCCCCCCGCCTTGCCGCCTGCCGGTCGCTGCGCATCTCGCCGCCTGCACCGAACCGAGTTCAACGGGTCGATTCCAACGGATTCGACGCCCGCTCCCAAACGACCGACGCACGCGACCGCGCGGCGGCCATCGTCACTTCAAATATCTGCACTTTCAACGGGCTCGTCGTTCATGTCCGAATCCATCGCCACTTCCGTCGCTGCTTCTGTCGCCAATCCCATCGCTGCTTCCGGCAGTGCTTCCGACGTTGCTCCAGCTGCGACCGACTATCGGTCCACCCTGAACCTGCCGGACACGCCGTTTCCGATGCGCGGCGACCTGGCCAAACGCGAGCCGCAATGGGTGGCCGAATGGCAGGAGCAAGGCACCTACCAACGGCTGCGCGCGGCCCGCGCCGGCGCGCCGAAGTTCATCCTGCACGACGGCCCGCCGTATGCGAACGGCCCGATCCACATCGGCCACGCGGTCAACAAGGTGTTGAAGGACATGATCGTCAAAGCGCGCCAGTTGAAAGGCATGGACGCGCTCTACATCCCCGGCTGGGACTGCCACGGCCTGCCGATCGAGAACGCGATCGAGAAAAAATTCGGCCGCAAGCTGCCGCGGGACGAGATGCAGGCCAAGAGCCGCGCGTTCGCGACCGAGCAGATCGCGCTGCAGATGGAAGAGTTCAAGCGCCTGGGGGTGCTCGGCGACTGGGACCATCCGTACCGCACGATGGATTTCGGCAACGAGGCGGATGAGATCCGCGCGTTCAAGACGGTGGTCGAGCGCGGCTTCGTCTACCGCGGCCTGAAGCCGGTCTACTGGTGCTTCGACTGCGGCTCGGCGCTGGCCGAGTTCGAGATCGAATACCAGGACAAGGGCAGCAGCACGCTCGACGTCGCGTTCCGCGCGCACGAGCCGGGCAAGGTGCTGCAGGCGTTCGACCTGCCGACGGGCGACGCGGACAGCCGCCCGATCTTCGTTGCCATCTGGACCACCACCGCGTGGACCATCCCGGCCAACCAGGCGCTGAACCTGAACCCGACGCTCGACTACTCGCTGGTGCAGACCCAGCGCGGGCGCTTGATCCTGGCATCCGTTTTGGTCGAAGCCTGCCTGACCCGCTATCAACTCGAAGGCGAAGTGCTGGCCACCGTCAAAGGCGAACGGCTCGCCAACCTGCAGTTCGAGCACCCGCTGTACGACGTGGACCCGGGCTTCCGGCGCCTGTCGCCGGTCTACCTGGCCGACTACGCGACCGCCGACGACGGCACCGGCATCGTCCACTCCGCCCCGGCCTACGGCGTGGAAGACTTCAACAGTTGCACCGCGCACGGCCTGCGCACCGACGACATCCTGAACCCGGTGCAGGGCGATGGCCGCTATACGGAAGACTTCCCGCTGTTCGGGGGCCTGAACATCTGGAAGGCGGTGCCGCGCATCCTCGAAGTGCTCGCGGGGGCCGACCGATTGCTGGCGACCTACGACATCAAACACAGCTACCCGCACTGCTGGCGCCACAAGACGCCGGTGATCTACCGCGCAGCCGCGCAATGGTTCGTGCGCATGGACGAAGGCGTGGGCGTCTGCACGACCGACAAGGCGCCCCGCACGCTGCGTGAGACCGCACTGGCCGCGATCGAGCAGACCCGCTTCTATCCGGAGAACGGCAAGGCGCGCCTCTTCGACATGATCGCGCACCGGCCCGACTGGTGCATCAGCCGCCAGCGCAGCTGGGGCGTGCCGCTGCCGTTCTTCCTGCACCGCGACACCCACGAGCTGCATCCGCGCACGCTGGAAATCCTCGACATCGCAGCAAGCATCGTCGAGCGCGGCGGCGTCGAAGCCTGGAGCCAGACCGCGCCGGAAGACGTGATCGGCGCCGAAGACGCCAAAACCTACTACAAGAGCGCCGACATCCTGGAAGTCTGGTTCGACTCCGGCACCACGCACACCACGGTGCTGAAAAATTCGCACCCGGGCGCCGCACACGAACACGGCCCCGAAGCCGACCTCTATCTCGAAGGCCACGACCAGCACCGCGGCTGGTTCCACTCGTCGTTGCTGACCGCCTGTGCGATGTATGGCCGCGCGCCCTATCGCGGCCTGCTCACGCACGGCTTCGCGGTCGATGGCCGCGGGCGCAAGATGAGCAAGAGCGAGGGCAACGTGGTGGCGCCGCAGCAGATCTCGGCCAAGCTCGGCGCCGAGATCATCCGCCTCTGGTGCGCCTCGACCGACTACTCGGGCGACCTGGCGATCGACGACAAGATCCTCGCGCGCGTGGTCGATGCGTATCGGCGCATCCGCAACACGCTGCGTTTTTTGCTGGCGAACACAAGCGATTTCAATGCGGCGACCGATGCGGTGGCGGATGCCGAGCTGCTGGAGATCGACCGCTGGGCGCTCGCGCGCACGGCGCAGTTGCAGGCCGAGCTGCTCGCGCACTACGAGATGTATGAGTTCCACCCAGCGGTGTCCAAGCTGCAGATCTTTTGTTCGGAAGACCTGGGCGCGTTCTACCTGGACGTCCTCAAAGACCGGCTCTACACGACGCAAGCCGACTCGCACGCGCGCCGCAGCGCACAGACCGCGCTGCACAAGATCACGCACGCGATGCTGCGCTGGATGGCGCCGTTCCTGAGCTTCACGGCCGAAGAAGCATGGCGGGTGTTCGGCGATTCGGACTCGATCTTTGTCGAGACGTATGCGGACTTCGCACCCGCCGACCCCGCGCTGCTCGCCAAGTGGGGCCGTGTGCGCGAGTTGCGCGATCAGGTCAACAAGCAGCTGGAAGCGCTGCGTGCGGACGGCAAGCTCGGCTCGTCTTTGCAGGCCAACGTGACGCTGTCTGCCGCACCCGATGACCACGCGCTGCTGGCAAGCCTCGGCGACGATCTGCGGTTCGTATTCATCACGTCTGCTATGGAATTGATGGCAGGAGACGCACTGTCCATCAGCGCTTCCGCGTCAAACGACCCAAAATGCGAACGCTGCTGGCATTACGTGGCCGACGTCGGCGCGTCCGACGAGCACCCCGGCCTGTGCGGCCGCTGCAGCAGCAACCTGTTCGGCGCCGGCGAAGTCCGGCGGGTCGCATGACGACGACCGCGGGCGCCGTTGGCCAAGCGTCCGGTCGTGGCCGCCGCCTGTTCGGCTGGCTGTTGTTGTCCGCATCGATCGTCCTGGTCGACCAACTGACCAAGTGGCTGATCCTGGCGAACCACCGGCTGGGCGACGCCACGTTCCTCACCGGCTTCTTCAACATCGTGCGCGCGCACAACTCGGGCGCGGCGTTCTCGTTCCTGGCGGGAGAGACCGGCTGGCAGCGCTGGTTCTTCACCCTCATCGGGCTGGCCGCGGCGATCTTCATCGTCTGGTTGCTGCGCGAGCACGTGGGCCAGAAGCTCTATGCGTTCGCGCTCGCGCTGCTGCTCGGCGGCGCATTGGGCAACGTGATCGACCGGCTGCAACACGGCTACGTGGTCGACTTTCTCGACTTTCACTGGGCGGGTTGGCACTTTCCCGCGTTCAACGTCGCCGACAGCGCGATCACGATCGGCGCGATCTGCCTGGTCTGGCATGAGCTGCGCAGCGCGCGCAGCACACCGTCGTGAACGCATCCCTCGTCGCCACCTTGAGGCCCGAGCGGCGCCGGCTGCTCACCGCCCTGCTGGTGCTGCCATGGCTCGGTGCGTCCGGCTGCGCCAGCGCGCAGCTGCGCCCGGTCGAGCAGCTGGTGTCCAGCACCACGCTGCTTGCGCAACTGTCCAAGCGCTTTCCGTATACGCAGTCGATCGCGGGCGACCTCGTCACGCTGGAGCTGCGCAATCCGAAGCTGCGCATGCTGCCCGATATGAACCGGATTGCCACCGTGGTGGCACTGAAGCTGTCGTCGCCGCTGGTGGGCGTGGGCGTGCCGGGCACGCTGGATGTGGACTGGCGCCCGCGCTACGAGCCGGCCGACAAGACCATCCGCATGGCCGATGTGCTGGTGCGCTCGGTGCAGCTCGAGGGTGTGCCGGCCGAATACGCGAAGTGGCTCGACCGCAACGCGCCTCGGCTGGCCGACAAGCTGCTCGATGGCCAGGTGCTCTACACGCTCACCGAGCGCGACACCGCGGCGCTGGCCGCGTTCGGCTGGCAGCTCGGCGCGTTTCGGGTCGTGCCGCAGGGGCTGAAAGTGCGCCTCGATCCGTTGCAGCGCTGAGCGGCAGCCGCCACCGTGCGCAATCTGTTTATATTGTTTATATAAATCCCGTGACCCGCCGCACCAACTGCCGATGAAACACCTGCTGAACCTGCTGGCCGCGGTCGCGCTGCTCGTATGGGGCACGCAGATCGTGCGCGCCGGCATCCTTCGGGTCTTCGGCGCCAAGCTCCGCCTTGCGCTTGCACGCAGCCTGAAAAACCGCTTCGCCGCCGCCGCCGCCGGCATTGGCGTAACGGCGCTGGTGCAGTCGAGCAACGCCACCGCGCTGATCGTCGCGTCCTTCCTCGGGCAAGGGCTGGTGGCGCTGCCCGCGGCGTTGGCGGTCATGCTCGGCGCCGACATCGGCAGTGCGGTGATGGCGAACGTCTTTGCGCTCGATCTGTCCTGGCTGTCGCCCCTGCTGATCCTGTTCGGGGTGCTGCTGAATCTGTCGCAGCAGGAAGCCGATGCCAGCCAAATCGGCCGCGTGCTGCTCGGCCTTGGGCTGATGCTGCTGGCGCTGCGACTCGTCGGCGACACCACCGCGGTGCTGACCAGCGCGCCGGCGATCCGCGATTTGCTCGCCAACTTGAAAAGCGACCGCATGCTGGAGATCACGCTCGGCACGGTGCTGGCGATGCTGTCGTGGTCCAGCCTGGCCGTGGTGCTGCTGACCGCAACGCTTGCCGCCGCGGGTGTGGTGCCACTCGAAGTGGCTCTGGGGCTGGTGCTCGGCGCCAACCTGGGCAGTGCGGGTCTGGTGCTGCTGTCGACGTCGCGCGCCACGGCCGAGGTGCGGCAGCTGTCGGTCGGCAACTTCCTGTCCAAGCTGCTCGCGGTGGCGGCCGTGGCGCCGTTTGCAGAAGACTGGATTCGCTTCACAGTCGGCTGGCTGCCGAACGCGGCCAGCATCGTGGTGGGATTCCATCTGGCGTTCAACCTGCTGCGGGCGGCTGCCGTCATCGGCTTTACGGGGGCCATCGGCCGGCTCGTCGTGCGCCTGTTGCCTGCAACCGATCCTGCGGATCAGACGGCGAATGCACGCCCGAACCACCTCGACCCGAGCGCGCTCGCCACGCCGTCGCTGGCCATCGCTTGTGCCGCGCGCGAGGCGCTGCATCAGGCCGATGTGGTCGAGACCATGCTGCGCGGGCTGCTGCCAGTGATCAAAAGGAATGACCTGCGCCTGTCGCTGAAGCTGCGCCGTCTCGACGACGCGGTCGACGACCTCTATTCGAGCATCAAGCGCTACCTGACGCGGCTTTCGCGCGAGACGCTGAACGAAGAAGAAAGCCGGCGCTGGACCGACATCGTCAGCTTCACGATCCACATGGAGCACATCGGCGACACCATCGAGCGCGTGCTGCTCGACGTGGAAGAAAAGAAGATCAGAAAAGGCCGCAGCTTCTCCACCGCCGGCATCGCGGAACTGGTCGAGCTGCATGCAAGGCTGCTCGACAACCTGCGCTTGGGGATGAGCGTGTTCCTGAGCGGCAACCTGCACGACGCGCGCCGGCTGATCGAGCAAAAGGCGCGCTTTCGCGAGCTCGAGCTCAATTACGCGAACACGCACCTCGAGCGCCTCGCCGACAACACGCTGGCCAGCATCGAAACCAGCTCACTGCATCTGGAGATCATCGGCGAGTTCAAGCGCATCAACTCGCATATCTGCTCGATCGCCTACCCGATCCTCGAGACCGCGGGTGCGCTGAACCCGAATCGGTTGCGGCAGCTGCAGCCCGCCGAGCTGCCGTTGCCGTTGCAGAACTAAGCCGTCGCAATTCGGTGCGAATGGTCGGACCGTGGGCTGGGCGCCTGCAAGCGACCGTCGATCAAGCGGTTGCGCCAAAGCGGTAAACCGTCGCGCTGTTGAACATCTCGCCCGGTCGCAACACCGTCGAGGGGAAGTCGGGCCGATTCGGCGCATCGGGAAAGTGCTGCGGCTCCAGGCACACGCCGTCGCCTTGTCGGTACAGCCGCCCGCCGCTTCCGCACAGCGTGCCGTCGAGCTTGTTGCTCGAGTAAAACTGCAAGGCGGGCTCGGTCGTTTCGATCTCGAGCCAGCGGCCCGAAGCCGTGTGCTCGAGCCGTGCGGCGAACGCCAGGCCTTCGTCGTCGGTCGTTGTGCGGTCGAGCACCATGCAGTGATCGTAGCCCCCGGCTGCCGCGAGCTGCACTGCGCCTTCGCGGATGCGGTCGCCCACCCGGGTGGAGCAGCGAAAGTCGAACGGCGTCGCATCGACCGCGGCCACGTGGGTCGGAATCATGTCGGCGTCGACTTCGAGGCAGCGGCTGGCGGCGATGCGCAGCCGATGGTCGAGCGCGCTGCCGGCGCCACCCAGGTTGAAGTAATCGTGATGCGTGAGGTTCACCACCGTGGCGCGGTCGGTGGTCGCGCGGTAGTCGATGCGCAGCGTGTGCTGCACCGACAGTCGGTAGGTCACCTCGACGTCGAGCTGCCCCGGATAACCGCCTTCGCCATCGGCGCTCGTGTAGCGCAACCGCAGACCAACCGTGCCCGCCTCGTCGCAGGCCAGCTCCGAGACCTCCCACCACCGCGTGCCGAAGCCGTGTGCGCCGCCGTGCAGCGAGTTCGGGCGGCTCGTTCACGTCGAGCTGGTGCGTGGTGCCGTCGAGCGTGAAGCGGCCTTTTGCGATCCGGTTTGCAAAGCGGCCGACGATCACGCCGAAGTTCGGATTGCGCTCGGCGTAATCGGCGAGGTCGGCAAAACCGAGCACGACGTTGTCGATCGTTCCCGAGCGGTCGGGCACGCGGATCGACGTCACGATGCCGCCCAGGTTGATCGCGCCGACCGTCATGCCCCGGCCGTTGTCGAGCGTGTATTCGTGCACCGCGCGGCCGTCCGGCAGGCGGCCGAATGCACGGCGGCGAACGCTCGCTGGCACGGTCGCTGAACCCGTCGTGCGCGCTGCACGCTACAGCGTCAGGATCGTGCAGCCGGTCGTCTTGCGCGCCTCCAGGTCGCGATGCGCCTGCTGCACTTCGGCCAGCGGATAGCGCTGGTCGATGTGGATCTTGACCTGGCCGCTGGCGACCACCTCGAACAACTGATCGGCCATCTGCTGCGCGCGTTCGCGCGTGCTCATGTGCGTGAACAGCGTCTGGCGCGTCAGGTAGATCGAGCCTTTGACGCCCAGGATGCCCGGCGCAATCGGCGCCGGCGCACCCGACGAGTTGCCGAAACTCGCCATCAAGCCGAACGGCTGCAGGCAGTCGAGCGACTTGTCCCAGGTGTCCTTGCCGACCGAGTCGTAGACGACCTTGACGCCTTTGCCGCCGGTGATCTCCTTGACGCGCACCAGGAAGTCTTCGGTCGAATAATTGATCGCGTGGGCCGCGCCATTGGCCAGCGCGAGCTTGCATTTCTCGTCGCTGCCGGCGGTGCCGATCAACTTCAGGCCCAACACTTTTGCCCACTGACATGCGATCAGCCCAACGCCGCCCGCGGCCGCATGAAACAGCACGAAGTCGCCCGCTTCCAGCCCTTCGACCGGCCGCGTGCGCTTGAGCAGGTACTGTGCGGTCAGGCCCTTCAACATCATCGCGGCGCCGGTCTCGAACGAGATCGCGTCCGGCAGTTTGCAGACCATCATCGCGGGCATCACACGGCGTTCGCAATAGCTGCCGGGCGGGCCGCCTGCGTAGGCGGCGCGGTCGCCGACCTTCAGGTGGGTAACGCCCTCGCCCACCGCTTCGACCACGCCTGCGGCCTCCATGCCGAGCGTGAGGGGCATCTCGAACTTGTACAAGCCCGTGCGCTGGTACACGTCAATGAAGTTCAAGCCCACCGCCTTGTGCGCGATCCGGATCTGGCCCGGGCCGGGGTCGCCGACTTCGACGTCGACGAGTTTCATTTCTTCCGGGCCGCCTTGCTTGTCGATGCGGACTGCTTTGCTCATGCGTAGACTCCTGTGAACCAAAAAGGAATCGGCAACCTTACAACAACGGGCGCCTTGACCGGGCGCCTCCTGGACATGAATCAAAAACCCTTCCTCGCGGGCCAGAGCGCCCTGGTGACCGGCGCCGGTCGCGGCATCGGCGCGGCAATTGCCGAAGCACTCGCGGCTGCGGGCGCGCAGGTCGCACTCAACTACAGCCACTCGGCCGACGAGAGCGAGGCGCTGCGCAGCAGGATCGAAGCCGCGGGCGGCCACGCATTCACCGTCCAGGCCGACGTGAGCCGCGAGGACGACGTGCAGGCGATGTTCGACGAGACCATCAAACGCTTCGGCACCGTCGACATCCTGATCAACAACGCCGGCGTGCAGATCGATGCGCCGTTCGAGGACATGACGCTCAAGCAGTGGAACGATCTGCTGGCGATCAACCTGACCGGCCAGTTCCTGTGCGCGCGCGCGGCCGTGCGCGAATTCCTGCGGCGCGGCGTGGTGCCGGAGCGGTCGGCCGCGGCCGGCAAGATCATCTGCATCTCGTCGGTGCACGAGGTAATCCCGTGGGCCGGCCATGTGAATTACGCGACCGCCAAAGGCGGCGTCGGCATGTTCATGCGCACGTTGGCGCAGGAGATGGCGTCGCGCCGCATTCGCGTGAACGCGATCGGCCCGGGCGCGATCCGCACCGACATCAACCGCGCGGGTTGGGAGACCGATGAAGCCTCCGCCAATCTCCTCAAACTGATCCATACGGCCGCATCGGCGACGGGGTCGACATCGCAAAGGTCGCCGTCTGGCTGGCCAGCGACGAATCCGACTACATGACCGGCCAGACGCTGTTCGTGGACGGCGGCATGACGTTGTATCCGGAGTTTCGGGACGCGGGCTGAGGACGGGCGCTAAGCGAGCGGCGTGGCGGCCGATTCGGCCGCTTCCAGCGCGAGCGACGCCGAGATGTGCGCCAGATGCGACAGCCCTTGCGGGAAATTGCCGAGCATCTGGCCGGTGTGCGGATCGGACTCTTCCGAGAACAGCCCGAGGTCGTTCGCGCAGGTGGCCACGCGGTCGAACACCGCGCGCGCTTCTTCGGTCCGGCCCGCACGCGCGAGGCACTCGACCAGCCAGAACGTGCACGCGAGGAACACGCCTTCCGAACCCGCCATGCCGTCTTCCACGCGGTAGCGCAGCACCAGGCCGCCGTCGGTGTCGAGCTCGGCGCGCACCGCATCCAGCGTGCGCAGCATGCGCGGATCGTCATAGGCCACGAACTCGACGTCGGGCAGCAGCAGCAATGCGGCATCCATCTGGGTGCCGCCGAAACTCGCGACGAAGTGATCGCCTTGCGGATGCATGCCGCGCGTCTCGACCGCATGGCGAATCTCGTCCCGCACCTGCTTCCAGTGGTCGAGCGGTGCGTCGAGCTGCTGCGCTTCGGCCAGGCCGATGCCGCGGTTCACCGCCGCCCAGCACATCACTTTGGAATGCACGAAGTCTTTCGGGTCGCCGCGCACTTCCCAGATGCCGCGGTCGGGCACCTGCCACTTGGCGATCGCGGTCTCCACCAGATCGACCAGAAACCTCCAGTACGCCTCATCGATCCGGTTGCCGCGCAACGCCCAGCGCCAGGCGAGTTCCAGCAGCAGTCCGTACATGTCGCTTTGAAATTGCGATTCGGCGCCGTTGCCGATCCGCACCGGCCTGGAGTCGCGCCAGCCGCTCAAATGGGTGAGCTCGATCTCGGTCAGCCGCCGCTTGCCGTCGATGCCGTAGAGCACCTGCAGCTGGGCGGCGCTGCCGGCCGCGCTGCGCATGATGAAGCGCCGAAAACCGTCCGCTTCGTTGGACATGCCGAGCATCGACAGCGCGCGCGCGGTGAACACCGAGTCGCGAATCCAGCTGAACCGGTAGTCCCAGTTGCGCTCGCCGCCTTCCTGCTCCGGCAGCGAGGTCGTCGGCGCTGCGACGATGGCACCGGTCGGCGCATAGGTCAGCGCTTTCAGCACGATCGCCGAGCGCACCGAGCAGGCACCGGGCCGCTCGGCTTGCATGAAACACGCGCCCCAGTCGCGCCACCACTGGATGGTCTCGTGCAGGTGCTGCTTCAATTCGAAGTGCCGTGTGAGCTTCTCGGACGCGCGGTGCAACTCCTCGGGCGCCAGGTACTGCATCGAGCAATACCGCACTTCGCCGACCTCCAACGTGAGCTGGCCGTGCAGCTCGTGCCGATCCACCAACGCGAGCGACAGGTCGCCGGAGAACAGCAGCCCTGTGTCGCTGCCCATCGCGATGAAGTCGCCGTCGTTGACCGGGTCCATCCAGGGCTTGACCGCGCCGAAGTCGAAGCGCGGCACGACGCGCACGCGCATCGGCAGCGTGCCGCGCAGGCCTTCGACCACGCGCACCAACTCGCGCCGCGGGTGGTGCCGCCCACCGCTGCGCATTGCGAAGAAATCGGTCAGCTGCACCGCACCGTCGTCCGACTCGAACGTGGTCTCCAGCACCATCGTGCCGGGCAGATAGCGCCGCGCGACGCGCGCGGGCTGCTCGGGCGCGATCTCGAAGTAGCCGCCTTGTCCGTGGTCGAGCAGCCGCCCGAAACAGCTGTCCGAATCGAAGCGCGGCAGGCAGCACCAGTCGATCGAGCCGGCTCGGGAGATCAGCGCCGCCGAATGGCAGTCGCCGATCAGGCCGTAGTCCGCGATCGGCAGGTCGGGCGACGAAGGGTCGGGCGGTGCGGGTGCGGTCGTTGGGTTCATCGGGAGTACTTCGGCAGATCAAAGGGCGGGATGCGCGCTTGTCGTGCTGGCGGTGAGGCGCGCGTTCGGTTCATTCTCACCGGTGGCCGCTGGACTTTGCAGCCGCCATGGGCGCGAGGCGATGCCGCCCTGCATCGGCGCACCTTGAACGCGCGGCACGGCCTCCGTGCCGGCCGCACCCGCCGCGGTCGCGATCGCCCGGTCTTCCGCGCGGCATGCCATGCGGCTGCCATCTCCCCGCCCGACCCCTGGTGTTTTTACTGCGCATGCCCGAGGCAGACGTTCATCCACCTGCTGTCCGATCCGTTCCACCTTGTGCTCGGCAGGGGCGCGGCGGTCTCGGGGTCGGGCTTGTCCGTCGTGCGCCCGATCGCCAGCCGGATCGGCACGGAACTGAGCCTGCATGCGGCAACCGTGGCAGCGCCGGGAGGGCTGCGGCAGCGAGGGCCGGGCTTGCGCGTCGACCTGCGGTTTGCGACCGGGCAAGTTCCGCCGGGCTGGCGCTCGACGACGATTTCGGATCTCCCGCTGCGCACAGCAGCATTTTTTTAGCGAAAACGCCTGAAGCGCTCATTCTTGCTTCATCTATCGCTACTTACTTGATAGCAAAGTGGCCGATCCAGTCGGTTGCTTGCCAAGGCGCGCCTGGCTGCCGGTGCGCGCCGACCCATGCGCTACATTGCCCCGCATGACGATGCAACGCCTGTCGCCCGGAACCATCGCCTTGCTGGTGATGCCGCCGTTTCTGTGGGCGGCGAACGCGGTCGTCGGCCGCATGGCGAGCAACCTGATCTCGCCGATGAGCTTGAACTTTCTGCGCTGGGCGCTAGCGCTCGCGCTGCTGCTGCCGCTGGGCGGTTGGGTGCTGCGTGCGGGCTCCGGCATCTGGCCGCAGTGGCGCAATCTGGCGGTGCTCGGTTTTCTCGGTGTGGGCAGCTACAACTCGCTGCAATATCTGGCGCTGAAAACGTCGACGCCGCTGAACGTCACACTGGTGGCCGGCTGCACGCCGGTGTTCATGATGGCGGTCGGCGCGCTCGGGTTCGGCCAGCGCATCTCGCGCCGGCAGGTGCTCGGTGCGCTGCTGTCGATCGCCGGGGTGCTGTTGGTGCTGAGCCGCGGGCATCTCGAATCGTTGCTGCAGGTGCGGCTGCTGCCGGGCGATCTGTTCATGCTGGCCGCGACGCTGGTCTGGGCGATCTACAGCTGGCTGCTGACCCGTCCCCGGATGCCGCCGGACGTGCGCGCCGACTGGGCCGCTTTTCTGGTGGCGCAGATGGTGTTCGGGCTCGGCTGGTCGGGCCTGTTCACGGCCGGCGAATGGGGGATCGGCGCCGGCAGTCTGGTGCCCGGCTGGCCGCTGGCGGCGACGCTGGTGTTTGTCGCGATCGGGCCGGCCATCATCGCCTACCGCTGCTGGGGCCTCGGCGTGCAGCGCGTGGGCCCGACGATCGCGGGCTTCTTCTCGAACCTCACGCCGCTGTTCGCGGCGGTGCTGTCGGCGGCGCTGCTGGGCGAGGTGCCGCGGCTCTATCACGCGGTCGCGTTCGCGCTGATCGTGGGCGGGATCGTGGTGTCGTCGAAGCGTTAGGCGCCTGGCGCGTCTGCCATCGACCGGGCGCGGATGGGCGGGCAGCTCCTCTCGGGCCGCCGCTCGGCTTGTGTGTGCCAAACCGCGCCGCACCGCACCGCTCTCGTTGAGCGCACCCATGCGAACTTCAACAACGGGCGTTCAAGGCGTCACGGCTGTGCGCGTGCCCGCTCAGCCCGATCGCTGTGCCGTCGCCATCTTCCCGGCCGCTTCCAGCGCGTCCGACGTCGTCGTCACGACGTGCTCAACCCGCAGCTTGGCCCGCAGTTGCGCGAGCAGCGACTCGTCGGTCTGCTGCCAGATGCACAGCAGGACCTTGGCCTGCGGCACCGCACGGCGCACCTGCAGCGACACCGCGCGCAGGTGCAGCGTGCTCAGCGGCTCGACGAAAGAGAGGCAGACGAGCGCGACGTCGCGCATCTGCGCAGCAGTGGCCTGCGCGGCGTCGCCGATCGGCAGCGCGGCCGCCCGCAGGCCGTGTTTGCCGAGCAGCTGCGCAAGCATCGTGGCGACCAGCCCGTCGAGCGGGTGGTTGCCGTGCAGCACCGCGATCGGTGTGTCGCCGCGCCAGCCGGGCGCGAGCGCCGACGGTTCGAACAGCAGCCGGTCGACGTCGCGCTCACCACGCACCTGATCGAACGCGGCGCGGGCTTCCGCACCGGCCTGGCCACCGCGCGCCAACGGGTGCGGCATGACCGCGAGCGCAGCAATCAGCGTCTGTGCCGAGCCGATCAGGCGGTCGAGGCGCTCGCCGCTCACGCTGCCGCGCACGATGTCCTGGTGGGCGCGCTGCACGGCGGTCAATGCGATCTCGTCGAAATAGGTCGACAGGCCGCGGCCTTTCGAGAAACTCCTGGGCTTGCTCCTGCGCTTCCTGCGGGTCGCCCGCGAGCATGCGTTGGTAGAAGATCTCGTGCGGCTGCCAGCACCGGCCGGTCGCCGAGCAACGTGTCCAGGAAATGCAGCCGCTTCACGTGTCGGCCGAGCACCACCAGGCAGATCGTGAGCGGCGTCGACAGCACCAACCCGATCGGCCCCCACAAAAACGCCCACAACGTGGCCGACACGACGATCGCGATCGGCGACAGGCCCGAGCTCGCGCCGTAGAGCAGCGGCTCGATCACGTGCCCGACCAACGGCTCGATCAGAGCGAACACGCCCGAGCGTCCAGAACACACTGCCCCAGCCCGGGTCGACCACGAACGCGACGAACAGCGGCGGCAGCAAGCCGATGATCGCGCCCACATACGGCACGAACCGCATGATGCCGGCGAAGATGCCCCACAGAAACGGACTGGGCAGGCCGATCAGCCAGAGCGCGACGCCGACCACGAGCCGAAACGTGCCGTTCACCGCGAGTTGCGTGAGCAGCATGCGGCCCACGCGGCGGCCGGCGTCGTCCAGCGCGGCGGTGGTCTGCTGCAGGTCTTCGGTGCCGGTCAGCCGGATGAACCGGTTGCGCAGGCCCGAGCGCTCGGCGAGCATGAAGGCGGCCAGCAGCAGCACGACGAACACCGAGCCCAGCGGTGCGCAACAGCGGCGGCGACCTCCATAGAGCGCCGCGAAGCCGTGCGCCTCGTCGTCGATGCGCACCACGTCACCGGCACGCTGGCAGCGGTCGCCGATGCGCGCTCGCCCGCCTCGCCGACCTGACGCAAATGCCCGAATGCCGGCGCGCAAACACGTCGGCCGCCTCGCCGAACACGCCGCGCGCGGCCATCGAATAGTTCAAGCCGGAGATTTTCTTCTCGATGATCGGCTCGTAACTCGGGATGTCGGCGGCGAGCACCGAGGCCTGGCAGTAGCCGACCGGCGGTGCCTGCGATCAAGCCATTGCCAGCAGGATCGACAGATCAGCGCCAGCCGGCGCGGCAGACCGCGGCGCCGCAGCCAGCCGATCACCGGGCGACAGCGCAAAGCACAGGAGCTGCGCCAGCACCAGCGGCACGATCATGTCCTTGCCGAGCTGACAGCAACGCGACCACCAGCACCAGCAGCACACCGGCCAGCGCCTGAAACAGCGGCAACGCCTGCCGCAGCAGGCGGTTCGTGATCAGGTCCAGGATCGGGCCTCCGTGCGGCGAAGTTCGGCGCGAAAGGCGAAGGTGCTCATCCGCCGGCGGCCGCGGGCTCGGCGGCTGCCGGCGGCACGATCAGCGCATCGATCTGCTCGAGCAGCTTGGCGAAGTCGATCGGCTTCGGGTGGTAGTCGTCGCAGCCGGCCGCGAGCGCCTTTTCGCGGTCGCCCGCCATGGCGTGCGCGGTGAGCGCGATGATCGGGACGTCGGCGCGCGTCTGCGGATCGGCCTTGATCGCGCCGGCCGCCGTCCAGCCGTCCATCACCGGCAGGTTCATGTCGAGCAGGATCACGTCGGGCCGCGCCGGCACGGCCGTTTCGACGCCTGCTTCGCCGTCGTGCGCGAGCAGCGACGTCGTGGCCGCGCCGCTTCAGCCGGCGGGACAGGAAGTCCCAGATCTGCTCGCTGTCTTCGACCAACAAAATTCGGGCCATGGATCGGACTCTTCAAATCGATTTGCTGAGTCGCTGTGGGGCATGGGCTCGGAGCCGTCGGCCGGATCGCTCGACGCCGTCAGCCGGCTGCGCGAACGGCGCAGATCGGCGACGAGCTCACTGAGTGGCATGCTGCCCTTCTGGATGATCGCCGGCGTGAAATTTTCGAGCTTCGCAATGCGGCCGCGCGTCGATGTCCTCGGCGGTCATCACGATGAGCGGGACGACCGATCCACTCGGGCGTCTTCGCGAACCCGCGCATGAACGCGTGGCCGTCCATGCGCGGCATGACGAGATCGACCAGGATCAGGCCGGGCGCTTGGCCGCGGCAGGGCCTGCGAGCGCTTCGCGCCGTCGGCCTTTTCGATGACGGTCCAGCCGTCGCGGCGCAGCAGCGCGGTCAGGCGCTGCGTCGCGCTTCCGGGTCGTCGTCGACGATCAACACGTCGTGCGCGGCGTCCGGCGGGCGCGCTTCGCGCAGCGCCTCGCAGCAGGCCGGCGCGCTTGATCGGCTTTTTCAGATAGCCGCTCGCGCCAAGCGCGTGAGGCGAAGTGCTCGTCGTTCAGCAGCGTCTGCATGATCACCGGAATGTCGGCGGTGGCGGGGTCGTCGCGCAGCGCCTTGAGCACATGCCAGCCGTCGATGCCGGGCAGCATCACGTCGAGCAGCACCGCGTCGGCGCGGTCGGTCGCTCGGCATCTCGAGCGCCTGCGCCCGCCGGTCGCGGTGCTCACGCGAAAACCTTCTCTCGTCAGGTGCCGCTGCAACAGCTCGCGCGCCGAGGCTTCGTCGTCGACGATCAGCACGGTCCGACCGGTGCCGCCCGACGGTCGCCGCCTCGATCTGATCCGCAGCGGCCGCGGCGTTCTCCGCGGTGGGCGGCACGTAGCGCGTGGGCAGCGTCACGGTGAACGTCGTGCCGCGCACCAACGTGCTTTGACGGTCACGGTGCCGCCCAGCATGAGCGCGAGCGCGCGCGTCAGCGCCAGCCCCAGCCCGGTGCCGCCGAATTTGCGCGTGGTGGTCGAGTCGGCCTGCTCGAAACGCTCGAACAGGCCCGCGACCTGCTCGGGCGTCATGCCGATGCCGCTGTCGCTGACCTCGAAGCGCGTGTGCGGCACGTCGCCCCGGTCGACTTGCGCCGCTCGCAGCTCGATCGCCCCGTTCTTCGGTGAACTTGGCCGCGTTGCCGATCAGGTTCAGCAGGATCTGCGCGCAGCTTGAGGTCGTCGGTGATCAACTGCGTGCCTGGTTCGGCGCGGCGCGATGCGAAGTTCGTTGCCGTTCGCGGCCACCAGGCTCTCGCACGCCGATTCGACGTCCGTACAGCAGCGCGGCCAGCGCGAACTCGGTTGCGTGCACGTCCATCTTCTGCGCTTCGATCTTGGACAGGTCGAGCACGTCGTTGATCAGGCCCGAGCAGATGGCGCGCGTTCACGTTGATCTTGCGCAGGTCGGTCAGCAGGATCGTCGGCTGGTCGAGCTCCTGCGGACCTCCTCTTCGATCAGGTCGCAGTAGCCGAGCACCGCGGTCAGCGGCGTGCGCAGCTCGTGGCTCATGTTGGCGATGAACGCCGACTTGGCGCGGTTCGCCGACTCGGCCGCTTCCTTCGCGTCGCTCAAATCCGTCTCCCACGCGCGCTGGCGCGTCAGGTCGTTCACGACGATGCCCACGCCGGGGCTTTCTTTGGTGCCCTGCTCCGAGACCAACATCACGGGAAACACATCGACCTTGAAGCACCGGTTCTCACCGCCGGCCGTCTCGACATCGATCAACGCGTAGTCGCCCGACGGCTGCTGCGCGCGCCGCCGGCCATGACCTGCGCCACCCGCGTCTGCAGCTGCGCGCCGATGTCGGGTGCGGCCTGTGCCAGCGGCAAGCCGGCGAGCGCCTCGCCTTCGCGTCCGACCATCGCTGCAAAACTCGGGTTCGACTGGGCGATGCGTCGGTGCCGGTCGACCAGCGCCAGCCCCACCGGCGCCCGCTCGATCACGTCGGCCAACAAGATGCGCGCGCGCGCCGCAGCAAGCCGGCTGCGGCGTGCGAACAGCGCGAACAGGGTGCTTGCAATCAGCAACCCGAGCAGGCAGACCACCAGCGCGGGCACGTAGCGGGTGGACAGGCGTTGCGCCATCAGCTGCTGCACGGCGTGCGTCTGCGTCTGCACCGACTCGGCGTCGGCGCGCACCGCGTCCATGAACGCCTTGCCCTGGCCGGCCTCCACCATCGTGCGCGCTTCGTCAGCCATGAGCGGCGGCGCGTGTCGATCACGCGTTCGGCGTAGGCCATGAGCGAGTCGCCACTTGGCCAGCAGATGTTCGACGACGGGCTTGGCGATGCCCGCGAGCAGCAGCACTTCGGCCAGTTGTTCGGAATCTTGCCGCAGTTTGTTGCGCGCATCGAGGTAGGGCTGGAGGTAGGCCTCCGAGCCGACGATCACGAATCCACGGTACCCGGTCTCCACGTCTTTCAACGTCGAAAGATATTGCTCGGCTGCGATGTTGGCGCGCTGCAGGCGCGTGAGCGCCGACTGGCCGTCGGCAATCAGATAAACGGTCGCGATCAGCCCCGCCAACGACAGCCCGAGCATGGCCAGAATCAGTCGGGGAACGAGGGCCGAACGCGGCGCGAAATGGGGCATGACGTGGGCGGTGATTCGGGAAGATGGAACGGTTGACTGCGAAGCGCATGGGGCCGGCAGGGTAGGCGCACAGGCGGCGCAAGACGCGCAAATGCGATCCTTGGGGGTGCGCGATCGTTGCTCATGGGGCGTGGCCACGGTGTAGGCGCGCAGACCGCCTGCCTGTGGGCTGGGATCCCGTGTGACGAACCGAACCGATGGGGCCGGGCGGCCTGGAGACCGAATCGTTGCGCCGCAACCGGGTGATGCTCTACCGCGTCAGGCCATCCAATGGCGTGTGCGCGCCGGATGCTGCACTCTCGGACGCAACCATCGGCGGTGGGAGGCCGTGTCTCAGCCATCCGGACCTTACTTGTCGACGATTCGGCACGCGGACTCACCCGCGGCCACATGGATCATGGGCCCTGATCGAACGTCCGCCGCGTCGCTCGCGCTTTCGTTCGGGGTGCGAAGCGACCCGAGTCGGGGTTGATCGACGACGCACGATGCACCGAGCAACCCCCGGTGCGGGCGCAAGTTGCATGACGCACACGAAGGTCGCGCATGGCCCGACCGCGCGCTAATCGATCTCACGCCGCCTGTTCGACCACCACCGCCCAGTGCTTGCGCTCGCGCTCGAAGAAGGTCGCGAACTGCTCAGGCGACATCGTGTGGACTTCCGCGCCTTGCGCGACCAGGCGCTCCCGGACGTCGGTCGAGCGATGATGCGGGTGAGTTCGGCGGACAGACGTTGCGACGACCGCGTCCGGCATGCCGCCGGACCAGCACGCCCTGCCAGGTGCCCGACTCGAAGTCCGGCGACGCCTTGCTCGGCGATCGTCGGCACGTCGGGCAGCAGCGGCACGCGAGTGGCCTTGGAGACGCCGATCACCTTCAGCTTGCCCGACTGCACAAACGGCAGCGTGGCCAGCATGCCGTTCATCAGCACCTGCGTCTGGCCGGCCACGGTGTCGCCGATCGCCTGCGAGCCGCCCTTGTACGGCACGTACTGCCACTTGGCGCCGCTGGTCGCCTGCTCGACCGCGACGCCGGCCAGATGCGGCGCGCTGCCGATGGCGGTCACGGCGAAGTTGAGCGGTGGTCTTCGACAGCGCGACCAGCTCCTTCAGGTGTTGCCTGGCACCGAAGGATGCACCACCAGCAGGTGCGGCGAGTACGCGAGCATCGTCACGCCGCGCAAGTCCTTCGACGGGTCGAACGGCAGCTTCGTGTAGACCGACGGGCTGATGGCCAGCGCGCCGACGTCGCACAGCAGCAGGGTGTGGCCGTCCGGCGGCGATTTGGCGACCGCAGTCGGACCCAGGTTGCCGTTGGCGCCGGACTGGTTCTCGACCATCACCGTCTGCTCAGCGCCTCGGCCAGCGGCTGGCTGATCGCGCGCGCGATGATGTCCGACGAGCCGCCGGGCGGATACGGCACGATCGAGCTTGATCGGCTTGCTCGGCCAGGCTGGCATCTGGCATGCTCAGGGGCCAGAGCGCGCGGCAGCATGGACATGCGGCTGTCAATGAGCGTGGTGGCTCGGCGGTGTCTGAAGTCGGTCGAAGGCTTTCGTCGCAGGTGCGCTCCTGCAGGCACCGCCGGGCAACGCACTTCAGCAGCAGCCGCGGCAGCCACAGCGACAGCGCGGGCATGTAGGTCACCATCATCAGCACGAGCAGCAGCGGCGCCGAAGAACGGGATACAGCGCCTTGACCACCGCTCGATCGGCAGCTTGGCGACGGCGCGCCGACGAAGAGCACCGCGCCCACCGGCGGCGTGATCAGGCCCATGCCGAGGTTGACGATCATGATCATGCCGAAGTGCACCGGGTCGACGCCGATGGCCTTGACCACCGGCAGCAGGATCGGCGTCAGATCAGGATCAGCGGCGCCATGTCCATCAGCGTGCCGAGCAGCAGCAGCAGCACGTTGATCAGCAGCAGGATGACGTACTTGTTGTCGGAGATGCTGGTGAAGCAGGTCGGTGATCTTCGGCGGGATCTGCATCAGCGTCATCATGTAGCCGAAGCCGCGGCGAAGCCGATCAGGATCATCACGATCGTCACCGTCTTGACCGTGCGGTGCACCAGCTTGGGCAGGTCGCGCCACTTGTAGTCGCGGTAGATGAACATGGTGACGAAGAAGGCCCAGAGCACCGCGATGGCGGCCGACTCGGTGGCCGTGAAGACGCCCGACAGGATGCCGCCGAGGATGATGACCATCGTCATCAGGCCCCACAGCGCATCGACGCAGATCTGCAGCGCCTGCCGCAGCGGGATCGCCTCGCCCTTCGGGAAAGTTGCGCTTCCTGCGCGATGAACAGGCACAGCACGGCCAGCGTGAGGCCGAGCAGCAGGCCGGGCAGCACGCCGGCCACGAACAGCGCCGCGATCGACACCGAGCCGCCGGCCGCCAGCGAATAGATCACCGCGTTGTGGCTGGGCGGGATCAGGTGGCCTGGATCGAGCCGCTGACGGTCACGCGCGGTGGCGAAGTCGCGCGGGTAGCCCTTCTTCTCCATCTCCGGGATCAGCACCGAGCCGATCGATGCGGTGTCGGCCACCGACGAGCCCGAGATGGCGCCGAAGAAGGTGGACGCCAGGATGTTCACCAGCGACAGTCCGCCGCGCACGAAGCCGACCAGCACGCTGGCGAAGGCCACCAGCCGGCGCGCCATGCCGCCCTCGGCCATGATGGCGCCGGCCAGCACGAAGAACGGAATCGCCAGCAGCGAGAACTTGTTGACGCCGCTGGCGATCTGGATCATCACCGCGTCGAGCGGCATGTCGATCCACAGCGCGCCGATCAGCGCGGCCAGGCCCAGCGCATAGGCGACCGGCATGCCGATCAGCATGAGCACGCAAGAAGCGAGCCGAGCAGGACGAGCGCGTCCATCAGAGAGCCTTCGCTGCGCTTCGGTCTCGGTTTCGTGGTCGAAGGTCACCACCGTCGCGGCGCTGACTGCTGGCGACCGAGCAGCATGCTGCTCGAGCACGAAGACGCGGTGATCAGAGCCGCCGAGCGGCACCGGCGGTAGGTGCAGCCGACCGGCATCCAGGGCAGTCGGCCGATCGTCTGGTCCCAGGTCCCAGGCACAGCTTGCGTGCCGTAGACCAGCCATGAACAGGCGACCGCCAGCATCAGCAGGTCGCACCAGCCAGGCGAACAGCGACGCGCAGCGCCGGCGGGCAGCGCGGTCGGTGAGCATGGCGACGGCGATGTGCGCGCCGGCGCGGTAGGCCGCCGCCGCGCCGAGGAAGGTGAACACCACCATCAGCAGGATCGCGATCGGCTCGGGCCACTGCGAGCCGGTGCCCAGCACGTAGCGCGCGAAGACGCCCCAGGGAATGATCAGCGACATCGCGACGATCGACGCGCCGGCAGATCCAGATGCAGGCGAGGTAGAGCGCGTCGATGAAGCGCAGACGGTGCTTCATCGGTTCCAGGCGAGTCGCCGCAGGCGCATCGGCGCGTCGCGGCTCGGACTCCTGCGTTACTTGGTGGCGTCGATGCGCTTCATCAGGTCGCGCGAACTTGGCGCCGTACTTGGCGCGCACCGGCGCGGTCGCGTCGTAGAACAGCTTGTTGTCGACCTGCGATGAACTCGACGCCGGCGGCCTTGAGCTTGGCGGTGTACTCGGCCACGCTCTTGTCCCACAGCACGCGCTGCTCCATCTGCGCTTCGCGCGAGAGCTTCTTCACCAGCGCCTGGTCGTCCGGCTACAGCTTGTCCCAGGTCACCTTGGACATCACGAAGATCTCGGGAATGATCAGGTGGTTGGTCTGCGCGTAGTACTTGGTGCCGCGTGGTGTAGTGGTTGACGGTGAAGAAGCTCGGCGGGTTGTTCTCGGCGCCGTCGATCACGCCGGTCTGCAGCGCGCTGAAGACTTCGCCGTAGCCCATCGAGATGCCGTTGCCGCCCATCGCGTTCATGGTGTCGACGAACAGCGGGTTGCCCATCATGCGGATCTTCATGCCCTTCAGGTCGGCGGGCTTGCGCACCGGCTTCTTGGTGTAGAGGCTGCGCGAGCCGCCGTCCATCCAGCCCAGCGCGACCAGGCGTGCGCGGGCTGGCGGTGACCTTGTCGAGCAGCTCCTGCGCCGATCGGCGCCGTCGATCACCTTGCGCATGTGCGCATGTCGCGGAACACGAAGGGCATGTTGAACACGTTGACGTCCGGCACCACCGGGCCGATCACGCCGAGCGAGATGCGCGGCGATCTGGATCGCGCCGATCTGCGCCTGTTCGACCATCTTCCTTCTCCTGGCCGAGCACGGCGCCGGGGAACATCTGCATCTTGATGCGGCCGTTGGTGGCCGCCTCGAGCTTCTTGCCCATGTTCTCGACGGCCACCACGGTGGGGTAGCCGGCCGGGTGCACGTCGGCGGCTTTCAGACGACGTTTTGCGGCCTGGGCGCCAAGGCACTGCACGCGAGAGCGATGGCGCCGAGCAGGGGTAAGCGGGGACTTCATGGCGGGTTGTGTCTCCGAAAATGGAATGGATCGACCTGGGTGCGGCGCTCATTGCGAACGGGGCACGGCTGCGTGCTGCCGATTCTGCCGCCTGCGAGACGCCGCCCGCCTAAAGGCATTCCCTAATCCGGGCTACCTCACGCTTTCATCGGGTCGTGTCCCCAGTTCATCAACGAATAGCGCCAGCGCGTTTCGGTGATGTCGCCTTTGGGCTTCTGCGCCGAATGGCGATGCACGTAGCCGACGACCTTGCGCATGTGGTCGATGTCGCTGGTCGTTAGGTTGCCGGCGCGCGTGCGCAACAGCTCGATGATGCGGCGGCCCGATTGATGGCCGACCGACTCGGCGCCCTCCGACTCCTTGAAGCCGACCTTCTTCGACGCTTCGGTGTCGAGCCACTTCTCGATTTCGGCGGCTCCATGTTGACCACCTCGTGGAACAAATCGATCGTTTCGTTGCGGTGATCGAGGTCGTTGGGTTTTTTTTTCCGCTGGTCATGAAAGGTTCCGTTCTTGTGGGAAATGGATGAGGCAGGCGCTGCAGCAATTCGTGTGCGCGGGGGTCGACTTCGACCGGTTGCCCACCCGCATTCCATCACCAAGCGATCTTGTTAAAGTGAAATCGTCGGCCGCTCGGCCGGCCCCCACACGGCCCTTCCATCTGCTTTTGCCATGGCCCCACCCGACACCCGCCTGGATTCGAATCGGCCCCTGCGCATCGGCGTGGTCGGCGTGGGGATGGCAAGCAAGCCGCATTTGACCAGCCTTGCCGAGTTGGCGGCTGCAGGCGTCTGCGAAGTGGCCTGGATCGTCGGGCGCGATGCCACCGACTGCGCGCCGCGACGGCGCCGCAATCCGCCCGACACACCACCCGGCTCGAAGACGTGCTGGAAGACGCGAGCGTGGCCGCGGTGCTCGTGCTGACGCCGCCCGACACCCACCTGTCCATCGTGCAACGCGCGGCGCGGGCCGGCAAACACGTGCTGGTGGAAAAGCCGCTCGAAGTCGATCTGGCGCGCGCGATCGCCTTGGTCGAAGTTTGCGAAGCGCAACGTGTGACGCTGGCCGTGATGCTGCAGCACCGACTTCGCGCGGGGCCGGTCGCGCTGCGCCAACTGCTCGCGCGCGGTGCGCTGGGCAGCATCACGGGCGCCAGCGCCAGCGTGCGCTGGTGGCGCCCGCAGAGCTATTACGACGCGCAGCCGGGCCGCGGCACACAGGCGCGCGACGGCGGCGGCGTGCTGATCACACAAGCGATCCACACGCTCGATCTGCTGCTCGGCTTCCTCGGCCTGCCCGATCATGTGACCGGCGCGGTGCACACGAGCGACGCGCACCGAATGGAATGCGAAGACAGCGCGGCTGCGCTGCTGTGCTACCCGGGCGGCATGGCGGCCACGGTGCGCGCGAGCACCGCGGCCTGGCCCGGCCATGCCGAGCGCATCGAGATCGACGGCACACGGGGCACGGCCACGTTGGTGTCCGGCGCGTTGACGGTGCGGCTTATGCAGGGCGAGCAGACGATCTCGGCAGGCGCCGATCAGGGCTCGGGCGGCGGCAACGACCCGATGGCTTTCGACCACGCACCGCACCGTGCGGTGCTGGAGGATTTTTTGCGGGCGATGCGCAGTGGCGCTGCACCGGCGGTGACGGGCCGCTCCGCGCTTGCCGTGCAGCGCGTGATTGCGGCCATCGTCGAATCGTCGGACCAGGGAAGTAAACCCGTTCGGCTGATGTCGTGATGCACAGGTTCACGGTTCCGACTTCGGCGCTTTCGTGGGCATGCAGACGCGGTCCGGCACGTTTGTCGAAACCAACGCGCCGCTTGCCGCGCCGCACATCATTCGCATGCATCGGCAATCGCGCTGGTGGATGCGTGCAACGCGGGAGTTGCCACGCTGGATGTGGTCACGCTGCAGCGCCGCTGGCCCATCGGCTTCCTGTCGATGATCGAATCGATCTTGCGGCAGGTCGAACTGCTCCCAATGCGCCTGAACGCGCGGCGGCGCGGGACGGTGCCGGCCAGCGAACGCGTGGTCGGTGTGCCGTGCGGCGGCAACGCTGCATCCACGGGCGTCAGCGCGAATCGGGCGAAGGTTGTTGCACTCACTTGCCTGATGCGAGCGGGGGCGACCCTGCTGTCCTCGGAGAATACCCAGGTGCGCAGCGGCGTGGAGCCACTCACGCCGCGCGCGCCAACGCCGAAGCGGCTGCTGCCATCGTCCGGGAGCTGGCCTGAACCGACGCGCGTCGCGCGCGGGGTCGCGTCAACCGCGGCGCAAAGACGACGCCGGGAAACCAGCTCGGCGGCCCACTTCCCATTGTGGGAAAAAACGATGGGCTCGCTCGTCAAGTCGCGCAGTGCATCGGTCCATGAACGCTGGAATCCGCACCGCGCGGGTGCTGTTCAATCCGGCGCCAGCCAACCTAAGGACCCAAGGCGACCTTCGATGCCTCTTGCTCGTCCTGCGGCTGCTCTCAGTCGACGGGCAAGCAAGCCGCTGGCCGAGCGAGCCGCCAACCGACCCGTCATTCGGGCCTGGGCCTGCCTTCAGCGCGGATTGCTCGCGGGCTCCACGCCGCTGCGTGTGTAGGACGCCACGACCCGCCCGTCGCCGCGCGGGTGCGCAGCCAGGTCGAACGCGGGACGCTGCGTGCGCTGACCGCCGTACGCAACTTCCTCGAAGGTCGGCGCGGCAGCCCCCGTTGGTCCGGCTGAAACCGTCTGCGATGCCTCCGCAGCCTGGGCCACGGGTCGGATCGTCCCGGCCCGGCGTGCACGCGACGTGCGTCTGACCCCGCCGGCAGCAGGCCCTCGCTTTCGGCTTGCGCGGACATGAACGGCGTGTTCAGCTTGAGCGCGGGCGAGTCGTCGGCGCCGACGCCCGAGCTCGCGCCCTGCGTGCCTTTGGGCAGCAACGGCGGCATTCCTGCGCACCCGCCTGCATCACGAGATGGCCGTTCGGAAAGCGCTTGGCCATGCCGACGTGGATCGGCCGAGACAGATCGATCGGCGGCTCCTCCGAGCGGTAGACGATCGCGTTGTCTTTGCCGTAGACCGTGTAGCACGGGCCCGAGGCGGAAGCCGAACTGGACCACACGCAAACCAACAGCGCGCACGCAACGGGAATGGACAACGGTTTCATCGGATTCGGGGCCTCGACAAGTGGCAGTGGGAGCCCCCTCGGGTCGGCACGGGAGCTGGCTGCGCTCATGCGATGGCCCGCTGCTTCTATTCGTGCCGTGCGACGACCCCACCCGGCGGGGCCAAGCGCGAGCTTTTGCACGCTTTGCCCGCAATGCATCGCACCCGAATCGAGGCGGGCGCAACCGCGCCAAGCCTTCGCTACAGTTTGCAGTCGGCTGCGGGCTTGGCTTCCCGATGGTGGGCGATCTCGAGCTCGCAGGCGCGTGCGCGGGTCATCGCACGCAGGCATTCGGCCGCATCAACGCGGCCGATGGTGCCTTCGCTCATCCCGTAAAAGCCGCAGTTCGCATTTCGGTAGCGAATCCACAGACGCTGCGCATCCACGAGCGGCGTGCGCTGGCCCGGATCGATACGCGTCTTGAGCGCCTCGTAGGCGTTGTTCAGGCGCCGATCCCAGGCCCTTGTTTCCACGGCAGCGCATTCGGCCATCGCCGGGGTCGTCATCGCACTTTGGCAGGCATCGGTCGTGGCGGCTGCAGCCGCTTTCGGCGCCGCTGCAAAAGTCGGTGCCGCGCCGAACGAACAGGCCAACAACACCAGCGACGCCAGCGCCCGTTGCTGCAGCGCGGACCCGGCGCGCCGCAAGCCTTGCATTCGGTTTGAAGACAGCGGCTGCCCTCAGAACGTGCCCGGATAGTTGCCGCCGTCGGCCAGCACGTTCTGGCCGTTGATGTAGCCCGCGTGCTGGCTGCACAGAAA
>CAWAQL010000015.1:0-17966 GCA_963784295.1 uncultured beta proteobacterium
CATCCCCCGTGCAGTTGCAGCAGACCTTGTCGGCGTATCTGTTCGGGTTTGCGTTCATGAGCCTGTTTCACGGCGCGCTTTCGGACAGCTTCGGGCGTCGGCCTGTGGTGCTGTGGGGCGTGGCCGTGTTCACGCTCGCATCCGTGGGCTGCGCGCTCGCGCAAACGCCCGAGCAGCTGATCGGCTTTCGCGCGCTGCAGGGGCTGTCGACCGGTGCCGGCATCGTGGTGTCGCGCGCGGTGATTCGCGACATGTTCGCGCCGGCCGATGCGCAACGCATGATGAGTCTGGTCACGCTCTACTTCGGCGTCGCGCCGGCGATCGCGCCGGTGATCGGCGGCTGGTTCACGGTCTGGTGGGGCTGGAAAGCGGTGTTCTGGTTTCTGGCCGGGGTCGGTGGGCTGCTGTGGGTGTCGAACGCGCGGCTGCTGCCCGAGACGTTGTATGCGCCCGAGCGGCAGCCGTTCAACGTGCGCAACCTGCTGCGCGGCTATCGGGAACTCGCGACCAGCCCGCGCTTCGTGCTGCTGGCGTTGGCCAGCGGCGTGCCGTTCAACGGCATGTTCCTCTACGTGATGGCGGCGCCGGTGTTTCTGGGCCGGCACCTGCAGCTCGCGCCCACGCAGTTTTTCTGGCTTTTTCTGCTCATCATCGGCGGCATCATGAGCGGCGCGTGGCTCAGTGGCCGGCTCGCCGGCCGCATCGCGCCGAAGGTCCAGATCCAACGCGGCTTCGTGGTGATGCTCGCCATGTCGCTGCTCAACGTGGTGGCCAACCTGATCTGGACACCGCACGCGAGCTGGGCGCTGCCGATGATCGGACTGTATTCGTTTGGCTGGGCGCTGATGACGCCGGTGGTGACGCTGCTGGTGCTCGATCTGCATCCGAATCGGCGCGGCATGGCCGCTTCGATGCAGTCGTTCGTCGGCGCGGTGGCCAACGGGCTGGCTGCGGGGGTGCTCGCGCCGCTGGTGATGGACTCGACCCATCAATTGGCCTTTGCATCGGCCGCATTGATGACGTTCGGGCTGGGCGCGTGGCTGATCGTGCGCTGGCGATTTCCGGACGTGGGTGCCAGCACCGCGCGGAATTGAAACAACGACGGATGGGGACGTGGGTGCCAGCGCCGCACGCAAGCAAACCAACGGCCGGGGATCAGGATGCCGATGTCTGCGGCTGCAACGCGTTGGCGATCGCCTGCTGCGTATCGAAGTACACCTGCCAGTAGTGATCGGTGTGTGCATAGGGCCGCACCACGAGCTTCGAGGCGTCCGGCGCATATTCGAGCAATGCGACTTCGGGTTTCGGCTCGACCTTCACATTCGGGATCGTGGCCAGCGCGTTTTGCAGCCGCGCGATGGCGTCGGCGGTCGTCATGCTGGCCGGCACCTTGGCCGCGCAGTCGACGCGCCGGTAGGGCAGCGCACTGAAGTTCTCGATGTTGCTCGCAAACACCTTGTTGTTGCCGACCGTGGTGCGCACGTTCTGCTCGGTCACGATCGTCGTGAAGAACAGGCCCAGCTGTTCGACCCGGCCGTCGCTGCCGCCTGCGTTGATGTGGTCGCCCACGCGGTACGGGCGCAGCACCTGCATGAACACGCCAGCCGCGAAATGCGACATCAACCCGCCCCAGGCGGTGCCGATCGCCAGACCCACGCCGGCCAGCAGCGCCGCGAACGACGTGGTTTGCACGCCGAACACGTTGAGGATCGCCAAGATCAGCAGCACCGTCAGGCCGACCGACAGGAACGACACCAGATACGCCGACAACGTCGCATCGACCCGGCCCGCGCGCAGCAACGTGCGCGATGCGACCGTGCGCACGAGCCCGATCAACCAGCGGCCGACGACCCAGATCGCCAGCGCGCCGAGGACTTTCAGCGCGAGGTCGAGCCCGCGGGTCGACAGGAAAAGCCAGATCGCATCCAGATCGAATTTGGCGTAGAGGCGGGGGTCCATGAGCGGCAGTGAGCAACAGGCAGATGAAAAGAAAGGTCGTGGAGAAAACCGCGGTGATGCTACCTTTGCCGACGTGCGCCCCAGGATGCGGTCCGCTGGCGCCGCCTCACACGCCGCCCCGATCGCTCACGCCCCCGTCATGCCGCCCGAACCCGACACCCACCGCCTGACCGGCATGCCGCCGATCGTCGGCGCATCCACGGTGCTGCTGATTCTCGGCAGCTTCCCCGGCGGCCGGTCGCTGGCCGAGCAGCGTTACTACGCACACCCGCAAAATCGCTTCTGGCGCATTTTGCAAGCCGTATGGCCCGATGGCGCTGATGCAGCCATCGCTTTCAGCTATGAAAAGAAGAGCGAATGGCTGTTGTCCAAGCGGCTCGGCCTCTGGGACGTGTACGCCAGCTGCGCGCGCGTCGGCAGCCTGGACGCGAACATCCGCGCGCCCGTGTTGAACGATTTCGCTGGCCTTGCCGCGCGTTGTCCCGACCTCGCCGGCGTCGCCCACAACGGCGCTGCCAGCCACCGGCACGCGGGTGCGGTGCGGGCCGCGTTTGCGCAAGGGGGACATGCGCGCGCCGAGTCGATCGCGTTCCACCGGCTGCCGTCGACCAGCCCGGCCAACGCGTCGAGCACCTTTGCGCAAAAGCTGGACGCCTGGCGTGCGGTTTTCGTCGCACACGGCCTGGTCGATTGAGCCGATCGGGCAGGGTCGGCTGGCACACTGACGACCATGCCCGCCATGTCGATCGATCCACCCACTGCCGCCGCCCCTGCGCCGCTGCCCGAAGTCAACTGTTCGGAGGAGGACGGCGTGCGCTTCCTGCACCTGTCCACCCCGTGGATCCAGGGCACGATGAAGATCGATGCGCCCTACGAGATCGAGCTCGAATACGTGCAGCGCATGATGTGTTGGCTGCTGTTCGTCGAGCCAGCCACGTTGCCCAAGCGCCACGCGATGCAGCTCGGCCTGGGGTCGGCCGCACTGACCAAGTTCTGCCGCAAGAAAGTGCGGCTCGGCCACACCACCGCGATCGAGCTGAACCCGCAGGTGCTGGCCGCCTGCCGCGGCTGGTTCAAGCTGCCGCCCGAGGACGCGCGGCTCGAGATCGTGCTGGCCGATGCGCGCACGGAGATTCGCAACCCGCGCTGGCTCGGCACGGTCGATGCGCTGCAGGTCGACCTGTACGACGACGACGCGGCCGCGCCCGTGCTCGACAGCGTGGAGGCTTATGCCGACTGCCACGCGCTGCTCACGCCCGACGGCTGCATGACGGTGAACCTCTTCGGCCGCTCGTCGAGCCTGCCGCGCAGCCTGACGAAAATCGCCGCGGTGTTCGGCGAGCGCGCGCTCTGGCTGTTCAAGCCGACGCGCGAAGGCAACACCGTGGTGCTTGCGCAGCGCACGCCGAGTCGGCCCACGCGCGAGTTGCTGGCCCATCGCGCCGAGGCCGTTCAAACGCGCTTCGGGTTGCCGGCGGTGAAGTGGCTGCGCGGCTTCAAGCCGATGGTGCGGGCGTGAGCCAAGTCCCGGCCGATACGGCGGCGGGCGTTGCGGCGCCAGTGCACCGCGGCCCGCTGCACTGGCGATTGCTCGTCGACTGGCTGCGCGCCGACGGCGTGATTGCTGCCGAAGAGGCCGAGCGCACGATTGCGCGTTGCGCGCAGGCCGAGAGCGCGCTGCATCCGCTGGTGCGGCTGGGCAACGTCGCGATGGCGCGTGCCTCGGACGGCAAGCCGCTCGATGTCGAGACGCTCACGCAGTACCTTGCGCAGCGCGCCGAGCTGACCTATCTGCGCATCGACCCGCTGCGCGTGGACGTCGGCAAGGTGGCCGAGACGATGAGCGCGGCCTACGCCGAGCGGCACCGCGTGCTGCCCGTGCAGGTGACGCCGAAAGAAGTGGTCGTGGCCACCGCCGAGCCGTTCATCACCGACTGGGTATCGGAAGTGGAACGCCAGGCCCGCCGCACGGTGCGCCGCGTGGTCGCCAACCCGCAGGACATCCAGCGGTTCACCGCCGAGTTCTTCGCGCTGGCCAAGTCGGTGCGCGTGGCGCTGAAAGCCGGCGGCGGCGCGAGCACGACCAGCTTCGAGCAACTGGTCGAGCTCGGCAACACGACCAAGCAACTCGACGCGAACGACCAGGGCGTGGTGAAGGTCGTCGACTGGCTCTGGCAATACGCGTTCGACCAGCGCGCATCCGACATCCATCTGGAGCCGCGCCGGGAGCAGGGCGTGATCCGCTTTCGCATCGACGGCGTGCTGCACCCGGTCTATCAACTGCCGCCCGGCGTGCTCGGCGCGATGACCGCGCGCATCAAGCTGCTCGGCCGCATGGACGTGGTGGAGAAACGCCGCCCGCAGGACGGCCGCATCAAGACGCGCAACCCGCGCGGCGACGAGGTCGAGATGCGCCTGTCGACCTTGCCGACCGCGTTCGGCGAAAAGATGGTGATGCGCATCTTCGACCCGGACACGGCCGTGAAGGACCTCGATGCGCTTGGCTTCACGTCGCACGACGCCAGGCGCTGGGAAGAACTCGCGCGCCGGCCGCACGGCATCGTGCTGGTGACCGGGCCGACCGGCTCGGGCAAGACCAGCACGTTGTATTCGACCTTGAAGCGCATCGCGACCGAGGAAGTCAACGTCAGCACGATCGAGGACCCGATCGAGATGATCGAGCCGAGCTTCAACCAGACGCAGGTGCAGACGCAGCTCGACTTCAATTTTCCCGAAGGCCTGCGCGCGCTGATGCGGCAGGACCCGGACATCATCATGGTCGGCGAGATTCGGGATGCCGCAACCGCCGACATGGCGGTGCAGGCCGCGCTGACCGGGCACCTCGTGTTCTCCACGCTGCACACGAACGACGCACCATCGGCCGTGACGCGATTGATGGAGCTGGGCGTGCCGCCTTATCTGGTGAACGCCACCTTGCTCGGTGTGCTCGCGCAGCGGCTCGTGCGCACGCTGTGCCGGCACTGTCGCGCGCCGAACCCGGAAGCCTCGCGCGAGGCGCTCGACGCGCTGATCCGGCCCTGGAAGATCACTGGCAACTGGCAGCCGTACAAGCCGGTCGGCTGCGTCGACTGCCGGATGACCGGCTTCATGGGCAGGATGGGGCTGTTCGAATTGCTGACCGTGAGCGATGCGTTTCGCGGTCTCGTCACCGACACGCCCGACATCGCAGCGCTGCGCCGGCAGGCGGTGGTTGACGGCATGCGGCCGCTGCGGCTGGCCGGCGCGCTGCGGGTGGCCGCGGGCGCGACGATCACCGAAGAGGTACTGGCTACGACACCGCCGCTGACCTGAGGCTGACTTGGCCCGGACGGGCCGTCGATTAAAAGTCCGACGCACGCGCAACACACAAAACCGCCCGAACGCGCGACGAACCTGTTTTAATGCGGACCCATGTGACGGTGTGCCGACACCGGTCGTCGACCCGTTGCGTTTCAATCCGACTCGCCTTGCCGATCCACTTGCCTTGGCCGACCCCAGGCAGCAGAGCACACGCATGATCAAAAGCCAGAGAGACTTCTACGCCGGCCTGATGTTCGCCGCGGTTGGCGTCGCCTTCGCCTGGGGCGCGACCAACTACAACATCGGCAACGGCGCGCGCATGGGGCCGGGCTATTTTCCGCTGATCCTCGGCGTGATCCTCACGCTGCTGGGCATGCTGATCATGGTGACGTCCTTCCTCGGCAAGGCACCGCCCGATGGCGGCCGCATCGGCGCCTGGGCCTGGCGCCCGCTGTTCTTCGTGATTCTGTCGAATTTCCTGTTCGGCGTGCTGCTCGGCGGGCTGCCGAGCCTCGGTGTGCCGGCGATGGGGTTGATGGTCGCGATCTTCGCGCTGACATTCGTGGCCGCACTCGGCGGCGACACATTCCGGTTCAAGGAAGTGCTGGTGGTCGCGATCATCCTTGCGATCGGCAGCTACGCGACGTTCGTGCTTGCGCTGAAGCTGCAGTTCCAGGTCTGGCCGGCCTTCATCACAGGTTAAGCAGGAGCGGCCGCCATGGAACTGTTCGCCAATCTGTCGCTCGGCTTCGGCGTCGCGTTCACCGGCATCAACCTGCTGTACTGCTTCGTCGGCTGCCTGCTCGGCACGTTGATCGGCGTGCTGCCGGGCATCGGCCCGGTCGCGACCATCGCCATGCTGCTGCCCGCCACCTATGCGCTGCCGCCCGTGTCGGCGCTGATCATGCTGGCCGGCATCTACTACGGCGCGCAGTACGGCGGCTCGACCACCGCCATTCTGGTGAACCTGCCGGGCGAGTCGTCCTCGGTGGTGACCGTGATCGATGGCTACCAGATGGCGCGGAAAGGGCCGCGCCGGGCCAGCGCTTGCAGCCGCCGGCCTCGGCTCGTTCTTCGCGGGCTGCGTCGGCACGCTGATCCTGGCGGCGTTCTCGGGGCCGCTCACCGAAGTCGCGTTCAAGTTCGGCCCGGCCGAATACTTCTCGCTGATGGTGCTGGGCCTGATCGGCGCGGTGGTGCTCGCTTCCGGCTCGCTGATCAACGCGATCGCGATGATCGTGCTGGGCCTGTTGATGGGGCTGGTCGGCACCGACGTGAACTCAGGCGTCGCGCGCTTCTCGTTCGACATTCCGGAACTGACCGACGGCATCGGCTTCATCACGATCGCGATGGGCGTGTTCGGCTACGGCGAGATCATCAAGAACCTGTCCGAGCCTGAGCACGCACGCGAGGTATTCACGGGCAAGGTGCAGGGGCTGATGCCGACCAAGGAAGACTTCAAGAACATGTGGCCGGCCGTGCTGCGCGGCACGGCGCTCGGCTCGGCGTTGGGCATCCTGCCGGGCGGTGGCGCGATGCTGTCGGCGTTCGCGGCGTACACGATCGAGAAAAAGACCAAACTCCGCAAAGGCGAAGTGCCGTTCGGCCAGGGCAACATCCGCGGCGTCGCAGCGCCGGAGTCGGCCAACAACGCAGGCTCACAGACCTCGTTCATCCCGCTGCTGACGCTCGGCATCCCGCCCAACGCGGTGATGGCACTGATGGTCGGCGCGATGACCATCCACAACATCCAGCCGGGCCCGCAGGTGATGACCAGCAACCCGGAACTGTTCTGGGGCCTGATCGCATCGATGTGGATCGGCAACGCGATGCTCGTGATCCTGAACCTGCCGCTGATCGGCATCTGGATCAAGCTGCTGACGATTCCCTACCGCTGGCTGTTTCCGTCGATCGTGCTGTTCTGCGCGATCGGCGTGTATTCGACCAACAACAACACGTTCGACATCTGGATGGTCGGCGTCGTTCGGCATCATCGGCTATTTGTTCATCAAGCTCGGCACCGAACCCGCGCCGCTGCTGCTCGGCTTCATCCTCGGGCCGATGATGGAAGAAAACCTGCGTCGGGCCCTGCTGCTGTCGCGTGGCGACTGGAGCGTGCTGGTCACGCGCCCGTTGTCGGCGAGCCTGCTGGCGGCGGCACTGTTGCTGATCGTCATCGTCGCGTTGCCGGCGGTCAAAAGCAGCCGCGAAGTGGCGTTTCAGGAAGAGGATTGACCGTCGTCCACGCGCATCGTGCCCACCTGAGAGCGGCGCCTGCGGGCGCCGTTTTCACTGGCGGTGACGCAGTCGTCTGCTTCGACTGGGCAGGGGGCTGCGCTTGAGCGCGAATCCGAAAACCGCACCGGCCCAAGCGTATTCCGGTCGGCGCTTTGCCGTTGGCATTGCGTTCGCGGCAATCGGCGCCGTGGCCTTCAGCGGCAAGGCAATCATCGTGAAGCTTGCGTACCGCTACGGCGTCGACGCGGTCACTTTGATCATGTTGCGCATGTTGTTTGCGCTGCCGATTTTTCTGGCGATGGCGTGGTGGGCGGGGCGCGCCAAGCCGCCGCTTGCGCGCCGCGACGGGTGGGGCATCATTGGCCTGGGCGTCAGCGGCTATTACCTTGCGAGCTTTCTCGACTTCGCGGGGCTGCAGTACGTAAGCGCGTCGCTCGAGCGGCTGATCCTGTATCTGAGCCCGACGCTCGTGATGCTGCTGGGCTGGACGTTCTACGGCCGGCGCTTTTCGTGGCGCCAGATCGGCGGCATGGCGGTCAGCTACAGCGGCGTGTTGCTGGTGTTCGCGCGGGAAGCCGATTTCGGCCATCCGAATGTTGTCTGGGGTGCGCTGCTGGTATTTTCCAGCGCGGTCAGCTATGCGGTCTATCTGGTCTACAGCGGCCAGATGGTGCAGCGCATCGGGTCGCTGCGCTTGGTCGGGCTGGCCACTTCGGTGGCGTCTGTGTGCTGCATCGTGCAGTTTCTGCTGCTGCGTCCGGTGGGCTCGTTGGCCTCGGTCGACGCTCATGTGGTCTGGCTGTCGGTGTTGAATGCGACGCTGTGCACCGCACTGCCGGTGTTGCTCGTGATGATGGGCATCGAACGTGTCGGCGCGACGGTCGCCGCGCAGACCGGCATGGTCGGGCCGATGGCCACGATTTTGATGGGTGTGTGGATCCTGGACGAACGCTTCACGCTCGGGATCGCGGCCGGCAGCGCGCTGGTCGTGGCCGGCATCTTCCTGTTCACACGCGCACCGCGGGTGAGATGAGACCGATGCCCGTGCACCGGGGTCAAACGAGTCGGATTGGCTGCGCACCACCGACGAACTGCAGACTTGGCGCGAGTGTTCTGGTTGAACGCAAGTGTTTTGGGTTGCTGCCACCTGATGCAGCGAGCAACAGGCGCCAAGCACAGGTCGCTGGGCATCCGGCACTCGGCACCCGACACCAAGTGCGGGGCGCTGGACCCGCGGTGTATCGTCTGCGCATTCGAACATCACCACAAGGAGCAAAGATGGACCTCGGAATCTCAGGCAAATGGGCACTCGTGTGCGGCGCGAGCAAAGGACTCGGCTACGGATGCGCCGAAGCGCTGGTGCGCGAAGGCGTGCATGTCTTGATCAACGCGCGCGGCGCCGATGCGCTGGCCGATGCCGTGCAGCGGCTGCAGGCGGTGGCGGCCGAGTCCGGCCACGGCGCGGCGGTCGAGAGCGTTGCTTGCGACATCACCACCCCCGAAGGCCGTGCGGCCGTGTCCACGCTGCGGCACGACTTCGACATCCTCGTCAACAACGCGGGCGGCCCGCCGCCGGGCGACTTTCGCGACTGGGATCGCGACGCATGGATCAAGGCGATCGATGCCAACATGCTGACGCCGATCGAGCTGATCAAGGCACACGTCGACCGCATGGCCGAGCGCGGCTTCGGCCGCATCGTGAACATCACGTCGGGCGCGGTAAAAGCGCCGATCGGCAATCTCGGTCTGTCCAACGGCGCGCGCAGCGGCCTGACGGGCTTCGTCGCCGGCGTGGCCCGCTCACCGATCGCGGCCAAGGGCGTGACGATCAACAACCTGCTGCCGGGCCTGTTCGAGACCGATCGGCTGCGCAACACCACCAAGCCCGAAGCGCTTGAACTGCGCAAGAAAGGCATCCCCGCGCAGCGCTTCGGCACGCCGGCCGAGTTCGGTGCGATCTGCGCATTCCTGTGCAGCCAGCACGCCGGCTACATCAACGGCCAGAACGTGCTGGCGGACGGCGGCAACTATCCGGGAACGTTCTGATGGTGCGGCCGCTGTCCTCGAACGGGGTGCAAGGCCCGCGCGGCCCAGCGTCCGTGCTGCGGCAGCGGGCACTGGCTTCGGTGCTGCTGTCCTGTTCGCTCGGTGCGGCATTGGCTGTCGCAGCGGCGTCAAAACCGGCTGCGGCCGCCACCACCGATGCCTGCCAAGGTGCGATGACGACTTCGGCGATGGCCGAATGCACAGCGGCAGAGAACAAAGCATGGGACCAGCGCCTGAACAAGGCCTACGAAGCGCTCAAGACCCGCATCGATGCGGGTCAGCGCACGCCCTTGCTCGATGCGCAACGCTTGTGGATTCGTTACCGGAACGCGAATTGCGGCTTCTACGGCATGAGCGAAGGCACCATCGGCCGCGTCGATGCGGCCGAATGCCTGCGCAGGGTGACCCGCGCGCGCGCCTGCGAACTCGAAGGCGCGCGTCACCAGGAAGCCCAACCTGCAGCCGACTGCAAGCCGTAGCGTCGGCTTGGCTGCAGCCGCACCGGCCTGGGATTCCGGCGCGACGCATTCCGGGCAAAGCGTGCGAAAGCTCGCGCTTGGGCCGGCCGGTTGGGCCGTCGGCGTGGCACGAGAAGAGGTCATGGGCCATAGCATGGGCGCAGCCAGTCCCCGTGCCGACTTGAGGGGGCTCCCACTTCTGCTCCCACTTGTCGAGGCCCGAATCCGATGAAACCGCTGTCCGTTCCTGTTGCCTGTGCACTGTTGGCTTGTCTGTGGTCGGGTTCGGCCTTCGCTGCGGGCCCTTGCTATACGGTCTACGGCAAGGACAATGCGATCGTCTACCGCTCGGAAGAGCCGCCGATCGATCTGTCCCGGCCGATCCACGTCGGCATGGCCAAGCGCTTTCCGAACGGCCATCTCGTGATGCAGGCGGGTGCGCAGGAGTGCCTGCCGTTGCTGCCCGAAGGCACGCTGGGCGCCACCTCGGGCGTCGGCGGCGACGACTCGCCCGCGCTCAAGTTGCGCACGCCGTCCAGTTCCGCGCAAGCCGAGGCCGAGGGTCAGCTGCCGGTGGCCAGACGCACGCCGCGTGCACGCCGGGCAGGCATGACCCGGCCTGCGGCCCAGACCGCGGACGCATCGCAGACAACCGCGCCTGCGCCCGTCGCCGCCATCGCGCCGACGTTCGAAGAAGTCGCCTATGGGAGCCCAAGCCTGCAGCGCCCCACATTCGATCTGGCAGCGCACCCGCGCGGCGATGGGCGCGTCGTGGCGTCATACACCCGCAGCGGTGCGGAGCCGGTGAGCAAGCCACGCTGAACGTCGTACCGGCCTGCTGACCCGGTGACCGGTGCAGGTGCGGGGTTGGCAGCGTGTGGGGGACAAGGGGTGTCGCCTGGTTGGCCCGGCTCATCAAGCAATCGGCGCTGGGTTGAACGGCACGCGCGCGTTGTGCAACTTCCAGCACGGGCCCACGTCTTTTTGGGGGTCGCTGACCACGTCCGGCATCCACTGACCCAGGTCCCATCCCGAGTCTTCGATGGTCGCGTCGCCGTCGGCGAGGCGGCCCGCGTTCAGATCCATCCAGTCGTGCCAGCGATGCGCCAGAGCGCTGCGCGTTGCGAACTTGATCGGCAGGCATCCGGCCATGCCGTACGGTGTGCCGCGCCCGGTCTTGAACACTTGCAGGTGCGTGCCAGCGGCGAGGGGCAATGTGCTGCAGAGGAAGTCACTGGCCGGCGTGGCTGCGCAGATCAAGCCGCGCTGGCCACGCTTCCATTGCTCGCCCGTCGCCAGCGCGCCATGGATCGATGTGCTGCCCGACTTGACGATTGCGCTCATCGGTTTTTTGCGATGTAGGACAGGCCATTGCGCTTGTTGGACAGCGAGTTGGCCACGCGCGAGATGCGCGTCGGTCCAGGTCGGCTCGCAGACGATGGCGGCAGCCGCTTCGGCATTGGCCGCGCGCGCGGTGAGTGGCTCGACGCCGTCGCCCACCTCGGTGTTTTCCGAGGACGTCACGGCCTCCCCCGCGTGCACCGACAGGTCGGCGCAAAAATCCATCGCCGGGTTCGCAGCGACGCCCGAGAACGCATCGCTGCCGCTGTACGGCACGCTGCCCTGCGTTCGCTCGCAGGCACCGTCTCGCGCCGCCGCGCGTTTCGGCCCTCCAGATACACCTCGGCCTGCTGCAAAATCGATTCGACCATCGACAGGAAGCTAATGGGCCGGTCGTCCTGCAGCGTGACTCCGCCCAGCGTTGCGTCGCTGGCATTGCGCGCATCCACCACCGCAATGCAGCCCGGTGACAGCGGCCGATCGGGCCGCAGCTTCACGCAGGTTCAGCCGACCCCCGTCGCCCCGCCGCCGAAGTTCGGATTCGTGCCGATGGGGCGCAGCGCGCAGCGCGCAGATCGAGATCACCCCATCCGGCGCGTCGACCACGACGCCGCCACCGCCGCGGTGCTCGAACGCGATCGCCTCATCCGCAGGAGGAAAACGCGGCAGCCACTCAGCCCCGGTGCGCTGCACGGCGAACTCGGTCGCTCCGGCCACGCACCGAAGGGTCTGCATGCGCGCCGGGAGGTGGCGCGTGCCGAACGGGCCGTCGGTGTTGCGAAAGCCTTTGCACGTGTGGCGTTGGAGCGACTGCGGCGGCACTGGCCTGGCGCTGGCGCTCGGCAGCCCTTCGAGCGACCGCGCCGCGCGCATCGCGCGCAACTGCTTGTGCACCCAGCTGCCGGCAACGATGGCGCGAAGGTGCGGCACGGCCGTTGCACCCGTCAATGCGCGCTGCACCTCGGCACCCTCCGCCAAGTCCACGAGGGCGACTTTGTGGCCTTGCAGTACGTTGTCGATTCACGCCGGGCCAGCGGTGGGTCAAGGGCCGGCGGGCAGCCCACCGCCGTTGGCAACGATTGCGACGTGGTTGCCCGCGTGCATGCGTTTGATGCTTGAAGCAGCAAGCAGCGCGTTGGGCTCGACGATCGCATCGGACAGCGTTTGCATGCTCATGGAAGCGCCGACGTCGGCAAGACAAGCCGCTGCATTACAAGACCAGTCGCACGGGTTCACTCGCCTTGTCCGACGATTCGACGATGGCCGCGATCACGCGCTGCACGGCGAGCGCGGAGCGGCCCGTCACGGCCGGTACACCGCCGGTGCGCACCGCATGCAAAAAATCTTCCAACACCGCACGGTGCGGCGCGTGGTCGAAAGCCATCGGATCGTTGCCGCCGCCCGAGCCCTGGTCGGCGCCCACCGAAATCGTTTGCTCGCCCTGCATGAGCCGCACCGTCAACGCGCCGGACACCAACGTGGCTGTGCCCCCCGTCCCGTCGATCTCGAGGTACTCCGCATGGCCGGGCCAGGCCGCGGTGCTCGCGCGCACCGTGGCCGCCATGCCGCCCGGGTAGTGCAGCAGCGCGGCGGCGCTGTCCTCGCATTCCATCTGGTGCGCGTCGCTCGTGTGCACGGCGCCGGTCACGTGAGCGGGCAACCCGAGGAAACCGATCAGCAGATCGAGCGTGTGGATCGCCTGCGTGATCAACACGCCGCCGCCGTCGCGCGCCTGTGTCCCGCGGCCCGGCTGCGCGTCGTAGTAACTCTGCGGGCGCCACCAGCGCACGCTGGCGCTGGCACCCGTGATGCTGCCCAGCGCACCGCGGGCGAGCAGCGCGCGCAGCGCAACCGGCCCCGCGCGCAGCCGGTGCTGCAGCATCACGGCCAGCGTCACCCGTTGCGCTTCACAAACCTCGACCAACGCGGTCGCGCGTGCCAGATCGACTTCGAGCGGCTTTTCCACCAGCACATGCTTGCCGGCCCGCGCCGTCTGTTGCACGATGGACAGGTGGGTGTCGGGCGGCGTCAGCACGAGCACCGCGGCCACGCTTGGGTCTTCCAGCACGTCGTCGAGCCGGGTGGTGCGTTGGGCGGTCTGCGGTGCTTGCGCGGCGCGCAGTCTCGTGGGGTCGCGCCCGACGATCCAGGCCACCTCGCAGACGCCCAGAGCCGCCAACTCGGCGAGGCTGCTCATATGCGGCTTGCTCGCCATGCCCACGCCGACCACGCCGATGCGCAGGGGTCGATTCGGATTCATGCGGGTGTCGGACGGGGCCATGGCAAAGGCAGATGAAAGGGCAGCGGGAGAAAAGGTGGAGAAAAGGCGGAAAAAGGGCCGAGCGGCCGACGATTTCACTGTAACAAGGTCGCTGGGTGATCGAATGCCGGTGGGCTCCGCTTCGGAGCCCCCGCGCACAAGAATTGCTGCAGCGCCTGCCTCGACCATCGCCACACCAGGACGGAACCCTTCATGACCAGTGGAAGCAAAAAATCCAACGACCTCGATCACCGCAACGAGACGATCGATTTGTTCCACGAAGTCGTCAACATGGAGCCTGTCGAAATCGAGAAGTGGCTCGACACCGAAGAATCGAAGAAGGTCGGCTTCAAGGAATCGGAGGGCGCCGAGTCGGTCGGCCACCAATCGGGCCGCCGCATCGTCGAGCTGCTGCGCACGCGCGCCAGCAACCTGACGACCAGCGACATCGACCACATGCGCAAGGTCGTCGGCTATGTGCATCGCCACTCGGCGCAGAAACCCAAGGGCGACATCAGCGAGACGCGCTGGCGATATTCGCTGATGAACTGGGGGCATGACCCGATGAAGGCGTGATGGGGCCGTGCTTGGGGAATGCCTTTGGGCGGGTGGCGTCCCGCTGGCAGCAGAATCGGCAGCACGCCGCCGTGTCGCGTTCGCACCGAAGGCAGCGCCGGTCAATCCATCCTGTTTTCGGAGTCACCCTTCAGGAAGTTCCCGGCCATCAACCTGCTGGCGCCGGGCACGTTGATGGACATGCTCGCGCTGCTGTTGATCTTGACGCCGATCCTGCTACCGTTGGTGAAGGCGGTCGGCGTCGATCGGGTGCATTTCGGCATGATCCCCAACCTCGGCATCGGGCGGATCACGCCGCCGGTCGGCACCGTGCTGTTCGTCGGCAGCGCGGTGGCCAAGCTGCCGATCGGGCAGGCGGTGCGGGCGCCGATGCCGTTCTTCGGACGGCTGCTGATCGTGCTGGGCATCGTGACCCATGGGCCGGCGTTGCCGCTGTGGTTGCCGCGGCGGGTCGGCGTTTGAATCTGTTGCAAGGAAGTCTTATGAAACCGACACGCCGTCATCTGCTTGCTACTACACTATTGATAGCAATAAGCGCAGGCAGCACCTGCGCCCTGGCCCAAAAAGCCGAAGAATGGCCGACCAAGGCGCTGAAGATCGTCGTGCCGTATCCGCCCGGCGGATCGAGCGACATCATTGCGCGCGCCATTTCTCAGCCGCTTTCGCAAGCGCTCGGCCAACCGGTGCTGGTCGAGAACAAGCCCGGCGCCAACGGCAACATCGGGTCCGATGCGGTCGCCAAGGCCACCGATGGACACACGCTGCTGCTGTGCGACGTTGGCTCGCTGGCAATCAGCCCTTCGGTTTATCTGAAGCTGCCGTTCGATCCGTCGAAGGATCTGCGCGGCGTGGCGATGCTCGCCTACTCGCCGCACCTGCTGGTCGTGCATCCGTCGGTGCCGGTCAACAACCTGGCCGAACTGGTTGCTTACTCGAACGACCACAAGCTCAACTTCGCCGTGACCGCCACCGGCAGTGCGCCGCACCTGGCCGGTGTCGCGGTCGAGCAGGCAACGCAGGCGAAGTGGCAGTACATCCCGTACAAAGGCGGCTCGCAAGCGATCGGCGACACCGTGGCCGGCCAGACGCAGGTGTTGATGAACGGTGCGCTGGCCACGTTGCCGTTCGTGCAGTCGGGCAAGCTGAAAGCGATCGGCGTATCGAAAGCGTCTCGCGTCGCGATGCTGCCCGACGTGCCGACCATCGCGGAACAGGGCGTCGGCGGCTTCGAGTCGGGCACCTGGCAAGGCGTGCTGATGCCGAGCGGCGTGCCGGATGCCGTCATCGATCGCCTATCGGCCGAACTCACGCGCATCGTCAACACGCGAGAGATCCGGGAGCGTTTGATCGCGCAGGGCGCCGAAGTCCACATCATGTCGCCCGAGCAGTTGGGCGCGTTCTTCGAGCGGGAGCGCAAGCACTGGGCGGTCGTGGTCGAACAAGGCGGCATCAAGATCGATTGAAGCCGGCGAGCGGCATGACGCTGCAAGCTCAGAGCCGGTCTCTGTTCTCGCCGCTTGGATTCCGCTTCCCGTCGCGCATCGCGCGAGCCGACCCGGCCAAAGTCACGGGGCAGCAAGCCATCCCCGCTCGGACCGCGCCGCTTCGCCAGTCCGTCACTTGCTCGTCCAGCGTGATCGTATGCGGACCCCGCCATGCCTGGACGTCCGGCGTTCGGGCACCGACCAAGCCGACAGAGCGGCCCATTTGGCCTTCAGCCATGATCTCCGCAGCGTCGCCGAAGCGAGCGCCCGCGCCTTGGCCGAGGAGCGTGCGGCAATGCGTGCCATCGGCGAAACCCTCGTCGCGAGCGGCTGCCCGTTCGTCGCGGACTCGGGAACGCCGTGGATGCCCGGACCTGTCAGCACCAAAGCAGACCCACCGGTGATCGACGGCTCCCTGGGTGAGCGATTTCGCTCGATGGGTTCGATGCTTGACCTGGCTTCGCGCGGCATGCGCAGCAGCGCAGTCCGCCTGCCGCGCACCGTCCACAGCGGGGCATCGGCGGTTCTGCCCGGCTGCCGACCGACACCGCCCGCAAGTCGGGCGTCGCCGGCCATCCCGGAGACCGCCGCCCGCGCGGGCCCGCCGTCCACGGTTGGACGCGGCCGTTCCGTTCCGATCGGCGCCGGAGTCGGCGCCGGCCGGCACCGTGTGGCACGCGGTCGCCGATGAGGGGGACGCCGTGGCCGACATCTCAGCGGTCATCGACCGGCGACTCGGGCTGCCGGTCGAGCGCATGGCACACGACCATTTCGACGCCCCAGGGCCGTTCTTCGCGAGGGACCAACCCGCATCGAACGCCCGCACGCAAGCGATGCTCGGCGGGCGGCCATCGCACCCCGACTCGCTCAGCGATCTGGAAACGCTCACGCATTGACCGAGCGCCCGGTGTTCGATGCCGTACCACCCGATACGCGAGCAGCCGCTGCGGCGTGGGTTCGCCAACCGCGACAGCGGCGGGCGATGTCGGCCGACGTTCGACCTGCGCACCGCGATTCGCGCAGTTGGTGGGGTGGAGTCCGCGCGGCTGGAATCGTCGGCGTGCGTGGTCCGGGTGCCTGGGCCAGTGCCTCACATGGCCGACGGTTGCATCCGATGGTGCCGTCTCCGCGCGCGCCATTGGATGGCTTGAGGCAGCAAGGCGCCGCCTGGCTGGGGCGTGAAGGCTTGCCAGTCCGAACGGCCCCACTGGCTCGTGGCCTCACGCGATTCGAGCCCACAAGCCCGCGGTCTGCGCGCCTACATAATGGCTGTTCCCTATGAGCAACGATCGCGCAGGCCCAAGGGTCGCGGGTGCGCGATCGTTGCGCCGCTTGTGCGCCTGCCCACCCGGGCCCTTGCGCTCTGAGCAACTGCCCGGTCTTCCCGAATCACCGTCCACGTCATGCCCCATTTCGCGCCGCGCTCGGCCGTCGTCTCTCGATTGATTCTGGCCGTGCTCGGGCTGTCGTTGGCCGGGCTGATCGCAATCGTCTATCTGATCGCGAACAACCAGTCGGAGCTGACGCAACTGCAGCGCGCCGACGTCGCAGGCGAGCAATATCTGTCGTCGCTGAAAGACGTGGAGACCGCATACCGCGGATTCGTGATCGTCGGCTCGGAGGCCTACCTCGAGCCTTACATCGATGCACGAAGCAAGCTGCGGCGAGATTCCGAACCGCTGGCCGAGGTGCTGCTGCTCGCGGGGGTCGCCAAGCCGGTCGTCGAACATCTGCTGGCCAATGGTGACTCGCTCATGGCCTATGCCGAACGGGTGATCGACACGCGCCGGCGCTCATGGCTCGACGCGCGCGCGATGGTGGAGGCCGGCCAGGGCAAGGCGTTCATGGACGCGGTTCGCGCCGACGCCGAGTCGGCGCAAACGCAGACGCACGCCGTGCAGCAGCGGATGGCGCAACGCTTGTCCACCCGTTACGTGCCCGCGCTGGTGGTCTGCCTGCTCGGCTTGCTGATTGCAAGCACCCTGTTCGCGCTGTTCGCACGCCGCAGCCGGCTTGCTGCAGCGCGCGCGCGCGTCTTGTTGGCCGACGTGATCGAGCGGGCGCCGGTGGGGCTGGCGCTGGTCGACCGGCACCGGCGCATCGCCCAGTCGAACCCGAGTTTTGCAGCGATGGTCGGACGCGAAGGCGAGGCGCTCGCCGGCTTGCCCGGTAGAGGCCGCACCTGACATCGGCGCGCAACTGCAGACACGGGTGGCGCAGGTCATGGCCGGCGGCGCGCGCAGCAGCCAGTCGGGCGATTACGCGTTGATCGATGTGGAGACGGCCGGCGGTGAGAACCGGTGC